>JBBDZX010000005.1:0-369252 GCA_040899905.1 Anaerolineales bacterium | reverse complement strand
TTCAGCGCGCTTCTCAAGTGATCTAGAGCTGCGGATCGTGTCCGCGCTTCAACTCCGCCGGCGAGAGCGCCCGGCTCTCGTTCAGCGCGCTTCTCAAGTGATCTAGAGCTGCGGATCGTGTCCGCGCTTCAACTCTGCCTTCGGCGGCGGAGCCTGCCCTGAGCCCTGGCCTGAGTGCCTAGAGGCACCTACTCTTGGCGATGTCGAAGGCTCATCGAGGGTTCAGCGCGCGGCTTATGAAGAACAAGCACCCTGAGCGGAGGGCGTCGTGAGCGCCTGCGATCGACGCCCGTAGTTGAAGGGGCGGCCCCAGGGTCAGCTCCGTCAATTTGACTGCTTCCTCTCCAAGCGCTTTCGGCGAACAACCTCATGCACAGAATCGACTCCACCTCGAATGAGGGCAATCTTCTTTGCTCTTGACCAACCTTTGATCTGACGTTCTAAGGCGAAGGCTTCGTCGTGTTCATGGAAGGACGCGGACCAGATCAGCTCGAGGGGTCGGCGACGGTAGGTGTAGGACCTGGGGTCGGCCCCCTGCCTGTGTTCGGCCAAGCGGCTCTCAAGATTGCTTGTAAGCCCGGCATACAGGGTGTTGTCCGAACAACGTAGGATGTAAACAAAGTACTCTCTGTCCCCCATTCCCCCTCCTGAAGCACGCCACCACCTTTCCGTCTTTGGTTCGCGCTTCAACTTCGCTCCTCCGGAGCTCTCGTTCAGCGCGCTTTGTCGTGGCATCAAGCACCCTGAGCGGAGGGCGTCGTGAGCTCAAGCGAACGGCACCCGTAGTTGAAGGGGCGACCACAGGATCAACTCCGCCAGTCCTGAGGGACCTGCTCTCGTTTAGCGCGAGGTACTCGCTAGGTTGTCCGCGGTCGCCGTCGGAACCAGTTCCTCCACTCGCGGTTTTCCCATACCACCAGGATCGGGGCGGCGTTGAAGATCGAAGAATAGGTCCCGCTGAGGACGCCGATGAGGAGGAAGGTGACAAAGTGGCGCGTGGTCGTGCCGCCGAAGAGCAGTAGTGCCAGAAGCGTGAACATCACGGTCACCTGGGTGTTGAGTGAGCGGTCGAGCGTTTGGACAATGGAGTGGTTCACCAACGTTTCGTAGTCCAAGCGCCGGTAGATGGAGCGGTTCTCCCGGATCCGATCGAAGACCACGATCGAGTCGTGGACCGAGAACCCGATGACGGTAAGCAAGGCGGTGAGGAAGAGCGAGTCGACTTCCCAGCCCGCCAGGCGTCCCAGAAGTGCCGCCACTCCGACGACGAGGGCCACATCGTGGAGCATCGCCAGCACTGCGGCCGTGCCGTAACGATACGCGTGCGGCACGCCGCGAAATGCGTAGGTGATGTAGGTAAGCATCCCCAGGGCCGCTAACCCGACGGCGCCGGCCGCCCGCTGGGCAACCTCCGCACCGACCGTGGGGCCAACCGAGTCGAAACGCAGCACATTCACGCCGGGGCCGAATCGGGCTTCGATCTCCGCCAGCAGGGGCCCGCGGACGTCATCCGCCACGGCCTTGCTTCGGATCAGGATCTCATCCTCGCCTGCGTCCTGGACCAGGACATCTCCGATGCTGAGTTCCGCGTACAGGGCTTCGACGGCTGACGCAGAGGGTCGACCGGAGGGCCCGAATCGCAGTTCGAGCAAGCTTCCGCCTGTGAAATCGATCGCCCGCGGCAGGCCCCAAACTGCCAGGGCCAACAACCCAGGGAGGATCAGCAAGGCCGACAACCCGAAGAACCAGTAGCGGCGGCCGACGATGTTCATCGCGGATCTAGACTCCAAACCAGCCGGGATGCTCGGGGATCCGCAGGTTATCCAAGGCGCTGTGCAAGAGAGTTCGGGTCACGTTGATCGCCGTGAACAGGCTCACGCCGACGCCCAACGCCAGAGTCACGGCGAATCCTTTCACGAGGCTGGCGCCGAACGTGTTTCCAAACCAGTACAGGATCACACATGTGATGATGGTCGAGAGGCTGGAGTCCCGGATGGAGGGCCAGGCACGCGAGAAACCCAGGTCGATGGCCTGGCGGAGGACCTTGCCCGCCCGCAACTCTTCCCGCATTCTCTCAAAGATCAGGATGTTCGCATCGACCGCCACACCGATCGAGAGGATGAATCCCGCCACGCCCGGCAGTGTCAGGGTGATGGGAATGATCTTGAACAGAGCAACGGCGACGAGCGCATACAGGAGTAAGGCCACCACGGCGACCAGCCCGGGCAGGCGGTAATACGCGGCCATGAAGAAGGCCACGACGATTAATCCGATGGCCCCGGCCAGGCTGCTCCGGGTGATGGATTCTTGGCCAAGGGTGGGTCCGACGTTCTTGCTCTCGACGATTTTCAGGGGGACGGGGAGCGATCCGTATCGGAGCTGGACGGCGAGCTGGTTTGCCTCTTCACGCGTGAAGGAGCCCGTGATGCTGCCCTGACCTTCCGTGATGGCACTCTGAATCACGGGAACCGAAATCACCTGCTTATCCAGGACGATCGCCAGCGGACGGCCAACGTGTGTCCGCGTGAAGTCGGCGAAGACTTGCGTACCCTGCGGGGTCAGGGTGAAAGAGACCGCGTACTGGCCCACTTGATCCGAAGTCGCCGTGACGCCGGCCAGGTCGGCTCCGGTCATCACGGTGTGGAAGACGGGGCCCGCCGGCGCTGCCGACGGGGTGGCGCCGGCGGCGGCGGGGAGGCCGGCGGGCTCGGTAGGGATGGGCGTCGGCGAGGTCGAACTCGTGAATGAGCTCCCGAAGTCGGTCTCGATTCGCTGGCCCTCCAATGAGGCCGCCTGGGCCGGGGAGAACGCGCTCATGTCCACGAACTCGAGCAGGCCCGTCTCTTTCAGAGCCTGGATTGCCTGCTCCGGATTCTCGATTCCGGGCAGCTCCACCACGATCCGGCGTGAACCCGCAATCTGGACCAGGGCCTCGGTGACACCGAGCGCATTAACCCGCTTCTCAATGATGTCGCGGGCGGTCTCAATTTGCTCCGTGGTGGGGCTAACATCGGGAGGCAAGTCCGCATCCAAGAGGACTTGCAAGCCGCCTTGTAAGTCAAGTCCACGGACCAGATGGAACTCCGTCGACCACCCGAAAAGCTGAATCGAGGTGGAGGGTCGAAGTGCGATCCAACCCGCCGCCAGTGCGATGGCCAGGATAAAGAGCACGCGTCGTGTTCCACGGCGGGTCATCGGGGGTCGCAACTCCTCCACCCATGAAAAACCAGCCGCCCCGGAAGGTCGCCAGGGGGCTGGGCAACGGCGGGATTATACCGCCGTCGGCCGGAGCCGTCTCGGTGTCCCGCGGACGGCCCATCTCGAAGTGTTGCCGCCCGCCGAGTCCGTGGTTCCGGCAAACGTCCGAACCACATTGGCTTGCCCTCGGAAATCTGTAAGGTGACGGAAAGGTGACGGGAGGGGCAGTTCGGCTAGAGTAGGAGAGGCGGGGCAGTCCGTTCGATCCTATCCAGCCCTGTTCAGGGAGATTCGTTTGCATCCTCCGGACGCCCAGGCTTTTGAACTCTCGGCGGCGATTGAAAAGGCAGTCGAAGACACGGCTGCCCTCGTTTCGCGAAGGTCCGTCACGGTGATTGCCGAGTATCCGGCACACTTGCCGATGGTGGCGGGTCAGATTGAGCCTCTTTCGGTCTTGATTTCGGACCTGATCACGGATTCCATTGGGGGGCTGGATCGAGGAGAGATCAAAGTTCGGGCTGAGCTCTTTTCCACCGGAAACTCCCCATTGGACCTCGGTGTCGCACGAAAGTTGGCTGAAGGCGGACCCTGGGCCCTGGTCACGATCGCGAGTCGGAAGGATGGCTCGGCGTTCGAGTCGCGCGTTGGGGATTCCCAGGGGGCAGGGGCCGATCCCGTGGGTCTCCCTTCGGCGGCCTTGGCGCTCGGGGGCCTCTTGTGGTCGGAGGCTGACGAGCAGGGCTACGCGACTCTTCGGCTGGCGGTCCCGCTTCGCGATCCAGGCGGAATGCGGGCGGATGTGTCGTCACTGCGTCGCGCCGTCCAGAGTCATCTGCCGACTGATGGGGAAGGTGCCAAGACCCTCCTGGTGGCGGTCGAAAGCGAAGCTGTCCAGGCGGTCCTGGTTCATGAACTTGAGGGCCAGGGCTATCGCGTGATCGCGCCCGGAGGCTCGGAAAGCCTGCTGGCGAAAGCCCGAAAGGTAAAACCCGATCTCATCCTGATTGATGTTCTTTTTCGAGGTTCGACGGCCTTCGACCTGGCACTCTTGCTCAAGCAGGACATGCGGACCCGCTCCATTCCTGTTCTCTTCCTGACGTCGATGCAGGACCCCATGGCGGGCTTACGGATGGAGGCGGCACGATTTGTGATGCGCCCGCCGGGGACCGGGGCTCTCTTGGCCGCGGTGCAGAGCGTCCTCCACTCCGGAGTGAGCCCTTCCGCCCGCGTCCTGGTGGTCGAACCTGACGCCAGGGCCCGCGAGTCCCTCATTCGAATGATTCAGACACAAGGCTATCGGGTGTCGGAGGCGGAGACCGCCGAAGAGGCGATGGCGCTGGCCGAGCGCGCCTCGCCGAGTCTGGCGCTATTGAATGCCCGAGTGGCCAAGGATCGTGACTACTGGCTGCTTCGACAACTCCGCCAGTTGTCCTCCGGAATGGAGATCCTCGTCCTGGCGGAGGGCGGGAATGAACGGGATGCTCGTGCGGTTCTTCAACGCGGAGCCTCCGGATATGGTGAAACGGGAGAACTTTCAACCCTGCTCAGTAAAGTGGGCCGAGGAAATGGGACCTCAGGGGGTTCCCGGCCCTAGGCGGTGCAGGGAACCTCGGCAGAGATCGTGCGAGCGCGGGCATCCGCGCTCGCATGATTCAGGAATGGGCTCCTGATTCAGCCTTAGCTCACGTGAACGACGGTACCGCGTGCCAAGCGGTAAGTCTCACTGGGGGGGATTTCGGGGGTACTCCAGCGGTAGAGCCAGCGCGCCTCTTCGGTCCGCATGTTGATACATCCATGGCTGCGGGGTCGCCCGAAATCGGTGTGCCAATACGTCCCATGGAAGGCGACACCGGTGGCCGTGAAGTAGGCCACCCAGGGGACCCCCGGTAGTTCGTAGGCGTCGATAGCGGAGGTCAAGTAACCGTCTCCCATGTGGACGCGAGGCATCTTGCGCTCGATGAAAAACCGGCCCGTGGGCGTGATGGTCGGAAGACCATTGTCTCGTGGACGTGAGTCAGGGATGCCGCTCGAGATGCGCGTCCGCAGGACCAGTTGGTCGCCTTCCCAAGCGGTCAGCTCTTGCTGGGCGAGCCAAACCCGGATCGACTTCTCCTGGGCCGGCACGTCCGGGGACAAGGGGGAGAGTTCCTCATCGGAGATCCTCCGCAGATGTTCTGCCCGTGCGTAGTAGCGAACTCGCAACCGGTCATCGACAATCCGGTACCACGCCCGGTGGTCCGTCCCGACCTCCACGGCTTCGACCCATGCCGTGGATTCGTAGTACAAGCGGTATCGGGCTGCCGAGGTCGGATCCGCGTGCTCGTAGCTCCGCGTGTAGGGGACCGTGATTTCAAATAGGGCACCGCCAACCGGAATCTGCGTTTGCGGCGCCTGCGGTTCCCAGCGCACGAGTTGAAGGTTTCCGGAGTGGACGAATCCGTCGGCGATGCGGAACCAGGTGGGATTGTGGACCGGCCCCTCGTCCGTAGTCACTCGCTCCTCGAGCCCCAGTAATTGGTCTCGGTCCAGGCGAATCTGGACCCCCGACCGGAAACTCGGTTCCGGGTACAAACCAATTCCATCGATCGCCGTCCGCGCGAGTCCAAGCCCGGCACGGCTTAGGATCGGGGGGACAGGCTTGAAAGCGGAGCCGAGTGCGGCGGCTCCCGCAAGCTTGAGAAAGGATCTCCGGTCCAATGACGAGGACATGCCTCGATTCTACGGCCAGCCGTGGGCCCTCGGCAAGGGCAACTCTTCCTACTTCCCGCAGGGTTCCTGAGCGTGCCTGCGGTATAATCCGCGACAATGAGCCTCGAGCACGGTGTCCTGAAGATTCGGGGCGTCGACGTAGCGTACCGGACCAGCGGCCCTGCGGCCGGCCTGCCGGTCGTTTTGATTCACGGCTGGGCCAGCTCAGGCCGAATGTGGACGAACTTGATGGCCGGATTGCAGGACTCTTTCCGCTGTCTCGCCCTCGATCTACCGGGTCATGGGGACTCGGAGAAACTCCCCCTAGCTTGGTACAGCATGGAGAACCTCTCTCAGGTGATTGCCGACGTCTGTCTCGGGCTCGGACTCCGGAGTCCCATCCTCATCGGACACTCGATGGGGGGGACCCTGGCCCTTGACCTGGCGGCGGGTGGGGAGCTGCGGCCCTCCGAGGTCGCCGTCATCAATCCCGTGATCATGGGGAGACAGATTTCCGGTGGCGGGATCGGACTGCGCGTCGCCCGACCCTTCGCGGCGGTGACTCGACGGGTCTGGCCCATGGCCACCCGTCTCTTACGTAGAGCCCCCGCCGTGGCGCTCCGACCGTGGCCGAACACATTGCGGCGCTTGAGCGAGGACATGGGCCGAACCACGGGGGATGCGGCTGTGGGAACCGCCCGAGCCATCTTGGGTTACGACCTGACTTCAAAACTGGGACGCATCCAGGTCCCCGTCTTGATTCTCGTTGGGGAGAAGGACAGAACAGTGCCTCCGAGCGAAGGAGCCCTGGCTGCAGACCGGATCCCTAACGCGCGATTGGTGGTCCTGCCCGCGGGGCACCACCCGCACGATGAGATGCCAGGGCCTTGCCTGGCGGCACTGCGGTCCTTCCTGGGTCAGGCACAGGCCGCTTGAAGCGTGTGCGAACTTTCCTGGCGATTGAGACCGAGGACGCGGTCAAACGATTGATCCTTTCGACCCTCGAATCATTCCGCGACAGCCACACGGACGGCGCCGTCCGCTGGGTCTCGGCCGAAAACATCCACTTGACCCTGGCATTCCTCGGTGAGACTCCGCCGGAACGAATCGCTGTCCTAGGTGGCCTCCTTGGCGAAGTCGCCTCCCAAACCACATCGTTTCCCATTCGGGTAGGCGGCATCGGCGCGTTTCCAAATGTGCGGAAGCCGCGCGTCATCTGGCTGGGGGTAACGGAGGCGGCAGGGGCGTTGACGGCCCTCCACGCGCGGCTTTGGGATGGTCTGCGCGCATTGGGGTGGGTACCCGAGGAGAAACCGTTCCGACCCCACTTAACGCTCGGTCGAGTCCGTCGCGAGGCGCCTCCCTCCGACCTCGATCGACTTGAAGGAGCCTTGCAGGTCCCGCGCCCGGCGGAGGAGACGATGACCGCCGATTCCATCGCCGCGTTCCGAAGTGATTTGAATCGGCCCGGCCCCCTTTACACCCGCCTTGCGGCAGCCGCATTCCAGAAAGGGGCTTCATGACCCCGACGCCTGCGGACGGGCTTGACCTTGCGCATACCGTGGTGGACACACTCGACGAGAAGAAGGGAGAGGACATCGTGCTCCTCGACCTCGTCGGGGTCTGTAGTTTCGCGGATTACTTCGTCCTCGTGACGGGATCCAGCGAGAGGATGCTCAAAGCCCTGGCGGACGAAATCGTGGAGAGATTGAAAAAGGCGCACAAGGTGCATCCGGGTCAGCCTGAAGGCGGCGCGGCCGATGGATGGATTCTGCTTGACTACGGGACCGTGATCGTGCACATCTTCTCTGCCGACCACCGCCGGTTCTACCGGCTGGAGGAACTTTGGCGGGACGGCCGAACCCTGGTGCGCATGCCGTAAGTTGGGCAGAAGACTGGGCGGCGCGTCCTTATGACTCGAAGATCCATCGGTCGATATCTCGAGTCCACGTGATGATTTCCCGATCTTCGAACCACAAGGGGATTTCCTCGCGGGCGGTTTCCGGGGAGTCAGAGGCGTGGGTTAGATTTCTGCCGACTTCGAGGCCAAGGTCATGGCGGACCGTGCCGGGTTGGGCCTCGGTGGGACGTGTGGCACCCATCGTTTGGCGGACGGCGGCCACCGCCTGAGGGCCCTCCCACACCATCGCCATGACCGGCGAGCTAGTGATGTATGTGATCAAGCCGGCATAGAATGGCTTGCCCCGGTGGACGGCATAGTGTCTTTCGGCGAGCGGGCGATCCACGCGGACGAATTTCGCGGCCGACAGGCGTAGGCCCCGCTGCTCCAACCGGCCGAGAATGTTTCCGATCAGGCCTCGCTGAACTCCATCCGGCTTAATCAAGACCAGCGTTCGCTCCAACTTGCCCTCCATAAAAGAACTCGGGATTTCCCCGAGTTCACGAACGACGCCGGGATCCCCGCGATCCCTTCATACCGATTCCATGCCTCGGCGGTAGGCATCGATGGCCTCCGGGAGTCGATTCGCTTTCATATAGGCGTCTCCCAGGGCTTGCCACAATGGCGGCCGGCGCGGCTCATCATCCAATGCCCCGCGCAAGTCTCCGATCACCGACTCCAGGTTCCGCTTCTTCTTGATCAATCCGCCGTACTGCACGACCGCGAGCGCAAAATCGCCTTGGGCAAGAGCCTGGCGCGCGACTTCCAATCCATCCTCTTCCTTCATGGCCCGGCTGAAGGCCTTAATCGCTTCGGGCAGCATATGGGCTTTCTTATAGGCATCTCCGAGCGCTTGCCAGATCGCCGTCGCCTCAGGCCGTAGCTCCACGGCCTTCCGGAGGTCCTCAATTACGGAATTCAAGAGGAGCCCTCGCTCAATCACGGGCGCATACGCCTGAAGAGCAGCGGGAATGTCGCCGGAGGAGAGAGCGGCGCGCCCTGCCTGGACGAGTTGAACGGCCAGGCCCCCTGCCTGATCGGCTTGCATCGGGATGGCCTCGGTTTCTGGCAGCCCCGTGGATCCCTCGGACCCGGCGGCCGGTTTTGCTCCGCTCGCCGTCTGGCGGAGCCATTCCACAACCTCGCCTTCGGTCAATGGGGTTGTCTGAGGAGGGCCGACTGGTTGTTCCGGTGGACGCCGAGGGCCCGCCAGGCCCGACCGGGGGGATCCCGGGACCGTTTCGTCCGCGGCAGGCCGCGCCGGTGCGGGCACCGGCGGCGTCGCAGCGGGAGACGTCTCCGGCCTCGCGAGATCAGCTCCGCGCGAGACGATTGTTTCCTCGGTTTCAAGCTTCTCCCAAAGGTCGGTCGGAAGGGGAGCGGAGGGCGAAGCCGCCATGTCGCGCAACCATTCCTCGTCCTCGGCCGATTCCGATCCTTGGGAGTTCAATATCAACCGAGGAGAGCCGGCCGGGACATCCTCGGGCTCCTCGAGATTGTCTCTCCAACCTAGGCTCGGCTCCAGAGCCGAAGCGGGGACCGATGCCGGGGAAGGGGGCACGACCGGTACAGGTGGGGAAGGCTCGACCGGCGCCAATGGTTGCGACGGCTCTTCGTCCGCTTGCCTCGAAGCAAGGTCCTCGAGCCAGCGGAATACCTCGTCGTCGGATACGGGCTCCGTGATCCCTAGATCGGGTGGACCGACGGGGGGTGGGGCAGGCGGCGCGGAGGCGGGGCGCTGGGTTGGATCCGGAGCGACCTCGCTCGCTGTTTCCTGTAACCAATCCAAGGCACCCTGAAATTCGGCTGTGGAAGGCTCCTCGACTCCAATCGGTAGGTCGGTCTCCTCCGATGGCGCGGCAGGTTGCCCCAAAGAACGGAGCCAGGATGGCACGTCCGCGGCCGCCAAACCTTCACTGGGCGCAGCCGGTTCGTCGGGCGATGCGAACTCGCGCAACCAGTCCGGAGGCTCGCCCCCCGCGGTATCGGCCGGAGGCAAGGTCGCCTCCTCGGCAGGGATTTCTCGCCGGATGGAAATGACGGTTTCTTCCGCTGGGACGTTGCTGGCCATCAAGGCCTCGCCAGCGTCGACTTCTTGGTCAGGCGTGGGCAAGTCGGCAACCGGCTCGCGGGGCACAGGCGAGGCGGCGGCAGCTGCTTCGGCAATGCCGCGCATCCAATCTGGAGGTGCCGCAGGTACGGCCCCGGGCTCCGCGATTCCACGGAGCCATTCGGGTTCCCCTTCCTCCGAGGGGGCGAGCGCCGGTAGACCTTCAGGCACATCGGTCCCGCGTAACCATGCCGGAGTCGCTTCGCCTTTCCCGAAGCCGCCTGAGACAGGCTCACCGCTAGGGACGCCCGTCATCCAATCCGGGGCCGGAGGTTCTTCCGGCTTCAGACCTGGAGGCATGCCTTCGTCCGACGGACCCTCCGGTTCAGCGTCACTGCTCGCGATGGCTTTCAGCCAATCTGGGGCCTCGCCCTTAGGAGTAGCGGCGGCACGTTCCTCTTCGAATTCTGCCCCCGGTAGAGCCGGAGCCGGCGGACGGATCGACTCCATCTCTGCAGGAGTGAACGATTCCTCCTGAGAGGCGGCTTCGGCCACTCCGGACAGCCAGGAGGGTAAGCCCTCGCCTTCTCCCGTCGAGGCTGTGGCGGGTTGCGAGGAGCCGCTCGACTTCATGCGGCCTACCCATGAGGGGACTTCATCCTCGGGCAGATTCGGAGACGCGGCTGGCGCGGCTGGGAGTTCGGCCGTCGGGCGGACCACTTCGGCGACTTCGGCGGAGGGGTCCTTGCGACCGAGCCAGGTCACGATGGTCTCGGTGGCCCCGTCGGCCGGAGACTCCAACCACCTCGGGACTTGTTCCGAAGGCGAAGGACTCGGCGAAGGTTCCGCCGAATCCCCCCGGTCAAAGAATCCGACCGGCAACTCTTCCCTTGCTGGAGTCGGAGAGCTGGCAGCTGGGACGACGACGGCCGAGGAGGAGACAGGGACCGCCCGCTCATCACCCGGGGAAGGGGCTTGATCGCCAGCGAATTCCCCCAGCCAGTCTGGCAAGTCGGCGGGGCCCAATGTGCTCGGGCGTGTGCTCGGTTCCTGTGGATACTGTGCTCCCGGAGTAGGTGCTATCTTCTGAAGCCAATCAGGAATTTCGGCCGGTTGGATTTCCGCATCTCTGATCGGCGGCGACGGGGCTTGTCCTTGGTCGAGACGTTCCATTTCTTCATCGGAGAATGACACAGGCGCGTCCGCCGCCTGACCCGAAGCTTGGCCCCAGCCGGCTTGCTGCATCCACTCGGGAACTTCCGCGCTCTCCGGTGGTTTAGCGCCCGCAAAGGGATGGACGATCGGTCCCGTCGCAGGTTCGGGCTCGACCGGAGCCGGAGCTTGCACGCGGGCGGGCGGTCCATCCAGCGCCGACAACCAACCCGGAATGGCTTGCCCGCCGGTCGATGCGGGCGCGGCGGCCGGGGCCGTGTTCCATTGAGGGCGGCCCGCCTCGCCGGATGGAAGGGGTTGCCCTGGGTGCCAGACAAACTTCTCGACCTTGACTGCCCCGGCTTCCACCGCCTTTGAGTCGCCGACCGCGGTATCGAGGAAGGCGGTGTAGGGATCCAATGAAGCCAGGCGCCGGTGATATACGGCAGCATCGTCGACTTGACCACCCGCATGAAGGGCGGCCGCGATGATCCGCAGGGCATCCCGGCAGTACGGCAGCTTTTCAAGCAGGCGCGTACACACTTCCGCCGCCTCGGATCTTTGTTCGGTCCGCCAATACATCTCGGCGAGAAGAGTCTGAAGGTCGGGGCGGTCGGTGTCTTCCTGTAGAGCTGAACGCAGCTCGGCAATCGCTTGGGGATAGAGCTCGCCGTGCGCGTACATGCGCGCCAGGGCCCCGCGTGTCAGGCGGACCTTGTGGGGTTCTAGCCCGTCGCGGCGGCCGATGAGGCGGCGGAGCTCCTGCTGGATCGCAGGGTTGGCTGGGTTGGTCTCAAACGCGCGTTCCATGTGCCAGATCGCCGCATCGAGGTTGCCCTCATCTTCGCGGACGATGGACATGCCGATGTGCGCCACGAAGTCGTCGGGGATCGCGGAGAGAACGCGTTGGAAGAGGTCGGCCGCGTCGCCGTAGCGCTTGGCCTCCAGGTACGACTTGCCGAGGAGTCGGTAGGTCTCGAGATGTTTGGGGTAGATCTGGAGCACGTGACGGCAATGCGCGATTGCCTCGTCGAGTTGTTCGTGCTCGACGAGGTCGTCGATTTCCTGGAGATAGGCGCGCAGAGTGATCTCGGCCATGGCGGCGCCCTAAGGTCTTATGACAAGTATGCCGCAGAGTACATGTTTCCGCAAGGTTGGGCCTAATTCATCCAAGGCAGGACCGTGGAGACGCGATTGACCGGACCCCTGACCGTGCAGGAAGCATGCCTAGAAGGGTGAGTTTGCGCATCCGGCCCCGGGGGGCGGGATCATGGCTCGCGCACCCCCAATCCGTGGAAACCGGCGATGCGCGAGATAAGATTCTCGACATCCGGTTCACGAGTAGGCGCTGCACCCAGTGGGTCTGCCATCGGGGTCCGCCCTGTGATAGCGGATAGAAGGGCATTGACTCCGCCCGTGACGACTTCGGGGTCGTAGCCTCCCTCCAGGACGTAAACGATCCGGCCCTGGCTCACCTCCTGGGCGAGCCCCGTCAGGGCGAGCGCCATAGACCGATATCCATCCAGGGTGACCTGTAGATTCGCCAGCGGATCCCTCCAGTGGGCGTCGAATCCCGCCGACACCAGGACCAGATCCGGCTCGTGACGGCGAGCGAGGGGTTCGACTAGATCCTTGGTGATGGTCTGGAAGGCGCGATCTCCCGCTCCGGCAGGGAGGGGGACATTGACGATATTCCCCTTGCCCCGATCCGTCCACTTTCCGGAGCCGGGATAGATCCCCTCCTGATGCGTGGAGATGAACAGCACCTCCGGGTCGGCTTCGAAAACCGCCTGGGTCCCATTTCCATGATGGACGTCGAAATCGACGATCATCACCTTTCGGAATCCGCGAGCCTGGGCGGAACGGGCGAGGATCGCCACGGTATTCAACAGGCAGAACCCCATGGCGCGGTCTGGGAGCGCATGGTGTCCGGGAGGTCGGACCAGGGCCATGCCGGCCTCCGCCCGGCCGAGAATGACTGCCTGCATAACGGCAAGGGCTCCCCCGGCTGCCTGCCGGGCCGCGCGCCCGGAACCTTGCGTGACGTACGTGGGGGCCGGATCGATCACCTCCGGCCCTCGACGGCACCACTCTTCAAGTCGATCCAGATAGGACGCGTCGTGGACGCGGCGGACGTCCTCGGTAGGGGCCTCGGTACTGGGAATTCGCAGAATCTCTGCGGCGGAAAAGCCGGACAAGATGCCCTCCAGCCCAGAGAATCTCTCCGGGCTCTCCGGATGACCCGCCATGAAGTGATCCTCAGACGTGGCCAGGGCGACCGCGATCGTAGTCAATGCCGGTCCTCTCGCTGGCGGCACCTCATTCTATCGGTCCCGAAGACGAACAAAGCCCGCCGGGGCGGGCTTTGTTCGTCCGAACGTCAGGACGAATCAACGCGCGTCGATGAGGACTTCGGCCGTGGGCCGTTTGCTTTGGCGAATCGCCCAAATCAGGGCGCCGAGAAGCACGACCACGATCGCCACTCCCGTGACGCCCAACTGTTGATATTGGACCACGATCGGGGCGATGATCACAGACACAAGGTTGACCACTTTGATCATCGGGTTCAACGCCGGCCCCGCGGTGTCCTTCATGGGGTCACCCACCGTGTCCCCAACGACGCCTGCCTTGTGGCGCTCAGACCCCTTGCCTGTGTTTTGAGCCGGCCGGCTGGGCTCGTCCTCGATCGTCTTCTTGGCGTTGTCCCACGCCCCTCCGGCATTGTTCATGAACACCGCAAGCAGTTGTCCCGAGAGGATGATTCCAGCCAGGAACCCGCCGAGAGCCTCCACACGCAGGACCATGCCCACCAGGATCGGGGTGATGACTCCAAGCATCGCCAAGGGCGCCAGCTCCTTCTGCGCCGCCTCGGTGGAAATGGCGACAGCCTGCCGGTAGTCCGGACGCACCTTGCCTTTCAGGACCCCCAGGCGGAACTGTCTGCGGCTCTCTTCGACGATCAGGCCGGCGGCTCGGCTTACCGCATTGATGGCGAACGAAGAAAAGAGCCAGGGAAGCGCTCCTCCGATCAGCATGCCCACGAAGACCTGGGGGACATCCACTCGGATCCCGACGGCCTGGATCTGTTCCGCCGCGGGAATCCCCAATCCCGCCTGCGCCCGGCTGACGTCGACCAGAAACGATCCGAAGAGCGAAACGGCCGCGATCACCGCCGAGCCAATGGCCACGCCTTTCGTAATCGCCTTGGTGGTATTGCCGACGGCATCAAGGTCGGCCATGATCCGCTGGGCCTCTTTGGTCCCCTTGTCTTTGAGGCCCGACCAGGACATCTCTCCGATTCCATTGGCGTTGTCGGCGATGGGGCCATAGGAGTCCATCGCCACATTGTTTCCGGTCAGTGTGAGCATACCGATGCCGGTCAACGCGACGCCGTAGAGGGTGAAGGTGATCCGTTGGGCCGCGTCCAGGCCGGGGATGGTCCCGAAAATCAAGATCGAGCTCATCAGGGTCATGGCAATGACCAAGACGGACCAGACGGTCGACTCATACCCGACTGCAATGCCCGAGAGGATCGTGGTCGCCGGCCCGGTGTTGGTCGCCTTCCGGATTTCGCGCACGGCCGGGCTGTGGGTGCTGGTGAAGTACTCCGTCAGGCGGTCGATCCCGATGGCGAGCAGGACGCCCACAGCTGTGGCCAGGAACGGCCGCCACCATCCTCCGGGGACCCCTTGCATGTAGAAGAAGCCCACGATTCCGAAGAGCACGACGGAAATCGCGGCCGAAGATAAGAACCCGCGAAAGATCGCCTGCATCGCGTCGCCGCCCGCTCCCGGCCCGCCTTTCACCGCGTACGTGCCGATGATGGAAGATAAGACCCCAATCCCGCGGACCAACAGCGGGTAGATGATCCAATTCAGATCCCCGGTGACGTGCCAGAGCGCCAATCCGAGGATCAATGCCGAGACGATCGTGACCTCGTAGGATTCGAAGATGTCGGCGGCCATTCCGGCGCAGTCGCCGACGTTGTCGCCCACAAGATCCGCGATCACCGCCGGGTTCCGAGGGTCGTCCTCGGGGATCCCCGCCTCGACCTTGCCGACCAGGTCGGCGCCAACATCGGCGGCTTTCGTGAAAATGCCTCCGCCCACCCGCATGAAGAGCGCCAACAGCGTGCCCCCGAAACCGAATCCGAGCAGGGCGTCTGGAGCGGCGATCCCAAAAATGATGAAGATGATCGTCCCGCCGAATAGACCCAGGCCGTCCGTGAGCATTCCGGTGATCGTCCCGGCTCGATAGGCAATCCGGAGGGCATCCGCGAAAGAGCGGCGAGAGGCCGAGGCGACCCGAACGTTGGCCTGGACCGCCATCCGCATCCCGATCTGTCCCACGGTGAGGCTGAAGCCCGCGCCCATGACGAAGGCCAACGCGCGCCCCAGGCCGACCACGAGTCGGACCTCATCCGCGCTCAGAGAGGCAAACCGTTCCAGGGCTTCCGGAGTCGGTGGGACGATGTAGACAGAAAGGAACAGCGCCAACGTCAGAACGGCGATCAGGGGAAGGATCGATCGGAGCTGTCGACGTAGATAGGCTTCCGCGCCTTCTCGGATCGCCCCCCAGACCTCTTGCATTTTGCGGGTCCCACGATCTTCACGGAGGATCTGGGAACGCAGTAAAACCGCGTACAGCAAGCCGAGAATCGAAATGCCCAAGACGCCGAGAATCGCCGTCTGCTCGAAGGGGTTCAGGCCCTGCATAGGTCATGTCTCCTTGACGTGGGGGATCGGGGATTGGAATCCGGCGATACTACCATTGGTAACTTATCGAGTCAAGCAGGCGGGTGCGAACATGAACATTCGATGAGAGCCCTTCGCTACGCTTGACACCCCCGGATCGGCTTCTGTATAGTGAAAATCGGGTCGGTCCGAAGCGAAGGCCGGTCCTCGCGAGCACATGTCCGCCCCGCGCGGGGTCGTGTGCTCTTTCTTCGCCGAGGGAAATTCAGCTCGATGATCGAAGCCAAAGGGCTGACCAAGTTCTATGGCAAACATCCCGCGATTCGCGGCCTGACGTTTCACGCGCAGCGTGGCGAGATCGTCGGTTTCCTCGGGCCGAACGGGGCGGGGAAGACCACGACCATGCGAATCCTCACCGGGTACATGCCCCCGTCGAGCGGATCGGCGCGCGTCGCGGGCTTCGACGTTTTGGAGCAATCGCTGGAAGTCCGACGCCGGGTCGGCTACCTTCCGGAGACTGTGCCCTTGTACCCGGAGATGTCCGTCCGAGAGTACCTTGCCTTCATGGGGTCCTTGCGCCACGTGGATGAGTTGGAACAACGTGTGGGGGAGGCCATCGAGGATGTCGATCTCGGCTCGCGGGCCGACAGCTTTATCGGCAATCTCTCCAAGGGATTGCGCCAACGGGTGGGCCTGGCCCAGGCTCTGCTGCACCGCCCAGAGGTCCTAATCCTGGATGAACCCACCATCGGCCTCGACCCGGCCCAAATCATCGAGGTGCGTCGGCTGATCCAGGAACTTGGCAAGGAGCGAACGGTCTTGCTCTCGACCCACATCTTGTCCGAGGCCCAGCAGGTTTGTAATCGGGTTCTGATCATCAATCGAGGATCGATTGTGGCCGAAGATACGCCGGAGAATCTCCAAGCGCAGCTCGCAGGCGCGGAGCGCCTGAGCGTTCGAGCGGCTGCCGGATCGGCCGAATTGAGCGGGCTGCTGAGGGCGCTCCCTGGTGTGCGCGAAGTGCGACCGGGGGCGCATGACGGCGAAGTCGAAGTCTCCAGCGCGCCGGGGGTCGACATCCGCCCCCGGGTTGCGCGCGCGGTGGTGGAGGCGGGCCTGGATCTGCTCGAATTGAGGACGATCGGGATCAGTCTGGAAGAGGTCTTCCTGCAGCTCACGCAGGAGGAGCAGGCCCCTCCGGTCGCGGGGTCGGTCGATGCGTAACGTCTGGATCCTTGCCCGGCGCGAGTTCACGCACTACTTCATCTCCCCGCTGGCCTATGTCCTTTCGTTCTTCTTCTTTCTGGTGCTGGGCCTGGTCTTCTATCTCAGCCTGAGCGCCGGCATTGCGTTCGGGCAAATCGAGCCGGACGGACGCGTGGTGATCGGCTGGATGGTTTGGATTCTGCTACTCGCCATCACGCCGTTCGTCACGATGCGATTGATCGCCGATGAGCAACGGATGGGGACCCTCGAGCTCCTGCTGACCGCCCCGGTCCGGGATTGGGAACTCATCCTCGGGAAGTGGCTGGGGTCATTCGGGTTTCTCCTCCTCCTGCTGTCGGTGACCTGGGTCTATCCGTTGATCCTGCATCGAATGACCCAACCGGGGATCGACCAGGGGGTTCTGGTGGCCGCCTACGCCGGCCTCGTCCTTCTGGTCGCGGCGATGCTGGCAATCGGGACCCTCGTGTCGACCCTGTTCTCCAATCCTTGGGCGGCCGCTCCGGTGACGGCTGTGGTCCTGCTTTGCTTGGTGATCCTGGGGAACGCGAGTGCCACCAGCGAGTGGGCGAGGCAGGTGGGCTTCTTCCAGCACTACCAGACCTTCTATCAAGGGGTTATCCAGGTATCCGATGTCGCGTATTACCTCAGCCTGACCGTTTTTTGCCTGTTCCTGAGCACCCAGGTCATCCAGGCCCGGCGCTGGCGATGAACCGAGATCTTCGCCGTTACGCGTCTCCTGCGTACTGGGTGGGGCTGGGCGGACTGGTCGCGGCCGCGGTCTGGTATTTCTACCGCGCCGAATTTGATGTCGTCTTGCGAATCGCGTTGGCCGTCGCCGCGGTGGGCGGGGCGGCCGGGGTTCTCCTGGACCCCGAACGAGTTCGGCGGACGTGGCGCACGCGTCAGGCGCGATACGGCAGCAATGCCTTGCTCCTCAGCGTGAGTGTCGGCGGGATCTTGCTCCTGTTGAATGTGGCCGCGGCTCGGAGCACAGCTCGCCTGGACCTGACGGAAGACCAGCAGTTTTCTCTCTCGCCCGAGTCTCTCCTGGTGCTGGCCGAGCTGCCGGGACCAGCACAACTCAAGGGCTTTTACACCCCCGACCTGGTGGCCTCGCGGGATGGCCTGCGGCCCCTCCTCGACGAGTACGTAGCGCGAAGCGGGGGGAAGTTGTCCTACGATTTTGTAGATCCGAATGAGGATCCGCTGTCGGCGCAACGGTATGGGGTGACCCGGGACGGCTCGATCGTCGTCATCCTCGGGGACCGGACGGAAGTGGTCACGATCCCGGACGAACAGGAAATCACGTCGGCCCTGGTCCGCCTGGCCAATCCCGGCGAGCGCGCGGTGTACTTCCTCACCGGTCACGGAGAGCCGGATCTGGAAGGCACCGAGGACGCGGGATTCAGTCGATTGCGAGATGCTCTGGTCGCCAAGAGCTATGAGGTGGGGTCTCTCAATTTGCTGGCGGACCACGTTGTGCCCGACGGGGCCTTGGCCATCGTCATCGCCGGCGCGCGACAGCCCCTGGCGGCCGATGAGATTGAGACCCTGCAGGCATTTTCGAATCAGGGTGGAGGGCTGGTCGTGCTCGCGCAGCCCATCGTGGAAATCGACCTGGGCGACACCGTCGATCCCCTCGGCCAATACCTTGCGGAATCGTGGCACATCAATCTCAGCCCTGACGTCGTGGTGGATCTGGGTTCCAACCAAACCTTCTACGGAATTGCTTCCCGATATGCCCCGCACTCGATCACCGACAAGCTCCAGGGAATTGTGACCTACTACCCGGTGGCCAGAAGCCTGACCCTCGGAGAGACAGGGGAACTCTCGCGCAGGATTCAGCCTCTGGTGGAGACGAGCGATCAATCCTGGGGAGAGGTCGATCCTGCGACGTTAGCCGGGGATACTCAATTTCGTTTTGACGAAGGTGTGGATCAGCCGGGACCGCTGACGCTCGCTGCCGCAGGGGAAGACGCCGCCACAGGCGCAAGGCTGGTTGTCTTTGGCGACTCCGACTTCGCCACAAATGGATTCTTGCTGGATCGTGGCAACTCCGACATCGTCGTTAACAGCATCGACTGGGCGGCGGGCCAGGATAGCTTGATCAATCTCACGCCCCGCGACTCGACGCAACGGATCGTCGTCCCGCCCACCGGACTAGCCCAGCGGTTGATCCTCGTGCTCACCGTCTTCGCCATCCCCGGCATTGTCTTGATCCTGGGTGTGCGCATGGCCTGGGAACGGCGCCGGCGAGCGTAGGGGAGGCGACGAGACGTGATTCGCCGCACCACCTGGATCGTCCTAGGGGCGTTCATCGGCTTGTTGGGGATTTATCTCTTGTGGTCCTCTCAAGGTCAGCCCCTTGCCGACGGCGAGCCGACCGCAACGCCGGCTCCCCTTTGGCAAGTGGCACCAGACCAGATTCGCTCGATCCTCGTCGAGGACCTTGTCTCCGGGCGGCGGGTCGCTGCCCAACGAGAGCCGGAGGTGGGTTGGAAGGTGACCGAACCGGCCGACGCCGTCCAAGACGTGAGCCGCACCGAGCGGGCCGCCACGTGGCTCCAGGCTCCAGTTCCAAGGTCGGATCTTGGCGAGCAGCCAGACCTGGAACCATTCGGGCTGGTCAACCCGTCGTATAGGGTGAGCGTGACTCTCGTCGGCGGTACAGAACTCGTCCTGGAAGTGGGAGGTAACACGCCGACGGGGAGTTCTCAGTATGTAAGATTTGCGGGGCGGTCGGGGGTGCTGGTATTCACCAAATCTGGGTTGGAAGAGGCCCTTGGCCTGTTGATCGAGCTCATTCCGACCCCCACACCTACCATAACTGCGACCTCCACCGAGGTCCCAACCGCCCAGGTCACCGAAACAAGCACACCGGAGGCGACCACCCCGGGCCCGACAAGTACCCCCTAGCAGTGGCGTCAAGTGGGCATGTTGGGCCATTTTCACGGGTTTCTGGGGAGTGAATGAGAGGTGATTTTCGTTATATAATGTGTGAAATCTGGAACAAGCGACGAAAACAGGGGGTAACGTTGAAGTCATACCCCCATTCCTTGTATGCTGGATGGAGACATGGCCAAAAAGCGTAGGAACCCTTCGCGCCTTAAAGCAAGGCGTATCGTGATCGATCCCGGTGAGCTCGACCTTCGGCTGGGCGAGGAGGTCGTGCCTGAAGAAGCCGGGTCTGGAGAAGAAGAGCACTCTCCAGTTGACCAGCTTATCGAGCTGGGCAAAGAGCGTGGCTTCGTCACGCTGGACGACATCCTGACCTACTTTCCAGAGGCGGAAAGGGACCTCGATCAACTCGAGGAGACCTTCCAAGCGCTACTGGCCGCCAAGGTCAAGTTCGTCGACGAGGCGCCAGATTCCGACGACAGCTCGACCGATGACCTGCTTGACGAGGATCTCGGCAGGGACGATGCGGAGGAAGACGCCTATCTTTCGAACGTGGATGCGGATGACACCGTCGGACTGTACCTGAAAGAGGTTGGCCGCGTCCCGCTCTTGACCGCCGAAGAAGAGGTTTCTCTCGCCAAGCGGATCGAGCGCGGCCGACGAACGCGGGAGCGCCTGGCCCGAGGACCAGTCCTGGCCCGGGACCGGAGCGACTTGCAACGGCTTGTGGAAGACGGATGGGCTGCACGGGAGCACCTGATCACGGCGAACTCTCGTCTGGTGATCAGTGTGGCCAAGAAGTATATGGGTCGCGGCGTCCCATTCCTGGATCTGATCCAGGAGGGCAACATCGGCCTGATCCGTGCCGCGAAGAAGTTCGACTATCGCCGGGGACACAAGTTTTCGACCTATGCGACCTGGTGGATCCGCCAGGCGGTCACTCGGGCCATTGCCGATCAAGGCCGGACGATCCGCGTCCCTGTCCATATGGGGGATCAGATCAACAAGCTGCTGCGCGTTTCCCACCAGCTCACGCAGCGCTTCGGCCGAGAACCGACTTCGGAAGAGCTCGCCGAAGCTTTGGATGTGACCCCCAAGAAGGTCGAGGGGATGATCCAGGCCGCCCGTCGGCCCTTGTCCCTGGAGACCCCAACGGATGAGGAAGAGGACTCGGTCCTGGGAGATTTCATTGAAGATGAGGAGTCGCCCGCCCCGACGGAGCTGGTGACGCAAAACCTTCTGCGCGAACAGCTTCACGAGGTGTTGGATGACTTGCCGCCTCGTGAAGTGCGCATCCTCCAGCTTCGCTACGGCCTCCTCGACGGTCAGAGCTACACCCTCGAAGAGGTCGGGCGGAAAATGGGCGTGACCCGGGAACGGGTCCGCCAAATCGAAGCCCAGGCGCTCAGCCGCCTGCGGCAGCCGAGCAACCAGCGCAAACTGTGGGACTACTTGCGGAGCTGAATCGCAAGGTCACAATGGACATCACGCCGCCGGGCCCTGGGTCCGGCGGCGTTCTTGTTCCCACGAGCGTGTAGTCTAAGGGGAGGTCCGCTGGTAGATCAGCAAGCCGTCCGACTCGTAAAGGTCGGTCGGGACGATCCGGAGCAGATGATACTCCTGTGCGAACCAATCCTGCACCAGGAGTCCATTTCGCCCGTAGACCTCCAGGAGGACTAAGTAGTCCGGCTGAAGGTCACGAATCAAGTCCGGCGGAATCGCATAGTTGATTACGTAGAGATCAGGCGGCAGCGGATAGTACGGGATGGACGCCGGCGAAATCAGGCCGATCGTGTCGAGGATGCGGGCATCCGAGTAATAGCCGAGGGCGCCGATATCCCCGGCGGCCAGAATCTCTCCGGGCCGCATGCGGGGTCGCAACCACTCGGCCACGTCCCGATGCAAGAGCTCGAGCTGGATGAAGGCCATCGCCGGTGCCGGACGGTCCGGTCCGTGATCCGGATGCGCCGTCCAAGCTCGCAACGAGGACCCGACGGCAGCCGCCGCGAACAGGTAGGGCAAAGGCCGAAATCGTAAGTCGCGGGAAACCCTCTGCACGCCGGCGAAGATCCCGAGGAAGTACACGGGCAAGGGAGGCGCGAGATACCATCGGAAGATGAGGGGGTTGGCCGTGGCGAAGATGGCAAGGTAGAGCCAAGGATAAAGGAAGATCGCCCACGAGCTCGGGCGGTGGCGGATGGCGGCAAGGGCCCCCAGCCCGAACAGCGCCGAGTGCAGTCCCCACAAACCCAGAAGGGCGGCGGGGCCTGTCCCGAGAGTGAGCTGTTCGAAGAAGGGTGTCGCGTAGTGCTGGATCAGGCGCACCAGGCCTGCCTCGGGGGGGAGGTGGTACGCGGCTACTTTGGCGGTTATGGAGTGAGGGATTGGGCTTCCGAACGCTGGGATGGCATAAGCGGTCCACAGGAGAAGCGGCGAGAGAAGGGCCGCTGCCTCGGCCCACCCAATCCGCTTTCCTCCATTGACAGGCCCCAAAATTCCGGCGCGACGGGCGCGCTCCGCGGCCAAAGGCAAGACAAAGAGGAGGGCGTCCGGGCGTGTGAGGACGGATAGGCTCGCCGCCAAAGCGGCGCCGACTGGCCGGTCCATCGAATGTAGGTAGAATGTCGCCGTCATGAGGGCGATGAAGACGCTAGTCTCCATGCCCCCGATGGAGAAAGTCACCGCCATGGGGGCCACCGCCCACACGATCGCCGTGGCCACACCGGCGAACGCTGCCCCCAGCCTGCGCGCCAACCCGAGCAGCAAGACGCACGTGACCCCGTCGGCGATCGCGTTCACGGCCCAGGCGAGGGCGGGAAGGTCCGCTGATTTCCCTCCGGCCAGTCGGGCCAGAGCCGCCATCAGCAGCGTATACAAAGGTGTGGTGGTTCCCAGGACGGCTTCGCCGGGGTTGTACACGAGCCCGGCGCCTTCGACCCAATGCCTCGCATAGCGAAAGGTGATGAACGCGTCATCGATCGTCCGCGGGCCGGGAAGGGCCCGCGCGAGGATCGCCAGGAGGAAAATCGCCCCCGCTCCCCACGCCGCTCGCGAAATTCGCACGCGGGGATTATACAGACCCAGTCCAGCGCGGCCAGCCTCTGGTGGTCACGCGGGGCGGCGATCATGCTGCTGGCGGCGGTCGCCTCCGCGGGCTGGAAAGCCTACCTGCTGTCGCGCGACGCCTTCCCATTCAATGCGGACGAGGCGGTGGTCGGGCTCATGGCTCGCCACATCCTCTCGGGAGCCCGTCCACTGTTCTTTTATGGCCAGGCTTACCTGGGTAGCCTGGACGCCTATCTCGTCGCTGGAGCCTTCCGCCTCTTCGGAGAGTCCGTCCTCGCGATCCGAATGGTCCAGGTGGCCCTGTACGCCGGCACGGTCGCGACCAGCGTGGCATTAGCCCAAAAGCTCATCCGACCCGGGTGGCCGGCGGTCTTTGCCGGCCTGCTCATGGCCTTCCCAACCGTTCTGATTACGCTGTATTCCACAGTGAGCCTGGGGGGCTATGGAGAGGCGCTCCTCCTCGGCAACCTGCTCCTCCTTCTCGCAGTGCGCGCATGGGGACGGGTCCCGGAGGTAAGGGTCGGATTCCTCGCAGGACTACTCGGGGGACTCGGGCTTTGGGTCTTTCCGCTGACCCTCGTCGTCACTCTCCCCGTCGCCTTTGCGATCGGTGTCGCTTGGCATCGGGCGGGGGCATCCACTCGCCGTCGGACGGCGATCGCAGCGGTGGGCTTGGGCGCGGCGCTTGGCGCGTTCCTTTGGTGGGGGCCGGCGCTGCGCGGGGGCCTGATCCAGCAGATTCGAGAGCTCCTCGGATCTGCCATCGCCGGGGCCACTCCGATCACGCCTGCGGATGCCTTCGTCTCCCATCTCTCCAACCTCGTCCTGTTCGGCCCGAGTGTTATCTTCGGCTTTCGGCCTCCTTGGAGTGTTCAGCCCCTCATTCCGATCTTGATCCCGGTCGTCCTGGCCTTCTGGTCGGCCGTCGTCTACCACGCCCTTGCCCCGAGGCGAGATCGCGGACTCCCGGACTGGGGAAGGCGGCTGCTCCTCGGCGTGGCGGCCGCTGTCATTCTCGGGTTTCTCCTCACCCCATTCGGCGCGGATCCTTCGGGAAGATACTTCCTTCCCTTGGCGGTGCCGCTCGCTCTGCTGGCCGCGGACCTACTCGATCGTATCCATCGCGCTGGACGGCGCTGGCTCGCGCCATCGATCCTGGCAGGAGTCCTCGGCTTCCAGATCCTGGGCACGCTGTCCGCTGCCGGGATGCAACCGCCGGGAATCACCACCCAGTTCGATGTGAGCACGCAACTCGATCACACGTGGGATGAGGCCCTAATCTCGTTCCTTCGGGACCACGACGAGACGCGGGGTTACTCGACGTATTGGGTGAGCTACCCAATCGCGTTCGTGAGCCACGAGGTCGTGATCTTGGTCCCGGCGCTCCCTTACCATGCCGACCTCCGCTACACGGACCGTGACCATCGATACCCGCCTTATGGGGAGGAGGTCGGCCGAAGTCGCCGGGTCGCCTACGTCGCGGCAGGGAATGAGGCTCTCGAGACCTTCCTGCGCTCAGGTTTCCAGCGACAGGGGATTGCCTGGCACGAAGAGCGCATCGGGGACTATCTTGTTTTCTACGGCTTGTCTCGGTCCATCACTCCGGCCGAACTCGGACTGTTGGACGCCAGTCCATGAGAAGATTGTCCGTCGGGGTGGGGAGGGCGCAGGCAATGGACGACCGATCGGGGCCTGGGTCTATCGCATGACCTTCGACCGCATGGTGCGGACGACCGTGTGGGCGGCCGTGTTCGCGATGGCCTTGCGCGTGTCCGTGGACACCGACACGTGGTGGCATCTGCGGGCGGGCCAAACGATCGCGCAGGAACAGCGTGTCCTGTTGATCGATCGTTTCTCCCTGACGCGGAGTGGAGCCGAATGGCACTATCCCGGCTGGCTTGCGGAAGTCTTCCTCGACCGCGTCTTCGCCGCCGGGGGCCTGGCAGGACTCAATTTGGCGACGGCCGGCCTGGTGCTCGTGACCTTCGTAGTCGTCTGGTTCTCCGCGAAAGGACCGCCGTTGTTGCGCGGGTTTGTGATCCTGTTGGCGGCGACGGCATCGGCGGTGTACTGGGCGGCCCGGCCCCATATCTTCACTCTGCTCTTGACCGCGGCGGTCGCCTGGCTGTGCGGTCGAGCGCTGGCCGGGAGGCGCCAAGACCTCTATTGGTGCATTCCGGTCATGGCCGTGTGGGGGAATCTGCATGGGGGTTTCGCGGCGGGCTTGCTTCTCCTGATCCTCGCCTTCGCCGGGGAACTCATCGACCTGGTCCTCCCGGTTCTGTCCTCGCGCCGCGTAAAGCCGGACCCTGTGGAGGTGCGAGCGATCCTCTTGGCGTGGGGAGGAGCGATCCTGGGCTGCTTTGTGGCCATCTCGCTGAACCCTCTCGGGCCCGAGCTGATCCTTTATCCGATTCGCACGGTTTCAATCGGAGTCCTGCAGGAGTACATCCAAGAGTGGCAGTCTCCGAATTTCCATCATCCGGAAGTGTTGCCCTTCCTGGCGTTGTGGATGGTCACCTTTGTGGTGATGACCATCTCGCCGCGCCGAGCTCGGTCGTACGAGATCCTTTGGATCGTTGTGTTTGGGGGACTCGCGTTTCTAGCCGGGCGGAACATCGCCTTGTTCGCGGTGATCTCGGCGCCCGTCCTGGCGATCCACGGGCACGCCCTGCTGGCGAAATTGCGCCTCCAGCGAGCGCGAGGGCGGCAGCTCTCTGCGCCCCTAGCGCGAATCGTGAATATCGGCCTCCTGGTGCTCGTGTTCCTGGGAGTGGCTGTGAAGGCGATCCTCCCCCTATCCGAAGAATTCAATCGCCAGGCTCTACGCAAGATTGTCCCGGTGGACGCATCGGCCTTCCTGCTCTCGGAGCGCCCGGGCGGACCGTTGTTCAACACGTACAACTGGGGGGGCTATGTCGTATGGCGGCTGTACCCTCACTACCTGAGCTTTGTCGACGGTCGAACTGACCTCTTTGGAGATGAAATCCTCCAGGAATACCTTCAGGCATGGCGCGCCGACCCTGGTTGGCCGGAGATTCTGGCCCGTTGGGGAATCCGAGTCGCGTTGCTGGAACCGAATGCGCCTCTCGCCCGCGCCCTCAACGAGGCGGGGTGGGAACCGGCCTACCAAGACGAGCTGGCGGTGGTCCTGATCTCGCCCGACACCCCGTGACCCATCCAGGCGGGACTGGGTGGAGGGCAGGGAGACTTCCAGGCGACGGTGGCCGAACCGCGGAGCCTCTGCCTTCATGAGCTCGCCCGGCGGATCCCGCGTTGTCCTTCTTGCATTGCTCGTGGCTCTCGCGGCCGGGTTGACTGCCGCCAACTACCAATTCGCACAGAGGTCTCCAGGCGGAAACGATTTTCTTGCGCGCTGGAACGCGGCCCGATGGTGGTTGGTGGAAGGGGTCAACCCCTATGATCCCCGCGTAAGCCGCTCGTCCCAAGAATTGATTTATGGCCGGACCGCCCGCCCGGAGCAAGGGGAGGATATTGCGCACTTCGCCTATCCGCTGCCGTCGATGGTGTTCTTTGGGCCTTTTGGGCTGCTGCCGTACGACCTGGCGCGCGCATTGTGGATGACGATCCTCGAGTTGTGTCTGCCCCTGCTGGCGATCCTCGGGGTTATGCACGCTCGTTGGCGCGTCCGACCGTGGATGCTGGCCGTCCTCATGCTGTTCGCTGTGGTCTGGTATCACGGTGCAAGAGCCATCGTCCTCGGGCAATTCGCCGTGATCGACGCGGTCCTGATCGCCTCGAGCTTGGTCGCTTTGCAGCGGAGGCAGGACCTGTTGGGAGGCATCCTGCTGGCGCTCTCTTCGGTGAAACCTCAGATGCCGTTCCTCCTGATCGCGTACGTTCTCCTGTGGGCGGTCCTTTCTCGGCGTTGGGTCGCAGGGGGTTCCCTCGTGGGGGCGTTGGCCCTCCTGTACGGTGGAGCCACGCTCTTGGTACCTGATTGGCCTGTCCTATGGGCCCGACAGCTCGTTGAGTACCCGCGGTATACCGCGATCGGTTCGCCGGTGTCCATCCTTTTCTCGAGCCTCGCGGCGGGGGGAGGGACGCTGACATGGGCCGTAACGGCTCTCGCGGCCGCCTATCTTCTCTCGGAGTGGCTCCGCGCGTCGGGCCCCGACGACGCCCGGTTCCAATGGACCGCCGCCATGACACTCGTGGTGACGAATCTGATTGCCTTTCGCACGGCGACGACCAACTATGTGGTCCTGTTGCCGGCCCTATGCCTGATCTTTCGGGTGTTCGACGAGCGGTGGGGACGCTTGGGGAACGTGGCCATCGTGGGCATGATCAGCACCCTGACGGTCGGTCTTTGGGCCCTGTTCTTGCAAACCGTCTCGGGAAATGAAGAGAGCGCGGCCATGTACTTGCCCCTTCCGATTGTGACGCTTTTCGGTCTGTGGTGGGTGCGCTGGTGGGTGATTCGCGCGTGGCCGCTTCGCCCCGAAAGCATGGTCACGCCCTACGGGCCGAGGTAACTCCCCGTTGGACGCAAGGGCCCAACGAAACAGAATGAACATCTGGCTGCACGAGCTGAATGGCCGAATGTTTCGGGTGGGGGGCTTGGTGATCGGCCTGGCGCTGATCACCCGATTGCCCGGCCTGGTGGGCCGGCCACTTTGGTATGACGAGGCCTTCGCAGTTCTCTTCTCGGCGAAGGGGGTGCCGGCGATGGTGCAGGGCACCCTCCAGACTCAGGGGGCTGTGGCCGCGGATGTTCATCCGCTTCTTTACTATGCCCTGCTTGGTGTATGGCAACGGGTCTTTGGGAGCGGCGTCCTTTCAGTTCGCTCCCTGTCCCTCGTTCTCGGCCTGATTGTCGTGGCGCTTGGATACGGTTTGGCGCGGCGCAGTCTCGGTGTGAGCGCGGGAATGGGGGCGGGCTTATGGCTGGCAATCTCCCCGTTTCAAGTGCACTACGCCCAGGAAGTGCGGATGTACGTCCTCCTGACCGCGCTTCTTCTGGCGGCGACGTGGGCATTCTGGGAGGCACGTTTGGGGGCAGGGGCTTGGGCCTGGATTGCGTTTGGCGTTCTGGCCGCGGCGGCCCAGTATGCCCACACCTTAGCCGCCTTCTACCTTCTCCCGCTCGCCTTGATCCCCTGGCTTGAGAAGCGTTGGCGACTGGGGGTGCGGACGGTGTGGGCGGGACTACTGGCCACGGCGCTGTACCTGCCTTGGCTCATCTACCTGCCCTCTCAAGTGGCAAGGCTGAGTTGGGCATATTGGATCGGCAGGCCGGGCGGCGCCGAAGTCCTTCGAACCCTGATGACGTTCGTGGCAGACCGGCCGGTCCCGGCATGGCCGAACTGGGGGATCGCGGTGGTGCTCTTCGTCGCCTTATTGTCGTTTGGGGTGCTGGCTTGGCACCTCCTTCGTCCAAGAGAGGCCGGAGCCGGAAGGTTGGCCGCCCGGGAGTACGGGTGGTTAGCCACGGCACCCGTGGCGTTCTTGTTCGCCGCGTCATGGGTTCAACCGGTTTACCTCGATCGGGCCCTGCTTCCATCGGCGGCCGCCTTGGCGCTGGTGTTGGGTTGGTGGGTGACGCGACGGCAGATCCCCCTGATTCAGAGATCCACCGTCGCGGCAGGACTGGCCGCATGCTGTGTGCTTGGACTGGTCGGTTTCTACTCCTACCGTGGTTTTCCTCACGCACCGTTCGAGGAGCTGGATCAATACTTGCAGACTCATCTGGCATCGGACGAGGTCATTCTGCATAGCAACAAGCTGAGCGCCCTGCCGGCCGTGTACTACGCTCCAGACCTGCCCCACCACTACCTTGCCGACCCGCCTGGTTCCGACAGTGACACGCTCGCTCTTTCCACCCAGATGGTTTTGGGGTGGATTGCCGATTCCGATGCCGCCGCCGCCACGCGTGGTCAGGCAGGCGTCTGGTTCATCCAGTTTCGGCAGGAAAGGGACGATTACGCTGAGCTCGGATTCGCGATACCGCCTGCGCTCGACTGGCTCCAGCGAAACTTTGAGAGCGTGTCGTCTCTCACGCTAGGGGACCTCGAGATCACCCATTTCCGACTCCCGGACGCGGGCCTGCCCGATGTCTAAGAACAAGCCCGTCCGTTGGCGTGGGCCGGTGGCCGCCCTTAGTTTCCTCGCTCTTTCCGTGGCCGCGTATGGAATCCTGCACAAGCCGATAGCGCCCGAGACCGCGGAGTCCCTGGTCCGTGCCCTCTGGGCCTTGGGTGTGGCCGTAGTTCTGGTCACCGTGGCAGGGGGGATCGGCCGGCGCGTATCGGCCCGACCGCACTCGGACACATTGGTGGCAGCCGCAGTCCAGGCCTCACTCGGGCTTGGATTCTTGTCCCTCTTGGCCCTCGGGATGGGCGCGATCGGCCTGTTCCGAAGCGCGGCCTTCGCGATTCTCACAGGCGTCTTGGCATTGGCCTTTCGGTCCGGTATACGGGCGTGGTTCGTTGGCCTGAAGTCGGGTTTGGCCGCGCCCCGGCCGGCTCGGACTCTCAGTCGGGTTGTCCTTGGACTCTCTGCCGTGTGGATCACGATCGATCTCGTGGGCGCCCTTGCGCCGCCGGTGCAATTCGACGCCCTCGTCTATCACCTGGCCCTGCCGCGCCAATTCCTTGACGCGGGTCGGATTGTTTTCACGCCCGAGAATCCTTTTTGGGGGATGCCTCTTGGGGCGAGCATGCTGTACGGATGGGCGTGGGCCCTTGGCGGGACGCTATCGGCTCCCGCCCTCGGATGGGCCGCTGGAGTGCTTACACTGATTGGAGTTTGGGGGTTCGCCAGAACCTACTCGGAAGAGGCCGGGGTGGTCTCGATCGCTGCGCTGCTGGCGGGCGAGAGTCTTGCGTCCTCGCTGGGATGGGCTTACGCAGATTGGTTCGCTGCGCTTCACGGGCTGGCGCTGCTCGCCCTTCTGTCCTCAACTGGGCGATCGGACGCGGGGTCACGCGCGAGAGCCGCCGGGCTCGCCGCCGGTTTCGCATTTGGTGCCAAGCTCAGCGCCGCCGCTGCGATCGGCGCCGGCCTGGCCGCGATCGCATTCGTGGGAGAGGGTCGGTCCCGATGGCGCTCTGCAGGGCGCTTCGCTCTCACCGCGGCTGCGGTCTCGCTTCCATGGTTGGCCAAGAATCTTCTCTCGACAGGAGCGCCGTTATACCCATTCTTGGGGACCAGCCCGTACCTCGATCCCCTTCGACAGGCCCTGTACCGGAGCGCTGGAGAGCCCTTCGCGTTTGGCCTGCGATGGGCCGCTCCATTGCTCGCCACCCATCTGGGTGTGGAAGGAGCTCCAGGCTACGCGGCGAGCATCGGGCCGCTGCTTCTTGGGCTGACCCCCGCGATCCTGCTCGTGTCTTCGAAGATCCGCACATCGCTCCGGATTCCTGCGGTCTTCGTCGTCTTGGGATGGCTGGCATGGTCCCTGGCCGGGTTGTGGTCCCCGCTCGCGAGCCAGTCGCGCCTTCACATGTGGATGTTTCCGGCATGGGCGATCCTGGCGGGCGTGGGTTATACGGGTCTGGCGGCGGTATCGATCGGGTCGGTGCGTTTGTCTCGCATCGCCTCCGCGCTCGTCCTCCTTCCCCTGGGTCTGTCCGTCGCGTTCGGGATCCAGGGATTCGTCTGGTCCGGCCCCGCGTCGGCCGTTTTGGGAATCGAATCGCCGGAGTCATACCGGGCGCGCCGTCTCGGAGCCTACGCACCCGCGATGGCGGCCGTCCGGGAACTCGGCCCGTCCGTGAGAGTCCTTCTCTTGTGGGAGGCGCGAGGGCTGGATTGTCTCCCCGGATGCGTCGCGGATCCGTGGCTCGACCGTTGGATTCTCGACCGGCATGCCCACGGGAGCCCCCGGGAAATCCTGTTGCACTGGCGCGGCCAGGGGTTCACCCACGTGCTCCTTCATCGGGCGGGAGAGGAATTCGTTCGGAGGGAATCTCGTTCGGCGTACGCCGCGGAAGACTGGACCGCGCTGGACGCCCTACTGGGTTCCCTTCGGCCACGTTCGGAATTTGGGGACGGTTACGTTTTGTATGAGCTCGGCCCATGAGGCTACGGGACCGCGTTCTTCTGCTCGTGCTGGGCTTGAGCCTCAGCGCGGCCGTGGCGCGTTTGGTGGACGTCCCGGGGTACATGGACGCGGAGTATTACTTCGCGACCGGGAGAGAACTCGCAACCGGCCAAGGCCTTCAAGAACCGTTTCTCTGGAACTACTTGGACGAACCGCGCGGGCTTCCTCACCCTTCTCACGCGTACTGGATGCCACTGCCCACGTTTGTCGCGGCCCTCGGAGTCGCCCTGTTCGGTCCCACGTTCTCGGCGGGACGGTCGTTGTTCCTGGTCCTGGCCTCTAGCCTGCCTCTCCTGACCGCGGAACACGCCTTCCGGCTGACCGCGGACCGACGATGGTCCTGGATGTCTGGGTTGCTCGCGCTGGTCCCCGGTTACTACTCGGCCTATCTCGTGACGACCGACTCATTCGCCATGTATGCCGTCTTCGGTGGAACGCTGCTCCTGCTGCTGGCCTCTTCGCGGCCGGGGACGTGGCACTGGATCGGCGCCGGAGTTGCGGTGGGCCTTTGCCATCTTGCGAGAGCCGATGGTCTACTTTGGATTCCCCTGGCGGTCGGCGCGGCGTGGACGCTCGGCTCGGGTCGCGCGAGAAGACTTCTCCTCCTGACCTCGGGGTACGCCGTCGTCATGGGGCCCTGGTTCCTTCGCAATGCCATCGCCTTCGGTACTCTGCTCCCGCCCGGGCAATCCCGGATTTTTTGGATGACCAACTACAACGACTTGTTCATCTTCCCTGCCACGGCCTTGACGCCGGCCCGATGGCTGGCCTCCGGATGGGGGGAGATCCTTGGGTCACGCCTATCCGCGCTCGCATCGAATCTCCTCTCTCTTTGGGCGATTAATGGCCTCATCTTCCTCCTTCCCTTGATGGTCCTCGGCGCATGGCGCTATCGAGACCAGCGAGTGGTCCGATTGTCAATCCTTTTTCTGCTCACTCTTCTCGTACTGATGAGTCTGGTGTTCCCCTTCGCCGGAGCTCGCGGCGGCTACTTCCACTCCTCGATCGCAGCGATGCCGGTGCTGTTGGCGTTGGTCCCACCTGGGTTGGTGGCGTTCCTCGAATGGGGGAGGCGCGTCCGGGGATGGGAGATTCGGACCGGTTTCGTCGTCTTGGGCGGCGCCGTTTTGAGCCTCGCGCTGGGGCTCACCGTGTTCAAGCTGTGGGAACGAGCCCTTGGCCCCGACCTCAAGGCTCCGCGGTGGGCGCAGTCGGCGCGTGCCTATCGCAGACTCGCAGACAGGATCGGGGACGGAACCGTGGCTATCAACAACCCACCCGGATTCCACCTGGCGTCCGATGGTCCCGCCGTCGTGATCCCCTCCGGCGGCCCACAGGCGCTCCTGTCGATCGTGGGGACATATGGAGTGAACTGGGTGATTTTGGACCAAAACCGGCCGCCGGAGTTGGCGGGGTTGTTCACCGAACCGAGTTCCTCGGGCGTGCTCACCTTCGCCTTTCTCTGGGAGGATTCTGAGGCAGGGCAATTCGTCGTGTACCGAGTCGTACCACCGTGAGGGGGCGAAACGGATCGCCTTTCGGAGTGGGGTGGGCGGCGCTCGCCGCCATTCTGTCCGCAGGAGGGTTCCTCCTCCAGAGCCAGGCCTTGTACGGTTTCGGATTCCCCCTCGACGATGCCTGGATCCACCAAACCATAGCCCGGAATCTGGTACAGACCGGAGAATGGGCGTTCACGCCTGGAATGCCGGGAAGCGGTTCGACCTCTCCGGCTTGGACCATCTTGATCGCGCTCGGCCATGGCCTCGAGATCAACGAACAGGTTTGGGCATTCCTCGTGGGCACGGGCCTGCTGGCCACCCTGGCGTGGATCACAACCGGGTGGTACGCAGAGCGGGTCGGACGCGCCGTCGCCGGCGTCGGTCTCGTGGGTATTCTCTTGAGCGCGGAATGGCACCTGGCATGGTCCGCGGTTTCCGGAATGGAGGTGCTGCTCGTCGCCTTGGCCGCAGTCCTGGTCTTGCGTGAGGTGGATCGGGAACGCCTGCGTCCCGTTTGGATCGGTGCGCTGATCGGCGCTTCGATGTGGATCCGGCCGGAGTCCGCCCTCTTGCTCGCGGCTGCCCTGTGGCGAATGGTTTTTACTCCCCCACGATCTCTCGCGCTCCTCTTGCGCAGAACCCTTCAGCTCGGGGCTGGCGCAGCGGTGCCCGTGTTGCTGTACCTCGGCTCCCATCTTGCGCTGACCGGGCAGTTTTGGCCGACCACGTTCTTCGCCAAGTCTGCCGAATATGCAGCGGAAACGGCCGCACCATTTGCCTCGCGCTGGATCGAGCAAGCTCTGCCTCCACTGGTCGCGACGGGCTTCCTGCTCTTGCCCGGAATCGCGTTTTCCCTTCTCCGTTCAATCCGCGCCCGCGCCTGGGGCCGCCTAGCACCGTGGGTCTGGGTTCTTTTCCATTGGACGGTGTACGCGATTCGACTGCCTGTCAATTACCAGCATGGCCGCTACGCGATGCCGACGATCCCGGTGCTCCTCCTCCTTGGAGTCGAGGGGCTGGCGTCCCTGGGATGGGCAACCCAGGGTGATCGGGCCCGTAGAATCCTGGGCCGCGCGTGGATCTGGGCTGTCGTGGCCGTGACTGCGGTGTTTTGGTGGGTCGGCGGTAAGGCTTATGCTCACGATGTCGCGATCATTGAAACTGAGATGCGGGCGGCGGCGCGATGGATTTCGACTCACACCGAGCGGGACGCTCTTGTAGCGGCCCACGACATCGGCGCCCTTGGGTATTTCGGGGGCCGAGGAATCCTGGATCTGGCGGGACTGGTTTCGCCTGAGGTGATCCCCATCCTGCGAGACGAGGGTCGGCTAGCGGCCTACCTCGACCTCCGGAGTGCGGATTACCTCATGACGTTCCCGAGCCTGTATCCGAGTTTGACGGGCCTCGGGGATCCGGTCTTCAGCACCGAAGGGACTTACAGCCCGGAGGCAGGCGGCGAAAACATGGTGGTTTACCGCTGGCGGCAGGCTGCAATTGGCCGGGCCCTTGTGCCTATGCTATACTCCGTCGCCGGCGAGCCGGTGAGGCGCGCGGATGGAAACGATCGGCATTTTGATCGTCGATGATCATCCCCTCTTCCGCGAGGGCGTTCGCAACGTTCTCGATGCGGAGGAGGATCTCCAGGTCCTGGCCGAAGCGACGAGCGGAGACCAGGCTCTTCAGATGGTGCGCGAGCTAAAGCCCCGCGTATCCCTGATAGACGTCAATCTCCCGACGATGAATGGAATCCAGGTTACACGACAGATCGCGGCGGAGCGGCTGAACACGGCCGTCGTCCTTCTGACCGCGTACGATGACCTGGGGCAGGTGTTGCACGCGTTCCGGGCCGGCGCCTCGGCCTACTGCTCGAAGGACGTCCACGCCGGGAAGCTGGTCGACGTCATCCGCCATGTCGCCCGTGGGTACTTCGTGGTTGGGGATCAGGTGGTGGACTCGGCCGGCCTGGAGGCGTGGCTCGCCCAGGGCACTGAATCGTTCCGGCGCCCCCATCTGGAAGGCGAAGTGGAGGCCTACACGCCGCTCTCGCCGCGTGAGATGGAAATCCTTCAGTTCGTGACGCGGGGTCTCAGCAACAAAGAAATCGCCTCGCGCCTTGGGATCAGCCATCAGACGGTGAAGAATCACATGACGGCGATCCTGCACAAGCTCGATGTGGAAGATCGCACCCAGGCGGCGGTCTACGCGCTACGCCACGGGTGGGTCCGATTGCAGGACACCCGGAAGTGATACGACATGTCTGATGCTTCGGTGGAAGTCGAGCTCAGCCCGGCGGAAGACTTCGTTCGGTCGACTCGAAGCGAGCTGGAACAAGTGCGAGCTCAGCTCAAGGAGATCGGCCTGCTCGTCGAGCAGAGTCAGGGCGAAGTGGACAAGCTGGCGCAGCGGAACGCGTCGATCGCCGTCCGGATCCATCAACTCCACGCGCACTTCGACACGGTGCCTCGGGAGGACATCCGCGCCACCTACGAGGCAGCCCAGGACGCACAGCAGCGCTTGTTCACGATGCGCGGTCAACTCGAGAAGCTCCAATCCGATCAGGTGCATCTCAAGCGCTACCAGGACTTTCTGGCCAAGGCCATGACCCTCGTCGAAGGCGGGGCGAAGATGGAAGTCGGAGAGGCCGTTGCCGGCGATGGGAAACTCGGCGGGATCGAAGGCCTGATCGAGGCCCAGGAAGATGAACGCCGGAAGATCTCTCGCCAAATTCACGATGGGCCCGCCCAGGCGCTTTCCAATTTCATCCTGCAAACGGAGATCGCCCTTCGGCTATTTGACACGGATCCCGAGCGGGCGCGGCAAGAGCTGACGGAGTTGAAGGCCGCGGCCGCTGCCACCTTCGCCCACGTCCGCGACTTTATCTTCGATCTTAGGCCGATGATGTTGGATGATCTTGGATTGGTGCCCACGGTCCGGCGCTACACAGAGGCGTTCAAAGAAAAGACCGGATTGGACATCACGCTGGTCGTCACCGGTACGGAACGGCGCCTCGAAACTCACCGCGAGGTGCTCGTCTTCCGAACGGTTCAGGAGCTCCTGGGAAATGTCCGGGATCACGCCCAAGCGACCCAGGCCAAGGTGGTGGTCGACCTGGACCAGCACCAGGTCCGGGCCTCGGTCGAGGACAACGGGCGAGGTTTCGACAAGACGGTACTGGAGGGGGATGGGGAGGAGGGGCGGAACCTGCGCATGCTCCGGGACCGGCTCCTCCAGGTCTCCGGCGAGCTCGATTTGGACACCAGCCCGACGAAAGGCACAAGAGTTGCCATCTCCATGCCCACCGGAGATTGAGCGCCGGGAGGACGGTCCGCCGGGCGGCCTCGGAAAGAGGTCCTATTGCCGGGGGGCGCGGGCGACCCGTAGAATGATGGAGGGGCCATTTCGGCAGGCCCGCTTCGTCCACACGAAGGGAGGCAATAGAGATGCTGTTCGCACCGAAAGAGAGAGGGCAGGGGTTGGTCGAGTATGCGCTCATCCTGGTATTGGTTGCCGTCGTGGTCATCGTGATCCTGGCGCTGCTCGGCCCGGCTATCGGCAACGTATTCAGCAACATCGTTTCGAATATCTAAGGGCGAGTCCGCCGGCGGACGCACCACCGGCTGGACTCCGATGCCGATCCTAGAGGAGCCCTATCGACGATAGGGCTCCTTCCGTCTTATGCCGGTGAAGGCGCGCGCGTACGGTCTGGAGAGACATAACTTGACAATTGAATTCAAAACGGTATGATTGCCTCGCGAGCACCGCAGAATGTACATCGCGCCTCATTCTAAGGAGGAAAGATGCGTCGCGGACGCCTTTTGATTCTATTTGCGCTCATCTTGCTCTTCGGCGCCCTGGCGGTGTATTTCGTGTTGCGGGGGATCGGCGGCCCTACGACGAACGGGCAAGCCACGCCCCCGCCTGCTTTTGAGGCCCGGATCGTGATCGCGGCGCAGGACATCGCCCGTGGATCCGAGATTCCTCCGGATGGGGTCATTCTGTCGCCCTTCCCGGCGGACTACATCGTCGAAACCATGATGACGGATCTCAACCTCGTGATCGGCCAGAGAGCGAGAATGGATATCGCTCGCGGGGTCCCGGTTACCCAGAATATGATCACGGATGCGGCCGGTGATTTGCTCCCGACCGGGTCCGACGCGGCCATCGCCATTCCCCCCGGCTTCACCGCCATCGCGTTGCCGCTCACGCGCCTTTCGGGTATCGCATTCGCCATGCGAGACGGGGATCAAGTCGATGTCCTGGCCACGATGTTGATGGTGGACTTGGATCAGGATTTCCAAAGCGTCCTGCCGAATGAGACCCGTATTCTGGTAGCCGCCGACGGCGCGCTGCTTACGGCGTTGTCGTGCGAGGTCTTCACAAGCAGCGCCGGCACGACGGAGTGCTCGAACACGGTGGCGGCCCTCTTCGGCCGTCTCGATACCGAGGAGAACTCCGGGCAATCGTTGTACTCCCGGCCCCGGGAAAACCAGCGCCCTCGGCTCGTCTCCCAACGGATTGTCGAGAATTCCACCGTCCTGCATGTCGGGACCTTCCCCTTGCCGGAAGACGCCAGTGCCGTGGCTCAGCCCGTCGATCAGGGGGCGGGTGCGCCCGCTGCACAGGCAGAGACCGTAGTGATTCCCGCTCCGGACATCATCACTCTCATTGTCCGTCCCCAGGAAGCTCTCGTCCTTAACTGGGCACTCAAGGCGGGCGTGGATCTCACCTTGACCCTGCGGGCACCCGGAGACTTGGCGGCCACGGACACGACCAGCGTTACCCTCGAGTACATGGTCGAGACCTACGACATTGCGGTGCCCTCCAAGTTGCCGTATGGTCTGGAGCCCAGGGTCGATCGTATCGTTGTCCCTGCTCTCCCCAACGACAATTTCGCGGCACCCCAGGCGCAGTAGGCCGCGGACCGACGGGTTCGGGATGATGGCTGGCGGCTCGGAAAGCCCGATTCGCGTCTTGATCGTCGACGACTTCGCCGAGACTCGCGAGAATATTCGCAAGCTCCTTCAATTCGAGTCCGACATCGAGGTCGTCGGGGCGGCACGCACGGGCCAGGAGGCCCTTCAGCTGGCCAACGAGCTAGAGCCGGACGTGGTCTTGATGGACATCAACATGCCGGATATGGACGGCATTGTGGCCACCGAGACCTTGCTCGAGCAGGTCCCGTTCGCCCAGATCATCATCCTCTCGGTTCAGAATGAAGGCGACTACGTCCGCCGGGCGATGCGGGCCGGCGCCCGAGACTTTATCGCCAAGCCGCCCTCCGGCGACGAACTGGTGGCGGCGATCCGCTCCTCCGCCGAACGGGCGCGCGACCAGCGATCCAAGATGGTACGGCCCTCTTCTCCCTCGGGCCCTCTTGCGGCGGGGGGAGGGTTCGCGGGGGCGAACCGGCCGGACGGAAAGGTCATCACCGTCTACAGCGCCAAGGGCGGGGTGGGGTGCACGATGCTGGCGACGAACTTCGCCCTCGGCCTCCACACCCAGGACACGCCGACCGTGTTGGTGGACTGCAACCTTCAATTCGGAGATGTGGCGGTCTTCCTCAACCTGCAGGTCAAGAACAGCATGATCGACCTGGCGGGCCGGGCGGAAGAGCTGGATCTGGACATTCTCGAGGAAGTCTTGATCGCGCACGAGAGCGGCTTGAGGGTCCTGGCCGCGCCGCCACGGCCGGAAATGGCGGATGAGATTCAGCCCGATCAGGTCCGAAAAGTCCTCCAGTACCTGCGTCGGAATTTCGCCTACGTGGTGGTGGACACGACCTCCTCGATGGAGGACATCACCCTGGCGGTATTGGACCTTTCGGATGTGCTGGTGACGGTGGCGACCCCGGACATCCCGGCCATCAAAGACGCCCGCCTGCTCATGGACCTTCTCAGTGTCCTCGAGTTTCCCAAGAGCAAATTATTCTTTGTCATGAACAAGATGGAGCGGAAGACCGGGATCACCGCGGAGGCGGTGGCCGAGAACCTCAAGCACCCGGTCGACGGCGAAATTCCCTACGATGAACGGACGGTGACCGCATCGATCAACCGCGGGATTCCGCTGTTGCTGGGGGATAAGAGCCGGCCCCCCGGGAGGAACGTCCTGGACCTGCTCGGCGCGCTGAAGCAGCGCCTGGTGACCCCGGTGGAAGAGGTCGAGGTCGAAAAACAATCCGAGCGGCCGAAGCTTTTCGGCCGATGAGTCGGCGCCGCACGATGCGATCCGGCGGGAGTGGCTAAGAGATGTCTCTGCTGAAGCGAATCGAACAGGGCCAAGCCCAGGGAGCGCCGGCGAAAGAGGCTCCCACGGGCAGCGGCGGCACCGGTCGCATCGCACCGGTGGCCCGCCGGATGCCGCCTCCGGGATCGCCCCAGCGTAATCCCATTGACGACCTGAAGACACGCGTCCAGAACAAGCTTCTCACCGAGCTCGATCCTTCCATGGACGTCTCCCAGACCGTGGAAGTCCGCCGCACGATCGAAGAGCTGTTTGAGAACATCCTGGCGGAAGAGAAAATCGTCCTCTCCCGACCGGAGCGACGCCGTCTCTTCGAGCAAATCGTGGCCGAAATTCTCGGCCTGGGGCCTATCGAGCCCCTCCTGGCGGACGAGACGATCACCGAAATCATGGTGAACGGGGCGAAGAACATCTACATCGAACGCGCGGGAAAGATCGTGCGCGAGCCCACCTCCTTTGAGACCGACGACCACTTAATGCGGATCATCGACCGCATCGTGGCCCCTCTCGGCCGGCGGATTGATGAATCCAGTCCTTACGTCGACGCCCGATTGCCGGATGGCTCGCGCGTCAACGCCGTGATTCCGCCCATCGCCCTGGTCGGCCCGACCCTGACCATTCGAAAATTCGCCCGGAACCCGATCACCATCGAGCAGCTCATTGAGTTCGGGACCATCACAACGGAGGCCGTCGAGTTCCTGAAGGCCGCCGTGATTTCCAGGATCAACATGGTGATCTCCGGCGGCACAGGATCGGGCAAGACCACGCTGCTAAACGTGCTATCGCAGTGGATCCCGGCTGACGAGCGGATCATCACGATCGAGAACGCGGCCGAGCTTCAGCTCCGCCAGGAACACGTCGTGACTCTGGAATCCCGCCCGCCTAACATTGAGGGAAGAGGAGAGGTCACGATCCAAAATCTGGTCGTCAACTCGCTCCGCATGAGGCCCGACCGGATCATCGTGGGTGAGATTCGCGCCGAGGAGGCCCTGGACATGCTCCAGGCCATGAACACCGGCCACGAAGGATCGATGACCACGGCCCACTCCAACAGCCCGCGGGATACCCTGTCCCGTATTGAGACCATGACCTTGATGGCCGGTATGGACTTGCCCATTCGTGCCATCCGGGAGCAGATCGCATCCGCCCTGGAGCTGGTGGTCCACCTGGACCGGATGCGCGACGGGACCCGCAAGGTCACGCATGTGTCGGAGATTCAAGGCATGGAAGGCGACGTAATTACCATGACCGACATATTCGTGTTCGAGCAGACCGGCTTCGAAGCCGGACGGATCATCGGCCGACTTCGGCCGACGGGCCTGCGGCCCAAGTTCATGGACAAGATCGAGTCCTCGGGGATTCATCTACCGGCTTCGGTCTTTGGTGTCGGGGAACGGATGCGCTACTAATGCCTGCTCCCAATATCATCCTTCTCGTCGGCGGCGGCCTCGGCCTGCTTCTCCTTGTTGCGGGCCTGGCCGTCTCGTTCCTGGGAAGCCGATCCGTCGTCGAGGAACGGCTGGGACGCTATTCCGAGTCAGGCGGCATGGTCAGCGCGGCCTCGAGTGATCAGCCGGAGGTCAAGCGCGCCTCTCCCATTGCCGACTTGCTCAACCGGCTCGGCGAGGGCACGGATCTCTTCGATTCGATTTCACGCAATCTCGCCCGGGCGGACCTGAAGTTTCGGCCCGCCGAATTCCTGACGGTCATTGTGGCCAGCGCGGTCGTTTCGGCCATCGCCGGCACCGTCCTGGGCGGATCCGTTTTCTTCGGGATCTTGGCCGGAATTGGCGGAATCTTCCTGCCTTCGCTTTACGTAAAGCAGGCCACCGTGGCCCGTACGCGGAAATTCGACAATCAGCTCGGTGACATGCTGAACCTGATGGTAAATGGACTTCGCGCCGGCTACTCCACCCTGCAGGCGATGGAGGCCGTCAGCCGTGAACTTCCGAAGCCGATCTGCGACGAGTTTCGTCGGGTCGTCCAAGAAATGCAGCTGGGCATCCCGATGGAGCTGGCTCTCGAACACCTGCTGCGTCGGATCAGCAGCGAGGACCTGGATCTCGTGGTGACGGCCGTCAACGTCCAACGCGAGGTCGGCGGAAACCTGGCGGAGATCCTGGATGTGATTTCGTACACCATCCGGGAACGCGTCCGGATCAAGGGCGAAATCCGCGCCCTGACCGCCCAAGGGCAGGCCACGGCCTGGGTGATCTCCCTGCTGCCAGTGGCGCTGGTCTTGATCCTCTTCATTGTCAACCGTCCCTATGTCATGGAATTCTTCAACCCGGAAACGCGGGGCTGTGGGATCCCCTTGTTGTGCCTGGCTGTGGTGATGGTCGTCTCGGGGTTCGCCATCACGCAGAAGATCGTCAAGATCGACATCTAGGCGGCGCGTCCGCGCCCCGCAGACGAAATAGGAGACTCGCATGTCACCTCTCGCCATCCTGGCCATCCTTCTCGGTGGAGCCGTCGTCGTGGCGATTGTGCTCGTCATCGCCGGCATGAACGCGCCGGAGGCCAAAGACCCGATTCAAGAACGCCTGGCGGAGATCTCGGTCCGCGACGAGCCGATGACGCTGGAGGAGATCGAACTTTCGCAGCGATTCTATGAACGGGTCATCCTCCCGTTCTTCAATCAGGTCGGAACGTTGGCCCAGCGATTCACCCCCCAGGCTACCTTGGAGAGCACCCGGCGGCGGCTCGAGATGGCGGGAAACCCCATGCAGATCGAGCCGGCCATGTTTCTGGCGATGCGTTTCGTCCTGGCCGTCCTCTTCGGTGGCTTGGTCTTCACGGTTTTTCTTGTATCCGGACGCAATTGGCTTCAAGGTCTCGGGCTCTCAACCCTCTTCCTCTTGCTGGGGTTCTTCTTCCCGGACCTCTGGCTATCAGGACGGGTGAGTGCGCGACAACGCGGGGTCTTCCGTGCCATGCCGGATGCCCTCGACCTCTTGACCATCTGCGTCGAGGCGGGCCTGGGCTTCGACTCAGCCATGTCGAAGGTCCATGAGAAATGGGACAACGACCTGGCTCTCGAATTCGGGCGCGTGATCCAGGAAATCCGGCTGGGCAAGCTTAGACGGGATGCCCTTCGGGACATGGCGGAACGCCTCGGCGTGGCGGAACTAACGAGCTTCGTGGCGGCCGTGATTCAATCCGAGCAGTTGGGGGTCAGCATGGCCAAGGTCCTGCGGATCCAATCCGATCAAATGCGGGTGCGCCGACGCCAAATGGCCGAAGAAGAGGCGCACCGAGCGCCGATCAAGATGATCTTCCCGATCGGCATCCTAATCTTCCCTTCGTTGCTGATCGTACTCCTTGGACCGGCGGGGTTGCTCCTGGCGAGGTCCCCGATGATGCGGCTTTTTGGGGGCTAATCGCCGGACTTCGACCAGAGCCCTCACGTTCGCGACCGGCCCGCCAGGGGGGAATGGGTCGTGGCGGCCCAAAACCGATTCCCAGGGTTCCAATTCGCCGGCCAGGCCCTGCAGGCCTGGCTTGACATTCTGTTTCCGCCTCGTTGCGCGGGATGCCGTAAGCCAGGTTCCGTTTGGTGTGAGAAGTGTCGAGGCTCCGTCCAACTCAGGGAGGCCCACACGTGCGCCGCCTGTGGGGCGCGCGGCCCGCATCAAGCCGGTTGTCTAGCGGGCGGGGCGCGGATAGAAATGCGTGCCTGGGCGACCTATCGCCCGCCCCTCGTAAGCGCCTTGATTCACCTCAAGTACCGCCCGAATCACAGGCTGGCCCGGATTCTTGCCCAAGGCCTGGCTGCTCTTATCCTCACCGAAGGGTGGAGCGCCGATCTTGTGGCCGCCGTGCCGCTGGGGTCTCGCCGAGAGCAGAGTCGAGGTTATAATCAAGTCGCTCTGGTTGCGGAACAAGTAGCGGAGCTCCTCACGATCACCTACGATCCTCGGGCACTGACTCGAATTCGAGAGACTCGTACGCAGGTCGGATTGAATCCAACGCAGCGACGCCGCAACGTGACCGATGCCTTCGAGGCGGTCCCCGCGCGGGTCGCTGGTCGGAGCGTTCTGGTGATCGACGACCTCACGACCACGGGCGCGACGTTGGTGGCCTGCGCAGCGGCCCTTTATCGCGCAGGCGCCGCCCACGTTTTCGGACTGAGCGTCGCCCATCCAGCGGCAAAATCGGGGGCCTCAGGCCCACGATCCCTCTCCTCGGGCCCATGACCGTTCGCGTCGACCTCCACGCCGAGGACTTCGAGCCGACGGAGCGATTACGCGATCATGTCGTGGCGAAGATCTCCGCGCTCGACCGATACCTCGACGTCCTGGAAAGCGCGCGGGTCGACCTGCGCTATGCCAAGGCCGCGCGAAGCGCGCGCGACCGGCATGTCGCCCAAGTGACGGTCCAAGGAAAGGGGGTGGTCCTCCGCGCCGAGGAACGATCGAGCGACATGACCGCCTCGGTCGACGCGGTCGTGGAGAAGATCCACCGGCAGATGGACCGTTACAAGGGGCGTCGTTGGAAGGCGCGCGGGGACGGGCGTTCTGCAGCCGAGGTGGCACCGGAAGCGATCGGGTTGCCTGAGTCGGTCCCCGATGCCCCCGCCATCGCTCGACGGAAGAAGGTGGCCCTCGCGCCCATGGACATGCCGGAGGCGATGGAGCAAATGAGCCTCCTCAGCCATGAGGACTTCTTCATTTTCCTCCACGCGGCCACGAACCAGGTCCATGTCCTCTATCGCCGACGGGACGGCAGCCTGGGTCTCATCGAAACCGAAATCGGCTGAGTGACGGCGCGGTCCGCGTAGGGCGCGCCGACCGGTAGCATGCCCTCCGATTTGCCCGTCCTCGTGTTCATTTCTCCCTCGGGCACCTCCAAGGCCGAGTCCTGGATGGCAGACGGCCGCCGAGCCGCGGCCATCGATCTCGTGGGTCGATTGACGACCGTGGCCGGCCTCGGACCGATCTATGTGCTGGCGGGACGGAGGGAAGACCAATCGGCCATCGCCGAAGCCGGGGCCGAGATCCTCCCGGCGGACCCCGGCCCGTTTCACTTTGGCCGGGTGCTCCAGGTGTGGATGGATCGGCTGGGATTGGACTCGTTTGCCTATTTTGGAGGCGCCAGCGCGCCCCTGGTCCAGCCCGACCTTCTTCAGACATGTCTGGAGCGAGTGCGGGAAGCCGGACCCGCTGCCCACGCGGTCGTAAATAACCTTCACTCCACCGATTGGGGCTTCTTTCAGGGCGCCGCGGCGATCCGCGCGCTTGCTGAGCGGCTCCCCTCCGACAACTCTTTGGGTTGGGTCTTGGAGCGGGAGGGGGGAGTCTCCGTCACTTCGCTCCCGGCCTCGGCGGAAACGCGGGCCGACCTGGATACGCCCTCGGATCTCTTCCTGGTCGAAGGTCATGAGGGCCTTGGCGACCACCTGCGCGCGTTCATGGCGGGCGCACCGGCCGGAGCGAGGCAGCGTGTGCGAGAGCTGGAACAGGCCGTGCGCACCCCGGCGTCGAGTTTGACCCTCATCGGACGTACCTCGTCGCATATCTGGGCCGAGTTGGAGAGACGAAGACTCATCTGGATCCGCGTGTTCGCAGAGGAGCGGGGGATGGTCGCCAGCGGTCGGCTCGCCGCCGGCCAGGTCCAAAGCTTACTCGCCCTGGCCATGGAGGTTTGGGGGCCGAGGGGCCTTCTCGAACGCCTGAGCCGGATGTCGGACGCCGTGCTGTGGGACACGCGCGTGTGGATGGCAACCGGATCTTGGCCGAGTGAGGCAGATCGATTCGCCGGAGACTTGGGTTGGGTGGAATCCGTTACGGATCCAAAGCTTCGCGATTTGGTCGACGCGTGCCAGGCGGCCAGCATCCCGGTGATTTGCGGCGGGCATGGGGTTGTCGGAGGGAGTCTGTACGCGTTCCTGGAGAGGATCACGCCGGATCCGGGTCTGTGACGGGCGGAGACTTACCAGCCTTTCAGGTAGGGGAACCAGTCCTCGTTCTCTCCAAGATGGGGGGCGAAGATGTACAGGGCACTGGCGCGAGGCTCCTGGGCGGGCCGAAGCAGGTTCATGCGCGCCGCCGGGAGAACACGCCCACCTTTGCGAAGGTTACACGCGGAGCACGCGGTGACCAGATTGCTCCAGGTGTGTTCGCCGCCCCGATGCCGCGGAATCACATGGTCGATCGTGGGCCGGGACGCCTTACGGCCGCAGTACTGGCAATGGTGACCGTCCCGTCGGAAAATCTCGCGCTTGGTCAGTCGGACCCGAGGCCGCGGCCTCGCAATCATGTACTCCAGGCGAATGACGGACGGCCGGGGAACTCGGAGGCGGACCGTGGAGACGTAGCCGCGTCCATTGGCCAGCATCTCTGCTTTGCCGGTGAGGACGAGTCCCAGCGCTCGCCGCGTCGTGCAGACGTTGAGGGGCTCGAAATTAGCGTTGAGGACAAGGACAGGTTCGTTCATAGTCCGGCCAGATTTCGGGAGATTATATCACCGGCAACCGGACCAACAAGGCCGAAACGGCCGGAGCTAGATGACGCGCTCTCGAAGAGCCGAACTGAGGTAGTCCATCGCCGCGACGACGATCGCAATCGCCAGGATTTGAGCGCTCGCCTCCCGGTAGCGGAGCAGGTTGATGTTTTGGGAGAGGAGGAACCCGATCCCTCCGCCGCCGGCAAAGCCGATGATGGTGGACATGCGCACGTTGATGTCCCATCGATACATGGTGAAGGAGATGTAGGGCGGGATGATCTGCGGCACGACCGCGTACAGGATCGTTTGCAAGCGTGTCGCCCCGGTAGCCGTGATCGCTTCCAGCGGCCCCGGGAGAATGCTCTCCACCTGCTCCGAATAGAGTTTCGCCATGGCAGCGATGCTGTGCAGCGAAAGGGCCAGTACCCCGGCGAAGGGGCCGATTCCGACCCAGACGATGAACACGATCACCATGATCAAGGCCTCGATGGCGCGAAGGCCGTTAAAGACGGTCCGGGCGAGGGTGTAGATCGCGAACCCGATTGGGACCTTGTCGCCACCCCGGTAGCGGAACGTAAGGGCCAGGCCCGCGAGCGCTCCGGCAAAGGCTGGAATATATAGAATGATTCGGGGGTCCCCAATCTGGTACAGCCAATCGACCCCCGCGGCGATCAGGACGAAGAGGGTCGCCCCCGCCGCCGCCGAGGCAAGCCACTCGATCCACTCCCGCGTCTGAGGCCGGACCCGGGCGTCCAAGATCCGAGTCGCACGGCCCCCTGCGTTCACCAGGACCCCGGCCACGATCAAGCCCGTCGCCCCGCTGAGCAAGAGCTCGAGGATATCGCCAAGATTCTCCAGGAATGTCCCCAGGAAGCCCAACCCGGGAAGCGCGGCGGCCAGGCTTGCGCCAAAGTACACCAGGGTCTCGGATAGGTAGGTGAGGCCGACCAGGGCGGAGAGGGCGGCCGCCACCACGGCCACTGCCCGCGCGACCCGGACGGCGAGCGCAGCGCGCTCCGTCTCGACCGGAGGCAGGGCCCAGCGCGCGAGGAGCCACGCCAGCGCCGGAGCGATCACGGCACCGGCCACCGACACCCACTCACTTTGCGCTACAGAACTGGCCCATGCCGCCACGCGAGGGGCGAAACCCGTCCCGAGCACAATCCCTACCGGCGCGGCCAGAACCGCGAGGGAGAGTCCGAGCGTAGAAATCGTGATGCCTTTCATCAGGTTGCGCGCGGCGAAGAAACTCAGCGGCACGGCCAGGAGAGTCCCCAGCGTGGTCGCCAAGAGGGCGAGGAACACGGTCTCGACAATCTTGTCCCACGTGTCGATGGCGTTCTGGCTGAAGCGAGGCGTTCCAACACTCTGAGTCGTACGGGCTGAGATCGACTGGGCCTCCTCACTCGACCGTTCGGGGAGCTGGGCCTCGATCCGGAAGTGGCCGCCGCTGTCCGTGCGCGTGGTCGCCAAACGGAGGTTCAACTGGCTGGGTGGAACAAAGAAGACGTCGGCCTCGGCGTTCGGCTCAAGGTTGAAGCCCTCGACCTGGATCCGCCCCCCGCGTTCGACACACCCGGGCGTCACGAGTATGTAAGCTTGGGTCGGGTCCACCTCTCGCTGCTCGAGGGGGGTGGCCGGGCAGGGCATGAAGAACCGGGCCGTGATCGTGACGTCTTCCTGAGGGAATTGAAGAATGTTCGGCCTGGCCAGGAGCCGAAGGATCCGCACCAGCTGCGTTTGGCGTTGCTCGGACCGAGTTTCCTCCAGGTTGACTTTCGTCACCTGGAAACCATAGGCATACGTCACCAGCGCGAGCAGGACCCCTCCCGCCAGAAGGAGGGAGCGCAGGGCTCGCTGCAAGGGTGTCCCCGAACGCGGCTTCATCCCACCCGTTCGGCTTCCTGGCCGTAGATCTCCTTGAAGCGGGCATCGTCGATCTCCTGGGGCAGGCCATCGAACACCACCTTCCCCAGATTGAGCGCAATCGCCCGATCCGCATAGCGGTGGACCAGATCGAGGAAGTGCAGGCTGCACAGCACGGTGACGCCGTCTTCCTTGTTGATCTTCTCCAGGTGCTGCATGATGCTGTGGGCCAGGACGGGGTCCAGACTGGCGACCGGCTCGTCGGCGAGGATGATTTCGGGATCCTGCATGAGGGCACGGGCGACCCCGACGCGCTGCTGCTGCCCTCCGCTGAGCTCGTCGGCCCGCATGTCCGCCTTATCGGCAATCCCCACGCGTTCCAATTGACGCATCGCGCGGGCTTTGTCGGCGGCGGGGAACCGGTTCAACAGGCTCCAGGCCGGGCTGACATACCCGAGTCGGCCGGCCAGTACATTGGTCAGGACGCTGGAACGATGAACGAGGTTGAAGTGCTGGAACACCATGCCGATGCGGCGACGGATTCGGCGAAGCTCGTCCTGCGAGGCCGCCGTGATGTCGACATCTCCCCACAGGACCCTGCCGGAGGTGGGTTCCACAAGCCGGTTGATGCAGCGCAGCAACGTCGACTTCCCCGAGCCGCTCAGGCCAATGACGGCGAGAAACTGCCCCTTGGGGACCTCAAAGGTGGCCTGCTGCAGGGCCGGTGTGCCACCCTCGTACACCTTTGTCAATTGCTGGATGGACAGCATGTTGGGAACCCGCGAAGGCGGAAGGAACCAACTCCGGCGGAGCAGGACTGGCCCCGGACCCTCCGGGGCCAGTCCTGAGAGCCGTCGAGATTCTTACCGGAAGTCGTCGAGCGACATTCCCGTAGCGGAGATCATCGCCCGGATGAAGTCGTACTCTTCATCGGTAGCCACGCTCAAGCCAGTCCAGTTGTAGAAGTCCTGGCTCCCGATGGAAGCCGCCCATTCCTCGGTCTCGGCAAACGCCACCAGGGCTACTTCGATCTGGGCCCTGAGGTCCGCCGGGAAATCCGGTCCGAAGGAGAGGGTGTCATTCGGGATGGGGTCCGAGATAGCCAGGATGCGCAGCACCTGAACCACGTCGGGGGAGGACTCGCGTATGTTGGCGCGAGCGTCACGCACCCGGTAGTTGCCGCACACCAGATTGCCGTCGGCATTGAGGCCGCAGGAGGCGATCGTGTCGGCCGGGACTTCCGGATCCTGGCCCTCTTCCCACGCTACCTCACCGGTGTCGAGCAGGGTCGGCGGCGAGTAGAAGGTCGTAGCGAAGTCCACCTCGCCGTTGTACACCGCTTGCACCGACTGGTTATGGCCGCCGGTCTGGATCTCCTCGCTGGGCGTCACACCGGCCTCTTGGAGCATGACGAGGGGAACCATGTATCCGGAGGTCGAGCTGACATCCCCGTACCCCCACTTGAGTCCTTCCAGGTCCGAGAGCTCATCGATGTCGCTGTCCCTGGGGACCAGAATCTCGGCCCAGTACACGTCGAAGCCAAAGCGGACGGCCTTGAAGGCGACGTCGATCCCGCACGCCTGGCTGCCGATGGCATAGGTCAGGCCCGGGATGAAGCCGATCGTGTCCGTTGGCGAGGCGCACATTTCCTCGACGACCGCGGCGTACGAGGTCGGCACACTCACATCGAACGTAAGCCCGGTCGCGTCGTTCAGGGCCTGCGCCATGATCTCACCGCCGGCCACGATCACTGCGGCGTCGACCGAAGGCACGAACAGGACCTTGATGGGGTGCTCCGGCGACCCAATGGCGGGCGGGGGCACTTCGGTGGGAGGAACGGCGGTCGGGACGGGCGTCGGAGGGACGGACGTCGGAGGGACGGACGTCGCCGGAGCGCAGGCGGCCAGGATGACCGCTGACAACACCCACACGCTTGCAATCAGGGAAAGGGATTTCTTGCTCATTGCTCTTCCTATCCTCCTTAGGGAAAGGCGTTGCATGATTGTGGAAAGGTGGCAAGGGGAGAAGCGGTGTCTGCGGCTGGCACCTCCTTCAGGCGGAATTGCGAATGGGATGATAGCGCGGAACACACCGACAGGCAAGGCAGGGCAGTGCTTGTGGGATTGCCGAGCGACCGTTACAATTTCGGACTATGGAACCCGCCTCCCGCTATCAAGAGTCCCTCGACTACCTGTACGGTTTCATCGATTACAGTCTCGAGCGCAGCGACCGGTACTCGTCGGCGGCGTTCGACCTGGGTCGGGTGCGCCGGCTGCTCGACGAGATGGGGAGCCCGCAGGACCGGTATCCGACGCTCCACGTCGCCGGCACCAAGGGCAAGGGCTCGGTCAGCGCGCTGCTGGCATCCTGTTTGCAGGAAGCGGGATATCGGACCGGCCTGTACACGTCACCCCACCTCGTCCGATTTGGGGAACGGATTCAAATCGATCGCCAAGAGATTCATCCAGACACGTTCGTGGCGCGGATCGACGAACTTCGGCCCCTGGTCGCGAGGGTGCCCCGCCTCACCACCTACGAGATCCTGACCGCCCTGGCGTTCCGACACTTCGAGAAGGAACAGGTGGAGGTGGCGGTGATTGAAGTAGGATTGGGGGGCCGCCTGGACGCGACCAACGTCCTCACGCCACGCGTCAGTGTGATCACGTCCATTTCCTACGACCACATGCACTTATTGGGGAACCACTTGTCGGAGATCGCTCGGGAGAAGGCGGGGATCATCAAACCCGGGGTCCCGATCGTCATGGCTCCGCAGCAAATCGAGGCCGGGACCGCCATTCGCGAAGTGGCCCAGGCGCAGGCGGCGCCTTTGATCGCCGTGGGGGAGGACTGGCTCTACGCCCCGGGTCCGCATGACCTCCAGGGCCAGTCTCTGTTCGTCTGGTCGGCTGGCGAGCAATTCCGCATGGACGCTTTCATCGAATCAGGAGGCGGCGAGGAATGGGCGCCGCCGCGTTTCGAGATTCCATTCTTGGGGCATCACCAGGTCGTCAACGCCGCCGTAGCGTATGCCGCCCTGCAGGCGGCCCGCGGCACGGGACTTGCGATCCCCGAATCGGCCATTCGAGAGGGCTTTCGCAAGGTGGTCTGGCCCGGTCGGTTTCAGGTGATTGCGACCGCGCCGGCGGTGGTGGTGGACTCGGCCCACAACCGCGATTCGGCTCTGAAACTACGGATCGCACTGGAGGATTACTTTCCCGGCCAGCCTGTCAGCCTCATTTTTGGCGCCTCCGAAGACAAGGACATCCCCGGGATGCTCACAGAACTATTGCCCAGGACGCGACGGTTGATCCTCACCCAAGCGGTCCACCCGCGGGCGGCCGACCCCGTCGATCTGGCCCGATTGGCCCATGGGTTCGGGCACTCCGTCGAGGTGGTGGTCCCGGTGGCCCGGGCACTCGAGGCCGCATTGGAAGGGGCTCGCCCGGAGGACGTCATCGTCGCGGCCGGGAGCCTCTTCGTGGCAGGCGAGGTCCTATCCGCGTGGGAGTCGTTGCACGTGACGGCGCGCGAGGGGGTCGAATGAGCTTCCAACATGCTCGTTGGCCGCATGCGGCCAACGAATTTGGCGATGCCGTCAGCCGCCGCGCCGACGAGCTCTATGACATTCAGGATGCGCCGCTGGATGACAAGGGCTCGTTTGAAGTCGCGGTCCTCCCATTGCGAGACGTCGTCCTTTTTCCCAACATGGTGACGCCATTGTTCGTGGCCCACGAACCGACCTTGCACGCGATCGAGGATTCTGCCCGGGCGGGGGAGACGATGATCGCGGTCGCTCAGGTTGACTCGGCTATCGAGTCTCCCCGCGGCGAGGACTTGTACGGTGTCGGGACCGAGGTGGCCGTCGGACGGCTCATGCACCTTCCGGACGGCTCGACTTCCGTCTTGACCCAGGGGCGGCGGCGCATTCAGATCGTGGAATACCTTCAGACCGAACCCTACCTCCGAGCGCGCGCCCGTCCGATCCCCGATCCCACTGAGAGACCCAAGGAAGTCGTGGCCCTGATGCGGGCAGTGCTGACGCTTTTCGAGAAGTGCGTGCAGCTGAACCGATCTCTGCCCGAAGAAGCGTATGTGTATGCCGTCAATATCGAGGAACCCGGATGGTTGGCGGACCTGATCACCTCCTCCCTGAGCCTGACCGTCCCGGAACGACAGGGGATGTTGGAGGTCTTCGACCCGATCGCTCGCCTGCAACGCCTGAGCATGCTCCTCGGCCGTGAGCTCGATGTGTTGGAGCTGGAGGATCAGATTCACCATCAGGTCCAGAACGAGGTGGATCGAAGCCAGCGGGAAATGTATCTGCGGGAACAGATGAAGGCGATTCAGACCGAGCTGGGCGAAGGGGATGTCTGGACTCAGGAGATCGGGGAACTAAGGGAGCGCCTGGGCCAACCCGGTTTCCCCGAAGAGGTGCAAGCCAGGGCCCTGAAGGAACTCCAACGTCTGGCGCAAATGCCTCCGATGTCGCCGGAAGTGGGAATCATCCGGAGTTATCTGGATTGGATCCTGGAACTGCCGTGGACCCGGACAACGGTGGACAACCTGGATGTCCCCCACGCCGCCGAAGTTCTGGAACAAGGCCATTACGCGCTGAAGGAGGCCAAAGAGCGAATTCTCGAATATATTGCGGTTCGCTCGCTGGCCCCCGAGAAGCAACGTCAGCCCATCCTGTGCTTCGTGGGACCGCCCGGTACGGGAAAGACATCGCTCGGGCACTCCATCGCCGACGCACTGGGCCGGGAATTCGTGAGAATCTCGCTGGGCGGCATCCGCGACGAGGCGGAGATTCGCGGCCACCGCAGGACGTACATCGGCGCCCTGCCCGGGCGGATCTTGCAGGCCATGCGTCGGGCCAACACGATTAACCCGCTGTTCATGCTCGATGAGATCGACAAGCTCGGGCATGACTTCCGCGGCGATCCGGCGGCTGCGCTGCTGGAGGTCCTCGATCCGGAACAGAACCACGCCTTCTCGGATCACTATCTTGAAATTGCCTACGACCTCTCGAAGGTGATGTTTATCACCACCGCCAATACCTCCAACGGGATCCCGCCGGCTCTGTTGGACCGCCTCGAGGTCATTGAGTTCCCCGGTTATATCGAGGAGGAGAAGACGCACATCGCGTCGAAGTTCCTGGTCCCCCGGCAGCTCGAGCAAAACGGTTTGCGGCGAGCCGACCTGGTGCTCGATGAGAGTGCGATGAAGACCATCATCCGGGAGTACACCTGGGAAGCGGGTGTCCGCAACCTGGAACGCGAGATCGGAAAGATCTTCCGTAAGGTGGCCCGGCGCAAGGCGGAGCACAAGCGCTATCCGCGCCGGGTGACTCGGGCCTCGGTGGCACGCTGGCTCGGCCCACCGCACATTACGCCCCACACCGCGGAAACGGAAGACCAGGTCGGAGCGGCCACGGGATTGGCGTGGACGGAGAATGGCGGGGAATCGATTGCCGTGGAAGTCCTGCTGGTCGACGGCAAAGGCAACCTGCAGATCACCGGGCAGGTGGGCGAGGTCATGCAGGAGTCGGCCCAGGCCGCCTTGTCGTACATCAAATCGCGGAGTAAGGAATTGGGGATCCGCAAAGAGGTCTTCGAGAAGAGCGACATCCATGTCCACGTTCCGGAAGGGGCCATCCCCAAGGATGGCCCGAGCGCGGGAATCACCATCGCCACAGCGCTCGCCTCGGCGCTGACGGGGCGGGCGGTCCGGCGCGAAGTGGGCATGAGCGGCGAGATCACCCTGCGCGGCCGGGTTCTGCCCATCGGGGGGTTGCGCGAAAAAGTCTTCGCAGGCTATCGAATGAAACTCAAGACGGTGATCCTGCCAGCCCAGAATCGGAAGGACGCCGTCGAGATCCCCGCTCGAGTGCGGGCGGCCGTGGAATTACGCTTTGTCCGTCATATGGATGAAGTCCTCAAATCAGCTCTGGCGCCGCTCCCTCGCAGGATGGTCAGGCGGACCGGAGCCTCCTCGTCGGCCGCCCGGCCCCACGGGACCGCCCCGGCTGGCGGCTGAGGTCCACCAGACCAGCCGTGCGGCGTTCTGGCCCTGAATACCGGACGGCGCAACGCACCAATGCATGGCTGCGGGTTCTGACTGGGATCGGCCTATGGGTCGGCGCGGCTTGCACGCGCGCTTCCGTCCAAGCCCCCTTCGGGAATCCGGCCCCTGCTCCGGCAGTCGCGGGCGAAATCCCAGACATTAATCCCGATGACCGGACGACCTCCTACGCTGTGGTGTGGGCCGCGTCGGAGGCCGGTCTGGCGGTCCACCAGCCGGCCGGGATTTCCAGCCCCATCGTGGAACATCTGAGGTACGACGCCCGCGACATCTCCTTGACGGGCGGCGCATCCCGCCTTGGCACATCGCTTTGGGTGGAAATCCATCGACCCTCCGGAGGAGCGGGGTGGGTGCCATCGTGGAATCTGACCGAAGATGTTTCGGTCGAACGGTTTTGCGCGGACCCTCGAGCGGAGGCCACACGCGGGCACGTCGTCACCGCGTTGGTGGACCAGGACGGTCCCGGACTGTCGTCTCTCGTCAGTCCGAAGCGGGGCTTGTTTGTCCGTGTGGGGTCGTGGAATTCCGAAACCGTCATCGGCCCGTCCTCGGTCTCAGGTATCTTCGGCGCCGCACCTTCGGTGTGGGGCCACCACCGAGGGGATGCAGTGCCCTTGACCGGGACTTTTCAGAATGTGGTCCTAACCGACTTCGAGGACGTGCGCGCCGAGGCGGTTCAGGAGGCGTGCGGGACCATCCCCACCGGGGAATCCGGTCCCTCGGCGGATTGGCCGCCGGAGTACGCGGGCCTCAATCTCTACACGTTCTACCTGCCTTCCTCCTCGATTGAAACCCGTTTCGGTTGGAAGAGCTGGGTGGTTGCCTTTGAATACTTGCGAGGACAGCCGTACGTGGCCGGGATCCTTAGGTATGACGGGGAGATACCCCCCTAAGCCGGCGAGGCTTGCGTCACCGCGTCTTCGCCCCTAGCGATCTGCGGACGTCCGCGATCAAGATCCAGCAACAGGCCCAGCAATCGTTCCCGCCACCCGGACTTGCCCGCTCGGCCCAGCCACAAGCCGCGTTTGCTCCAGCGGACATCCAGCCCGAGATCCGGGAAATCGTCCTGACCACCGACTCGCAACTGAATCAGGATTTGACCGTTCTCGCTGGAGATCGCCTCGACCCCGGCACGCCCGGCCCGGATCTTCACGTGGAGTTGGTAGATGAGATTCTCGAGCTCGGTTGGAGCCGGGCCGAATCGGTCTCCCAGTTCCCCGGCCAACGCATCGAGGTCACTCTCCGCCCTCAGGTCGGCGAGGCGGCGGTACATCTGCAGCCGAAGGTCGCGGTCGGGAATGTATTCTTCGGGAATCGCACTGGGCAAAGGCAGTTCTACGGCGACCGCGGGACCCGGAAGGGCCCTCCACATGCCCTGGGCGGCTTGCGGGACGGCCGGCAGGTCCTCTTCTCTGAGGCGCTGAACCGCCTGGGCGAGAAGCCGCGTATACAGATGGAACCCGACCGCCGCGATGTGACCGTGTTGGCGGCTCCCCAGAATATCCCCAGCCCCCCGCATCTCCAGATCTCTCATCGCCAGAGAATAGCCGGCTCCGAGGTGCGAATGTTCGGACAGGATCTCCAAGCGCTCGAGTCCTTCCGGGCTGGCGCGGAAACGAGGGTGGCGAAAGAAGTAGGCGTAGCCCCGTGCCGCTGATCGTCCCACGCGTCCCCGCAGTTGGTAGAGCTGAGCCAGGCCAAACGTATCCGCACCCTCGACGATCAGCGTATTGGAGTTCGGGATATCCAGACCGGATTCGATGATGGAAGTGCTGACGAGGACGTCCAGCTCACCTGAGCTGAAGCGCTCCATCACTCGCTCCAGTTCTTCTTCCGGCATCTGGCCGTGCGCCACGCCCAAGCGTGCCTCGGGCACGAGGCGCGCCAGACGTTGCAAGGCGGCATCGATCGTCTGAACCCGGTTGTGGACATAGAAGACCTGGCCGCCCCGATCCAGCTCCCGTAGGAGCGCCTGACGCACCATGCGAGGGTCGTGTGGACCCACATGCGTAACCACCGAAAGCCGTTCCTCGGGCGGCGTGTTGATCGTCGAAATGTCGCGGGCACCCGTCAGCGCCATATACAGCGTGCGCGGGATGGGTGTGGCCGTCAGGGTCAAGACATCGACCTCCGTCCGCATCTGCTTGAGGGTCTCCTTGTGCGCCACGCCAAAACGCTGCTCTTCATCGACAATGGCCAGCCCGAGGTCATGGAACCGAACGTCCTTCTGCAGGAGACGGTGGGTGCCAATCACAATATCCACCTCGCCACGCTCGAGTCGCTCCAAGACCATTTCGGTCTCGGGGCCCGTTCGGAAGCGGGAGAGCATCTCCACTTCGACCGGGAACGGAGCCAGCCGCTGTCGGAACGTCCGGTCATGCTGCTGCGCCAGGACGGTCGTGGGAACCAGGACCGCGACTTGCTTTCCATCGAGAACCGCTTTGAAGGCTGCACGAAGCGCGACTTCGGTCTTGCCATACCCGGCGTCACCACAGATCAAGCGATCCATCGGCCGCGGGGCCTCCATATCTCGCTTGATCGCCTCGAGAGCCCGCAGTTGGTCTTCCGTCTCTTCGTAGGGGAACGAAGCCTCGAGCTCACGTTGCCAGTTCCCATCCTGGCTAAAGGCGTGTCCGGTCACCGCCTGGCGTCGCGCATACAAAGCCAGGAGTTCGCGCGCGATCTCCTCCACAGCCACGCGAGCATAATTCTTCGCCCGTTCCCACTCCGCGTTCCCCAATCGGGAAGGGGAAGGGGGAAGGCTGTCCGCGCCGAGATATCGCATGACCCGGTCGGCTTGATGGATGGGGACGAAGAGCTCATCCCCTTCGGCGTACAGGAGCTGAAGGAACTCCCGCGGCAGGTCGTCCAGTTTGCGGGCGACCAAGCCCCCGAAACGCGCGATCCCATGGTCCACGTGGACTACCCAATCTCCAGGCTTGAAGTCGGCGTACGCGGTCTCGGGCGCCGCGCCAGCCGTTAGGGGCCGAGACCTTGAGCGGGGCTTGACCCAGCCGAAGATCTCGGCATCCGTAAGCAGGTGAACCCGGCCGTCCATGCCGAGGTCCAACTCCCAACCCTCGGTCAGCGCGCCGGTGAGAATGTGGACATCCCCAGGGAGGACCGTATCCGGGAAGGGTTCATTTGGGCCCCCTTCGGGTTCGTCCCGTTCCCATAGCTCGTGGAGGCGGTCGGCCTGGCGACTTACGACCACGACTCGATCGTGCTCGAGGCGTCGGGCCGAGACCATCTCGAGTGCTTTCCGGATCTGGCCTCCGAATCGAGGACCGGGGCTGAATCGGCTCCCCAAATCTTCTGCGACCCGTTCCTCGGGGCCCGCGGACCCAAGATCCAGAGAGTGAAGCGAGCCGAGGCTCTCGGTGAGCTCCGATAAGGAAAGATATGGGACCGGGAAGTCCTCCTCAATCGCCCCAGCCGCAACCTGTTCCCGACGCAGGAGCGCGGCTTGCTCCTCGATTTCAAGGACCGTTTCCTCCCAATTACTGCGGTGATCGAAGAACACCCAGCTTTCCTTGGGTAGGTAGTCCAGAAGCCCCGAAGTCGATCCCCTCATCTTCGGCAAGTAGAACTCCAGCCGCGCCAGCTCTTCCGGGGACGGGGGGTCTCCAGCTTCGCCCGCGACCCATCGCGGATCCCAGTGGAGGGGCAGGCCCTCCCTCGCCGGCGTTATAGCCACGCTCTCGATCGGCTCGGTCGAGCGCTGGGACTCCGGGTCGAATCCGCGCAGGGTCTCGATCCGCTCGCCTTCCAATTCGATTCGGATGGGCGCCGACTCGGCAGGCGGCCATACGTCCAGGATCCCCCCGCGCCGACTCATCTGCCCGGGCTCGACAACAAGGGAGGAGGGCTGATACCCAATCCCCATGAGAGACATCGCCTGGTCCTGGAGATTCATGAGTTGGCCTTGCGAGAGGGTGGTCTGATAGGAACGGAATTCCTCAGGCGGCAGGGTTCGGGTCATCGCCGCCCGAGCTGTCGCCAGAACCACTCGAGGACCCTGACCCGACGCGGACCGGATGGAGGCGTCCCGCTCACCTGTCAGGGCGGCGAGCACCTGGAGGCGCTGCCGGATGGTCCTGGGGCCCCAGGTCGCCGGGTCGTAGAAAAGCGGATTGGGCTCGGGGAAGGGGAGGAGGTGTAAGCCCGGATTCCAGCTCACCAACTCCTCCGTCCAAACTAGCCATCGGTCCGCCTTGGAGACCAGAATTACGATTGGGCCCGGGAGATCCTCGGCCAGGCTCGCGGCCACGGGCAGCCGGGCGGGCCGAAGCAGCCCGAGGCTCGACGCATCCGAATCGAACCGTGCACGTTCGAGCGCGGCCCGGTATGCAGGCATCGAACGGATGAGGGAGGTGACGGGAGCGAGATTCACTCTTGGGCGGGACCGTTGTGCGCGTTCATGGCGGCCGCGACTCCGTCGTCCAGGACCTCCTCGACACACATCACGGCCCGGTCGAGCGCGTCCCCCACGATCGTCAGCTCATCGTCAAGGAAGTCCTCGAGGACGAAATCCGCCGGGTCCATCGAGCCAGCCGGTCGGCCGATCCCGATGCGAAGTCGGGCGAACGAGGTCGTTCCCAACACCTCGATGATCGAGGCGAGTCCCCGGTGGCCCGCGGAACCTCCCTCGGGGCGCAGCCGGATTCGGCCCAATGGCAAATCCAGGTCATCGCAGATGACCAGCAGGGACGAAAGGTCGACGCGGGAAGAGCGTATGAGAGAGGCCACCGCCCGCCCTGACTCATTCATGTACAGCGTGGGCTTGGCCAGCGTGATATCTCGATTGTTGCGACGCGCCTCGGTCACAAGCGAAAGACCGACGCGACGACGGAACGAAACCCCGAGCACGCGGGCCAAACGGTCGACGGCCATCGCTCCCGCGTTGTGCCGGTTCTGGTGGTACTCCCTGCCTGGATTCCCGAGACCGACGATCAAAACAGGACCGTCGACGTTGTGGTCGATCATCGGCGCGGCCCTCCCGGCGTGCGCAAGCGGCGGCGGGAGCGCCGTCCCCCGGGACCTCTTTGATACCCGTGCCGGAGGCGGCCGTAGATGGCCCAGGCACCCAACAGCGTGATCGCCGCGATCGCGCCGAGGCCAAAGGCGATTTGCGATCGGCCTATCCGGGCGGGTGGAGTGGGCGGCGCCTCGTGAGTAGGGAGTGGTGTGGGCCCTTGATCGGCGACGGTCGCAGTCGGGTCCGGAGTTGCCGAACCCAGGCCGGCTGCCGTTGTGGCGCTCGGGGCAGGGCCGGCCCGACTGACGCGAATTCGGGTTACACCAGCGATGAGGGGCTCGCCGGAGGAGGTCCACACTCGAAGCCGCAGGTCATACTCGCCTTCGGTGATCGCGGATGTGTCCCAGACCCCCAGTCGGCTGTCATGGACGGCCGTTTCGACCGCTTCCGCGATGTGGAACCAGGTGTCGGTAGGGTCGTTCGGAAAAGCGAACGCGAGGTCGTATCGACGGAACTCCGGGTGGGCCGCCGTCCCCTCAATCGTCACGATCCCGGACACCACCTGACCCGTCGCCGGCGCCGTGATCTCGGCATAGCCCGGCACCTGCAGATCCTCGGCTGCCGGAGGCCCGACGTTGGTGTACAAGAGCAATCCCAAGAGCAAGCCCGATTGGGGTCGCACCGAATCCCACCGCCTTGCAGGCGAGGCAATCGGTCAGTCTAACATGCAGCCGAGTAGGGAGCAACAAATCCGCTCCGGTTGACGGACCTACTGCCGGCCGGTAGAATCGCCATCTGCGATGACCCGTGGAGGGTTCGATGGACGACCCGTCAGGGGCCCCCGACCCGGAACCGGTCGAAGCCGATGTTGTGAACCTGAGCGGCGGGCCGATCGAATCGGTCGAGGCTGAGGTCGTGCGGATCCACCAGGGGGGCGCCAACCTGATTGTGGCGGGGGAGGTGGAGATCCACCAGGGGGGCGCCATCCAGGTCACGGCCGACGCGGTCGGTGCGCACCAATCTGGGATCCTGGTGGCGCGCGGAAATGTGATCTCGGTCGATTCGGGGGGAATCGGGGCAGCGATTGGGGAGGACGTTCTCCTCGCGGGATCCCGCTCCCTCCTCACCGTGGGAGGCCGAGTCGAGATTCAGGAAGGATCGAGCGTGGTCCTTCTCGCACGTGAGGTGAAAGGTCCCGTCCACACAGTGCTCGACACGACGGGGGCGATGCTCGCCGGACTCACTGCGGGCCTTGCCGTAGGCGTGGTATTGCTCGTGGGTAGTTGGCTGGCCCGGTTCGGGCGTCCACCGCGAGACGAATCACCTTAATCGATCCGAAGGCGAAGAGGCCCGCCCGGGGAAGAGGCGCCTTCGAGGAGAAACGATGCCATCCCATTCTCTCAGCGCGACGACTCGGACCATTCGAGGCAAGCAGACGCGGGCCCTCCGCCGGGCAGGCCGATTGCCGGCCGTCCTCTATGGCAGGGGCGTGGAGCCCACGGCGATCGAGCTCGACGGCCGCGAGGCCTCGAAGATTCTCGCCCGGGCCAGCGGGACCACCTTGTTTGACCTCGAGCTCAACGGAGAGGTCCACAAGGTCCTCGTGCGCGAGATCCAGCGTGACTTCATTCGGCATGACCTTCGCCACGTCGACTTCCTCAAGGTTTCACTGGACATCGCCATTCGCGCACGCGTTCCCGTCGAGCTCATCGGCGATGCTCCGGCCGTGGTCTCTCTAGGAGGCGTGCTCGTGTCCGGCGTCTCGGAAATCGAGGTCGAAGCCTTACCGGCGGACTTGCCGGAACGGCTGACGGTGGAATTGGAAAGGCTCGTCGCGATTGGGGACACCATTACGGTCGGCGACCTCATGCTTAGCCAAGCGGTCACGGTTCTCACCGAACCGAACGAGGTGGTCGCCCGCGTCATCTACGCCGCGGCAGAAGAGGTGGAAGAAGTGAAGCCAGCAGAGGCGGCTCCGGTCGCGGTCGAGCCTGAGCTCATCGAGCGGCGGAAGAAGGAAGAGGAAATTCCCCCTGAGGAATCGGAGTAACGGTCCTTCACTAAAGCGGAGCGGGGTGGTCCCGCTCCGCTTTTGTTTTAAGGGGCGGATTCGCGCAGGGCTTGGATGAGCTGCAGCGTAATCCGGGCGGTGACCCCCCAAATCACCTCTCCCTCAAATGGTCGAAAGTAGTACACGATCGGGGATCGCCCAAGCATCGGGACGGGGCGCTCACGCGCCTCGACGTGCACCGGATCGGCAAGCCAACTCACGGGGACGCCGAAGGCGGAAGCCACTTCGTCCGAGTTCAGCGTCAGGGGGTAGGGCCACGGGATCGTGGCCACCACAGGCGAAACAAGAAACTGGGTCACCGTCAGCAGGGAGTCCAGGACACCGAGGATCGAAACATCCTCCGGCCGAATGCCGATTTCCTCCTGCGCTTCGCGAAGCGCCCCTTGGCGAGCATCCCGGTCGGAGGGTTCGAGGCGACCCCCAGGAAAGGAAACCTGCCCGGGATGGGCATCCACGGAGTCCGTCCGCCGTGTAAAGAGGACCTTCCATTCCCCTGAGTCTCGATAGAGCGGGATGAGGACCGCCGCGGGATGGGCCTGCCACTCCGCAACGACCTGGGGCGCGCGCTGACCCAGATAGGTCGTCAGACGTAGGGGAAGATCGGCCCCTGAAGTTTCAGCCTGAGGCCTGGATTGGGCTGCCACAGTAGTCGCAGATCGCGGTTCGATCGTCGGCCCATTCCACTTCGCCAGGGTGGACGCTGCCGCCGCATTGAGGACAGTGTGTGGGAAGGCGACCTTGAGGTCCGGATTCCCGAGGCGAGGACAGGGCATGGGCTCCCGATGGGACGTACGCCAATCCGCGAACGTACGCAGCCGCATCGGGAAGCCCCCAGGTCTCCAGATCCCTGGCCAGCCTGGACGCGAGCAGGACGGCCCTCTCGCCCGCGTAATCACCAGAGAGGAGTCGAAAGCCGGCCTCGATTTGGACCCGCGCCGGCTCAGGCATCCCCGCCCGGAACCAGGACGCGCCGGATTGCAGATGAAGCACCGCCGCCCTCGGGTGACCTTGGTCTTCGGCCTCCTCGGCGAGCCATTCCATATCCCTCGCGGCTGACTCGAAGTCCCCATGCGCGAAGGCCATGTGGGCATGGCGGATCCGAATCATCGCCGCCCGCCCCGCGGGCCGGAGCAACGGCCCGCCCCGCAACATGCGTCGCAAGGCCCTCCCGGCTCGAGCTCGTCGGCGACGAAACATGATGGCGCTTCCCTATTCTTGGACGAACTCTTCGTCCGGCGGTTCGTTCCGCTCCGCCATGACGTGTTCCGGGCGGATGCCGGGCTCGGCTTCCGGCTCTTGCAATGGACGGGCAAAGATCAGATACCCGGTGTGAGCCACCATGCGATCATCAGGACGAATTCGAGCCGGGATGGTCTTGTACGTCCGCAGGAGGATCTCGCTCACTTCCAGGAATCCGAACGTGTGCTGCCGAAGCGATTCGACAAGCGAGGAGACCTGGTTTGCGGTGGGCACGATCGCTCCGAATGTACCGCCCTCACGCAGCGCGGACCGCACCTGGTGGAGATAGTGCTGCGGCTCCGGTACGTCCAGGAACACGGCATCCAGGCCCGTTTCGAGGAAACCCTCCTGGATGTCCCGCTCGTGAAAATGCACCTGGGAGCTCAGCCCCACACGATCGAGATTGCGCGACGCCAGGGAGAGCATGTCGGCGCGACGGTCGTACGAGTAGACCGCTCCGGTCGGGCCCACCGCCCACGCTAGCGCCGTCGTCATCGCCCCCGAGCCGGCGCCCGCCTCGGCCACACGTCGCCCGGGGCCGATAGAAAGACGGAGAAGGAGGTAGCCGATGTCTTTGGGAAAAACGATTTGGGACTGGCGTCGAATGTAGAGCAGGAGGTCGTAAATCGTGGGCTGAAGGAGGACAAATCCGCGGCCGAGATGGCTGGTGACCCGGCTACCCCACGGGACGCCAATCATCTCCCCGTGCTGCAAGGTTCCCCGGTGAGTATGGAGAGCGCCTTCGGTCTGGAGTTGAAACAAGAACCGCTTGCGTTCGCCTTCGACGAGCAGCGCCAGATCGCCGGCGTGGGTGACATCCACAGGTTCGGGCTCCACCGAGCGCTCATTGTAGGACGCCACAGCGGGTGTGACAATCACCTGCGGCGAGCGCGAATCCTCCACACCCGAGAGCGTGGGAGAACGATGTGCTCGACTTCCACGTCGAAGGGCCCTTCCCGCCAAGGCGCGATCCACCGTTCGCCCGCAGTGTCCGATTGACCGGTCAGGCGATTCAGCCATCCCGCAGACCGATCGAAGATCCCCGGCCCGGTGATCGCCGCCACGGGGATGACGACCATCAGCCCTCCCGGCGCTAGGACCCGGGCCACCTCGCGAACCGTTCTAGGGTCGAGGATGTATTCCGTGGGGAAGGTGGAAACGATCGAGGCGAAGCTGCGGCGTGCGAAGGGGAGCTCGAACGCGGATGCCCGGGCGATTCCGGCGTGCGATCCGGCAACGCGCAGACGTCGCCATGCCCGTCGCGACATCTGCCGGGACCGGTCGATCCCGTACACGGAGGCGCGCGTCCGCTGCAGGTCCACCAGGAGATGACCGGGGCCGTGTCCGAGTTCGAGGACGCGGCCCTCAGGCAAATCCTCGAGGGCCGTCCGCCGCCAGGAATGCCACTGACCCATCGAACTCGTCCAAGCGACGAAGTCATAGGTCCAGGCCAACCTCGTATAGAGAAGCTCGAAGAAGACGCGCATGAGCGAGTACAGAATTCGCGCCGTCCAAGGTCTTTGGGCAGCGGGGTTCGGTAGTGGCTTCGGGGGCAAACGGATATCGCGTTGCCTTACGCGCCTCTCAACCGAGCCGGGGCAAAAACGCGGTGGCAAGGCCGAGGAAGAGGGCGAATCCTATGACATCTGTGAAAGTTGTCACAATCACTGAGGAAGCCAGAGCGGGATCGAGCCGGACGGATTTGAGGGCAAGCGGGACGAAAGCGCCGACGAGTCCGGCAACGACGAGGTTGCCCACAACGGCAAGCCCGAGGATCATGCCTAACCACGGATTCCCTTTCCATAGGTACAGGCCCAGGCCGGCAGCGACCCCGACCACGATTCCGTTGATCAAGCCGGTTGCCAACTCCCTCAGGAGGGGACTTGCGGCATCCCTCAGACGGACGTGGCCGAGGGCGATCGAGCGGACCATGATCGCCAGGGTTTGGGTCGCGGCGTTTCCACCCATCCCGGCCACGACGGATTGAAACGCGGCCAGGATCGCGACCCGAGCGATCGTGCTCTCGAAGCGAGAGATCACCCACGAGGCAAAGAGGGCCGTGAGCAGGTTGATCAGCAACCACGGCAGGCGGCGACGCACCGAGATGTGGACCGGGCTGTGGATCGTCAGGTCTGCATCGGAAACGTTGGAGAGCCGATACAAGTCCTCGGTCGCCTCTTTGACCAGGACGTCCAAGACATCTTCATATGTGACCACGCCCTTCAGAACGCCCTGATCGTCCACGACGGGAACGGCGGCCACGTTGTATCGAGTCATCAGCCGGGCGACCTCTTCCTGATCCGTCGAGGTTGTGGCGCGGATGACGTCCCGCTTCATGATGGTTTCGACCGTGGCGTCGGGCGCGGCGGCGACGAGGTCACGCAAGCCCACGACGCCGATCAGTTTGCGGTCCCGGTCGACGGCGTACAGGTAATACGGTGTGGTGGAGGCGGGGCCGGTCTGACGTAAGAAATCGATCGCCTGGGTCGCCGTTGTATGGCGGCGCAGGGCGATGTAGTCCGTCGTCATCAGCCCGCCGGCGGATTCGTCCGGATGGCCGAGCAGCGGGAACACCTCTTCGGCATCTTCCATCGAGGCCAGGACCTCGGCGGCCCGATCCGGCGGAAGGTCTCCGATGATGTCCGCCGCGTCGTCCGGTGGCATTTCGTCGAGGACGTCGGCCAGGCGGTCGGAGCTCAGATTCTCCGCGGCGTCCGCTGCGTCATCTTCCTGCAGCTCCGTCAGCAAATCCGCCGCGGCCGGGATCGGAAATCGGGGCAGCAAGGACGCCTGATCCGAGTCGGTGAGGTCGGAGAATGCCTCCGCTCGATCGGCCGGACGAAGGCGGGCCAATTCCTGCATGGCCTCCTCCAGCCTGCCGGCTTCCAGGGCGGCCCGGATTCTCTCCAGCGTGGGGTCGATCTGCGACGGATCCAAGTTGGTCATGGCATGGGCTCCACTCGCAGCCCCTGCACCGCCAGCCATTCCACGGCGCGGGCGATTTCGGATTCCTCGCCGGTGAGGTGGACCTCGATCCAACCCTCTTCCATACTGATTTGGGCCTGAAGGATGTTTACGGCCAAGTCGAAGCGTCGGACGAGGTCCTGGATCACAGGCCGGCCCAGGAGCGACGGTGGATACTCGAGTCGTACGCTTCGGGCCGACACGCGGACCCTCCGAGTTCGAGGCGGGGGTGGATCGCGGCGGCTCGCGGCGATCCGTTCGCATTGTAGCACCGGGCTGAGGCCGTCGAGAAACGAAACCGCGCCCCAGGTCGGGGCGCGGCGCTCATCCCATCGACGCGTAGCGAATGGAAGGGCTCAGCGGCGGCGCCGGCCGCCCATTCCGGCGACCATCGTCCCGTAGTACAGGAGCTGGAGGACAGCCGCGGCAAGAGCCGCCACGTACGTGAAGGCGGCGGCCGACAGGACCGCCCGAACGCCGGACTTCTCTTCTTCCGTCTGGACCAGGCCCGATGTCGAAAGCAGCTCCCGCGCGCGGGCCGAGGCGTTGAGCTCGACGGGCAGTGTGGCGAAGGCGAAGACCGCGCCCAGGGAAAACGCAACCAGGCCCAGTCCGGCTAATTCCGGGCTGCGTAGAAGCAAGCCGATGATGAGGAGAATCCATCCCAGGTTGGATCCAATCCCGACCGCCGGGACAATTGCGGACCGCAATTTCATGGGCAGGTAGCCCTGCTGGTCCTGGATGGCATGTCCGATCTCATGCGCTGCGATCGCGAGGGAAGCCACCGAGGCACCTTCGGCCACCTGCGCGGAGAGTCGAAGGCTTCGGGACCTCGGATCGTAATGGTCCGTGAGCTGACCGGGAATCGCCTCGAAACGCACATCCGAAAGGCCGCTGTTGCGCAAGAGACGCTCGGCAGCCTGCCCGCCTGTGACCCCGGCAGAATTCTGGACCTTGCCCCACTTCCGGTACGTGGACGACACCCAGAGCTGGGCGAGGAGCACAACCAGGATAGCCGGCAACATGAATACCCAGTACGAAGAGCCATAGAACATGGCCGTACCCTCCTCGTGTTCCTAGGGAGATGGGTGAGTCAAGAGGTCCAGAGCTCGGTCGAGCGCCGGGTCGACCTCCGACAACCCATCTTCTGGAGCCGGGACGACGACATCCGGAGTCAGTCCAATTCCATGGATGATGCGGTGGAGGGGAGTGTACCAGCGCGCGGTGGTGACCCGAACGGCGCCGCCGTCTCCCTGTAGCGGAATCCAGACTTGGACGGAGCCTTTTCCAAACGAGGTCTCCCCCACCAACTGGCCACGCTGAGTATCCTGGATCGCCCCGGCCACAATCTCGGATGCCGAGGCCGTCCCGCCGTCGACAAGGACAATCATAGGAACCTCCAATGCCCGGCCGCCGGGCTCGGCCGGATACGCCTGTTCCGAACCATTCGCGAATAGCTCGAAGAGAATCGGTCCTTCTCCGATGAACTCGGACGCCACCTCGACGGCAGTGTGCAAGTACCCGCCGCCATTTGCGCGCAGATCCAGGATCAGGCCGACCGGTTCCTCTGCCATCAGCGTATCCAAGGCGCTGCGCAGGGCCGGGGTCGTCTCGTCGCCGAACGTGAGCAGGCGTACATAGGCGACGTTACCCGGCAACATTCGGCTCTCGACCGAAGTGACCACAATCCGCTCACGGGTCAGGACGAACTCTAAGGCATCGCTCTCCCCTTCCCGCCGCACCGTCAGGTGGACCTGCGTGCCGGCGGGGCCCAGGACACGACGAATCACCAGGTTGCCGTCCACGCCCGTCATGTCCTCCCCGTCGACCGCGATGATCTGGTCGCCGGGCTTGAGACCTGCCCGTTCCGCGGGAGAGCCCTCCATGGGGGAAACGATCGTCAGGAATTCCGTGTCCGGATCCACCCACGCACCGATGCCTTCATAGTCCCCGTTGAGAGGGATGTTCGACTGTTCGTATTCGGATGGGTCCATGTAAAAAGTGTGTTGGTCCCCCAGGGCATCCAACATTCCCTGGATCGAGCCGCGCATGAGCGAGACATCATCGACCGGCTGATCGACGAATTGATCGTGCACAATCTCCCATGCTTGCCAGAACGGAGCGAACAAGGTGTCACGATCCTGCGGCGCGCCGGGTGTCGGCGCGGAATCCGTCCCCCCCTCGACCGTGACTTGACCTAGGGGACCGGGCAGAGTCGGGGCGGCCGGGTTGGCGGTCGCGAGGCGGTTCCCAGCCACCGTCCCGAGGAGGAACGTTCCCCCCAGCAGAACGGCGGCCAATAAACAACCCAAAGTCCATCGGATGCGGCGATCGGCGACCATCGTGGATGTCCTCCGTGAGGATTCTCCCTTGGCCACGGTACCACAATCAGATAAGAGGAGGATGAAAACTTGAGACATCGAGGGGATTATTTAGGAGAGCCGCCAGAGAAGGCCGTGCGGATCACACCCCGTTCAGGGAGTGGGGAGGACCCTTGGCAGGTCATAAATCTGCTCGATCCTGGCATCCACCCCTTCGGCTTCGCTCAAAGGCCCTACGAGGACGGTGTACACACCCAGCCGGGATGCGGGCAGCAAGTTGCGAAGGCGGTCATCCACCATCCCGCAGCGCACCGGGTCCGGGTCCCCGGCAAGCTCCAGGACGATCCGATACGCGTTCGGATCCGGCTTGTTGAACATGCGCAGGGCCAACAAATCCACGATCTGGTCGATCGTGTCCTCGACCTCAAGGCAGGCCAGGACCCGCTCCACATGTTCTCGGTGGGCGTTCGTGAAGATGACTTTGCGGGATGAGATCCCCTCCAGGAGGCAGCGAAGGCGTGGGTCGGGCGAGAGGTACTCACGCAGGGGAAGATTGTGGACCACACGCAGGTAGTCAAGGGGGTCCACGCCGTGATGGCGAATGAGCCCACTCAGCGTCGTCCCATAGCGCTCCAGGTACGAAGCCCGAACTCGCTCGGCTTCGGCGGACGTTAAGCCCACGCGGTCGGTGAGATATCCGAGGATCCGTTCACCGATGGCCTGCCACAAACCATTCGTGCGGGGATAGAGGGTGTCGTCCACGTCGAGGAAGAGGACCTCGACCGACGTCAAAAAGGGTCCTCCTTCGTCCAGACCCGGATGTTGCCCGCATGCGGCGCCGGCAGAAGCCGGCCCCACCGCGACCACCATATCCACAGGATGAGCAGGCTGGCCACAAAGGAGATCACGGCTTCGGCCCAGGTTCCGCGGAAAGTCGTCCATCGGCACAGGAAAATGGAGCCGGGAATGCCAAGCAGGATCACGATCCACCTCCTTGGGCGAGACGGGAGGCGCAGGTATGCAAGGGCGAAGCTGAGAAGGATCCCGGTGAGGGCTGCAATCGTGCCGAGATTCATGCCGTCAGTATAGGGCGCCGCGCGCCGGACTGTCAAACGGACCGCCTATAATGGCGCGTCTCGGAACCCATCGAATGCCCATCGCCCTCCTCTCCGAAGATGTCTCTTCTCTGATCGCAGCCGGCGAAGTGGTGGAACGTCCCGTCTCGGTGGTGAAAGAGCTAATCGAGAACTCCCTGGACGCGGCCGCCCATCACATCGAGGTCAAGATCGAAGGAGCGCCCGGGACGTCGATCGAGGTGGCCGACGATGGCACGGGGATCCCCGCCGCCGAGATCGCTCTGGCCGCGACCCGACATGCCACATCCAAGGTCCGGACTGCGGAGGACCTGGGGGACATTCACACACTGGGGTTCCGAGGAGAGGCCCTGGCTTCAATGGCCGCCGTCTCGCGCATGGAATTGGTGAGCCGGGAGGGGTTGGAGCCGATCGCCACCCGGCTGGTCATGGAACCTGGGTCCGCTCCGGTCATTCGACCGGCGGGCGCGCCGCCTGGGACCGCCGTGCGGGTTCGGGATCTCTTCTTCAATGTCCCGGCGCGGCGCAAGTTCCTGCGCTCGGATGAGACCGAGCGTCGACGGATCCAGACCCTGGTCGCCCGCTATGCCCTTGCTTATCCCGATGTCCGTTTTCGTTTGATCCTGGAGGGGAAGACCGTCCTGGAGACGACGGGCAGGGGGGACCGTCGTGAGGCGTTGGGCGCCGTCGTTGGGACGGACCTGGCGCGCCAATTCCTCCCCTTGCCGGAAACGGAATCGGGCGGGATCACCGTCGAAGGATTTGTCAGCCCGCTCAGCGTTCACCGGTCCAACCGCCGCGAGATCACGCTGTTCGTGAACGGACGATGGATACAAGATGCGGGTCTGACGACCGCCGTCACGCAGGCCTATCGGTCGCTTCTGATGGTGGGGCGCTTTCCGATGGCGGTGATTCACCTGCACGTGCCACCCGATCACGTGGACGTGAACGTGCATCCGGCGAAGACCGAAATACGACTGAGGGATCCGGAGAAAGTCTTCGCCCTGGTGCAGCGAGTGGTCAGGGCGACCCTGCTGCGTCAGGGACCCCACGACGTGGACCTCGACCTGGCCCGGCCACGAACGTGGACGGAGACGCGCAGCGATCCGCTGCCCGGGGGCGGTTCGACCTGGGAGGCGAGGGCGGCGGCCTCCGCCGTCGGCCCGATCGCGGACCCGACGCAGCACGTTCTGATTCCCCCGGGAGAGATCCCTCTCTTGCGTCTAGTGGGCCAAGTCGGGTCAGCGTATCTGGTCGCGGAAGGGCCGGATGGTCTCTACTTGATCGATCAGCATGCGGCTCACGAACGGGTTCTTTTTGAAGGCATGATGGAGTCCGTTCGTGCCGGAGGTGTCGCCTCCCAGGCCCTGTTGGAGGCGGCCCACGTCGAACTCGCCGCTCCTCACGCGTCGCTATTGAACTCTCAGCTTGGGACCCTGGGCGCGCTCGGGTTTGACCTGGAGAGTTTTGGGGGCACGACGTTTCTCGTCCGGGCGGTGCCCGCGCTGCTCGGGGGACTGGACCCGGCCGCGGCCCTCCGCTCCGTGGTCGAGGACTTCGAGGAAGATGAAACCCCGCTGGGCGCGGAGGTTGAGGCACGTCTGGCAGCCCGGGTGTGCAAGCGCGCGGCTGTGAAGGCCGGGCAGGTGCTTTCGCTCGCCGAACAGGCGGAGCTGTTGCGGACGTTGGAGGCGTGCGCGTCTCCGCGAACCTGCCCGCACGGCCGGCCGACGATGATTCACTTGTCGGTCGAGACCTTGGAGCGCCAGTTCGGACGAAGAGGCTAGCGTCCGCCCGGGGGGCGCGTTTCCGGTCCGGAGGCAACCCGAGGCAGGGAAACCGTGAACGTGCTCCCTTGCCCCGTCTCGCTCTCAACCCGAAGATCTCCTTGGTGACTCTCGACGATTCGCTTTGCGATCGCCAGACCCAGCCCCGTCCCGCCGACACGACCCTCGCGTTCGGGCACACGGTAAAAGCGCTCGAAGATATGAGGCAGGCTTTCGTGCGGGATGCCGCGCCCGGTGTCCTGGACGGCCAATTCCACACGATCATCGACTCGTGTAAGCCGGATGAAGACCTTTCCTTCCCGCTGGTTGTACTTGATCGCATTGGTCAGGAGGTTGAGAAGGACCTGCTTCAAGCGATTCCGGTCCCCGGAGACGGGCGCCAAGCTCGTATCCAGCTCGCTTACGATCTGAACCCCTTCGGCTTCCGCTTGAATCCGGACCAACTCCAGAACTTCCCCCACGAGGCCGCCGAGGTGGACCGGCTCGCGCACGAATCGGACCCGACCTGACTCGAGTCGGGCGAGCTCAAGGAAGTCGGTGGTCATTTCGTTGAGCCGCCGCACCTCACCATAGATGGTCCCTGCCAAACTCTGCCGCTGATCTGCGGGCAAGTCAGACCGCTGCAGAAGATGCGTGGCGGCCGTCAGGGCCGAGAGCGGAGTCCGAAGCTCATGCACCATCTCCGCGATAAGGTCGTTTTGCTGGAACAGGCGGCTGTTCTCGATAGCAATCGCGGATTGGGCGGCCAACGTCTGCAGGATCCGGACATCCTCTTCCGAAAACGCGCCCTCCTTCTTGTTGACGGCTTCGATCACCCCCAACGGGTCTTCCTTGTAGAGGAGGGGGACTGCGAGCACGGATCGTGTTTGGAAGGCGGTAATCAGATCGACTTCTCGGAAGAACCTCGGATCCGCCATGGCGTCGTCCACGAGCAAAGGTGCGCGATGGGTGAAGACCCAGCCGGCGATGCTGTTTTCGGCCGGGACCGCCGCCCGGCCTAGGTCCGTCACCATGCCGCCGGTCGCGGCCTCGAAATAGAGATGTTGGGTCTTGGGATCGTAGAGCAGGAGCGAGGCGGCCTCGCATTGGGTGAGCTCGACCGCCGCGTCCACAACGTGCCGCAGCAGGCTGTCGATGTCGTGGGTCGAGACGAGTTCGGAAATGATCTCGAGCAACCTGCCATATCTGCGCAGCAGGAGGGGATAGTTGCGAATCGCGGAACGATCCCGGGCCGTCTGGCTCCTAGGGTCTGGCACCGAGCACCTCATCCGCCAGAGCCGGGAGAAGTTCGGCTGCATCCCCCGTCAAGACCACGTCGGCCTCGTCGTCCAAATAAGTCGAACCACGATTGACGATGATCATCCGCGCCCCGCCTCGAAGAGCCGGAAGGGGGAGCGCCGCGGCGGGATACACCTCGAGAGACGAGCCCACGACAAGAACGAGGTCGGCATTCGCGAACAGCGACTCAGCTTCCTTCACGGCGCTATGAGGCAGGGCCTCTCCGAATAGGACCACGTCGGGTTTAAGGACGCCCCCGCAGTCGTCGCATCGCGGTGCGGCGCCCGAGGCTACGAACGCATGGATCCTCGACTCGGCCTCGACGTGGTGGAAGCAGCGCACACAGGTGGCGCGGCGGAGATTCCCATGGATTTCGCACACCCGCGTCGAACCGGCGCGTCGGTGTAATCCGTCGATGTTCTGCGTCACGATCCCGGCCAGGCGGCGGGCCTGCTCCAGTCGGGCCAAGCTGTAATGCGCGGAGTTGGGCTCGGCATGCAGGATTGCGGCCGCCAACGGTCGAACCCAGTCGAAGAATTGGTCTGGATGATGACGGAATGCTTCCTGCGAAGCCACCTCGAGGGGATCGTGATCGCGCCACAAGCCGGAAGTCGAGCGGAAGTCGGGCACGCCCGAAGGTGTGGAGATTCCCGCGCCGGTGAGAGCCACACACCGATGGGATTCGTGGACAAGACGAGCGGCTCGCTCCAGCCGGGTGGCCAAGCGAGCCTTCCGGCCTTCAGGAACCAATCTGGAGTTGGTTGGCGAGGTGGTCGGTGAGTTTGTGAACTTGGTCACTCACGAGGCTTTGGGCGTGAAGGATCACCAGAGGCGATCCTCCTTGAGCGGCCTGATGGGCATGTTCCGGCGCAGGCGACAGGATGCCCGCAAGCTCGACTCCCAGGTCGGCTTCGAGTTGGCGCCATGGGATCTGCAGGCTGGTGCGCTCTCTCGTGACCAAGGCGAGGCTGATCTTATGCCGGGGTACGCCACTGGCTTCCAATTCTTCGATGACGGTGCGACCGATCATGCTCGAGGGGTAGATCGGCTCGACGACGACGACCAGTCGATCCAGTTGCGAAGCCAGCGCTTTCACGTGGGGACGCAGGCCAGATCCCAAATCCAAGACCAGAACCGTGCACATCGAGGCGAGATTGCTCACGAGAGCTTCCATCTGGGGGATGGCCGGTTCGAGCTCGGCTTCTTTTCCCCGAAACGAGGCCAAGAGAAGACGCAGGCCCGTCTTGTGGTTCTCGACCTCGGATTCGACCGACCGCAGATGGATATCCTTGAGCGATCGGGTGAGCAGGTTGCCGAGGCCGGACGCGTCGGGCATGTTCAGCATGAGGGAAATCGATCCACGGCCCGGGTTGATCTCGGCGACGATCACGTCCTGCCCTTTTTCGTGCAAGACAACGCCGACGTTCAAAGCCAGAGTGGTCGTGCCCACGCCCCCGCGCGCGCCCAGGAAGCCAATGGTCTTGGCCCGGTCTGCCGGAGTCACCCGCGCCTGGGCGGTTCGGGCGAGGACGGCCTTGACGTGGGCCGTCAATTCCGCCGGGTGGGTGGGCTTGGTCAGGTAGTCATCCACGCCTGCTTCGAACCCGGCGACCTTGTCGTCCACCATCGTCTTGGCCGTGAACATGATGATGGGAATGTGGGCCAGCGCCGGGTCACTCCGGATACGGCGAGTCACCTCGTATCCGTCCATGTCCGGCATCATGACGTCAAGCAGAATGAGTTCAGGGACTTCCGTGGTGGCTTTGGACAAGCCGAGGGTGCCGTTGCTGGCGACCGCGATGTCGTAGCCCTGACGCTCGAGCATCAGACCCACTAGCTTGAGGGTGTCGAGGTCGTCGTCGATGATGAGGATTTTTTCGGCCACGGGAGGGCTCCGGACCGCCGGGGGCGAACCGAAATGGCAGTCTAGCACAAAGGGCGCGGTCGGGCAAGCATTCGCAGGTCTGGGACGAAATTCACGATGCTATAATCCGCCGGTTCACCCCTCTGCCGGAGCATGAATGTCAATCGAGCTGTGGGGAATGGAAGGTCCCTTCCACCTCGGGCTCCCCCTGCGGCTCTCCGGCCTGACGGCCCTCGCGCTCCTATCCGCAATTCTCCTAGGGGTTTTTGTCCTTGCGGGGAGGCGGAGCGGGGTGGACCCCACTCGAAGCCTCGCGGCGCGCTCCGTCCTGACCCTGGGCCTGCTTCTCCTGGCGCCGTTTGCCTCGCAGCTTTTCCTGGTTCACCTTAATTCCGGCGCATCTCTGGCTGCGCCCGGAGTCCCGTTCCAGTCCCCGGACCCGGTCTTCTCTCTCTTCGGGGACCTCCCCTGGATGCTGGCTGCAGGATGGCTCGGTGTCCGCCCCGCGATATTGGTCGGGCTGGCCTCCGGCCTTGCGCGTGCGGGCTGGGATACCGGGAGCGTACTGACGCCGATCGGAATTGGCCTGCAGGCAGGTCTGACGGCGATCGCCATGCGCAATTCCTACACTGGGTGGGCCGGCACGGCGCTGCGCGTGCCTCTCATCGCCGGGTGGTTGGGTTCGTGCGCCGCGGGCGCCTTGCGAGCGGGAGACCTCTACTTCGCCAGCAGTGGCACCTCGGTCGACGGACTTGCCTTTGCTGTGGCCGCGTTCGTCCCTTGGACTACGGCCGCTCTTGCCCAAAGCTCACTGGCCGGCGCGCCCACGAGCTTGATCCGGCTTGCGTTGCCGGAATTCTGGTTTCGCCACCCTCGACTCGAGGCTCCGCCGTGGGGCCGAACGCTGTCGGGCCGGATGGTCGCCCTATTTGCCATCTTGGGCGCGGCGGCGCTGGCCGCCGTGTCCGCGGGCGAGTGGTTCTTGGCCCAAGCCGCCGCGGTCGACCTGCTCGAATCCCAGATGAGGCAGTCCGCGCGGCAAAGCGCGGCCGGCGTGCCGTATTTTATTCAAGCGGGGCGATCGCTGGTGGGGGATATCGCTCGGGAGGCATCGGTTTCGATGGCGGCGGGCTCGGTGCCGGAGGTGTTACTCGATTCTCGATTGCGCCTCGTTCCCTTCTTTTCGCGGCTTGAAATCTATGATGTCTCGGGAGCGCGCATCGCCTCGCAGCCTGCCGGGCCGGGTCTCGCGGGACAGGAGTTTGACTCCGCAGTCCTCGCCGCCTTGGCCGGGGTCCCTCAAGAAGTCATTCTCCCTCCCGAGGTTGACGGCGCAGGCGTGCAATTGGTTTTCTTTGCCCCGATCCTCGTGGCCGAGTCCGGGACGGTGATGGGGGCGCTCGCCGGGCGGACCGATCTCGAGGTCAACCCGTTCCTCCAGCCCGTGTCCGCCGGGCTCCTGCAAGCGGCCCCCGGCGAGTCCTTCTTGGTCGACGAATTGGGACGGATCGTGTTGGACGCCGCCGCGGACCGGCCCTTGGAAGTCGTGGAGCTGAATCCAGCTGAGTTTGGGACCCTTCAACGCGAGACCGCGCCCGACGGAACGGGACGCCTCGTCCTGGTCCAGGCGGTCGACGGATATCCGTGGCGCGTGGTCGTGGTACAGCCACAGGGCGCGGTAGATCGGCTGGCGATCCAGATCTCCACCCGGCTGCTCGGAGTCCTGCTCGCCGTCGGGGTGACGCTCCTCGTGGCCGTCTACGGATTGAGCCATCGCTTGACACGTCCGCTGAGGGTCATGGCGCGGATTGCCGAATCGATCGCCCGCGGGAACCTCGCCCAACCCGTGCCTCTAGGAGGCGACGACGAGTTGGGCCGGTTGGCGGCTTCCTTCGAAAGGATGCGTCTCGCACTTCGGAACCGCCTGGATGAAATGGATCTCCTCCTGGCCGCAAGTCAGGGCGTGGCGTCAAGTTTCGAGCTCGCCCGGGTGATGCCTCCCATCCTCGAGGGAGTGCGTGAGCTCACGCGGGCGGACCTCGTCCGCTTGGCTCTTGAGCCTTTGGGTGCCGGCCGAGCCGACGCCTTCCATGCCGGTGTCGACCCCGGTCACTGGGGCGATCTCGATGGGCAAGTCCTGGCGCTGGCCCAACAGCATGGTCGTTTCGTCCTGGAGAACCCCGCCCGCGCCCGCGCCGTGTTGGACCTGGACGCCCTGGATCGTCCGATCAAGGCCATGCTCGGACTCCCCATCCGGCACGAGGCGGAGTTCGTCGGAGCTCTTTGGTTGGCGCATCGCAAGCCGCATGCCTTCTCGCGGGATGAGGTCAACCTCTTGACCATTCTCGGCGGCCAGTTGGGCGTGGCGATCAGCAACGCCCGCCTGTTCCAACAGGCCGAACAAGAGCGTTCCCGCCTGGCCGCCGTCCTGGAGGCGACGCCCGATGCCGTTGTAGTCATCGACCGGGAGGGCATGATTTCGCTGGCCAACCCGGCCGCGGATCAGGTGTTGCGGGGAGCCCCGGGCGAGTCGAAAGGGAAGGCGGCATCGGAGTGGCTCCAGCCACCGGAGCTCTTGGAGCTTGTCGGCTCTGCCGACCGCGAGTCGCGAGCGATCGAGGTGCGGTTGGAAAACGGGCGCGTGCTTTTTGCGTCGGCGGCTGAGGTCGCGGGCCAGGGGGACGAACCCCTGGGGCGGGTCGTCGTGCTGTGGGATATCAGCCACTACAAGAAGCTCGACATGCTCAAGTCGGAGTTTGTCTCGACGGTCAGCCACGATCTCCGCTCGCCCCTGACCCTGATGCGCGGCTATGCCACGATGATGACCATGGTCGGGGCGACGAACGAACAGCAGCGTGAGTTCGTCCGGAAGATTCTCGACAGCGTGGATCAGATGGCCCGGCTCGTGGACAACCTGTTGGATCTGGGTCGGATCGAGGCCGGGGTTGGGTTAAATCTGGAACGGCTTCCGTTGGAGCCGTTGTTGGAGGACGTGGCAGAGAGCCTCCGCCCTCAAGCGGCAACCAAGCAAGTGGCCCTTCGGGTGCAGCTGGATGAAGCCATGGAACCGGTGGACGTGGACCCGACCTTGTTCCGCCAAGCCGTCGCCAACCTGGTCGATAACGCAATCAAGTACACGCCTGCCGGAGGCACGGTCACCTTGCGCGCATTCCAAGTCGAGGGTCGGCAGACGGTGCGGGTGGTCGACACGGGTCTCGGGATCGCTCCAACGGATCAGGCCAGGCTTTTTGAGCGCTTCTACCGGGCCCGAAGGAAAGAGACCTTGCGCGAGAAGGGGACGGGCCTCGGTCTGGCGATCGTCAAATCTATTGCCGAACAACACGGCGGGCGGGTCTCGATTGAGAGCCGGCTCGGGGCGGGGAGCACCTTCAGCCTGGAGATCCCGCTCCGGCAAGCGGGCTCGGCGAGCCCTTGACAGTCGGCCCCAGGCAGATATAATCCTGCTCGCATGCCCAAAGGGAAATAACTTCAGCGCCAGTCAAGCGCTTGAGGCCGGACGCCTCGTGCGCTTGGTTCAATTTTGCCCCTGACCTAGCACGTTTGTTCCGCGGCCCAGCCGCAGGGCTTGTCTCCAGGGAGGAATCCGGGTGGAACCCAAAGGCTTTCGGGCGATTCGCATCAGTCTCGCCTCTCCCGAAACCATTTTGAGTTGGTCGTACGGCGAGGTCCTTAAGCCCGAGACGATCAACTATCGCCGCCTTCGCCCCGAGAAGGATGGCCTCTTTGACGAGGCCATCTTCGGCCCCCAGAAGGACTGGCAGTGCTACTGCGGCAAGTACAAGAACATCCGCTTCAAGGGAATCACTTGCGAGAAGTGCGGCGTCGAAGTCACGCGTTCGTCGGTCCGCCGCGAACGCATGGGCCACATTCAGTTGGCGGCTCCCGTGGCGCACGTATGGTACACGCGGCGGGTCCCCTCGTACCTCGGGCTTCTGCTCGACGTCTCGCGGCGCAACCTCGACCGCGTGTTGTACTTCGCTCAGTACGTCGTGACCTATGTGGATGAAGAGGCACGGCGAAAGGCGCAGAAGAGGATCGAGGACGAAATCGGCCGGCTGGAGCGAGAACAGGCCGACAGCCTAAACGCCCAAATCGCACAGGTCAAGGCGAATCGCAAGAAACGCCTGGAGGATCTTGACACTCGCCTCGTCAAACTCAAGGAATCCTTCGATGAGGAAGTGGCGAGCCAGATCGACCCGGTGATCCGCGAGGGCCAAGGCTTGGAACGGAGCCTCACCGATAAGCTCGGGAAGGCGATTCGAGCTGAGGTGGTATTCAAAGCCACGGACAAGGTCCTGGCGCGCAAAGGGGACACCGTTGGCCCCGAACACCTGGTGGCCGTGCAGCGCGAAGTCAAAGACCGCCTCGAGGCGATCGAAGCGAGTCTGAAGGACAAGCGGGACCGCGAAGTCGATCGCATCAAGATGCAAGTGGAAAAGGTGAAGGCCGAGGCCGACACCTCGATTGTCGAGCTCCGAGATTCGGTCGATGACGGGGGCCAGGCGGCCCGCGACCAGCACGTGAAGGACCGCGAAGAACTGATGAGCGTTCGGCCCATGATGTTCCTGGGCGAGACGCGATATCGGGAACTGAAGGCGAAATGGGGGCAGGTCTTCCGCGCCGATATGGGCGCCGAGGCCTTCTACGAGCTTCTCCAGCAGTTGGATCTGGACAAGCTGGCGCCGGAGCTCTGGGAGGAAGTCCGCACCACTCGCAGCAAGCAGCGCAAGAAGAAGGCGACCAAGCGCCTCAAGGTCGTGGAGGCGTTCCGCCGTTCGAAGAATCGTCCCGAGTGGATGGTCCTCACCATGCTTCCGGTCATTCCGCCGGATCTGCGGCCGATGGTGCAGCTCGATGGCGGCAGGTTCGCGACCTCGGATTTGAACGACCTGTACCGGAGGGTCATCAACCGGAACAACCGGTTGAAGCGGCTCGTCGAGCTCGGCGCGCCCGACGTCATTGTCCGCAACGAGAAACGGATGCTTCAGGAGGCCGTGGACTCGCTGATTGACAACGCGCAGCGAGGCAAGGCCCTTTCCCGCCGCGGCCGCCGCGAGCTCAAGTCCCTGAGCGATATGCTGAAAGGAAAGAAGGGACGCTTCCGCCGCAACCTGCTGGGCAAGCGGGTGGACTACTCCGGTCGTTCGGTGATCGTCATCGGGCCGCACCTGAAACTATTCCAATGCGGCTTGCCGAAGACGATGGCCCTGGAGCTCTATCGGCCGTTCGTCATTTCCAAGCTCGTGGCCTACAACTACGCGGCCAACGTCAAGGGAGCCAAGCGCATCATCGAGCGGGAGCGGCCTGAGGTATGGGAAGTCCTGGAGGAAGTGATCCAGGACCGCCCCGTCCTCTTGAATCGAGCCCCGACCCTTCACCGTCTGGGAATCCAGGCGTTCGAGCCGGTTCTGGTGGAGGGCAAGGCGATTCAACTCCACCCACTCGTGTGCGCGGCGTTCAACGCTGACTTCGACGGCGACCAGATGTCGGTCCATCTCCCGCTCTCCGAAAGGGCCGTCACGGAAGCCCGCGAGCTCATGCTTTCGACTCGCAACTTGCTCAAGCCGGCGGACGGGGAACCGGTCGTCGGGCCTTCGAAGGACATGGTCTTGGGTGTGTACTACCTGACCATGAAGGTGGAGAGCAAGACCCACCGCGGCCACGGGCGGGCCTTCGCCAGTTTGGACGAGGTCGAGATGGCGTACGCCCTGCATCAGGTCCATGTGCACACCTCGATCAAGCTCATGTGCGACACCTGGTATGACGAGCAGGGCGGGCGTCTGCCGGAGTCGCGCCGGGCTGTCATCGACACGACGGTGGGTCGTGTTCTATTCAACCGGGTCTTGCCGGATCCCCTCCAGTTTGTCAATCGGGTCCTGGACAAGTCTGCGATGCAGGATCTGGTGGGCGAGGTCTATACCCTCCTGCGGGAGGAAGGCACCCCGGCGGTGGTCGACGCCATCAAAGACATCGGGTTCGCATATGCGACGCGGTCGGGCACGACGATTGCCGTCTCCGACATCACCGTCCCGCCGGAGAAGGAAGAGATCATCAACGCCACGCTGGAAGAGGCCGAGGCTGTGCGGAGGGATTATCAGCGCGGCCTGCTGACCGACCAGGAGCGGAAGGAACGAATCATCGAGCTTTGGCAGGCGACCACCACACGCGTGGCGGCCGCCGTGCGCAAGGCGATGGATCCATCCGGCAACTTGAGCACGATGGCGATTTCTGGAGCGACCAAAGGCGGCTTTGGACCGATTTCCCAGCTGGCGGGAATGCGCGGCTTGATGGCCGACCCGGCGGGTCGAATCATCGATCTCCCGATCCGGTCCAATTTCCGCGATGGGCTGACAACGCTGGAGTATTTCATTTCGACCCACGGGGCTCGGAAGGGTCTGACCGATACGGCCCTCCGCACGGCGGATGCGGGATACCTCACCCGGCGGCTGGTGGATGTCGCCCAGGACGTGATCATCAACTCGGAGGACTGCGGGACCGAACATGGCATCGGCATCCGACGCGCCGACGACGTCGCCGGCCAGACCTACGCCTCGCGCCTGGTAGGGCGAGTGGCCGCCCGGCGCGTGGCCGATCCCGCCACCGGCGAACTGCTGCTCGAGCGCAATCACTTGATTTCATCCGAGCTCGCCCGGCAGCTTGAAGAGTCGTCCGTGACGGAAGTCCATGTCCGGTCGTCTCTGACCTGCGAGCTCCGTTTCGGAATGTGCGCGCAATGCTATGGGATGGACTTGGGGAGGGGGGAAATGGTCTCCCTCGGAGCGGCCGTGGGGATCGTGGCAGCTCAATCGATCGGGGAGCCGGGCACGCAGCTCACGCTGCGGACGTTCCACACCGGCGGTGTGGCGGCGGGTGGGGACATCACCACGGGCCTACCTCGCGTCGAGGAGCTGTTCGAGGCGCGCAAGAAGCCGAAGGGCGAGGCCGTCGTCTCCGAGATCACCGGCACGGTCCATATCGAGCTTCCGGACACTCCGGATGGCCCGCGTATGATCGAAATCTCGAGCAGCGAGAAGCTCGAGGACGAGTACTCCGTCCCCGGCAATTGGTCCCTGCGGACCGAAGACGCGGCCGAGATCCAGGCGGGTGATGTGATCGCGACGAGGGGAGAATCCACAATCGTCGCCAGCCACGCTGGCAAAGTGCGAATCAAGGGCCGCAAAGTCGCCGTGTTATATGAGCAAAAGGAAGAGGCCGAGTATGAGGCGGCTCCCAGCGCCCGCGTTCTGGTCAAGGAGGGGGAGCGCGTCCAAGCGGGCCAACAGATCACCGAGGGCTCGCTCAACCCCCACCGTATCCTTCGGATCCTTGGGCGGGAGTCCTGCGAGCTCTATCTAATGACCGAAGTCCAAAAAGTGTACCGATCGCAGGGCCAGAACATTAATAACAAGCACTTTGAAGTGATCATCCGCAAGATGCTATCGAAGGTGCAGATCACTCAGCCCGGGGACACCGACCTACTGCCGGGAGACCTAATCGATCGGCTGTACTTGCAGGAGTTGAACGAGCTAGGTATGAGCGAGGGGAAGCATCCGGCGCGGGCAAGCCAGGTCCTGCTGGGGGTCACGAAAGCCTCGCTCAATACGGAATCGTTCCTCTCGGCGTCGTCGTTCCAGCACACCATCAAGGTTCTGGCCGGAGCGGCCATCGAGGGTAAGGTCGACTACCTGCGGGGCCTCAAGGAGAACGTCATCATCGGCAAGCTGATCCCGGCGGGGACAGGCTTCCCGGGTGAAGAGGCAGTCCTCCATGACGAACGCCTCGACGCAGAGAAGGTGGAGGTCGAGCCCGCACCGGTGGTAGCACCGGCGGAGCCCGTGGTCGGCTGACCTCGGGCGAGGATCCTCCGCGCTGCGTTGACAGCCTCGCGGGGGAGCGGTAAAATCCCAGGTCTGCCCCGCCGGTCCCTGGTCGGGGCGGCCGTTTGTCAGGCCCCAGGCCTTATGCCTGGGAGGCGTGGAGTGGGTAGAGATGCGTTACGCGGTCCTAATGTCCGGTGGGAAACAGTACCTGGCCCTCGAGGGCCAGGCGCTTGAGGTCGATCACATCTCGACCGGTGAAGGCGAGCTCGTTGAATTCGGGGAGGTCCTCCTGGTCGCGGAGGATGATCGGGTCCAGGTCGGCAAGCCGACCGTGTCTGGGGCGACCGTCCAGGCGCATGTGCTTTCGCACGTGCGGGGCCCGAAGATCCGTGTCTTCAAGTACCGCCCTAAGAAGCGGACCCGCAAGCGGCAAGGACATCGGCAAGAACTGACTCGGTTGGAGATCGATGAGATTCGTTTCCCGGGATCCGTGCCTCCACCTCAGAAGGCCTCGGCGGTGAAACCGGCCAAGAAGCCGACGGTCGCCAAGAAGGCGGCCGAAGTAGCCGAGAAACCCGCACCGCGTCGGACGTCGGCCACGAAGTCGCCGCGACGCAGTCCAACCCCGGCTCGACCCCGGTCGGCTCCCAAGCCCTCGGGCCGGGCTAAGAAGACGACGAAGAAATAGAACGAGGAGCATCCCATGGCACACAAGAAAGGCGGCGGATCGAGCCGCAACGGACGAGACAGTCATTCCCAACGATTGGGAATCAAACACTACGGCGGGGAGTGGGTCCGCGCGGGCCATATCCTGGTTCGGCAGCGCGGCACTCCGATTCGGGCTGGGTTGAACGTGGGCCGGGGGAAGGATGACACTCTGTTCGCCACCCGCGACGGGCATGTCGAGTACGCCTTCACGCGGGGCGGCCGAAGAAAAGTGTCCGTCCTGCCCGCGGCGGAGGAGGCTTCCTCGTGAAGACGGGAATTCATCCGACGTACTTCCCGGAGGCGACGGTTACGTGCGCTTGCGGCAACACGTGGAAGACCGGGTCGACTGCGGAATCCATCCACACCGATGTGTGTTCCAACTGCCATCCGTTCTACACGGGAGAGCAGCGCATCGTGGACACGGAGGGCCAGGTGGAGCGGTTCTACAAGAAGCTTCAGGCCCGGCAGGAGTACCTGGAGGAACACGACTCGCGCGAGACCGGGTCGGTTCTTCTCGAGGTCCCGATTGTAGAGCTCGAGCTGGGCGTCCGGCCCGAGAAAGCCCTCGCCCAGGCGGGGATCGTGACCGTGGGCCAGGCCTTGGACCGGCTTCAGCAAGGCGATGAAAGCCTGCTGGCCATTGAAGGATTTGGCCAAAAGAGTTTGATCGACCTGAAGAAACGGCTTCGCCAGCGCGGTCTTTCCATTCCCGAAGAGCAGCCAGCCCCCGGAGCCTGAGCCCGCTGGGCCGGCCGGTTCTCCTCGGGTACACTTCGGGCAGGTGCCTCGCACCTGCCCTTTCCGTTTCCCGTTCTTGAGGAGTGCTTCCCCATGCCTGCCCAAGAGGGGAGCGTCGAAGTCATCACCGGTTCGATGTTCTCCGGCAAGACCGATGAGTTGATCCGCCGCCTCCGCCGCGCCAAGATCGCCCGGCAACGGATCCAGGTGTTTAAGCCGAGTGTCGACACGCGTTACGGGACCGAGAAGGTCACGTCGCACGCGGGGACTGAATTCGATGCCGCGCCGGTGCATGCGGCCGGGGCGATCCTCCAGCAGCTGGCTCCGGACACCACGGTGGTGGCGGTTGATGAAGCGCAGTTTTTCGACGCCGAATTGAGCCGAGTCGTCCAGGGTCTGGCCGACCGCGGCGTGCGTATGATCGTGGCCGGCCTCGACACCGACTTTCGGGGCGAGCCGTTCGGTCCCATGCCGACGCTGATGGCGCAGGCGGAGCGGGTGGACAAGCTGTACGCGATCTGTATGGTGTGTGGGGATGCGGCCTCCCGCACACAACGCCTCGTGAACGGACGGCCCGCCCGGTATGACGAACCCATCGTGGTGGTCGGGGCCAGCGAGCTCTACGAAGCCCGCTGCCGCAGGCATCACGAGGTGCCTCGCTCGCCGTGATCCAGGACTATCACGAATTTCTCGACGAAGTCCTGATCCCGGAAGCCACGCTTCAAGCGCGCATCCGCGAACTCGGCACGCAAATCAGCCGGGACTACGAAGGCGGGGACCTCCACCTCATCTGCATTCTCCGAGGGGGCGTGGTGTTCCTGGCGGACCTGATGCGGGCGATTTCCGTCCCTCACTCCGTCGATTTCATGGCCGTTTCTTCGTATGGGGCGGGCGCCCGCCATTCGGGCGGGCAAGTCCGGATCACCCTCGACCTGGCCGGCTCGATTCAAGGGCGGAGGGCGCTGCTGGTGGAAGACATCATCGATAGCGGGCACACCATCGCCTCGATCCTCGAGCTCCTCGGGGCCCGCCAACCGGCGAGTCTGAAGGTGTGTACCCTGCTCGACAAAGCCGAGCAGCGCGAAGTCGTCGTCCCCATCGACTATCGCGGATTCACGATTCCGTCCAAGTTCGTCTTCGGCTACGGACTGGATCTCGACGAGTACTACCGGAATCTCCCGTTCATCGGCGTCGCCCACCCCAATCGGATTCTCTCGGATCCTCCAGAGAAGGCGTGATCTCGGGGATCCAGCTCCGTCAACAGGTGCTCGACGAGATCCCCGGGCTGGCAAACACAGCGGATATCTGGCTGGTCGGCGGCGCGGTCCGCGAGTCCCTCCTTGGGCGTCACACCGGCGATCTGGACTTCGCGGTACGGGGGAGCGCCGGCGCCGTGGGCCGGCGCGTGGCCCACGACCTGGCCGCGGCCTACTACGATCTCGACCGTGAGCGCGGCACCGGGCGAGTGATTTGGACCGATCCTGCGGGGCGGCGAAGGACGCTGGACTTCGCGACTCTGCGGGGGGCCGACCTGGACGCGGATCTCTTTGCCCGCGACTTCACGGTGAATGCACTGGCCGTCCCGCTGGCAGGCCCCTTCGAGGTGATGGATCCCACGGGAGGCCTGGGTGACCTCCGCCGAAGGATCCTCCGCGTTTGTCGCGAGTCCTCGATCCGAGACGATCCAGTTCGAGCCTTGCGCGGGGTCCGCCTGGCGGTGGACCTGAACTTCCGAATTGAGCCCACGACCCGCGATCGGATCCGAAGCGATGGCGGCGACCTGGGGCGGATCGCGCCCGAGCGAATCCGAGACGAGCTGGTCCGCATCCTCTCGTCCTCGCGGCCCGGCCGCGCGCTTCGGCTCCTCGACCACTTGGGCCTCCTGGAGCTGACGATCCAATCTCCTCCATCGCCGCCGGGGTCTCGAGATGGCTCAAGCCCCGGCCCGTTGTTTGACCGCCGGTTGGACGTGGTCGATCGGCTGGCAGATCTCCTCATGGTCCTGGGACCCAATCCGGATCCGGAGGCCGCCGCGGACATCTCCTTGGCCCATGTCTCGATGCGCCTCGGGGTCTATCGCGGCCGATTGCAGGGCCATCTCGGCCAAGAAATGGTTCCCGGAAGGCCGTCGAGGTGGCTGCTCTTTCTTGCAGCACTCGCACACCAGGGTGGCCCCGCCATAGCACGAAAAAATGCCGAGGGTCTCCGACGCGGGGCTCGGTCCAGCGGGATCACGACGGGCCGCCAGCTTGCGCTCAGCAACTCGGAGAGCGAAAAGTTGGATCAGATGGACGTAGGGAGACTCTGGCCGGACTTCCATGCTGGCCTGCCATTGCTGGCCCGTTCTGTCTACCGGTTCTTTCGCTCTGTTGGAGACGTGGTTCCCGAAGCTGCCTTGCTACAACTGGCCGATCATCTCGCCGAGAGGGTGGGGGCCCCGCCGGAGGGGCCGTGGGTCCTTGAACTGGAGACGGCTCGGGAACTCTTGCGGGCGTTCTGGGAAGAACGAGGCCGATGGATCGATGTGGAGCCCGTCATCAAGGGAGACCGTTTAGCAGAAGAGTTAGGATTGGACCCGGGACCTGCCATCGGACGTGCCCTGGAGGCGATCGCGGAGGCACAGGCAACCGGCGAAGTGAGCACGCCGGAGCAGGCGTTGACGTTAGCCCGCGAGGTCATCCGCGGCGAGTCGGGAATCGCCGGCTCGCCGCGCAAATAGGCTTGACTGCCTCGCCACCGTGCTACGGATAAATCATGTCCAGAGCCGGTTCGTAGAAGCAACGGCATCCGTGTGGATGCGAACAGCCTTGGACTGGCAGATCCGGAACGCCAGGCTTGGAGAACTCGCCCGTGGCGCCAAGGCAAGCGGGACATGCGTCGGCGGAAGCCATGACGCGGATCCGCAGAACCCGTGGGTTGGAGACAAGCTGCGATTTGGCCCGCGCGGATTCGGACACCTGCGAGAGGTCTGAGCCGCAGCGCGGGCACACGCCAACCAGATCCCGTGAGGACATTCCGCATGTCGTGCAGTTGCGCATGTAGACCCCGCTCCGACGACCCAGAATTGTAGCGGCGGCCTGAGGGCTGTCAACTGGAACCGATGGCGCGTCTCATCCTTCACGTGGACCTGGACTCCTTTTTCTGCTCCGTCGAGGAGATTCTGGATCCGCGTTTGCGCGGGAAAGCGTTTGTGGTGGCGGGTCAACCCGGGCAGCGAGGGGTGGTGGTGTCTGCATCGTACCCCGCTCGACGGTTTGGAATCCTATCCGCTATGCCTACGGCTCGGGCCGTTCGTCTGCATCCAGACCTGATCGTGGTCCCGCCTCGCCACGGTACCTATGGCGACTACTCGGCCAAGGTGATGGCGTTGCTGCGCGGTGCGGCGCCGGTGGTCGAGCAAGTTTCGGTGGACGAGGCGTTCCTGGACGGGAGTGATCATCCCGCCGGCGGTCGGGACTTGGCTCTTTCGCTCCAGGCGGAGATTCGTCGCCAACTCGAGCTTCCCTCCTCGTGGGGCGTCGCCTCCAACCGTCTCGTCGCCAAGATCGCGACCAATGTCGGAAAACCGAACGGGCTCGTGGTCGTCCCTTCGGGAGAAGAGGCAGCGTTTCTGGCACCTCTTCCCGTGGCCATGCTGTGGGGTGTGGGCCCGAAGACCCAAGCCCGGCTCCAGGACCTTCGCGTCCGAACGGTAGGGGACCTGGCCGCGATGCCCGAGGGGGTGCTACGGGGAGCGTTCGGTCCGCACGGCCCTGATCTTGCATCTCGTGCGCTCGGACACGATGACACCCCCATTCTGGATGCGCAGGATCCTCGATCCATTTCGAGCGAGCGAACGTTCGCCCGCGATGTCGACGACCGGGAGCTCCTTCGGAGTGAGGTCCGCCGGATGGCCGAGGAGCTCGGACAGAGGGCTCGAGAGGATGGATGGGCAGGCTGGACGGTGCGGCTCAAGCTTCGATGGCCCGACTTTCGGACCCACACCCGACAAACTCGCCTCGACCAGCCCAGTGATCAAGATGGAGAAATCTTTGATGCGGCATGGTCGCTATTGCAAAAGGAGTGGGCGCCTGGCCATCCGGTGCGCCTCATTGGCGTCGGATTGGCGGATCTCGGTCTCCCCACGCGACAGCTCGAGCTCTTCGACCAGAGCTGGCAACAGGACCAGGGGCTCCTGCGGGCGGTGGACGAGATTCGTCGCCGGTTTGGAGACCAAGCGGTCCGCCGCGCAAGCGAGTTGGCGACGGACCGAGGCCGCCGCGAATCAAAACCTCGAGGGACCGAAGAAGGACCCAACTAGGTACGGGCCCGCCGCCACGATGGTGGGCAGATGACTCTCTACGGCAAGGGATTCTTCATTTGGCAGATCCCTCGCTGCGAGGCCGGCGTCCCGGAGGCCATCGCGGCCCGCGCGGTGGCGGCGGGCCTTTCGCACGTGCTCATCAAGATCGCTGATGGGGCCACCTGGGCTTACAACTACGACTACACGCGTAGAGTGGATTTGGTCCCCCCGGTCCTGCGTGCGCTGCAGGAAGTCGGAATCCAGGTCTGGGGCTGGCATTACATCCGCGGGGACGACCCCGTTGGTGAGGCAAGGCTGGCGGTTCAGCGGAGCCGGGCTCTCGGAGTCGACGGGTATGTCCTCGACGCCGAGACGGAGTACAAGCGGCCCGGAAGAAGGCCGGCTGCCCAACGGTTTATGCAAGAGCTCCGAGCAGGTCTGCCTCAGCTTCCGATTGGCCTGAGTAGCTATCGATACCCCTCGGCCCACGCGGCATTGCCGTACTCGGAGTTCCTGGAACGGTGCGACTACGCGATGCCTCAGGTCTACTTCGAGATGGCCCACAACCCGGAGGAACAACTCGACCGCTCGGTCTCCCAATACATGGCTCTCCGTCCCGCGCGGCCCGTCATTCCGACGGCGCCGGCTTACGGAAGAGGGACCTGGAGGCCCACACGGGACGAGCTGGTTCGTTTCCTGGCTCGGGCGAAGGCCATGGGCCTCACCGGCGTTAACGCATGGAGTTGGGAATACGCAACCAGATCCCAACACACCGACCTATGGGACGCGGTCGCGCACTTCGACTGGCCGCCTTCAGCACCGGTGGCCGACATGCCCGAACGACTGGTCGGACGATGGAACCAGCATGACCCTGGCAACATCACCGGGCTGTACTTGGACGGCGCGGCGCACGTCACCGGAGCACGGACGGTCGTAGGTCGCGAGCCCATCCAGCAATGGTACGGGGTCTTGATGAACCAGCTCCTTCCGGGCGCCCAGTTTCAAATGACGGGGAAGTCGGGGTCGGGCGGGTCGCGCCAATTCACGTGGATCGCCCAGAGCGATCATGGTGTGGTCCTCGACGGGAATGACACCCTGGGCATCCGGGACGGCCGCATTCAGTACCACTACACCTACTTCACCATTCAGTAAGCCCTCGATGAACCCGGCCCAGTCAGGTCGGGTCGCAGGTTCCCGCGCATCACACCTCGGAGTCCCAGTAAGGTCTCATTGCTCGTGGGTGTTGCCTTTGTTACAGTAGCCTTTGTGGACGTCCCCTCAGACATCTGGCTCGACCCTCTTCGAAGGCTGTGGCACGAAGCCACCGGCGGGGAGCTGACGCCGGTTCTCCAATCCGTCACCGAGTCGCTTCCCTTCGACGACCCGATGCCCTTTCCGATTGAGGCCCGGGAAGTCTTGGATCGAGAAGGGGAGCTCGATGGTTGGGTCGACACCGAAGGTCGCCGATGGTGGGCCGTGCACCTGCGGGAGGGGGGTCTGCTCGCGGGGTGGGCTCAAGCCAAGGGGGAGTGGCTTAGCTTGTTGCGGGGCTGGTCGCTCCTCTTGGAGCGGGCGGTGGCCGAACACGCTGTGGCCGAGGGCCTGACAGAAGAGTTGATCCAAGCATGGGATCGGTTGAAATTCGTCTACCATCTCATCCAGATTTCTTCGGAGGGAAAGGAGTCGCCGGAGGTGTTGAGGTCCGCCGTCAAACTGACGGCCGAACTGATTGAGTCGGATGACGTATTCCTTGCCGTCCGTTCCCCCGAGAGTACATGGAGATATTGGACGGCAAAGGGGATGGCGCCCGCGGGGCTTCAACGGGTGGTCGAGATCGCCTGCGCCAGGCCCCAGCCGACGCGGCTTCATGACCTACCTCCCAACGTCCAGGCGGAGGTCCCTGTCCTTCGTGGCCTGCAGGACCTGCTGATTGTCCGGGTCCCCGGACCCAGCGGTGCCGAGGGAGTGCTCGGGCTACTCCGATCCGACTCCAGGTACAGTGCCAGCGACGTCCAGTTGGTGATCTCGGCCGCGGAACAAATCGGCCTGTTGATGGACGGGTTTCGAGTCCGCGCAGCACGCGAAGAGGCTCGCCGCCTCGAGGTCGAGCTCTCCCTCGCGGGCCGGATCCAGGCCAGCATGCTCCCGGCGCAACTCCCCGAGATCCTTGGATTGGAAATCGCCGGCCATGTCCGGCCGGCCTTTCACTTTGGAGGCGACTTTTACGACGTTGCCTACGCCCCTTCCGGCGAGGCCCTCCTCCTGCTGGGGGATGTTTCCGGGAAGGGGATCGCGGCCGCCCTTCTTACCGCCCTCGTGCATGCTTCCTTTCAGAGCCTGGCTCCTTCTGCGAGTGGGCCGGACTCCCTTCTGGCGGCGATGAACCGGCTCATGCGGCCGGACTTGGAGAGGGCGCAGGCGTTTGTGACCGCGGTCGTCTTTAGGCTAGACTCGGACGCGCGGGGTTTCACCTACGCCTCGGCGGGCCATTCTCCGGCTGCCTACTGGCGTGACGATGTGGAAAGCGTCGAGATGCTACCGGCCACCGGACTGCCCCTCGGGATCTTCCCGGACGAGACGTACGAGGCACGCCGCGAGTCCCTCGACCCGGGGGATGTGGTGCTGCTCTATTCGGATGGGGTGACGGAAGCCCTGGATGGGACCGGAAAACTGTTGGGGCAACAGGGGCTGGCCGACCTGTTGTACGCCGGGCACCGGGCCTCGGCGGAGGATCAGGTTCACTTCTTGCTTGAGGCGCTCGAGCTATACCGGGGTGATCGCCCGCTGCTCGACGACGTGGCGCTGCTCCTGATCCGGCGGGTCGAGAGGGGTGAGGTGCGGACAATCGTCCCGTTCGTATTCGCGGCGGAGGGCTCCGCCGTCAGCGCCGTCGTCGATCTCGTGCGGAGCGTGGGGGAGGGCTTGCCGGTCCCTTCCGAATCGGATCGACGCAAGGCGGCCGACGACTTCGCCCTGGCCATGGCCGAGGTCGTCTCCAATCAAGTGCGCCACGCGTACGAGCATCGGCCTGGCAGGATTCAGGGGAGTCTTGAGATTGGACCGGAGGGATGGACCGCGGACTTGTACGACATTGGCCGGCCCTTCGTGGATCCGGGTGATGAGTGGACCGCACCCGACCCTCAAGATCCTCCCCTGGGGGGGTACGGCCTTCACCTCGTTAAGGGTCTGGTCCATCGGTGCGCCTACCGTCGATTGGGAAATGTCCGGAACCATTGGCGCCTTGAGCAAGGGCTGCCGGGAGGCTAAATCCTGATGGAAATCACCATCGATCGCCCTTCGGCCGGACGCGTCGTCTTGCGGCCCGCCGGGAAAGTGGATGCGGAATCATCCTCGGACTTTCGGGCCCAACTACAGTCCGTCACCTCGGAGAGTCCGCAGATCGTGATTGTCGATCTCTCGGAGGTGGATTTCCTTGACAGTTCCGGTCTCTCTGCCCTGGTTTCGGGCCTCAAGGGCCTTCGGATCAGCGGTGGGGAACTCCGGCTCTCCGGCCCCAGGCCGCAGGCCCTCACGGCCTTACGGCTCACAATGCTCCACCGCGTGTTTCCGATCTTCGATGATGTGAGCGCCGCCCTTCGCGGCGAGTGAAGGATCGTTCAATGCCTGGACGCGTGCTCGTCATCGACGATGAAGAACATATGCGGAGGTTGATACGGCGGCAGCTCGAACGCGCAGGCTTTGAGGTTGCGCAAGCCGCCTCTGCCAAGGAAGGGCTGCGGATGATGCGGGAGCTCAAGCCGGATGCCGTCACGATTGACCTGATGATGCCGGAAATTGGCGGCTTAGAGATGCTGGCGGAGAAAGACTCCGACCCAGGCATCCGCGATGTGCCCGCTCTCGTCCTTACGGCTGTGGGTTGGCAGGAGGACTTGGAGCGTGCCATAGAACTGGGGGCCCGGGCCGTCCTCCTCAAGCCTTTCAGCCAACAGGAGTTGGCCCGAGCGGTCGTGGCGATCATGCGTGTATCCACGGACGGCGGGGAAACGGATCTAACTCGAATATCGCCCTGAAGCGGGCAGCTCGCAACCTCACAAGGGGACGAGGCCCACGCCGGGGCAACCTTTACTCGCCGAGAGGTCCCTCCTGCTTTCAATCGATGAGACCGTCCGGCTCGTCTCCGTTGGCCTGATCCTGGCGGGCCTTCTTGCCATCTGGCTAGGGTGGCGCGAGGTCGTTGCCTCGGGCCAATTGCCGTTTTTCCTCATGCGGCGGGATCGGGCGAGCCGAGGCTGGCGGATGCTCCTAGGGGGTATCGGCGCCGCCTTGTTCGGAGTGGCGTTCCAAGGCATCGGCCGCCCCACGGCCTATGCCTTGTTTCACGCAACGGCCTCGCCCACGCATACCCCGACCATCACCGGATCTCCCAGCATCACGATGACTCCGAGCGTGACCCTCATCCCCACCATTTCGGCCACGCCTACCATTACTCCCACCTCGACGGTGACTCCTACGCCCATCCTTCCGGACGCGGTCGCCGTGCTCTTGGTCCACGATCAGGTGACCCCAAGCTCCGACGCCGTTTTCAGTCCCATCCAAATTGCCCGGGTCCTGGACCGGTCCCTGGTGCCGATCAGCCCAGCGGAGGAGTTCGAGAATCCAATTGGAGCGCTGTACGCCGCCTTCACGTATGACCTTCTCCAGGATGGAGTGCGTTGGACGGCCCTCTGGTATCGCGGGGTGGAGGTCGTCTGCCTGGAGACTCAAGCGTGGGAATCTGGAACGGGCGGCTACGGGTTTTCCGAATGCTCACCCACCGGAGGCTGGGCCCCGGGTGCGTACGAAGTTCAGATGTTTTATGCTGAGCGCTGGATCGTGTCCGCACGGTTCCAGGTCCACGGAGCGCCCCCAACCCGCACCGCGACCGTCCCCCCCAGCCCCACATCCGCGCCTTGAAACACAGGCCCCTCCCACGAAAAGATACGACTTCCCAAACTCACGTTGCCAGAGGTGGGTTTCCCGGTATAATGGGATCGATCAGGCAGCCGTGATCGAGCGTGCTGCCGAGTTCTTTCTCACCAGGTCTCCAAGATGACACCTTCTTCCATCATGCTCATCGAGAGCGGTCGAGCGAGCGCGCCGTCCTTTGGACCGTCGCTGACGAAGAAGGGATATCAAGTACAGACCCAACATAAGATCGAGGATGCACTGCAATCTCTCGATCGCGCTAAACCGGATGTGGTCGTGGTGGACGCCGCATCCATGCAAACGAGCGGAAGCCGGATGTGTCGAGCTCTACGTTCGAGACTGAACGGGACCCCGATCATTCTTCTTGCGCCGTCCGGCGTGCGCCCCGATCTGGGCAATGGGGCGAGCCTGACCTTGGTTCCGCCTTTCACCCCTCGCAAACTACTGAATCGAATCACCCGGGTTCTCCCGGGAGACGAACGCTACGCTCTCGAGGTCGGCCCCGTCCTGCTCAACCTTGCTCAACGCAAGCTTCGGTGTTTGGGTCGAGAAACGCGGCTGACGCCGAAGCAGACCAAGCTGCTTGAAGTCTTCCTGCATAATCCCGGGCGTCTCCTGACTCGGGCTCATCTGATCCGCCAGGTTTGGCACACGGACTACACCGGCGACACGCGGACCCTAGATGTCCACATGAGTTGGCTCCGGCGGGCGATGGAGCCAGATCCGAAGCGACCCCGGTTTCTCAAGACTATCCGGGGCATGGGCTACCGGTTCGACCCTGCCGACGGCAAGTAGCCTCCAGAGGTCTTTCCCCAAGCACGCCGCGCCCCAAGGGCGCGGCGTGTTCTTTACACCGCTCCGTCGCGTTAGCCTACCCTAGAAGGGCCATCCCGGACCGTCCTCGGCCATCTACCACACGGATCCTGGCCCGCCAAGGGGGCCCGTCCGTTGCCTCCATCGTCAGGGAAAGGCGTAGGTCCGAAGCCCTCCATCCTCGGACTGACTGTGCCCGCGGCCGGAATACGCCGTCCACAGGGGCCGACTCCACCTCCCAAAGCGTAATGTCATCCGGGAACTCGACCGGGGGGCCGCCCACAACCTCGACGCCCTGAAGCGTGACTTGCCGCTGGCCATCCAATGCCGCCTCCGAAACCAGCGGCCGAAGACTGCCCGCAGTGGGTGCCTGATTGGCTCGCCAAAGTTGCAAGTTGGACCGGTGACCCTGAAGCGCGAGGCGTCGATAGGTGGTCTCGATCGCCAAGGGGCTCTCATCGCACCCGATCCAATGTCGCCCAAGCCGGTCCGCGACGGCGACGGTCGTACCCGACCCGACGAAGAAATCGGCCACCGTGCCCGAGGGAGGGCATGATGCGCGCACGATTCTCTCGAGGAGGGCCTCCGGTTTCTGTGTGGGATATCCCGTTCGCTCTCCATGGAGCCGAGCGACGACGGGGAAGTACCACCAATCTTCCGGGACTTTACCGCGAGCCAGGTCGGGGATCTTGCCAAAGCCTGCACGGGGGGAGGACGAAAAGGTCGCCGCCGTACTCGGTTGGTACGGAATCCGCACGGCATCTGCATTGAAGTAGTACGTGGGAGATTTGGCATAAAGCAGGAGGGTATCGTGCTTGCGCTTGAAAGAGGATCGATTGGGGGAAGGCCCGTGGTAGATCCAGATGATCTCATTGACCAGGTTCCGAGCTCCGAAGACTTCGTCGAGGAGGACGCGGGCATAGGCCGACATCCGCCAATCCAGATGTAGGTACAAGCTCCCGGTGGGAGACAAGAGGCGGTGCATTCTCTTAAGTTGTCGGCGGAGCATGGCGAGATACTGGGACGGATCGGTCCCGGGGTCGTTGAAGCCTTCGGTGGTCTTCCAGGTCCGCGGGTTGCGGGAGTCCTCGCCCCTTCCGGTCCTGGCGCGAAAGGTCTTCCCCGTATGGAACGGGGGGTCGACGTAGATCAGGTCGACGCGCCCTTCCCAGGAATCCAGAAGTTCATCCAGGACGGCTCCGTTCTCCCCATGGATCAGCAAGTTGGGGCCGGAGACCGGGGATGGATCGGGGGGAAAGGGACCCACCTCCGCCTCCAGTCTCAGATGGGGGGGAGGCTCTCGCTCGACGCTGTCGGCCTTCGTGCGCTCGGGGTCGGACGGGAGGTCCTGGCCGGCGTCCATTCTGGATTTGCCCACGGGGCCCGCCAGGGCGGGATGGGCTACATGACCTCCGGGGCCCGCACGGCAAGAAGCCACAATGCGTTGGCGAGGGTTTGGCGGCAGGCCGCGATCAATCGAAGTCGGGCGGCTCGGATTTCGGGCTCGGCCGTAGTGAGCACAGGCACCTCGTGGTAGAAGCCATGGAAGGATTTGGCCAGATCGTAGGCGTAGTTCGCAAGGATCAGCGGCTTGTAGTCTTCCGCCGCTTGCCGGACGACCTCCGGCAAGCGCGAGACCCGGTCGACGAGCTCGATCTCCTCCGGAGTTAGCGAGTAGTCAAACTGAGCCTGGCGCGGGAGTTCGCCGGCCTTTCGCAAAATGCTGTTGGCCCGAACGTGAGCGTTCTGGATGTAGGGCGCGGTTTGACCATCGAAGTTGAGGGCGCGTTCCCACTCGAAAACAATGTCCTTGCGATTGTCGACCGAGAGCATGGCGTAGTTAAGGGCACCCAGGCCGACCGTCCGCGCCACGTCGGTGCGAAGGGCCTCGGGCAAATCCGGGTTCTTCTCCGCAATGATCGTCAAAACCCGTTGATCCGCTTCCTCCAGAACGTCCCGAAAGAACACCACGTTCCCCCGCCGGGAGGACATCGCTCCTTCGGGCAGACTGACGAAACCATACGCCAGGTGGTGACATCGGGCGGCCTGTGGGAACCCGTACAGCTCCAAGATCTTGAATGCTTGCTGGAGGTGCAGGCTCTGTCGCGAGTCGACGACATACACCGATCGGTCGACGCCATACTTTTCGAATTTGAGGCGCGCCAAGGCCAGGTCCTTGGCCAGGTAGAGCGTGGTCCCGTCCTGGCGTAACAGCACCGCCGTTCGGTATTTTTCCTGGGCCAATCCGAGTTTCTCGTCAATCCGAACCAGGACGGGGCCTCCGGCGGCCCTTTCGTCCTCGGCCAGGCCCCTCCGGACCATGTCTTCCACGATCTCCTTGGCGGGGGCGTCGGCTTCACTTTCAAAGAAGAACACATCCATGTGGATGTCCAGCATCTCCAGGATGTCGGCCAGTTCGTCCAGACTCCATTGGCGAGTCCTTTGCCAAACCTCGCGGATCTCCGGATCTCCGGAATCCCATCGCCGGTAGGTCTCCCGAACCTCCGCCTCGTACTTCTGGCGGAGGGCGGCCTGCTCCGGGGTCTCGTTTTCCTGGGCCGTCAGGAGGGCATGGGCTTCATGGTAGATTTTCGCCAGCCACCGCCCCCTTTCGTGGATCCCTTCTGGCTCGAGCCCGTTGTGGAAGCGCAGGTAGGCCCACACGCACGTGATGACGCCCAAGCCGATGTCGCCCGGATAGGAGGCACGGATCACGGGGTACCCGGAGAATTCAAAGAGCCGCGCCAAGGATTCGCCGAGGACGGCATTGCGTAGGTGACCGATGTGGAACGAGTGGTGGGTGTTGGGTTGAGCGTACTCGACCATGACCCGCTCGCTTTGCGGCGCACCGCGCCCGTACGCCGTGCCCAGCCCGATCGCCTCGTCGACCACCTTGGAGGCGAAGGTTGATGTGTCAAAGGATGCGTTGAGATATCCGTTAGCCGCCTTGATCCGCTGAAAGGCGGCCGGCAGATCTACCAGGGGCACGACAGATTCGGCCAGTTCCGTGGCTCGCGCCGGGACGTTTTGGGCCCGACCCAGTCGAGCCTCGGCGGCCGCAGCCTGGAAACAGGCGGCCGTTCCGATCGCCCAGTTCCCGCGAAAGGGGGTCGGGACCCACTCCAGCGATTCTGGGGCGGGGACGCCGAGGCGATCGAACGCGGCACGGACCGAGGCTGAGAGTAGGGTGATCTCTTGTTGAAACACAATGGGATCCGAAAGCAGGCCGCGGATTATAGCATTCAGACGAAAACGAAACGACGCGCCGAGGCGCGCCGTTTTGCGTAGTTCGATTGGGTGGGGGGACGATCAGGCTTGAGGCTGGTTCAACCGCCGAAGAAGCCGGCTCTTGCGGCGCGCCACATTGTTCTTGTGCAGGATCCCCTTGGAGGCGGCGCGATCGAGCTCTTGAATAGCGGCCAGGACTGTCCGGCGAGCGGCATCGGGATCGGAAACCGTGTCAACGGTCTGAGCTCGCTTCAAGTAACTCCGGACGCGGGCCAGGATTGGGCGATTTCGCAACCGTCGACGCTCCGTCTGGCGGATCCGTTTCTTTGCCGATCGGGTATTAGCCAAAACTCCCTCCTAAAGCAGGACCTAAGACTTGTAAGTGTACCTGAGATCACGAGGTGAGTCCAGGATCGGAGTTCCGTACCGCCCGGAAGCCGAGCCCGCCGTCCCCGGGGCGTCAGATCGGGGTTTGGCCAGGTGGCTTGGGAGTGGCCGTCGGGGTAGGAGTCGGAGAAGGCGACGGGGTGACGGTGGCCGTCGGCGTAGCGGTCCCCAGCGCAGGCGGGCTTCCGCTTGGAGTGAGCCCGGGAGGAGGCGTGGCCGTATCGGGCGGAGTCGGGGTCGGGGTGGAGGTGGGCGTGCGAGTAGGCCCCTCTCCGGTCCATTCCAGCAAGTGCGCCTCCGCAAGGGCGCGCGTCTCGGGGGCGGCGTCCGCAAAGGTGAGGAGCACCCGCCACGTATACACGGCGTCGTCGATAAGAGGTGGATCGGGGGATTCGTAGATCAGAGCCCGTGCCGCGTAGGCCTCGGCGCGGTGTCGGTCATCCGGGCTCCCCTCAATGGCCTTGTTCGCATTGCGAAGCGCCTCACTGAACTCTCCGACCAAGTTCCATGCTCTGGCAAAACCCAGGTCGAGAAAGAAAGATTCCCTCCCGTAGCGTCGGGCTTGGAGGAAGTCGTTCAAGGCCGCCTGTCCGTCGCCGAGGGCCACGTACGCGAACCCCCGGGCGAGATAGGCAGGGGCGTACCGATTGTTGAGCGCCAGGGAGTGGTTGAGTGACTCGAGGGCTGGCTGGACCTGGGCGGAGCCGAGCTGGGCTCGGCCAAGATAGCCCCAGCCTCGATGATCTTGCGGGGCGTACGCGACATAGGTCTGAAGGGGCCAGAGCGCCTGCCCAAACTGCTCCAATTCGACATACGAGCTTCCGACGGCAAGATAGCCTTGCAGAAGAGTCGGGTCGTTGGCGCTGCCTACGATCGCGCTCTCCAATGCCTCGGTGTAGTTCTCGCTGTTGATCTGAGCCTCACTCAGCCGGATGTACACCATGGGCTCTCGAACCCCGGCTTGAATCGCGCCTGCCAGAGTGTCCTGCACGGTCTTCCAAAGGCGGGCATCCGAATAGTACGCGGCCTGGGCTAGGTACGCGTCCGCGAGCAGCGGATCTAGCGAGATCGCCTTGTCAAAGTCAGTCGGCAAGCTTCCCGGCCGCGTCTGGAGCAAGACGCGGCCACGGCCGAGGTAGGCAGGGGCGTAATTGGCGTCGAGAATTACGGCTCGATCGTACGACTGGATCGCCGGTCCCAACCGGCCTTGAAGGCGAAAGGCCTCTCCGCGCAAGTAATGGACGTCCGGGCGATCGCTCTCCAGCTCCAAGACTTGATCGAGGAAGATCAGGGCCTGGTCGTAGTCCCCGCGCTGGAGGGCGGCGACGGCTGACCCGTAGGCTTCGAAACTCGGATGGGGGGTCAGCCCGAGGAAGGCTGTCGATGTGGGCGTAGCCGGGACGAAGAAGGCCAGGGGAGTGCCGGCCAATTCGGTGGGGATTGGGGTCCGTTGTATCCGGGTTTCGATCGGTATCGGGGTGGAGGTCGCGACCCCGGGCAATTCTGAGGAAAGGGTCGGACTCAGAGGCGGCAAGGTGGGCGCGATGCTGAGGGCGAACGGCCGAATGAGGCGGACCAACACCGAGCCCACACCAATCACAAGGACCAATCCGAGGGCGCTCGCGCCCACCAACGCCCAATTGAAGGTGGAAGGTCCACGGCGTGGAGTCGCCGTGTAGGCCGGTGTGCCGCGACGCGGAAGGCGGAGCGCGGGCACCTTCTCGGCCTCCTCCGGAGAGCGGGCTCCGAGAAGGACCAGGCCGCGCAAGGCGGCACGATTGGTGGGATCGAGGCGGAAAGCGGACTCCAGGCAGTAGGCTTTTTCCCGAGGGGAGTCGACTACAGAGCTCATCCACAACCACACTTCGACGTTGGTCGAATCGCCGCGCAGGAGGCGCGATAAGAGGTCGCGGGCGTGAGCGCGATCGCCTGCGCGTGCGGCCGCCATGGCTTCCATCAGCATGGACGAGGTAGGTGTCGCCATTCGGGATCGGGGGATGTGTCAGCCTAGCATAGCGTCAGGGTGGGAACGGCGCCATCCCACCTTTGGTACAATGCACCGGTGCTCCAAAGCGCGGGCCTGATTCCATCCCTGCCGCTCGTGTTCATCTTGGCTGCGTGCTCGATTTCCCCCACGATCTCTCCAACGGTGGCCCTTCGTCCGCAGCCCGGTGCAACGGCCTCCGCCATCAACGTTCGCGCGACCTCCACCGTGGCTCCAATTCCCACCCTGGGGCCGACCGCCACCCCGTTGACACACCAAATCGTGGCACGCGATACGCTGCTTGGAATCGCGGCCCAATATGGGATTACGCTGGATGAACTCCTGGCAGCGAACCCGGCTCTCAACCCCCTCTTGCTTTCCATTGGGCAGGAGATTCTCATCCCCGGTCCCGGTGGCGAACCCATCGGCGAACTGGCTGCGCCGGCCGCACCCGCGCCCCTCGATCTGTCCGCCCCGGCGTGTTTCTTTGAAGGGACCGGCGACCTCACCTGCCTGCTGACCGCCAGCAATCCCGGTTCCGACCCGCTCGAAGGAATCATCCTCATCGTCACCTTGGTCGACGCTTCCGGGCATTCCTTGGCGAGCGCCGCCGTACCGTCGGCGGCAGGAATCCTTCCGCCGGGAGTCCCACTGCCCCTCGGGGTTCGGTTCGAGCGATCTTCGGCGGGCGGCTACGCCCGCGCCTCGGCTGTGGTGGCGAGTGCTTATCAGGCGCCCCAAGCTGCGTCTCGGCTATGGCCTACCGATGTGCAGGAAACGCGCCATGCGCCGTCAGGGGACCGGGTTCGCTGGGAATTGGCAGGGCACCTGGACCTCGCGCCTGGAGGGGAGGAGACCATCGGGCGAGTGACCCTTCTCGCAAGCGGTCTGGATGCAGAGGGCAACCTCGTCGGGTTGGCGATCCGCCAGTGGGATGCGGTCCACGCCGGAGAACGCCTGGACTATCAAGTGATGGTCTTCAGTCTTGGGCCGCCCCTGGCGTCCGTAATCGTGTGGGCCCAGACCGAGGTGAGCCCCTGAAGGGCGGGGTTATGGTAGAGGGCTGCCGGAGCCGACTACGAATTGTCCCAACGCATGACCGACTCCGGCGTCTCCGGCGATGAAGACCTCAAAGTTAACGATTTCGCCCGGCTGGATGTCCGCAAGTGGAAGGGCCAAGCGCGAAATCCCACTTGCATCCGTCGGAGGAAACGCCGGGTAGATGTCGGCCCGGGCCGTGTGAATTACCACCAGAGGCACCACGCCTCCGACCGGGTCCCCCTCGGTCGAGGCTACGGTTACGGTGATCTCTTGCGTGGCTCCCACTCGCAAGACCGGAAATGTCGCCAGGGTAGTGACGCGATACGCGGGTTCCAGTGAAAAAGGAGTGGAGGGGAGGAGCGAGGTCGCCTCCGCCGCCGGCCCCCCCATCGGTTGCGCAGGCAATTGGAGCAGATACCCGGCGCCCAAGGGAGCCAGCTGGACGGCCAGGAGAGGAGGCAGGTCGAAGTGGTACTCGAGAACGACCGACTCGTAACGTTGGCGCAATACGCCCCCCGTCAGTACCGCTTCTTCGAGGGGCAGACCGAGTGTGCTGGCCCCGCCATGCGCGGTGTAAAAGGCGGCGAAAGCCCACGCGATGTTGTGCCCGGTCTGCGGCGCGTACAAGTCAAACCCTTCGGCCGCGTCCAGGACCGCCGGGTCGGCCGGTCCCAGTGCACTTCCAAGGGCGCGTAGCCGGACTTGGGCAGGAGACTCCAAAGGCGAGAACAAGACCGCCCGCTCATAGACCTGCTCGAGGGATCCGTCGGCAGAGAGGAAGGGGTCGGTGAGGGGCGGACCGATCACCGATTCGCCACCCAGGCGATCAATCATCGCCGCAAAGGGACGTGCATGAAGACCGGGCGGGAGAAACGCGGACTCGCGGGCGACTTGTGGGGTCAGGTCCGGCCTGGCGGCCAGTCCATAAGAGAGCCAACGGACCTCCGAAGGCGGAGCGGACTCGGCCCGGATTAACCCGAGGTTCCGAAACGGTTGAACGACCCAGCCATCTCGAAACCGGACTTCGCCGATGGGCGGCCCTGCCAGCCGCGAACCATCCATCCGGTCATAGAAAAGTGCGAAACCTGGATAGAGGAAGTGGCCCGTGTCCTGGATGTACCGGGTCTCCGATCCTCCCGTCGGGGCCACCGGAGGTTCAGCCAATCCGAGTTGCAGGCCGAGAGGGGCGAGATACACTCGCGAACTCTCGGGAAGGGACGGGTCAAGGATCATCTCGGCGTTTAGGAAAGTTTGCCGGAGCAGGGACCCTTCGACCCGTGCCTCTTCCAGGGGCGGGCCGAAGGTCCCCAAACCGCCGTTCGCGGACCAAAACGCCTCGAGGGGGGATGCCACGCGATGAGGGCCGTCGGCCAATGGCGATCGTGCAGGGACGGGACTTGCGCAACCGGCCACCATCATGGTGGTCGCGGCCATGAGCATGGGTGCCAGGATCCGAATGGCGTGGATGAGATGGTCGCCCGACGAGCGAGTCCGGTTCGAGTGTGGCGCTTGCGAGATGCCTGAGACGGTCCCTGTCGCCATCGCTGATCGGTCTCGATTGGCCAACTTAGTGTCCCAACGGCTCCCCGCCGACGCGCTCGCCGCGTATTATGCCCTGAATCACCCGGGCGCGAGGGTCAGGCTCGTCGGGCTTCAAACCTCGCAGGGAGACCTGGTGGGTTTTGCCGTTGAGGCTCAGACCGGACATGACCTCTTTCGCCCCCTGGTCATCCCCGTCGCGTCTCAACCGGAGGGGTTGCTGGCTCTTCTCGATGCCGTCACCATCCCAGGCCGATCCTTCTTCCTTCACCTGCCCCTTGACCAGCAACCCTGGATCGGACCGGACTTGACACTGGATCAGATCCGTCCGCTCTACCTCTACCGATCCGACCCGCGAGCGTTCCCGATGGAGGTGAATGTCCTGATCGTCGAGTCGACCACCCCGGACGGCCTGAAGAGATTCGAGATTCGATCCCGCGGGGAAGTCGTGGCGGCGGCGGGCCTCAATTGGCGGAGTCCCTACTTTGCCGAGGTGTACGTCGAGGGAACCGCGGAGGCCAGCAACCGGGGCTTGACTCGAAGCGTATTCGCGGCAGCGACCGGTCATGTCTTGCGCGAACACCTGAGCTGCCTCACCTTCGTCGACGACTCCGACGCGCAAGCGCAAGCCATGGCGGAGTGGGTGGGCTATCGGCGAACGGGGGATCGATATTTCGTTGCCCACGCGGTCCGCCAAAACGGGGCCGGAATCGGGGGGCCGCCTTGATCCGAGCGAAGTTCACATTTCCGAAGGGATTTCTATGGGGGACCGCGACTTCCTCCCATCAAGTGGAAGGTGACAACCGGAACAACGATTGGTGGCGTTGGGAGGAGTCGGGTCGCGTTGTTCAGGGCCAGGTTTCGGGCCGAGCCTGCGAGTGGTGGGCGGGCCGATGGGCGGAAGACTTTGATCGGGCCCGGCAGGGCGGCCAGACCGCTCATCGGTTGTCCCTCGAATGGAGCCGGATCGAACCGGGGCCGGCGGTCTGGGACGAATCCGCGATCGATGCCTACCGCACGATTCTGCACGGGGCGTTGGACCGGGGTTTGATGCCGTTTGTGAGCTTGCATCACTTCACGACCCCCCAGTGGCTGGCGGATCATGGCGGATGGGCGAGCCCTTCGATCGTCGGCCACTTTGCACGCTTCGCGCGCAAGGTCGCTCGATCGTTTCAGGGTCTGGTCGGAGCCTGGGTGACGATCAATGAGCCCAATGTGCTGGCGGTCATGGCCTATTTGCGTGGCGAATTCCCGCCCGGTGAACGCAGTCTCCGCGCAACCGTTGGCGTCCTCGAGAACCTCATGCTGGCCCACGCCGCGGCATACCGGGAGCTGAAAGCGGTCGACCCCGCGTCGCTTGTGGGATCGGCCCATCACTATCGGGGCATGATTCCCTTCCGACCCCGACGTCCCCTCGACCGGTGGGCCGCGCGAATCCGGCACCGCCTGTTTAATGACCTGATCCCGGGTGCGCTTCACGATGGCTGGTTTCGGTTCCCCGGCCGTACCCACCGACTGGACGTGCGGGGCACACAGGATTTTCTCGGGTTGAACTACTACACCGAGGAACTGGTCGCGTTCGACCTGAGCAAGCCGAAGGAGCTCTTTGGTAGAGGGCTCTTCGGGCCGGATGCTGACGTGAGTGGGTCTGGGTTCCTGGCCAATGTGCCCGGTGGGCTGTGGGCAGCCTTACGCTGGGCGCATCGCTTTCAACTGCCGATCTACATTCTCGAAAACGGTGTGGATGACGCGGCGGATCGAATCCGGCCTCGCTACCTGGCCCTTCATCTTCGGGAAGTGTGGCGCGCAGCCAACTTCAACTGGAAAGTGCGCGGGTACTTTCACTGGTCCATCGTCGACAACTTTGAATGGTCTCAAGGATGGCAGCAGCAATTCGGTCTCTGGGAACTCGACCCGTCCACGCAGCGGCGACGCAAACGCCCCAGCGCCGACCTGTATGCGGACATCTGCCAGAACCACGCCATCTCATCCGAGGCGGTGGCCCGCTACGCACCGGATGTCCTGGAGCGCATGTACCCTGGCGGCCATCCGGTTGACTTGGTGATCCAGCGCGGGGTCGCCCGCCCGTGACGGCATGGACTGGGTCCGCGGGACCCCGCGGATCGGGCAGGTATAATGTGCCGGTTCCCCCGGAGAGGTAGCGTAGTCTGGTCTAACGCGCGCGCCTGGAGAGCGCGTGAGCTGAAAGGCTCCGTGGGTTCAAATCCCACCCTCTCCGCCACGTTTCTCGTGTAGGCGGGGCATCGCCCGCGAGAGGTATGCTGCCAAGATCTTGGGCCCGATGGAACTGACTCCCTCCCGGACTCCGGCGCGCGCCTTGCGCGCGGCTATTCTTCTGGCTCTCCTCGTCGGCCTGGGCCTGGTGATTCGAGCCAGCGCCGCGCCGATCGAAGTGATCCTCGATGGGCGCGCGGTTCGCGTTCACACGCACGCGGCAACCGTTGCGGGGGCCCTGCGTGGCGTCGGCGGCGGATACCGACCCGGGGATGACGTGTCCCCGGATCCGTCGGCGTCGGTCCGGCCCGGGATGACCATCGTGTGGTGGAGAACCGCCTCCGTTTGGATCGAGAGCGGGCACGCGGGTAACTGGGTCGAGACCGCTCGCCGGCTGCCTTTTGACATTCTCGATGCGGCCGGTACGTCGATGTTCCCGAACGATCGGCTTTCGGCAGACGGGATTCCGTTGTCCGAGGACCGTCCCGACTTCCTGCGTCCCTCCCGAATCGAAATGGCGGAGCGCCATGTGATTCATGTGGATCTCGGGGGCCTTCAGCAATCGATCCATTCTTCTGCCCCGAGCCTCGGCGAGGCAATGTGGGACGAGGGGATTCGGTTGCGGGAGGGGGATGTCCCATCCGAGGATCTCGCTGGACCGATCCAGGAGGCCGCGACCCTGGGGGTTCAGCTGGCGCAGCCGATATCCGTCGTGGCGGATGGAGAGGAACGCCAGGTCTGGGCCGCCGCCACCACGACCGGTGAGGCCCTCGCCAGGGCTGGAGTCCCCCTGTTGGGGTTGGACTATGCCATCCCGGATGTGGATTCTCCGCTCCCCATGGCGGGCCCCATCCGGGTCGTCCGTGTGACCGAGCAGGTCGTCAGTGTTCTGGAACCGATTCCGTTCGAGACGACGTACGAGGCGGACCCCGAACTCGAAATCGACCTGCAGCGGCTCATCTCCTCCGGCACACCCGGTGTCTCCGCCACGAGCACGCGGGTCCGCTTCGAGGATGGGGCTGAGGTCAGCCGATTCGAAGAGGGGACGCGAATTGCCCGAGAGCCGGCGCCACGGGTCGTGGGCTACGGGACCGACATCATCCTGCGCAGTATTCAAACGCCGGACGGCCCCATCACGTACTACAGGGCGGTCTCGATGTACGCTACCGCATATTCGCCCTGTCACCTCGGTGTTCCCAACTATTGCTCCACCATCACGTCCAGCGGCAAGGAATTGGCCAAAGGGATGGTCGCCTTCGTTCTGCGCTGGTATCGGGTCATGAAAGGGCAGGCGGTTTACATTCCCGGCTACGGCATCGCGACGGTGGAGGACGTAGGGGGAGGGATCCCCGGTCGGCATTGGATCGACCTCGGCTATACCGACGCCGAGATCATTTCGTGGAATCGTTGGGTCACTGTGTACTTCCTCGCACCCGTTCCCCCGGCGGACCGAATCTACTGGATCCTCGACTGAGCCCCTTCACGCCAGCGTTGTGAACCTTCGTCCTACGAACGGATCGTCGCGAGCCGCGCCGGGAATTGCCTCGGCACCGCCATCCCTTCCCCACCGGGTGTGGCGCACGCTCACCGGCGAGACCGCGCGCGGCGGCGCGGCCGCCGCCGCCGATCAAGCGATCCTGAGCCTCACCAATTTTCTGGCTGCGGTCATGCTCGGCAGGTCGGTCGAGCCGATGGAGTTCGGTGTCTACGCCGTGGGCTATCTGGGACTGCACCTTGCGCGAGCGGTGCAGGAGGGTGTCCTGATCCAGCCGTTGAGCGCCCTGGCTCCGGGGATGGGCGAAGATGTCTTCCGCCGGCATGTCAGCGGGGCCGCGGTCCTCCAGGTCCTGGCGGCGGTCGCCAGCAGCTTGGCCGCCCTTTCGCTGGGCGCGGTTTTATGGTGGACCGGCAACGACGTCGCAGGGCCGACCGTCTTGAGCCTATGGTTTGTTCTTCTGACGTGGCAGCCTCAAGAATTCCTTCGTCGCGTCTTCTACTCCCGAGGGCACGTGGGTGCCGCGATCGCGAACACCCTGGTTGCCAGCGTAGTCAGGATCGCGGTCTTGGCTGTCGCCCTGCGGGCGGGAGCGGATCAAGGGGCGACTGGACTACATGCGATTGCCTGGGGAGCGTTGGCGGGCCTGGTCCTGGGGATCATTCAAAGCCGGCGAGTTTGGACTCGGGTGGCCGTGTCCGTGACCGGCGTTTGGAGGTCGCAGTGGGCGCTTGGACGTTGGGTCATGGCGGCGACCATCGGCAATTGGCTCGCGCTGGAGGTGTATCCCCTTCTGACCGCGGGATTGGTCAGCTTCGCGGCCGCAGGGGTCTACCGGGCCCTGCAAACGATCGTCGCCCCTGTCCATGCGTTCCTGCGGACGATCGACACCTTCTTCACGCCGCGCATCGCTAAGCTGTACGACCGTGCCGGGCGGCAGGCGGTGCGACGTCAACTGCTTTTGATTTATGGATTGTGTGGAGTGCCGATCGGCTTGGGCCTGGCGGCGGTCATGCTGGAGCCGGCGCGCCTACTCCGATGGTTCTATGGGACGACGTACGCTGCCTTTACGACCGAGCTCAGGTTGATGGCCGTGTTCTATGGGCTGTGGTTTGCGTATGCGCCCTTGCAGATCGCGCTGAAAGCCGTCCAGCGCACGCGACCGATCTTTGTCGCCAATGCCATTTCGTTGACCCTCATGTTGACCATCGGCGTGGTTGCGATTCAAGCTTGGGGCGTGCGGGGAACCGTTTTCGGCCAGGCCCTCGGCGCGTTGGTGGTCGGCGTGTTCGTCGGGTTCGGCTGGAGAGCCTGGTTTCGCGATCCGAAGCACACGACGCCGATCAGCGCGACGACGGACGCGGAGGGTGGAGCCAGGAACGAGGGATCCGGGCCGGCGCGCGCTGCCAACGGTGCCAGAACACCACAAGGAACGCGACCGCCAGAAGCCTGATATCGAAGCCTAGGCTGGCATGCCTCACATACACCATGTCCAAGCGAAGTTTTTGCCTCGGCGTGATGTAGTAGCTGCCTGCGACTTGGGCGAGTCCCGCCAAGCCCGGCCGGACGGAATGCCGCTCGGCGTACTCGGGCATGCGGTCCAGGTACTCCGCCACGAGCACAGTCCGCTGTGGCCGGGGTCCGACGAAACTCATATCCCCGATCAGAATGTTGAATAGTTGCGGAAGTTCGTCGAGCGCGGTCTTGCGCAAGAACGCCCCGAGCCAGAGCACGCGCGGATCGCGCGCGGAGGCCCATATGGGCCCGGTCTTTTCCTCCGCTCCCTGGATCATGGTCCGGAACTTGAACTGTTTGAAATTCCGCCCGTGCAACCCGACGGAGTTCTTGACAAAGAGAACCGGACCTGGATCTTCCCACCACAGCAGGATCGCGGCCGAGAGCGAAAGGGGCAGGCTGACGACCAGTCCAGCGGAGCTCAGGGCCAGGTCGAAGACGCGCTTGAGACCACCGCTTCGCCGCCGTGCGAGGTCCGGTTCCCGGTGGCGCCCCACCACCGAGGCCGCGACTTCAGGCGAGGGAGGCTGGTTGTTTTCCCAAAGCGACCCCCTGGGGACCCCGGCGAGAACCGCGCCGATCGCGCAGGCCAACATCCCCGCGCCGAGGGCCCCGAACGGAAGGCGGGACATACCGGCAATCTGAGGAATGAGCCAGGCTCCTAGAAGGATTGTTTCTGCGACGACAAGCCCGGTCCGTGTCCTCCAGCGCCGCGGAGGGAGGCTCCGGCCCGTGAGAGAACGTACACTGAGGATCCCTACGACAGCGGAAACCGCGACCCAAAGGATCGAAAGGAGTTCGCGTGACCGGGAAAGGCCTCGAAGCGTGGGCTCAAGCCCGAATGCAAACGAGATCCCCATCGCGAGCAACGTCCCCGCCAATGCTCCCGCGGCCCACAGGAGCCATGACGCGCGCGCGGGAGGGTAGGTATCTTCTTCGGCAAATGGAGTCTCGGTCACAATCGGAAGGCACCGCCAACCCCATGTTATACTCCCGCGCCAGTCCCCGGCCGCGTCCGGGGGCTCCTTAATCCTGCATGTATTCGATAAGGATTCGCATGTGAAGCAGCGACCGCTGCTCTGGGCGTTCGGCGCCGTCTTGATCCTCGGCCTGGTATGGGTTGGGGTGTCAGGATGGCAGAAGTGGAACCAACCGCTTGGCCCGAGCTTGGGCTTGGCCACCCCGACCGCCTTGCCCGCCAGCGCGACTCCGCTCGCTTCATCTTCCGCCGCTTCCAGCCCCGCCCTGACCCTGGCGCCCACCGAGGCTCCGCTGTGCGGCGGACCTGCAGCGATGATCCTTCTGGCGGTCGGCGCGGACAATCGCGACAACACCTATCTGTACGGTCTTGCGGATGTCATTCGAATCGTGCGCGTGGACTTCATCACGCCGATGGTGACCGTCCTGTCGTTGCCGCGTGACTTGTGGGTGCAGATTCCCGGTATCTCGGACCACTACGGAATTACGGATGGCAAGCTCAATCAGGCGTACTTCTACGGAAATCCCGGCGTGGGGTACTACGATGGAGCCGGCGCCGGCCCCGGGCTGCTCGCCCGGACCCTGGCATTGAATTTCGGAATCACCCCGGATCACTATCTCGCGGTCAACATGCAGACCTTCGTGCGCGTCGTGGATGCCGTGGGCGGGATCGATCTCGTGTTGGACGCTCCGGTGGATGGCCGGCCTGTGGATGACCACACCGAAGACATGGGCTATTTTCCCGCGGGGCCGCATCATTTCACCGGGGATGAGGCCCTTCGGTTCTCTCGCATCCGTAAGGTGGACAACGCGTTCCATCGTGAAGACCGCCAGAACCAGGTGCTGTGTGCCTTGCGAAAGAAGGTGCTCAGTCCATCGGTCCTGGGCGACATTCCACAAATCCTGGCCGCGTTCCAGGATTCGGTCCTCACCGACCTGAGCCTTTCCCAGATGGGTCAGCTCGCTTGCCTTGCCCCGCAAGTTTCGCAGGACAACCTGCGAATGGAGGGCCTGCCCCAGGAGTGGCTGACCTCCACCCGCGTGTACGACCCTCGCCTCCGCAACACGACGTTCGTCCTCGACGTGGATTTCCAGGCCGTGCGCGACCTGGCGGCGGACTTCCTGGCCGGAACGTGGCCCGTTTCGGACGACGGCCAGGCTTGCGAATAGGCCGGACTCCAACGCCTGAAACCGCGCGCCGTGGACTGCCGGATTTCGCAGAAGCCCTGCCGGCGTCGTACTGGAAAGACCTTCTCCGTCGGCACGCCATCCGGCCCGCCAAGCGCTTGGGCCAGAACTTCCTGATCGACCCTCACGCCCTTTCCATGGTGGTGGAGGCCGCCGAACTTTCGGGAGACGAAACCGTTCTGGAGATCGGATCCGGGCTGGGGGTTTTGACTCGCTTGCTCCTCGATCACGCACAGCGAGTGGTTGCCATCGAAGTCGACCGAAGGCTCGAGAGAGGATTCCGGGAGGCGGTTGGACCCCACCCGAGACTCGCTTTCGTGCTCGGGGACTTCCTTCGAATCGATTGGGCGTCCGAAGTCGGTCCGGGACCTTACGCAGTCGTCGCCAACATCCCGTATTCCCTCACGTCTCACCTCATTCGCCGGCTGCTGGAAGCGCAGGCAAGGCCGTTCCGAATTGTGCTCACACTCCAGCGTGAGGTGGTGGATCGCATCCTCTCGTCACCCGGAGACATGAGTCTGCTTTCGCTCAGCGTTCAGGTGTATGGGGTCCCCCGCGCGTTCGGCCGGATTGAAGCGGCCTCCTTCTTCCCCTCTCCCGCCGTCGATTCAGAGATCCTCCGTATCGATGTCCATGAGTCGCCTCGGGTCCCGGCTGTGAACCTGGGGCCGATGTTCCGGGCCGCGCGGGCTGGATTCGGACAAAAGCGGAAACAGCTTCGAAATGCTCTGGCGGCGGGTCTTCAGGTTGAGGCGGCTCAGGCGGCGTCCTGGCTGGAACAGGCGGGCATCCGCCCTTCGCGCCGAGCGCAGGAGCTGGAGGTGGAGGAGTGGGGGCGGCTGGCGGAGGCCTTGGCCTCCGGTCAAACTCCCGCGGAGCCGGCGGTAGGGCGCCGATCTCGCGGGCCCAAGCCGCGGTAAAGCACGCCCAATTGCCAGACTCTCCACGTCGCCTCCAGCTGGATGCGGAGGGACATCTTCGACTGCCCGATCCGACGGTCTTCAAAATGGATCGGCATTTCACGAATCCGGAAACCCAATCGCTGGGCGAGCAGTGCCATCTCGACCTGGAAAACGTACCCGTCCGATCGAACTCGATCGAGCGGCATCGCCTCGAGGGTTTCTCGCCGCCAGACGCGGAATCCGCCGGTCGTGTCCCGCACCCGGAGACCGAGGATGGCCCGAGCATAGAGGTTCCCCCCAGAAGAGAGCCACCTGCGTCCCAGCCCCCAGCGGGAGTCGAGACTGCCTCCGGGAACGTACCGGGAACCGAAGACCGCATCCTGGTCCTCGAGCGCAGTCAGGAAACCGGGGAGGTACGAGGGCGAGTGCGAGAAATCCGCGTCCATCTGAGTCACGGCCTCGGCCCCCTGCCGCAGTGCGGTCTTGAATCCATCGATGTACGCGGTCCCGAGGCCCTTCTTGCCTCTTCGATGAACCACGGAAAGCTTGCCGGGGTGGTCCCGACTTAGCCCGTCCGCCACGCGGCCCGTCCCATCCGGCGAGGCGTCATCAATCACCAGGATGCGAAGGTCGGGGATCGGGAGATCCCAAAGGGCCGCGGCCAGCAGCGGCAAGTTGTCGGCCTCGTTGTACGTAGGTATGACCACCGTCATCTGGCGCATGGATCACGAGGAGGTTCGTCCCACGAGCGAGGGGGAGGAGATTGTGACGCGCTGCACAATCGGGCGCTGACGGTCGCGGCGAGTCGAGGACCCGCACACGTGCGGCTCAGAGCAATTGGGACAAGTCCTCGGCCGCGCGGCGCATCTCGAGGAAGAGCAGTCCCAGGGTGGCTTGGTCCCGCGCCAGCACGGTCATGACCGCTTCGTCCCCCACCGACTTCAGAATCACGAATCCGGCTTCGCCTTTGATGTACACCTGGTCAAGACTGCCCCGCTTCAATTCGGTCGCAATCCGTTCCCCGAGGGAGAGCATCGCCGCCGACATGGCGGACACGCGGTCCTCTTCCACATTCGGGGGCAAGTTGGAGGCCATGGTCAACCCGTCCACACTCACGACGGCCGAGGCCTCGACATCGGGCGAGGAGGCCTCGAGATCCTTGAGCCGTTCCACCATTTGTTCCGTGCGGGTCGGGGTCACACACTCGCTCCAGCCGCTTGGGCAGGGGGACCGCGAAATTTAGCACAGCCGCCGCGGCCCGTCAAGAAGCCGCACGTCCTGCCGGTATAATCCCCGGTTCCGCGGCTGGGTCCCTTGGGCCCAAACCAGGGAGACGACGCATGCCTGTTTGGTTGGAACACGAGATCGTCCGGATTGTCACCGAGGTCTTTCAGACCATAGGCTGGGGCGGGGTGGTGGGGATTATGGCCCTGGAAAGTGCCAACATCCCCATTCCCAGCGAAGTGACCATGCCCTTGTCGGGCTGGTTGCTTGTGCAGGCGCGAGGCGGCACCGCATGGGAAGCGATCGCCCTGGGCGGCTGGTGGGGAGGCTTAGGCTGTACCCTGGGGTCGTGGATCTCGTACGAGTTGGGCGCCCGCGGCGGAAGACCTTTCCTCGATCGCTATGGCCGCTATCTGATGATCAATCCCCACGATCTGGTCAACGCGGACCGCTGGTTTTCCCGATGGGGGGCCTGGACGGCCTTTATCGCCCGGCTGCTGCCCATCGTCCGGACCTTCATTTCCTTCCCGGCCGGCGTGTCGCATGTGCCTCGGAATCGATTCCTGGTATTCAGCTTCCTCGGGTCCTTCATTTGGTGCGGGGGGCTTGCGTACGGAGGCTACGTTTTCGGGGCTCGATGGGAGGAACTGCGAGCGTGGATGCGGCCGTTTGACATTCCGATCGCGCTGGTGATCGTCTTGGGTCTTGGTTTCTACCTTTTCCATCACATCCGGCGCGGAGTCCGGCGCCCGTCGGGAGGATCGCCCACGACCTGAGCGGCGGCCAAGGTCCACCGGTCCGCCTGACCTCAGGGGACCTCGATCGTGACTTCGTACAACACGGCCGGAGGCGGAGCCAGCAGATCGGCTAGGGGATCACGCGCCTCCCAATGCGAAGCCACCTCCAATCCCTCCAGGACTTGGCCGAAGATGGTCCGGGACCCGTCCAATTCCGCAAGGGGCGCCAGGGTGATGAAAAATTGGCTTCCATTGGTCCCCGGGCCCACGCTGGTCATCGCCACGCGGCCGGCGCGGTCGAAGCCAAGCCGAGAGTCGACCTCGGTCGCAAAGTTGTAGCCCGGGCCGCCCAAGCCTGTTCCCGTTGGGTCTCCCGTTTCAAACAACACCCCAGGAAGCACTCGCTGGACGGGTGAACCGTCGTACCAGCCGTGCTGGCTGAGAAAGACAAAGCTATTCACGGCCTGTGGGCTGAGGGCGGCGAAGAGCTGAATGATCATTTCGTCTTCACCAAAACGAAGCCGGGCCAGGTACTCGAGGGTCGGATCGATCACCATTTCCGGAGGCGACTCGAACTGGGCCGCCGCCAGGAGTTCGAGGCGTACCGAGGCTTCCAGATTCGTGACCGACGGTGGAGGTAAGAACAAGTTCCCGTTCAGGTACACGACGGGGGATCCGGGCAGGCCGGCCTGACGGGCCTTGGCGACGGCGTTCTCGATCACAGCCAGGATCCCCGGGTCGGCTAGGTGCTGGGAAAACGCGTCGGGATCGACCCCAAGGCCCTCGGCTTTGGCGGCGGCCCACACTCGAAACCCCTCTGCTGAAAGGTCGACCCAGTCACTCTGATTCTCTGTAAGCAGGTCGAACATGGGCAGGAAGGCACCTGCCCGAGCCGAAGCTTCCAGAGTTTGGGCCGCCTGCATGGCGTTGCCTTGGTCGTCGGCCATGGGGTAAGGCCGGTAGACCAATGCCACATCCTCGGGGTGGAAGCTCTGGACTTCTCGGAGCGCCAGTGCGACGCTGGCGCAGTATCGACACTGCAGGTCGAGATACGCGATGAGATTGACGGGTGCGTCCGCGGGGCCGATCAGGTGATCGGCTGGATCCAGAACGAGGGTCAACTCCGGCGTGGCCGAGGGCGGGGTCGGGAGCCGGGTGGGAAGAGATCTGGGTGTGCTCGAAGCGGTCAGTCTTGTGGCGACCGGCTGAGACGCGACCCCCGTGGAGCACCCGACGAACAGGGCGGCAAGAGCGCCTCCAAGGAATGCACGCGCAGCCGCCGAGCTGGACTTCATCGATCCGGCCATCCACATGATTTTCGCGCCGAGCTTGTCGCGGCGGAATCGATGGAGTATCCTTGGCCGCGAACGGGGGTGGTAGGGTCCCGGTGGGCTCCCCGGTCTTCAAAACCGGCGGCGGTCCGCATGGCGGGCCGCGGTGGGTTCGACTCCCATCCACTCCCGCCTCCCACGAAGCACAGGAGAGCTATCGGGTGACCTCGATGGAGACGGCTCCGACCCTGGCGGAAAAACTCCTCCCGTACGTCCGGCAGGTTATGCAGGTGGAGGTGGTCACGGCGGGTGGGCCCCAAACCGGCTTCCAGGCTCAGTTCGGGGGCCGGCTCGTGATCGACTCCAAAGACGCATACGACCGCCTCAAGGAGCCGTTCGCCCGAGAAGGAGCGAGGGTGATGCTCCGACTTGGGCCACCGGCCCACTTGATCCTGGCGGTCGTCATGCCCCCGCCGCGGCCTTCGAATCCTTTGATCAATGCCATCCTTTTCTTGGCGACCTCGGTGACCGTCCTGATGGCCGGCGTCGCCAACGCGGCGGGGTATCGCGTGTCGGACCTTGGGCCGGGCGCCCCGCCGACGATCGACCTCAGCCGGGATCTACCCTTAGGGATTGTGTTCGCGGTCAGCCTGCTTTCGATCCTATTGGCCCACGAATTTGGCCACTACGTTGCCGCCCGGATTCATGGCACCTCTGTCAGCCTGCCGTATTTCATTCCCGCGCCATCGGTACTAGGGACGTTGGGCGCGGCGATCCTGTTCAAGGAGCCGCCGAGGGACCGACGAACCTTGCTCGATATCGGCCTCTCGGGTCCGGTAGCAGGTCTTGTAGTCGCTCTGCCAATCCTACTCGTTGGGTTATCCCTTTCTCAGGTTGCGCGCCTGCCCATGTCTGGCGCAGGGATGGAAGGCAATTCCGTGTTGTACCTGTTGATCAAACTCATCATCAAAGGCCAGCTTCTCCCCGAACCCGTGAGTTATGGTGGTGTCCCGCCCTTCCTCTATTGGGTCCGCTATGTCCTCACAGGATTGCCTGCCCCAGCCGGAGGGTTGGACGTATTGCTCCACCCGATGGCGTGGGCGGGCTGGATTGGGTTACTCGTGACAGCCTTCAATCTTCTTCCGGCGGGCCAACTTGACGGGGGCCATCTGATCTATGTCCTGATCGGGAATGCCGCCGATCGAATTCTCCCCTTCTTGATTTTCGGGCTTGTGGGCCTTGGATTTCTTTGGTCGGGCTGGTGGCTCTGGGCATTGCTTTTGTTCTTCGTTGGGCGGGGCCACTCACAGCCGTTGGATCAAATCACGCCTTTGGACGCCCGCAGAAAACTGGCCGCCATCCTCGGCCTCGTCTTGCTGGTTCTCATTTTCATGCCCGTCCCGTTCTCGGGATTCTAGCGACAGGGTTGGGCTCTATGGCGCCCACCGCGGAGCCGCCCATTGAGGCTGGCGATCGGGTGGTCGGGTGGAGGCGGGCGTCAGGCGGACTTGCGCGACTTAGCTCGGGGAGCAGGAGGCTCTTCGGTACCTTTGTCTTGCAGGGAATTCAGAACTTCCTGACTGTGACCTTCGGTCCGCACGCCCTCAAAGACGCGCCGGACTTTTCCTTGCGGATCCACAATGAACGTCGTGCGCTTGAGGCCCATGTACTCCCGCCCTATGAACTTCTTCTTCCCCCAGACACCATAGGCACGGCTGACCTTGTGGTCTTCGTCCGCCAACAACGGGAACGTTAAGTGAAACTTTTCACGAAAGCGGGAATGCGATTGGGGAGGATCCGGGCTGACGCCGAGGATGACGGCGCCCTCTTTCCGATAGCGGGCCGTGTCATCGCGAAAGCTGCAGGCTTCGCGCGTGCAGCCCGGAGTGTCGTCCTTCGGGTAGAAGTACAGGACGACGGTTTTGCCCAGAAATTGGCTGAGGCGGACCGGTTTCCCTTCGTGATCGAGCATCTCGAAGTCGGGGGCCCGGCTTCCGGGACGGGGGATGGGCACGGCGCGAGCGGCCTCTGGATTCGCCGGCGGGTTCCGCTTAGAGTTTCGCCATGAGCTTGGCTTTCTTCTCTTGAAACTCCTGCTCCGTAAGGATCCCCTTTTTCCGGAGCTCGTCGAGTTCCTCGAGCTTGGAGGCGACCTCGCCGCGAGTTCGGCCGCTTCGGGGGAGGTCTTCATCGCCCGACATCGTTTCTTTGGCGTCGAGCATGGTGGTCTTGAATCGGATGGGATCGGCGATCTGGCGGAACCGATTCGCTCCGAGCTCGCTAGCGGTCAGGATCTCGATGTCCCCATAGTTGAACATTCGGCCGAGGGCAGACTGCTCGAGTTTGAGGTCCGTCACCTTCTCCAGCGAGGAGTCGGTGACGCTCTTGTTGAGGATGCCCGAGATCTGAATCACCCGGCGGTTGGTGATCACGAATTCACGGTTGAGCCAGCCCAAGAAATCGTAGATGCCCTTTCCCAACGGAATGAGTACCAGAACGTAAAGAAGGGAAGCCAGAGGGAAAAGGGGCAGCACCAGCGTGATCGCAATGAGGATGATCAAGACGATCACCACTTCCTCGATCACCGCGTTCACCAAACGAAACCAGTGTTGGCGCTCCAAGAGGAGCACCTTTTCGTTATCGCCGAGCATCGTTTCCACGTAGGTCTTGGGCATGCGTCCGCTCTCCTGGGTCTCCGTAATTATACGGGACAGCAGGCCGACGGGGGTGGACCCGCCCGCCGCTTCGAGATGGATTGAGCGAGGGACCGATGACCCGAGCCAGAGCCCGGGACCTGGGGATCGTGATCGGCCGACTCCCGCCGGGGCGTTGGAACGCCATCACGGACGTGCCCGACCTCTGGGTCGGTCACACGACCGTGATTCGCGACGACCCGCGCGTCGTCCGCACCGGCGTCACGATGATCGTGCCTCGCGGCGGACGTGTCTGGTCCGAACAGGTCTTCGCCGGCTTCCACAGCTTCAACGGGGCGGGGGAGATGACGGGGATCCATTGGGTGGAAGAGTCCGGCCTCTTGAGTTCCCCCATCGCCCTGACCAACACCCATCAAGTCGGCCTCGTCCGCGACACGCTGGTGGGAATCGCCCAGCAGCGCAGATTCACAGAGTTCTCTTCCTTGCCTGTCGTGGGAGAGACCTACGACGGGCGGCTGAGCGACATGGATGCGTTTTCCCTGACCGAAGAGCACGTCCGCGCCGCGTTGGATAACGCAGGACCCGGCCCGGTCGAGGAAGGAAACGTGGGCGGTGGGACGGGCATGATCTGCCATGACTTCAAGGGCGGAATCGGCACGGCCTCGCGCGTCGTGGAGGTGTCCGGTTTGAAATTCACCGTCGGCGCGCTCGTTCAGGCTAACCATGGGTCGAGGGAGGACTTGCGGGTTGATGGAGTGCCCGTGGGGCGACACTTGGGCGTCAACGTGATTCCCAGTGCGTGGGAGGGCGCCGAAGTCGGCGGTTCGCTCCTGGCGATTCTGGCCACAGATGCGCCGCTCCTGCCCGGCCAATGCCGGAGGCTTGCGCGCCGTGCCACCGTGGGGATGTCCCGTTGTGGTGGAATCGGCCACAACGCATCGGGGGATCTGTTCCTGGCGCTCTCGACCTCGAATTGGGCACCGGCGGAATCGCGCGGGGTGATCCCCGTCTCGATGCTGGCCCACCCGGATCTGGATGTCCTCTTTTCCGCGGCTGCCGAAGCTGTGGAGGAGGCCATCCTCAACTGTCTGACGGCCGCGGAAACCATGGTCGGATTCCGCGGACGGACCGCGTATGCAATTCCATTGGATGAACTGAGCAGGATCCTCCAGCTCTACCGCCCCGCCTGAACAGGCGGCCCACACGGGCTGCCCTGCCTACGTCGGGGGTGGAGCGCCTCCCGGTCCCACGACTTCCCCCATCCTTGTCACTCCGTAGCCCGGCAGGCGGGCGACGGCTTCGCGAAACTCGGTTTCGTGGAGAAGATCCAACATCGGAGCCAGGAGGGGGCCGGACGCGTGGGAACGGGGGATGATCAGGTCGTACCGCTCGCTGAACAAGGGCACGAAGCCAAGATCCAGCGCGGCAGCGGCGGCGTGAATCCCGAGTCCTACGTCCGCCCTGGCGGAAGCCACGGCCGCCGCGACCGCCAGGTGCGTGTACTCCTCTTGCCGATACCCTCGGACGGATTCAGGTTGGATCCCGATCTTCTCCAGGTGAAAGTCCAAAAGCAAGCGGGTCCCTGAGCCACGCTGCCGGTTGACGAAGGCAAGGTCGGCGCGTCCCAGATCCGCCAAGCCTCGGACGTTCTTTGGGTTGCCTTGGGCAACGATCAGGCCCTGTTCCCGCTCGACGAAAGTCAGGATGAGGACGGGGACGTCCGGCAGATACTGGGCCAGGTAGGGGAGGTTGAATTCGCCGGTGGCAGGGTCGAGCAAGTGACTTCCGGCCAGGTGGGCTTCGCCTCGTTGAAGCGCGACCAATCCGCCCAAGCTGCCGACGTTGCCCGAAACGAGCCTGCGGCCACGCGGCGCGAGGAATTGCGACAACAGGTCCAGCGTCATGTCGTGGGATCCGAGGGCCAGGATGGTCTTCTCGATCTCGTCCATCGGGCGGTACAGGTGGACCGATACGCGCTCGCCGGCCTGGATCCCCTGCACGCCCGCGGGGATCAGGACGATTCCGTCCGCACGGACCAGCGAGGTGAGCACTCCCGCGCCGCGCGGGAGCGGCGACGCGACCATCCGATCCCCGACACGGCCCAGCGTCACCCGGAGATACTCGTCGTCCCCTGCGGAGGAATGGACCTTTCGAGTCAGCGTGGCCTGCGTCTGGACCTGGGCGAGCGGTGGACGCCCTAGCCACTTGGCGAGCAGGGGTTCAACGAAGATCTCTCCCGTGAGCGCCGCCGAAACAGGAAAGCCCGGGACTCCGATCAACGGCGTCCATTTGGCGGATCCCTTGGGGGAGTCGGCATCCGGGCGGATCATTCCCAGGACGACGGGATGGCCAGGTCGAACGGCCACCCCGTGGACGAGGAGCTCTCCGAGCGCCTGAACGGTCCGCGCCGTGAAGTCCTCGGAACCGGCCGAGGAGCCTGCGTTGAGAAGAATGAGATCGCTCGAGCGTGCAGCGCTGGAGACGGCGGCCGCTATGGCCTCCGGATCATCCCGGACGACAGAGGATCGCACAGGCAGGCCTCCCCATTCTGTGACCTGTCCACTCAACACCAGCGAGTTGAATTCAATGATTTGACCTGGCCCTGCGGGTTGCCCCGGAGCCACGAGTTCGCTTCCGGTCGGCACGACCGCGACGCGGGGCCGGCGTCGGACCCAAATCTCCGCGTGGCCGCCTCCGGCCGCCGCTCCGAGGTCCACCGGCCGCAAGGAGTGTCCGCTTGGGAGAATCATTTCAGTCGCCACCATGTCTTCGCCCATGACGCGCACATGGCTCCACGGAGAAGCCGGACCTCGAATGCGGATCTGGCCCGGGCCTCGCAGGCTCGCCGCACCGCCCACGAGCTCGACGGACTCGATGGGAATGACCGAGTCCGCCCATTCCGGAATCACATCGCCCGTGTCGACATAGGAGGCGGTCTGGCCGATGACGAGGTCCGCCGCGAGGCGATCGGTCGCGCCCGAGGTGTCTGACGAGCGTACGGCAAACCCGTCCATGGCCGCGCTGTGAAAGTGCGGCGAAGATGTCTGGGCCCAAACCGGCCTCGAGGTAACTCTTCGGAGGGCTTGGTCCAGGGGAACCACTTCCTCGTCAATCGGGCCCGCGAGGCCTCGCTCCGCCAACGCTTCCCAGAAGCGGCGCCAAGCCTCGTCCAGCGGGATGTCCTTCAGATACATCACGGCTCTACATGAGGCGGACTTGAACCGGCTCGCCGGCGCCTACGCCGGTTGCCTCCGGCGCAATCCGAACCAGCCCGTGAGCCCGAACCAGCGTGAAAATCAGGTTGGATCGACCGAAGACGGGCTCGGCGAGCCATCCGTCGGGAGACGCGATCAAGCGGACGGCGACGTAGTCCTCTCGCCCCGCCTCCGACGCCATGTTGGTGGTCAAGCGTGCCGTTAAGTAGGGCGTCAACTCGGGTCCAGCCACGCCCTGGAGCCGGGCAAGGGCTGGCGGCACGAAGAGTCCAGCGACCACCAGCGCGCTGATGGGATTGCCAGGCAAGCCGATAACCGGGACCCTACCTGCCCGCGCCAGGATCGTCGGTTTCCCCGGTTTGATGGCGATCCCGTGCACCAGGACACCCGGCGCGCCAAGTTCCTGGATCACGTCTGCCGTCATGTCCCGCGTGCTGACGGATGACCCTGCCGCAATGATGACGAAATCGGACTGCGCATGGGCGTGTCGCGCCGCCTCGAGTAGGCGCGCACGCTGATCGGGCAGAATCCCATAGGACCGGGGGATTCCTCCAGCCCTTTCGACCAGCCCACCGAGGGTGAAGGAATTCACGTCCCGCACTTGGCCTGGAGCGGGCGTTTCCGCCGGTGGAATTACCTCATCGCCCGTCGAGAGGATTCCCACGCGCGGACGCCGGGAGACCACGACCTCGATCACTCCCAGAGCCATCAGCCCACCGATCTCTTGTGGCCGAAGCCGGGCGCCGGTGGACAGGACGGCTTCGCCAGGCTGAACATCCTCGCCGACCTGCAGCACGTTTTGACCCACGGCAGCTGGCTTCATGACTTCGACTTCGCCCGGCCGTGGGGTCTGTGTGTCTTCGACCATCACCACCGCATCCGCGCCCTCGGGGATCATGCCTCCCGTGTGGACGATCTCCGCCTGCCGCGGGCCCACAGGGGTCTCGGCCACGCCTCCCATCGGGACCTCCCCGGCGAGGTCCAGGTAGGCGGGCAGGGACGGGCTGGCTCCAAACGTATCCGAGGCGCGGACGGCAAAACCGTCGACGGTGCTGCGGCGGAATGAAGGAAGAGGCGATTCGGCCAGGACGTCCTGCGCGAGGACTCGGCCGAGAGCGCCTTCGGTGGGAATGGTTTCGGTCGCAAGCCGCATGTCATCCGTGATGTGCTCGAGAAAGTGGCGCAGCGCGACGGAGGGGGGAACGAGGCGAAGGAATTCGTTCATGCCATGGTCAGGAGGAAGCCGGTGAGCTCAAGATACAAAGCGAGCCCGAAGGTGGCCATGGAGACGGTGGTGAGCAGGTTCCATCGGGCGGGGAAGGCTCGGCGGATCCTATCCATCTGCCAGATTTGGGAGAACACAAGCGGGACAACGAGCAGGAGTCCAAAGCCAACCCGGCTCGGAAGTCCGTAGAACGAGGCGACGGCGACCAAGGCCAGGCCTGTCAGGAGGGCGAAGTCATGAGCCCCCATCGCCCGCGGCCAGCCGATGCGCACCGCAAGGGTCCCGCGGCCGAGCCGGAAATCCGTCCCGTATCTTCGCAACTGGAACACGATCAGCATGGCAAAATGGAAAGCGATGAGCGGAGCGACACTGAACAACAGAAGGGGGTGCAAAAGGCTGGACTGAAGCGAGAACGCGAAGGCGGGGATCAAGCCGGCCACCGTGATCGACAGGACGACTTCGCCGTAGCCAGAGGTCCGCAAGGGGACAGAAGGGTGGATCCAGGCCACCCCCGCCCCGAAGGCCAGCATCAAGAACGCCCATGCGAGGGGCGGGAAAGACCCCTGGAGGAGCGCGGCAGACAGTCCGGTCGCCCAAAGCGTTAGCGCGAGAAGAGTCGCGAGAAACGGGGCGCGCGTGGTCCGTGGAATGGGGGCGGCGGAATTGAGGCTGGATGCGTCCCCGGGGACGGAGGGAGGTCGCGATCGAATCCGCAGGAACGCGGTGAGCAGGTGTAGACCCGCATGTCCGGAGATAATCACAAACCACCCCAACGCGGCCGAGTAGCCATCAATCGGGATCCCCACGAATCGGGCGATGGCCACTCCCAGACCATACAGGAGCGCGCCGGCAAGCAAATCCAACGCCGGAGCCAACCGGGCGGCCTCCGGCAAACGAATCGATAGCGTCGGCCCATCGGAACCCTCGCTCATGTCGGAGGGAGAGCCGCCCGATCTTCGGTGTCGGTGTGGGTCGCCATGCGGACGAGCCAAGACCGGGCAGTGGGAGACGAGACCTCGGATTGGACGCCAAACGGCACCAGGACCAACGTCGGCTCGAAAAGATGGAGGTGCATCCTTGCGCCGCCGGTCGGGGAGTCAACCCGCCCGTCTTGCAAGTCGACTTCGATTTCGCCATCCAGCAAGGCCCACACTTCGTCCGCCACAAGACGCACGCGCGGCGCTAGATGCGCCCCGGCCGCCATGCGAATCACCTCCGCCTCGCCGTACCGCCGGAGCCATGGCGCAAGGCCGTCTGGAAGCCTCCACCGCGTCTCGGTTATCGAACGGCTCGTGGGGAGGGGTTGGACCCATAGGTCGTGGATCAACGTGGAGTCAGGCTGGGTCACCGGCCGATCGCCTTTCGAATGTCGTTCACGTGCTCCTGGCGATGCTCCACCATCCGTCGCAGGAAACCTTCCACGGTCAGGACCGTACCCATGGAACCCATTCCGCTTCGGTCCAAACCTTCCACATCCAGATCTTGTAGGAAGGAAAGAGCTTCGTCGTGTCCGCTCTGAATCTCCTTTAGGAGCTCCTGTACAGAGGCAGAAGCTTTTCTCCGTACGGCCGATCGATTCCACCGGTCTCGATCGAAGTCCGACGGGACGCCGGCGTCGCCCTGCGTGACTCGCCGGGCCTGCCGTAACAAGCCCCGCTCGGCATCGGCCAGGTGGGCCACAACGTCACGGACCGTCCAACCGTCCGCGCCTTCTCCATACACCCTGACGTTGTACTCCTCGGTGCTCAACCCTATCAGGACCGACCAGGAGGCCTGATGGGCTGTTTCAAGGGTTTCACGAAGGGGTTCTTTTCGATCCGTCATGGCCCACGTTCGGGGGGCGTGTCTGCGGGCGGATCCACGGCTGCCAACGACCGCCGGACATCCCGCAAATGGATGGAGTTGTGGTTGTAACACAGACGAAGGTACCAGGCGATCTTCATGATGCCGAACCAGGGATGATATCCGTCTCGGAGAAGGTCCTCGGGCGAGAGCGACGCGGCCAACGCCGCCGTCTGGGCTCGGATCTCGCGGTACGAGTCCAACAACTCTTCGGGAGGGCGGGTGGAAAGGCCGGGAACCTCTGCCGCGTTGAAGGCATCGATGTCGAAGTCCTTGGGGAGCCCCGGCCCGCCGGATAGCGTATCGCGGAGGAAACGAAGATAGGCGCCTTCGGCGGAAACGAAGTGGGCCAGGACGTCCCGAACGCGCCAACCGGACCCTCCCGGGTACACGGATTGATCCCAATCCTCCGCCGCCAGCGATTGAAAGAACGCCACGGTCCGGAGCCCCTCTTCCTTCAGTCGCCGCGCGAGGTGGGCCGATTCGTGCACGTCGGTCGGCTCAGTCACGACTCAGTCGATCTCCACCGTCGACCAGGACCGTCTCTCCGGTCACGTAGTCATTCTCCAAAAGGAAAATCATCGCGCGGGCCACGTCGAGGGGTGTCCCTGCCCGTTGGAGGGGTAGGGCTTGGGAGATCTCGGCCCACCGCTCCTCGGACAGAATGGAAGGTTTCAGGACGGGCCCTGGGGCGATCGCATTGACTCGAATGTCGGGCGCCAAGGCAAGTGCGGCCACGCGTGTCAGCATTTCGACTCCGGCCTTGCTGATGGAGTGGATGGGGTAACGCCGCCACGGCCGATGGGCCGCGATGTCTGAGATATTCACGATCGCTCCACCGCCTCGGGCCCGCATCCGGCGGGCGGCGAGCTGGAGGCCAAAGAAGGCGGCTCGGAGGTTGAGGTCGATCGTGCGGTGCCAGTCCGCGGCCGTGGCCAGGAGAAGATCCACGGGCTCCATAATCGCGGCGGACTGGATCAGAACATCGAGGCCGCCGAATTCGCGGTCGACGACGGAGAAGAGTTCTTCCAGCTGAGCAGGATCGCGCAAGTCGGCCATCGCCGGATGGGCCCGAACGCCTCTCTCCAGGGCCTGCCGGATGGCTGCCTCGGACTCGGCCTGCGCATGGTGGTAGTGCAGCACGAGGTTGCAACCGCGGTCGGCAAGCGCCAGCGCCAGGCTCCGGCCCACGCGGTGGGCGGCACCTGTGACGAGGGCGGTCTTTCCTTTGAGAATCATGCGGGACCCGACTAGAGTCGCGCCACGTTGCGCAGGAGAAAACCGAGATTCGCCGGCCGTTCGGCGAGGCGGCGCATGAAGTACGGGAACCACTCGGTCCCGTACGGGACGTAGACCCGGGTGGGGTAGCCCTTCGAGGCCAGCGCCAACTGCAGATCCGGCCGGATTCCATACAGCATTTGGAACTCCAATCCCGCAGGAGGCAGCCGAAGTTGGTGCGCATGGCGTTCCACCTGGGTGATGCGCAGTTCATCGTGGGTGGCGATCGCCGCGATCGGAGGCACCCGACCATCCTTCGATCCCCAGGAGTCTGGAACGCGTTGGGCATGTTGCAGAATCTGCCAGGCCAGCGTGTCGAAGTTCGCGTCGACCTGGGACTTGCTTTGGAAGGCCACGGGCTCGGCCTCCTGGTACGCGCCTTTGACCAGCCGGATGCGAAACCCTTCGCGTAGCAAGAGATCTATATCGGCTTGGCTGCGATAAAGATAAGCCTGGATGACGACTCCGAGATTGGCGAGTCCTTCGGCGCGCAGGGCCCGGCAGATTTCCAAGGTCGGGTCCACGGCGGACGAGTCCTCCATGTCGACCCGCAAAAACATGTGCAGCTCGGCCGCCCGTTGGGCAATCCTGCGCAGGTGGGAGGCGCATGCCTGCCGGTCAAGGCGCAGGCCGAGCTGCGTGAGTTTGAGGGAGGCGTTGGAGGGGAGGCCGCCATGGGCCAGGGCCTCCACGAGCGAGAGGTAGGCCTGGGTCGCGACTTCGGCGTCTTCGAGCCGCGTGACGTTCTCTCCCAGGTGATCGAGCGTCGTGAAGAGGCCCTTCTGGCGCAGTTGGTGGACTGCCCCGAGAGCGTCGGCCAGACGAGGGCCAGCCACGAATCGCCGAGCGGCCCGCCGGGCCGCCGCGGATTCGGCAAGACGGCGTGCGGATTGCGAACGCGAGAGCCGAAGCAAGGCGCTACGCAGCACTAGGTTTGCTCCATCGCCGCCGCACTAAGGCTGCCGATCGCGTGGGGAGACATGGTGCCCCACCGCAGGACGGGCTCTGCCGGACTGGGCACGTAGACCAACCCTTCGCGCTGCCACAAGGTCCTGAGGCGTAGGATTGTAGCAGGCCGCCGCACCGAACCGGCGAGATGGCGACCGGATCGCGCAAAGGGGTCTGCTATAATTTGCGGCACGGACCACTCGATCCACTGGCAACGTCGCGGACTATCGGACGTCAGCCTGGGCCATGCCTCCGTAGCTCAACTGGCTAGAGCAGGCGCCTCTTAAGCGCAAGGTTGGGTGTTCGATTCGCCCCGGAGGCACTTCCCGGCATCAGCCGGGAGATTCTCATCCCGCCGGGCACCCGCGCTTGGAGCGGGGGCCCGGTCTTCTTAACTCGACACCTCGTCGTCGTACGCGGCGGCCCTCGACGGAGGCAAACATGACCAAGTGGGAATACCTGGCGATCGGAGGCGACTGGGCTTCTTCGGGTTACAAGCCGAGATACCTGAACGGATGGGAACAGAAGGGTTGGGCGGAAGGACCGAATATGTGGGAGTACATGAATCAGTTGGGTGAGGCGGGTTGGGAGCTGGTTGGCGTCTCCGTCAATCCCATGGGGACCTTCAATAAGGAGGCTTGGTACTTCAAACGGCCGCGCCCTTGACACGGCGCGAGCGGTGACCGCCTAGCGGCGAAGGAAGAACGTCCCGACGATCAGCCCGCTGTGGAAGGTCACCGAGTGGGAGACCACTTCCCAGCCGCCGCCGTCCAGGGTATCCAGGGACGGGCTGAGCTTCGTCAGAAACTTCCCCATTGCCTCTTCGATCGCGGGAGCCTGGTCGCTGAGCGTGTCGAGCACACCCGGCACAAGGAACCTGCGTGTCATGACCAGAATTCGATACTCGGGCTTCCCAGCGGGCACGGCCTGTTCGTCTCCTAACCTTGGGACAGCGCGACCCCGGACCACTGCAGGACCACCTCGGCCAATTCCGACTGTGCCTTAGGATCGTTGGGCAAATACGAGGCCAAGGCCTCGTTCTCCCCTTCGGCCGGGTGTTCGTCCCGGCCCACCCCCAAGGGGAGAATGGGAAGACGGGCTGCGCGCATGACGTCAATCGCCTCGCGATGGTGGGCCAATCGCCAATCGTAGTATGTCACGAGAATCCCCAGAGTTTCCAGGCCGGGATTCAGCTCCTGTTTGATCTTCTCCAGGCTCCCCAGGAACAGCCACAGGCTCCGAAGATCGACGATGCGCGGCTTGGTGGGCACGAGGACACCATGCGCCGCGGACAAAGCGTTCACGGTGAGCATGCCAAGATTCGGTGGACAATCGATCAGCCCGACGTCGAACGCGTCCGAGATTCGCGTGAGGACGCGTCGCAGGGCGAGCTCGCGTCCGAGCCGTGAGATAAGACCGAGCTCCGTCGACGCCAGGGCCTGATCGGACGGGGCCAAGAAGAGGTAGAGGCCAGGCATGACTTCGCGCAAGACATCCCAGACTGCCACCGTTCCGGGGAGGACGCCTCCTAAGACCTCGGCCAGGCTCGAGCCTGCGGTGTCCTCGACCCCGCAAAAGGCGGTCAGGCTCGCCTGCGGATCCAGGTCGACCAGGAGAACCCGCTTGCCGCGCTGAGCCAATTCCGACCCCAGCGCGTAAGCTGTGGCCGTCTTTCCCACGCCCGTCTTAGGATTCGCGATCGCAATTACGCGCACGGGCGCTCCCGGTGGGCCGGCATAGCGTCGAAAGGCATGAGGAACACGAGCGAGGTGAGTGTACCTCAGCCGCATGTCTCCGCCAATCATCGGGCCGACGTAATCTACGGGGCCGAATGGGCCGCGTCTTTCGCGGGGAGTACCGATGGCGTGTTGCGGGCTCGCGACCGTATGGTACACTTTCGCCGCAAGCAGGCAGGACCTCGCCCCGGGAGGGCGTGATGCCGGAAGCCGAAAAGCGCGTCGTCTGCATTGAGGACGAGCCGGAGATGATCGACCTAGTCCGGCTGATCCTCGGGCGCAAAGGCTTCCACGTCATTGGCGCGAACGGTGGAATCGAGGGCATCGAAGCGGTGCGTCGCGAGCGTCCGGACCTTGTGCTGCTGGATCTGATGATGCCGGACATGGACGGCTGGGAGGTCTACCAGCAAATGAAGGCGGACCCGGACCTGCGGGCCATCCCGGTCGTGGTGGTGACGGCCAAGGCCCAATCCATCGACAAGGTGTTGGGCCTGCACATCGCCAAGGTCGATGACTACATCACGAAGCCCTTCGGCCCACAAGAATTGCTGGAGAGCGTCGAAAAGATCCTGGGGAACCCCGCCTGAGAGTCCCGGCTCGGCCCGAATCGATCTGCCCGGACCTCGGGCTCCTCAATTGACTACGCCCTCCAAGCCCAAATGGATCGAGATCCGCAACCACTCCCGTCAGGGGCCCGCCGGGCTCCGCGCCCGCTGGTGTGAATCCTTTGCATGCAAGCTTCGCGGTCTGACCTTCCGTCGCGTTCTGCCCAACGACGAGGCCCTGCTCCTGGTCGAATCCTCCGAGGGGCGGGCCAACACCGCGATCCACATGTGGTTCGTCTTCCAACCCTTGGGTGTGGTCTGGCTCAACTCCGAGCGCCGCGTGGTGGACGTCATGGTGGCGCGGCCCTGGCGCTGGTACGTCCCCCGTACCGCAGCTCGGTTCGTCCTCGAGGGGACACCCGAACTGGCCTTTCTCTTTGCGGTCGGTGACCTCGTGGGTTTCGAATCCCTTGCCCCGAATCATTAAGGTCCTTTTGGCCGCGGCCATTCTCCTGGGTGCGGTCGCGCCCCCGTCGCCCACCGCGGCGCAGACGGATGGACCCACCTACGTAGTCCAGGAAGGCGACACCCTGATCGCCATCGCGGACCGATTCGGATCCACGCCGGAGGCGATCGGCGAGGCGAATGCCATTTCCGACATCTCCCGGATTTTCCCTGGTATGGAGTTGTGGATACCGGGTTTTCCCGGCGTGACCGGGAGGCTGGAGACTCGTCTGGTTCGGTTCGGAGAGTCCATCGATAGTTTGCGGCTTCGATACGGGGTCCCCACTTCGGCCCAGGTGCGGCTCAATCGTGTCGTCAACCCCGAGCGTATTTTCGCCGGCGAAGAATGGGTCGTCCCGGTGTCCGAGGCGGGCGAGGCAGGCGCGGCGTACAGGGCGACTCGGCCCGGCCGCGGGATTCTGCAAAGCGCGGTGGTGGAAGACCAGGGGGCCTGGCGTCTCGCCGCACGACGCGACCACCCCTTTCGGCGATGGCTGGTGCCTGGTGAGGCGATCCCGATACCTTCTCCGTCGGGGTTCGCCCTTGCCATCCCCGAGCCCGCGCTAGAAGTCCGGATCGAAACCATTCCTGTCGTCCAGGGCAGGCTGGCGGAGTTCACAGTCCGAACGGCCGAGTCTGTCGAGCTCCACGCGATCTGGGACGGGCGGATCCTACCTTTTCACACGACCGCGCCATCCGAGTATGTCGCCCTTCAAGGGATCCCGGCCCTCGCCGAGCCCGGCCTCGTTGAAGTCGAATTGTCTCTCACTTCCTCAGAAGGCCTCCTTCTCGTCTATCGCCAGTCCGTGAGGTTGGTGTCCGGAGGCTACGGCTTTGATCCGATCCTTACCGTACCGCCCGAGACGATCGACCCGGAGTTCACGGGCCCGGAGGACGAGCTGATTCGGGCGTTGGTCGCGCTGACGAGCGAGGATCGGCTCTGGACTGGAATCTTCCAGGCCCCGTCGGAAGGGACCTACACGTCAAGATTCGGATCGCGGCGCAATTACAACAACACGGGCTACCGGTTCTACCACACCGGACTTGACTTCTCCGGCCGGACCGGTGTCCCCATCCTCGCGCCCGCCTCCGGCCGGGTCGTCTTCGCGGGACCTCTCGAGGTCCGGGGCAACACGACGTTCCTGGATCATGGGTGGGGGATTTTCACCGCGTACTTGCATCAATCCGAGATCCTTGTGGAAGTCGGACAGGTGGTCGAGGTGGGCCAAACGATTGGACTCGTGGGGGGGACGGGGCGCGCTACCGGCCCTCATCTGCATTGGGAGGTGTGGGCGAATGGGGTCCCGGTCGATCCCCTTCAATGGCTTGAGGGTGAGTTTCCTTGATTCTTTCGACGACCGCGAGGTCGCTTAGGTTCGATCGGCTTCGCGCCTATAGATCCGAGGAGCAGCTTGGCTCGGGATGCGTCCTCGCTTCGCACCAACACGTCGATTCGGCCGAGCGGGCCCACCTGGACGGGGAACGCCGTCCTGGCGCCTTCGCCGGACAAGAGGCATTCCACGCCCGCGGCGCGCAACGCGCCGGAAGCGATTTCCGCCTCCAGACTGTCATAGAACTGCGCCACGAGCGTGAGTTCCGTACCGATGGGGCTGCCTCCACCCATAGTATAATGCGCCAGCCTCGTACCCGGACTCCTTACCGCATCCTATGACCTTCGATCACACACGAGCGACAGATCCCGACTGGGAAAACTTCATCCTCTCCGACGACGACTTGCACTTCATCACCAATCTCCTTCTCGAGCGGGAAGTGCCGCTGACGACCGCAGAAATGGCCGGGGCACTCTTGGGTGAGTGGCGGAGCCGCCCAGCGGCGGCGGTCTCGGCCGCAGAGGACCACGCGCTGGCCTATCGGCCAGCCGAGAGTTTCGCCGTCGGTTCCGCCGTGCGATTCCCTCATCTCGGCCAGCGTCGAGGCGTAGTCATCGGCAGTCGAAGGGGTGAGAACCCTGGGCTCTCCGCATTCGATGTCATCCAGGTTGAATTCGAGGACGATGGTCCACCCCGCGAATTCGCCGCCTCTCTGGCCGAGCACAGGCTCAATATTGTTCCAACTCCCGCAGCTCCACCGGATCCGACGGAGGGCCCGGACGAGGCCCTGGCGCGGATGGAGAAGAAGCTCGAACCGCACTTGCATCAAGCGCTCTCCAATGCGCCGGACCTCGTTCGCATTGCGGGCCGGTGGTTCCCCAAGGCTCTCCTGGCCGAGATCCATGACGGGCATCTGAACCTGGCGGAGGCTGTGTTGGACGTGGCCCAGGGGGGGCCGTTGGGGACGCGCGAGGTCCTCCCGCACGTTGAGCTTCCCGCCGGCGTCGACCCGTTGTTGGCGGAGTTTTCGCTGGACTACGCGTTGCAGGAAGACGAACGGTTCGACGAAGTGGGGCCTGCGGGCCAGGTGCTATGGTATTTGCGGCGCCTGGAGCCGCCCGAAGTGCTCCTGACCCCGCCTCGCCTCGAGTACGAGTCCGTTCCGCACGACCGCGCCGCCCTAAGTCCTGCCGCGCTCGATCTCGAGGCCAGCTTGGATGACGAGCTCAGCCCCTTGGCGGCCGTCGAGCAGACGCCCGAAGAAGTCGCTCTCAGCTTGCTGTTTCCTCACTGGCGAGTCGGAACCCTTCCGCTGTCGTCCCGGCTGCAGCCACTCTTCCCGACGGCGTACGAGGCGCCCCGTATTCGTTTCATCCTTGTGGACGGACATACCGGAGAACGGTTCCCGGGCTGGGTGGTGCGCGAGCCGCGCTATGTGTTCGGCCTCGACTCGTGGTACCAGCGCCATCAGGTCCCGTGCGGAGGACTCGTCCGGATCCGCCGCGGCACGGAAAAGGGCGAGGTCATTGTCGAGGCTATCGATCGCCGGAAGCGTAACGAGTGGATCCGAGCCCTAACCGTGGACGAGGCCGGCGTGATCGGGTTTGCCATGGCGAAGCTGCCGGTCGGTTCGGCGTACGACGAACGCATGATCATGGGAGTCCCCGATACCGCTGCACTGGATGAGGCGTGGCTGCGGGGACCGCAGCGGCGGATGCCGCTGGACCGATTGGTGGGGCAAATCTTCCGTGAACTGGCGAAGCTCAACCCGCAGAGCGCCGTCCACGCCCAGGCCTTGTATTCCGCCATCAACGCGGTCCGTCGAGTGCCGCCCGCGCCGCTGTTGGCGGAATTGACCCGACAGCCGCGATACGAACACGTGGGAGATCTCTACTGGCGCATGCTCGACGAATCAGGTAGCCGCGCCTAGGCTCATGGAAAGTTCGCGCGCGCGCCTCCTGGTCCGGCCTTCCCTCGACACCAAATTCCACATCGATTTCGCCTGGTGGGACCGGAACGACCAGGACCTCCAAACCTACCTTCGCAGTCACCTGTGCTCGGAACATCAGGCCTCTTACGAAGACTGGGAACCGGGTCGTCTCGTGGATCGCGTCGATCCCGAGACCGGAGAGGTGACGCGCGTGGATGGGATCCTGGAGGTTCTGGCTTCCCACTGCAGCCGACAGCCCGGCTTTCTGGCGCCCGACTCGAGTTTGATCAACGCCGTGTTTCGTGTGTTGTTGGCCCACGCCAACGTGCCTCTCTCGACCTTGGAGATCGCGGAACAGCTCCACCGATCTGCGCCCATGATTCTCCGAACTCTCTCCGGCCCGCAGGTCTACAAAGGGATTCGTCCGGACGTTCAATGAGGACGCGGTCGAGCGGATCCGCGACGGAGGAGTATCATGTGTGTGCGTCCCGCCCCTGTAGCTCAAATGGATAGAGCATCGGACTTCTAATCCGAGGGTTGCGGGTTCAAATCCTGCCAGGGGCGCCAGATGAAAATCACGAACGCGCCGTGCGGCGCGTTCGTTGCGTTAAAACAGTTCCGGGCGCCATCGGCACCCGGAACTGCTGGCTCAGACGAAGCTACTTGCTCTTCCTTCTCTTCCGACGCGTCGTCTTCTTGGCAGCCGACTTCTTCGAAGACTTCCTCTTGCGTGCAGCCATGTTCCCACCTCTGAAGCGGTTGTTCACACTATAGAGTCAAATGGAAAACTGCGCAAGGGGGGTAGGGGTTACCGACGTGGGCCGGCGAGGGCGCGGGCGCGTTGCCAGGGAGCCAGGTCCTCGCGCTCGGCGCGGGCATTGCGCAGTTCGAAGATTTGGTCCCGCAACGCAGCGGCTTTTTCGAATGCGAGGTCGAGCGCGGCCCTGCGCATCTCGCGCTCGAGCTCTTCGAGGACGCGCTGAAACTCCGCTTCGGGCAATTCGGCCGGAGTGCCGGTGTGATATTCGGTTTTCGACTCGGCCGCGGCGCGGCTGGTGACCTCATCCGTGAGATCGCGGACCGCCTTGAAGATGCTGACGGGCTCGATTCCGTTGGCTTGGTTGTACGCCTCTTGCTTGGCGCGACGCCGCGACGTCTCGTCCAGCGCCCGCCGCATGGAGTCGGTCATACGATCCGCGTACAAGAGCACGCGACCGTGGACATGCCGTGCGGCACGGCCGATCGTTTGGATGAGCGCCGTGTCCGAGCGAAGGAAACCTTCCTTGTCGGCATCCAGGATCGCGACCAGCGACACCTCCGGCAGGTCCAGGCCCTCGCGCAGAAGATTGATTCCGACCACGATGTCGTAGACGCCCAGTCGAAGATCCCGCAGGATGCTGACTCTCTCGAGAGTTTCGACCTCAGAGTGAAGATAGTGGACCCGAAGACCAAGCTCTGCCAGGTAGTCGGACAGGTCTTCCGCCATGCGCTTGGTGAGGGTGGTGATCAAGGCGCGTTCCCCGCGTTCGACTCGGCGCCGTAGTTCTCCCACCAGGTCATCGATCTGTCCTTCGACCGGCCGAACCTCCACCTGTGGATCGACCAACCCGGTGGGGCGGATGATCTGTTCGACGATTTGGTTCGCCGCCTGCAATTCGTAGGGTCCGGGCGTGGCGGAGGTGTAGATGACTTGCCCGATGCGACTCTCGAATTCGCGGAAGGAGAGCGGCCGGTTGTCGAGCGCGGATGGGAGCCGGAATCCATAATCGACCAGCGTCTGCTTGCGCGAGCGGTCTCCGGCATACATCCCGGCCACCTGAGGCACGCTCATATGGCTTTCGTCGATGACCAGAAGGAAGTCCGGAGGGAAATAATCCAACAGGGTCCAGGGCGCCGATCCGGCCGGGCGTTGGTCGAGATGGCGGGAATAATTCTCGATGCCGGAGCTGTACCCCACCTCGCGCAGCATCTCCAGGTCATAGCGCGTGCGTTGCTCGAGACGTTGGGCCTCCAGGAGTTTCTCCTGCCCGCGCAGCTCCGCCAAGCGGCTCGTCAATTCGTTTTCGATGTCCACGATCGCCTGAACCAGCTTCTCCTGGTCCGTGATGAAGTGCTTGGCAGGGTAGATGACGGCCTGGGGCAGAGTGGCGGTCACTTCTCCGGTGACCGGGTCGAAGGACGTGATCCGCTCGACCTCGTCACCGAAGAAGCTGACCCGGAACCCGTGTTGTTCGTAGGCGGGGATGACCTCTAAGGTGTCCCCTCGCACGCGGAACGTTCCCGGCCGAAGGTCCAGGTCGTTGCGCTCGTAGTGCGATTCGACGAGCTGGCGGAGCAGAGCCTGGCGCCGGATCAGAGCCCCCGTTTCGAGGGAAATCACAACCTTGCCGTAGGCCTCGGGGCTCCCGATCCCATAGATGCATGACACCGAAGCGACGATGATCACATCGCGCCGGGAGATGATCGAAGAGGAGGCGGAGAGCCTCATGCGCTCGATCTCCTCATTAACTTCGGTCTCTTTCTCGATGTACAGGTCATGCCGTGGTACGTAGGCTTCGGGCTGGTAGTAGTCGTAGTACGAAACAAAGTACTCCACCGCGTTATCGGGAAAGAAACTCTTGAATTCGGCGTAAAGCTGAGCCGCCAGAGTCTTATTGTGAGCCAGGACCAGCGCCGGCCGCTGAACAGCAGAGATGACGTTGGCGATCGTAAAAGTCTTGCCTGTCCCCGTGGCCCCCAGCAGGACCTGATGACGATGCCCGCGGCGCAGCCCGGCCACGAGTTGGGTGATGGCTTCGGGTTGATCACCCGTAGGTTGGAAGGGGGAATGAAGCCGGAAGTCCATCCGTCGCTCTGGATTGTGAATTATAGCACAGACGTTCGGGGTGGGGTCACCGGGTGATCGTGATCGGGTTGCTGAAGATCCAGGGCCGCAACCGGCCGCGAGAATTCAGTCTTGCCTCCACCCGATAACTGCCGGGCTCGTGAACCACAAGCACGACGCTGTCCGCGTCCGGCCAATGCCGGATCAAATCCCCATTCCGAATCAGCCGCAGATCCGAGCGCCGCGGGGCGCGGGCTTGAAGCGTGACACCGAAACGTGCCCGCGCGCTCCCGCCCATTGGGACTGTGCCCCGGTCGTCGATGGCGCGAAAACGGAAGCCGCGGGACGGCGCGTCGTGGTCGTACCCGACAAAGCAGTGACCCGACTTCAGCGCACGGTACAACGCACCGGCGTCGGCGTCCGGTTGGCCCGTCCAGGGCTCCTCGGAGAGGACATGCGTGTTGACCGTCCGAAAGAGGAAGCGATAAGGAAAAACCACGGTCCGGAACGGGCCCAGTCGAACCGGCAGGCCATGCGCGTCGGCTCCGCCGATCGCCACCCAATGTTTGCCGGAGGTCAGTGCGCCATCCCAGATTCGCAGGAGCTCCGGCGAGGGACCCCGTAAGAACCAGGTCGGGAACAAGGACGCCAGGATTGCGATCGGCCAGGTCTGAAGCCAGACCTTGTGGTGCGCCATGAAGTTCCAAATCTCGATGCCCGTGAAGTCGTGCACCTTCCAGTCGACCCACGAGAGGTCGGGTTCATGGAATAAGGTCGCGGGCGAATCGATCGGGTGGGCGAGGAAGCTGAGGCCGCCAAGGGTGCGGACTTCGTCGATCAAGCGCTGCGGCTGCGCCGCGCGGGCTGCTACCTCCCGTGCCGCGCCGAAAACGAGGAGGTGATTCTTCTGCGGGTCCCGCGCAGCATCGTGGACCTCCTCGCCTGTGAGCAGAAGGATCTTCCGTGGCCCGGAGAAGTAATACCCTTCGAGACCCTCCACCCACACATTGTGATCCGTCGTAATGACGAAGTCGAGGCCGGCGTCCAGCCCGGCCTGGGCCACCGCCTCGTGACTGGCCCAGCCATCTGAATACAGGGTGTGAGCGTGGAGGTTGCCGACGTATTCGTGATCCACAACGTCCCGGGGTCAGACGCTGCGAGGCGATCCCGTGCCTCGGCGGGTGCGGCCGGCGTCGCCCGGCGTAATCAACCGGGCTCCCGTCTGGGCGCAAACTCCGATCAGCTGTTGGCGTTGAGCCGAGGATAAGAGCGCCAGGTGGGTAATCACCGTTCGAACCTGCTCCTCAAGCAAGGCTGCCAGCAACGCGCGCCAACCGTCCCCGGCGGGATGCGTATCCGTCACCACGGTCAGCTCTTCGGGGTCGTAGGTGCCCAGCAGACCGTCGAGCTGTCGGCGGAAGTCGTCTTCCGTGTGGAGCCATCGAAATATGGGCCCCGTCTCCGGCAGGTCGAGAGGATGCCGTTCCACAATGTAGACGACGATGGGGCGCAGCGCGGGAGGGCGGGTCATGGGCGGAGCTCATCCGTAGGATAGCACGGCGCCACACCGCGGACAATCTTGGGCCGAGACTCGCCGGAGAGCGGCCTCCCGGGCTGTATAATGCGCGTGTGCCGCAACGGTCCGATGGGAAACCGCCCGTCTTCGGGTTCGCGGTGGCAGCCAGCCTGCTCATCGGATGTGGTTCCCTACCGTTTCTCACCCCCACCGCAACCGCCCCGGCCACCTCGACTCCGGCGTTGCCCAGCCCAACTCCTGAGGAGATCGAGACCACCGCCCCCGATGCGGTCTTCGGCACCTTCCGCTATTCACGTGCCGAACTCCGGGGGAGCGCGGAAGCGGTCGTCCTCTTGATCAATCGAGCGCGGGGACAGCTCGGCCTGGCTCCCCTTCGGTCGGAGAGTACCTTATCCGACTTGGCGTTTCTACGTTCGGAGGACATGGTGGCGCGCGACTATTTTTCCCACCAGGATCCGATGGATGGCAGCACGCCGGCGGATCTCCTTCTTCCCGCGCTTGGCTATGGGGGCCTCCTATCCGAGATCATCTTTGCCACGACGGCGCCGTTGCCCGAGGTGCCTCAGGCGGCGCTCACGTGGTGGATGGATAGCGACGTCCATCGCCGAAACCTCTTGGAGACTCGATTTCACGAGGTCGGCATCGGCCTTATGGGGGATGGGACCTGGTGGAAAGTCACCGGGTTGCTGGCGGAGTCGGGGCCGAGCCCGTAGGAGGACGCATGCGGAACGAGGAAGCGGCCCGGGTCTTCAATCGCATCGCCGATCTGCTGGAGATCAAAGGCGAGTCGATCTACCGCGTCCTCGCGTACCGACGCGCGGTGGAGGAAATTCGGAGCTACCCTCGCGACATCGAGGAGGTGTGGAAAGCCGGAGAGCTCAAGCAAATCCCCGGGGTGGGGGAGGCGATTGCCGAAAAGATCGATGAGCTGTTCCGCACCGGGAAGATGGAATACTTCGAGAAGCTTAAGCGCGAGATCCCCGAGAGCCTCTCCGATCTGCTCCAAGTGGGAGGTGTGGGACCGAAGAAAGTCGCCCGATTCTGGAAGGAGCTCGGAATCACCACCCGAGAAGGCTTGGAGGCTGCGGCCCGCGAGGGCCGGCTGCGCTCGATGGAAGGCATGGGAGAGAAGTCGGAGACCCGAATTCTTGAGAGCCTGGCCGCGTTGCGCCGAAGGGAGACCGGCCGAATCCCACTCGGCCGCGCTCGCGAATCGGCGGCCCGGCTGCTGGCTCGCTTGCGATCGCTCCCCGGAGTCGAGCGGGCCGAGGCCGCGGGGAGTCTTCGCCGATGGCGCGAAACCGTAGGCGATCTGGACTTCGTCGTGTCTGCCTCCGAGTCGGAGAGCGTGAGGCGCGCGATCGTTGAGTGGTCCGATATCGTGCGCGTCCTCGGGCAGGGGGAGACCAAAGTCAGCCTGGAACTCCAGGAAGGACTCCGACTTCAGTTGTGGGTCCATCCTCCGGAGCGATTCGGGAGTGCGTGGCAGTACGCCACCGGATCGCAAGCCCATAGCGTTCGACTCCGCGAACTTGCGCTGGATCGGGGGCTGTCCCTTTCCGAACACGGATTCAAGCGGAAGGACGGCAAAGAAATCCTATGTGCCTCCGAGGATCAGGTTTACACGACGCTGGGCCTGCCATGGATACCACCGGAGCTGCGAGAAGACCGAGGAGAATTCGAAGCGGCTCGAGCGGGCCGGATGATCGGTCTGGTCCAGGAGTCCGACCTCCGCGGCGAGCTGCACACGCATACGCTTTGGAGCGATGGGGCGGTCGATGTGCGCGAGCTAGCCGACGCCGCCCGGGAGATGGGGCTCGAATACCTGGTGATCACGGACCACTCCAAGAGCTTGGGCATGGTGCAGGGTTTGGACGAAGCCCGAGTTCGGGAACAGCGAGCTGAGGTAAAGGCTATTCAGAGGAGTGTGGGACCTGCCCTGCGGATCTTGCAAGGAGCGGAGGTCGAGATCCTGGCCGATGGGTCCCTCGACTTCCCGGATTCGGTGCTGGCGGGCTTCGATCTCGTCGTGGCCTCGGTCCACACCTCCCTGCGGCAACCTCGGTCGCAGATGACAGAACGCGTGGTCCGGGCCCTTGCGAATCCGCACGTCGATGTCCTGGGCCATCCGACGGGGCGCCTGTTCGGCAAACGAGATCCATCGGACCTCGATATGGAGGCGGTCTACCGTGCTGCCGCGGAGAACCAGGTGGCGCTGGAGTTGAACTGCCATCCCGAGCGCCTCGATCTGAATGACATCCAGGCCCGGGCGGCACTGGGTTTTGGATGCATGCTGGCCATCGACACCGACGCACACCATCCTGACCACTTGCGGTTGCGGGAATACGGAGTCGGGATGGCCCGGCGGGCTTGGGCGGGCAAACACTCCGTGGTGAACACGTGGCCTCTGGAGGACCTGGAGGCTTGGCTTGGCCGGCGGGTAGGTGGGGTCCGCCGCGACCGCAGCTAGGTGGCGGGGTTTCTCAAGGTGCTTCGACCGTTCGACGAAGCCGCGATCCGGAGGATCCATGCCCGAAATCGGACTGGTTACGGACAGCACGGCTACGATCCCGCAAGAGTGGGTCCAGAAGTATGGGATCCGCGTCATCCCGCAAGCCGTGATTTGGGAACAGAAAGTGCTTCTCGACGGGGTGGATATTACCCCGGATGAGTTCTACGAGCGGCTGAAGACCGCCAGCGTCATGCCGACGACCTCGCAGGCGTCGGTGGCCGGATTCCGTGAGGCCTTTGAGGCCCTCGTGGCGAGAAATGTACCGGTCCTCGCCCTCGTGGTTTCGGGCAAGCTTTCCGGCACCCTCCAGTCCGCCCAACAGGCTCGCGCCCTTTTCCCGGATGCGCGCATCGAGGTGGTCGACTCCGAAGCTGCGGCGATGGCCCTGGGGTTCCAGGTCTTGGCCGCGGCTCGGTCAGCCGAAAAGGGCGTGGCATTCGACGACGTGGTCGCCGCGGCCCGCGAAGCCAAGAACCACACCGGCGTCTTGTTCGCCGTGGAGACCCTTGAGTACCTCCACCGGGGCGGCCGCATCGGCGGCGCGTCTCGACTGCTGGGGACGGCCCTGAACATCAAGCCGGTGCTCGAATTGCAGGCTGGAAGGATCGAGCCCGTGGAACGAGTTCGCACCAAGAGCAAGGCCGTCGCCCGAATGCTCGAACTGGTCGTGGAGCGCATTGCCGGCCGAACCCCGGTCAGGGTCTCCGTGATTCATGCCGCCGCCGAGTCGGAAGCCCGTGATCTCTTGGTCCAGGTGAAGGCGCGCCTCGCTCCGGTCGAGTCGATGATCACGGTGGCGAGCCCGGCGATCGGCGCGCACACGGGTCCGGGCATCGTCGGCCTGGCGTACTCTGCCGGTCTCTAGAATCTCGACCTGTCTGCCGGGCGGGACCGAGAGTCCCGCCCGCGCGCTCGGCCCACCCCCGGGCCGGCCCCGCGAGTTAGGTTTGCGCCGCGAATGGCTAGTGGTAAACTTCGCCCGTCGGCCCGGCCGGCCGTGTGCGAAAGGGCTGGTCGCGCGGGGCGGCCGCGTGCCCTGATTCGGGAGTTCCCTCGTTCGTACATGGAGGCTGACCGGAAGTGAGAGAACGGACCGTCTTCGCGCTCACCGTCCTCACCCTCATTCTGCTCGGCGTCGGATATTGGGCCGGCTCCCAAGTCAACATCATGCCCGTCGAAGCCTCCACGCGGGCCGTTCTAGTCGATCAGCTTTTCCGGGCATTGTTCGGCGCGGCGACCGTGATCTTCCTCATCGTCGAGGGCGCGCTGGTGTACGCCGTGCTCCGTTTCCGGCGTCGCCCGGATGACGCCACCGATGCAGCTCCCGTCCACGGCCATGCCGCGCTCGAGCTGGTCTGGACCCTGATCCCCACCGTCCTGGTTACGGTTATCGGGGTCTACTCTTTTCAGGTCCTTACCAAGATTGAGCTACCCGGACCGAACCCGATGGTCGTCGAGGTGACGTCCCGCCAGTTTTCGTGGGAGTTTCACTACCCCGAATTCGACCTTACCAGCACCGAACTCCACTTACCGGTCAACCAACCGGTTCGGTTCCAGATCGCGTCCGAGGATGTCATCCACTCTTTCTGGGTCCCGGCGTTCCGGGCCAAGCGAGACGCGACCCCGGGCCAGATTTCCGAGTTGAGCATCCAGCCATTGGAAATCGGACGCTACCCTGTCCGCTGCGCGGAGCTATGCGGAGCGGGCCACGCCGGAATGGTCGCCGAGGTCATCGTGGAGACGGATTCGGACTTTGACGTATGGATCCAGAGTCAATTGGCGATCCCTACCGATCCGATCGAAGCGGGACGCTTTCTCTTCACCCGGTACGGATGCGCTGCCTGCCACACGCTGACCGACGCCGGCGCGGCCGGCGTGGTGGGACCCTCCTTGGACGGCATTGGGGAGACGGCCGGCACTCGGGTGGAGGGGTTGGACGCGGAAGGGTACATACGGGAATCCCTCCTTCGCCCCAGCGCCCTTGTCGTCGCCGGCTTCCAGGACGGCTTGATGCCCCCCAACTTCGGTGAGCGGATCAGCCAGCAACAACTCGATATCTTGGTGAACTACCTGCTCGGGCAATAAGCCGGGCCGTTGGAGGAGAGACTGGATGGCTGACGCAATGGCAACGGCCGCCCCCCGGGATTCGTGGCGGAGGTACGTCCGCTGGAACACCGATCATAAGGTGATTGGGATCCAATACCTGGTCACCACCTTCGCCTTTTTCCTTCTAGGCGGCCTGCTGGCCATGCTTGTGCGCACGGAATTGCTCGCTCCAGGATCGGATCTCCTGAACGGCACGGAATTCAACCGGGTGATGACCAATCACGGATCGATCATGATCTTCCTTTGGATCATTCCCGTGTTCTCCGGGTTTGCCAACTACATGCTGCCTCTCATGATCGGCGCCCGCGATATGGCTTTCCCTCGGATGAACGCCCTTTCATTCTGGTTGATCCCTCCGGCGGGCCTGATCATGCTGGCCTCCTATTTCGTTGGCGCCGCGGAAGCCGGATGGACGGCGTACGTGCCCCTCTCGATCCGGGTCCCCGATGGACAGACCCTTTGGGCGGTCAGCGTTCTGATTCTGGGTACGTCCTCGATCCTCGGCGCGATCAACTTCCTCACCACCGTCGTGACCATGCGCGCCGAAGGCGTCGGACTATGGAGACTCCCCCTGTTCGTGTGGGGCATGGTCGCGACCGCGACGCTCTCGGTGGTGGCGACGCCCGTCCTCACTGCGGCGCTTGTGTTGGTGGCCCTCGATCGAACGGTGGGCACGCTCTTCTTTTCCGTGGGGGCCGGCGGAAACCCGACCCTTTGGCAGAATCTGTTCTGGTTCTATTCCCACCCAGCCGTGTACATCATGATCTTGCCGGCCATGGGGATCGTGTCGGAGGTGCTGCCCGCCTTCTCTCGCAAGCCGATCTTCGGCTACAAGGCAATCGCCCTATCCAGTCTGGCGATCTGTGTCCTGGGCATGACCGTCTGGGCGCATCACATGTTCACGAGCGGGATGGATCCGAGCTTGCGCATTCCGTTCATGATCAGTTCGATGATCATCGCCGTCCCCACCGGGGTTAAGATCTTCTCTTGGTTGGCGACGATCTGGGACGGCAAATTGTCCCTGACCACGCCGATGCTCTTCGCCCTCGGCTTCATCTCGATGTTCCTGATCGGAGGCATCACCGGGATCTTTCTGGCGGCCATACCGGTGGACATCCACGTCCATGACACCTACTTCGTGGTGGCCCATTTGCACTTCGTCCTGTTCGGAGGCAGTGTGTCGGCGGTGTACGCCGGGCTGTACTATTGGTTCCCCAAGATGACGGGCCGGATGTACGACGAGCGCCTTGGCAAGACGCACTTCGCGATGAACTTCATCGGCGCCAATCTGACCTACCTGCCGATGTTCGTGGCCGGCCTGATGGGGATGCCCCGCCGCGTGGCGGACTACGCTCCGGAGTTCATCCCCTTCAATGTCCTGGCAACCCTGGGCGCTTTCCTCCTGGGTGCCTCGGTGCTCCCCCTGTTGTACAACGTCATCACAAGCTGGGCGACCGGGCCGAAGGCGGCGGAAAATCCGTGGCGGGCTCTCACCCTCGAATGGACCACGTCCTCGCCTCCACCCGAGCACAACTTCGACACGCCTCCCGTGGTCCGGCACGGCCCCTATGATTACGGCGAGACCGCAAGCGCATCGCCCGCCCCGGTCCCCGCTTCTGCGGGCGCCTCCGGCGAGTGAGGGGGCCGAGATGAGCATGGCATCGCATTCGCACTCGGAGGATCTCCACCGCGCCGGCAAGGCCCTCGGGCTGGACCACACCAAGCTCGGGATGTGGTTTTTCCTCGCTTCGGAGGTCATGTTCTTCGGTGGCCTCATCGCGACCTTCACCCACTACAAGGTGAACCACCCCGCCCCCGAGGCGGCGGCTCTGGATGTGGTCTTGGTCGGCATCAACACCTTCGTGCTCCTCACCTCAAGCTTCACGGTCGTGCGCTCGCTGGCGGCGATTGAGGAGGGCCGTCGGGGGGCCTTCCTGGCCTACCTGGGCGTCACGATCGTCCTCGGAATCGCTTTTCTATCGGGGCAGGGCTATGAGTTCGTCAGCCTCTATCGGGACGGCCTCACGCTGACGAGCACACTCTTCGGATCCAGCTTTTTCACCCTCACGGGCTTTCACGGACTGCACGTCCTGGTCGGGGTGATCTGGGCCATCGTCACGCTCTTGCGGGGGGCACGCGGCCGGTTCAGCGCCGCCGACTTCATGGGCGTGGAGATCTTCGGCCTGTATTGGCACTTTGTCGACGTCGTCTGGATCGTCTTGTTCACGGTCATCTACCTGATCTGAGGAGAGACTCATGGTCGGTCGCCCAGCCACGAGTACCGGCACCCGAAGCCATCCGGCCCCCTATGGCCGCGTCTTCCTTGTCCTGGTTCTGGCCACGGCGGCAGAGCTGGTATTGGCGTCATCGTCTTTGGGTGCGGGGGTCCGGACCTCTATTTTCTTGCTGTTCACACTGTTGAAGGCGGGCCTGGTCGTCGCCTTCTTCATGCACCTTCGCCGTGACTCGAAGTACTACTCGTACGTGATCCTGTTTCCAGCGGTGATGCTCCTCTTCTTCATCTTGCTCACCCTCGCAGTCTGACTTCCAAGACCTCCATGCGTGCCAATCCGGCGGGCGAAGGGGCACGGCGCCGCTTCGTTTTGCTGTCCACGACTGCCGCCGTGAGCACGTACCTCTTGATCGTTCTTGGGGGAATCGTCCGGGCGACGGGATCTGGGATGGGATGCCCGGATTGGCCTCTGTGCCAGGACGGGGCCTTCCCCGTTCTCACTGCCCCGGCGTTGATCGAGTTTGCCCACCGAGTGGCGGCAGCCCTAACTTCTCCTTTGATTCTGCTCACCGCCTGGGCCGCCTGGCGGGGGCGAAGACGGGAATCCCGCCTGGCTTGGGTCGGGGTGGGCCTTCTGGTCGTGCAGATCTTGCTGGGCGCATTGTCCGTCCGACTGCGCTTGCCACCCGAGATCGTGGCCGCCCATCTGGGCAACGCGTTGGCCATCCTTGGGATCCAGACCTGGATCGCAGCCGCGGCGTGGCAGACCGACGATGCCCGGCCCCGACTCGCTCGGTCATTCGGATCCCCCGGCCTGGCGGAAGCCATTTCCGCTGTCCTGCTCTTCATGGTCCTTGCGTCCGGCGCATGGGTCGCAAGTCGAGGGGCCGAATTCGCGTGCACAGGCTGGCCCCTTTGCGGAGGCGTGATCTGGCCGGCGCACGACCTGGGCAGGATCCACATGCTTCACCGGTTGGCGGTCCTGGCTGTATCCATCTCCCTCGGCGTGTTGGTATCTCGATCCTGGCGTGGACGATTCGAGAGGCCGGCCGCCGCCGTGGCCTCTGCGGTCACCGCGAGCCTGTTCGTCGCTCAGGCGGCGGTCGGCGCAGTCGGGGTGGTCCGTGGATTTCCGCCTGAGTTGGTGGGGTTGCACGTGGCCACGGCGTCAGCGGTCTGGGCCTGCCTGGTGCTGACGATCGCGCTGCGGACCCGCCCGGCCGTCGCCTCGGCGGCCGCGCCGCTCCCTCAAGCGCGGCCCCGGGCATTGGACTATCTGGCCCTCACCAAACCGTTGATCGTCGCGCTACTTCTCGTCACGACTCTTACAGGCATGATCGTCGGACTGGGGGCCTGGCCGGCGTGGGGCCTGGTGGCGATCACGTTTCTGGCGGGGGCGGCGTCCGCTGGGGGCGCCAGCGCGATCAACCAATTCATCGACCGGGATCGAGACCAACACATGTCCAGGACCCGAAACCGGCCCCTGCCGCGTGGAGCGATGGGGCCGGCCGAAGCCCTTTCCTTCGGGCTCGTGTTGTGCGTCGTCGGGTTCTACCTATTCGCACTCGGGGCAAATCTTTTGAGCGCGCTTTTGGCGCTGGCAGGGATGACCTATTACATTCTGCTCTACAGCTTGGCGTTGAAGCCCTCGACCACCCGCAACATTGTCATCGGCGGCGGGGCGGGGGCGATTCCGCCAATGGTCGGCTGGGCCGCGGCGACCGGCCGCATCGAGATGGGGGCCTTCTTCCTGTTCGCGTTGGTGTTTTTCTGGACGCCTCCCCACTTTTGGGCTCTGGCCCTGGTGCGCCAGAATGATTATGAGAAGGCCGGCGTCCCGATGCTACCCGTTGTCTATGGCGAAAGGGAGACCCGCCGACAGATTCTTCTGTACGCCATTCAATTGGTGGCCTTGAGTCTATTTCTACCCGTCGCCCAGCTGGGAGGAGGGATTTCCACTCTCGCGGCCGCGGTCCTGGGTGGGGGGTTCCTGTTCTACGCATGGAAGCTCTGGCGCGAAGGCGGTCGGAAAGTAGCCTGGGGTCTGTATCGCTACTCCAGTTTGTACCTGGCCCTCCTGTTTGGTGCGCTGGTCGTGGACACCCTCGTCCGGGGTTGAGTCGAGCCGGCTGCGTCAGTTTAGATGGGCAGCAGGCTGAGGGGTGGGGGGCGTGGATCCGGTCCGGGTCCGGCGGAAGACCCAGAGCAGGGCCAGCAAGCCGCCGAAGGGCGCAGCCACAACGAGAACGTGGATCCAATGGTTCGCCGGGACCACACGCTCAACGAACTCGGCCTGCCCGCTGCCTTCTTGGCCGTTGACCTGGACCACCACTCGCCAAAAACCGGCCTGGGTTACGTTCATCAAGGCGGCGTATTCGCCTGGAGTAGGGGCGATCTCTCCCCGGGCGCGCGTCGTGATCGCGGACGTCCCGCCTTCGAGCGGAGATGCGGTGAGGAGGACTTCCGCATCGTGGACGACCGCACCGGTGGAATCAGAGACTCGGATTTCAACGAACAATTCGCCCAACCGTGGAGGAATCGGAGAGGTCAGAGCCCGGATCCGATAGGGACCCGCCGGTGCATCCTCGAGGCGGATCTGTCTGCCTCCAGGTCCCGGCGCCTGGGCCCAAGCGGTGGGTTGCGGCGAGAGGAGAAAGACCGCTACGAGAAGGGTTAGGATTCGGCGCAACATCGCCAGGCGAAATGGGTTGGCGTTCCGGGAGGATGCAAAGCGAATGCGATTGTATCATCCCAGGGACGGACACGCTGGAAGACGCGATGGAGGAGGAGGACATGGAATACAAAAAGCTTGGCCGATCCGGTTTACGCGTGTCCGAGATCTGTCTTGGAACGATGCAGTTCGGTTGGACGGCCGACCCGACAACGTCCTTGGAGGTCCTCACCGCCGCGTACGAGGCGGGGATCAATTTCCTGGATACGGCGGATGTTTATTCGCGTTGGGCGGAAGGGAACCCCGGCGGCGTCGCAGAAGAAATCCTGGGGACCTGGTTTCGAGGGGATCCGAGTCGCCGTGATCAGGTGGTTCTTGCGACCAAGGTCCGCGGGACGATGGGGTCCGGCCCGAATGACCAGGGACTCTCCCGTAGGCACATCCTGATGGCGTGCGAAGCCTCTCTGCGCCGGCTTGGCGTCGAGGCGATCGATCTGTACCAATTGCACTCCGTGGATCCGGACACTCCGATCGAAGAGACCCTGCGCGCCCTTGAAGATCTGGTCCGCCGGGGCGACGTGCGCTACATCGGTTGCTCCAACTTCCCGGCCTGGAGAGTGATGGATGGGCTCTGGACATCGCAGCGGAACGGGTGGGACAGCTTCCTGACTCTGCAGCCGCATTACAACCTCATTCATCGGGCCGAGTATGAGCGGGAGCTGGAGGGCGTGGCGGAGGAATTCGGGTTGGGCGTCTTACCCTACAGCCCGTTGGCGGGCGGATTCCTGACCGGAAAATATCGGCCCGGGTCCACGCCGCCTCCGGGTAGCCGTGGGGCAAGGAGCGGTAGAGTTCAGGGCTACTTGGGGTCAGATTTTGGCCGGCATGTGCTGGAGAAGGTCGAGCAGATCGCAAAGAAGAGGGGGGTATCCCCTTCGCAAGTCTCCTTGGCCTGGCTCCTCGCCCGGCCATCGGTCATATCGCCGATCATCGGACCGAAGAATCTTGAGCAACTGAAGGACAACCTGGCTTCCATCCAGGTCCGGCTCACCCTGGAGGAGATCGGCGAGCTCAACGAAGTCAGCGCCTACCCAGAGTGAGGGATTTCTCCCACGGGGCTAGTCCCTATTACTTATGGAAAGTAAGGGGCTGGATGATATAATCGCCAAGCTCCTAAACCCCCATGGGAATCAGCACGAATGGCCGAAGCGATCCGCCGATTTCTTTCATGGCTTGAGCTCCGTCGGGGAAGTGCCGGGAACACCTTGCTGGCCTACCGGGCGGATCTCAAGCAGTTCCAGACCATCCTTGAGGCCACAGAGCTGATCAACCCGATCCAGCTCAGCTCCGAGCAGGTGAGTAAGTACGTTGCATGGCTTACCCGCCAGGGTTATAGGCCGGCGACGGTCTCCCGGAAGATGGCCGCGGTCCGCTCCTTCCTTTCCTACCTTAAGCAGGAGGAGGGCCTGGAAGAGGGAAAACTCCTGGCCGAGCTCAGGCCCGGGCCCTCGCCTCGCCGGCGCCCCAGAGTCTTGGACCCGCACGAAGTCGGTCAACTACTGTCGCTCCCGGGAAGACAAGACACTCCCAGGGCGCAGCGCGATGCCGCCATTCTGTCTCTCCTGTATGCGACAGGCCTCCGGGCTGCCGATCTGGTCGCCTTGCGGGTGGAGGACATCCATGTGGAGGCCGGGAGGCTCGATCGCACGGGCGCCGAAGGGGGCAGGCTTCCGCTCGGCTCAGCTTCCGAGCCCCTTCGCCGCTACCTCAGCCACGGCCGGCCCCAACTCGCAAGGTCCTCTTCGGAAAGTGCTCTCTTCCTCAACCAACGTGGGCGGCAGCTAAGTCGTCAGGGCCTGTGGTTGGTCGTCAAGCGTTGGGCCAAGGCGAGCGGCCTGGGCGCGGATGTCTCGCCTCATACGTTGCGCCACACCCTGGCCCATCACCTTTTGAGCGAAGGCAAGAGCCGCCGAGAGGTACAACTCCGACTGGGCTTGTCCAGTCCGAATGCGATTCGCGTGCCCCGAGAGCGGACCGATGCCTGAGGCCGGGACGCGTCCAACGCAGAACGAATTCATCCCGCTCGAAGAGATCCAGCGTGCCGCCGACGAGTTGGGCCGGAGGAGCGCGATCCGCCCGACAGTCGGGTTGATCATGGGGTCTGGCCTTGGGCCGATCGCGGATGGGATTCAGCCATCCGTTGTCATCCCCGCCTCGGAGATTCCGGGATGGCCGATCCCCACCGTCGAAGGTCATCTCGGGAGAGTTGTCATCGGAGAATGGGTAGGCCAATCGGTGCTCATGCTTCAGGGAAGGGCCCACTATTACGAAGGGCATTCGATCGCTCGAATTGGCTTCCCCATCCGGGTCATTTACGAGCTGGGAGTCCGGACCCTGATCGTGACCAACGCAGCCGGCGCTGTGCATCCGGATTACCGGCCCGGAGAGTTGATGCTGATCCTCGACCACGTCAATTTGATCGGGATGGCAGGGTTGAGCCCCTTACGCGGCCCGAACCTCGAGAACTACGGTCCCCGGTTTCCCGATATGAGCCAGGCCTACGATCGCGTGCTGCACGCGTTGGCTCGCGATGTAGCCCGAAGGGAAGGGATCTCTCTGCGCGAAGGGGTGTATGTCTGCCTCGCCGGGCCCTCGTTCGAGACCCCGGCTGACCTGCGGTTTCTGCAAAGCATAGGAGCAGACGCGGTCGGGATGTCGACCGTTCCCGAGGTGGTCACGGCTCGTCACGCCGGGATGCGCGTCCTCGGATTGTCCGGGATCAGCAACAAAGCGAATCTGGACGGCAGCTCGCCGACGACCCACGAGGAGGTTCTTTCCGCGGGCAAGACTCTTGTGCCGGTCCTCACCAGACTGGTCCGGGGGATCCTGCGGGGTCTGGCCACCGAGGGGTAAATGGGGGAGGCTCTCCTATTCCTGCAACAAGCGCAGGGCTGGATCTATCTGCTCCTCGCGCTGGCGGCGCTGGCGTACCTGCGCCAATCCTGGCTGGCCCTGGCTGATTATCGGCGCTCGAATTTCGTCCTCGAGAAGGAGCGCGCCGGAAGTCGCCTGACGCGTTCCGGCGCCATGTTGGTCCTCGTCATCGCCGCCGCGGCAGCGACATTTGTCCTGGCCGAGTTCTTCAGCCCCACCGTCCCGTCATCCGACCGCCCGGGGGCCGTGCCCACCGTCTTTCTGCTGGCCACACCGGTGACCCTGCCACCTCCCGCCGCCGAAGGATTCTCCACCGCCACCCCGTTGCCTCCTTTGGCGATCGATAGTTCCGGCTGCCTCAACCCTCTGGCCACGATATCCACGCCCACCTCGGAGGCGGAGATCCAGGGGGAAGTGGAAATACGCGGGACCGCCGACATTCCAGATTTCGCATTCTATCGTTTCGAGTACATCAGCCTTTCCCCCGGGGCCGCCTGGCATGCCATCGTGGCCCGGAACCGGTCCGGTGGTCGAGGGGAATCTTGGGAGTTGGGACACGCGGGGAGTCGCGGCGGGCGACTACGCTTTGCGCCTGGTCGTTACGGACGCGGCGGGCAACGCTGCGCCTCCGTGCGTGATCCGAGTTCGAATTCTGCCGGGCGGGTAGAATCGTACCGGCGACGAAGGTGGGATCCCTGCCATGGACAATCTGACGATCCGAGCCGCGATCTCCAGCGACATCCCTCGCCTGGCGTCGTTGGACCACCACTACAGCACAGATCATGTCTGGCAGATGGGGTATCAGGCCGGACAGGCCGAGATTGCGATCTCGTTCCGGGAAGTCCGGTTGCCGCGCCCGATGAGGGTGGAGTACCCGAGGGATCCGAGCCGCCTGGCGGACGAATGGAGCGCCAAGCTGTCCGTCCAGATGGCGGAGGTCTTGGAGGAGCCGGTCGGGTACACGTGTCTGGTGGAAGGGCCGGCGGCAGGGTCCGTCTGGGTCACGGATCTCGTCGTCGATTTGCGCCATCGCCGCCAAGGTGTAGCCACGCGGCTTTTGGCTGCGGCGCGGGATTGGGCCCGTGAGCGCCGGCAAACCCGCCTATTCCTCGAAATGCAGACCAAGAACCATGCGGCCGTGTCCCTGGCGCGCAAACTCGGTCTGCTATTTGCCGGCTACAGCGACCGGTATTTCCCCGACCAGGACATTGCCCTTTTCTACGTCTGGGAGTTAGCCTGAGGCGGTCCGTTAGCCCATGGCAGATCTTCTGACCTCTACGTTCGCCGTTCTGAATGAAATCCTCGCTGCGGGCAACGCGATCACGGCGTTTTCCTTGCTGCTGTATTCCCTGACATTCCACTTGCGTGAGCGGGTCGCCCGAGCGTTTGCCATTTTGATGGCGTCGGTGGCGGTGTTGTACTTCGCCGACGTGATGGCCGGCACCGCCCAGGCGCCATCGGAAATCGAGATGTGGATGCGGGTTCAGTGGCTGGGGATCGCCTTCCTTCCGGCGGCCTACCTCCATCTCTCGGACGCCCTCCTGGCGGCCACCGGCCGACCCTCTAGGGGGCGGCGGCACCTACTGCTCCGGATCAACTACGCCGTGTCGGGTGCCGCGTTCGCGGCGGCCGGTCTCGGCACGTCGCTTGCGGGGCCCTTGATTGACGCCGGGCCGGTCCGTTACCTGGCGGCCGGCCCTTGGTTGGCGCCGTACATGGTCTTCAGCCTCAGCACGATTGCCATCGCGGGTGTCAATTTCCTGCGCGCCTTTCGGCGATGCCTGACCCAGGACAGCCGGCGACGGATGGGATATTTCCTGGTCGGTTCGATTGGGCCCTTCCTGGGGTGGTTTCCATTCTTGACCGTGGGGGGTCCGTGGCTCCTGGGTTCGCCGGCCGCGTTCTTTGGTTTCCTCTCCCTGAGTAATGCCGCGGTCGCCATCATGCTGGTGCTGATGGCATACCCTGTGGCCTATTACGGAGTCAGCTACCCGGACCGGGTGGTCAAGAGCCGCCTCTTCGAGTGGCTCCTCCGAGGGCCCGTCGTGGCTTCGACCATCCTGGCGGTGATGGTCACGACCAATCGGTTGGGGCTTCGTCTCGGCATTGAGAACACTCGGGCCGTGCCTTTGGCCATGGTGGCTTCCCTTCTACTCCTGCAATATGCGATTTCCTGGATCCGCCCGACCGTGGAGCGATGGTTGTTCTACGGACAAGATCGCAACGACGTCTCGAGACTGCACCTGCTCGAGGAGCGCCTGCTCACGACGGGCGACCTGCGCCAGTTTCTTGAGGCCGTACTCAATTCGGTGTCCAACCTGACCGGAGCTCCGTCCGCCTTCGTCGCCGCTCTAGGCAATGGCCGCCTTGACCTCGAGGTGGCCGTCGGTCCGGATGACCCCCTTCGCGGCCCCGACGAGCTGCCTCAGATTGTGATTTCCGAAAACGCACACGACATGCCTCCGCTGGGGACTCTCTTCGCATGGAACGGTTTCTGGCTTCTGCCTCTCCGTGGCGCGGAGGGGGGCGAGGTATTTGGACTGCTAGGTTTCCAGCAGGTCGACGAGGCTCCCGACCTCGATACCGACGAGAAGGATGCCTTGAAGGCCCTTGCAGATCGCGCCGCGGTCGCTCTGTCTCAGCGGCGATTGCAAAAGGAGGTCTTCGCGGCCGTCGACCGCCTGGTCCCCCAGGCCGAGGAGATTCAACGTCTGCGGGCGGCGGCTCGTTTTGCCGGAGGCTCCGTCCTCGATGGAGTGGACCGGAATGGGTTGCGAACCGAAGCCGACCTTGCGCACTGGGTGCGGGAGGCCCTTGGGCACTACTGGGGAGGACCTCGTCTGACCCGAAGTCCGCTGCTCGGCCTTGAGATCGTTCGACGCGCCATGCTCGAGACCGAGGGAAACCCTGTGAATGCCCTGCGATCGATCTTGCGGCAGGCCATGGACCAGGTACGCCCCGAAGGAGAGCGCCGCTTCACCGGGGATTGGATGCTCTACAACATTCTGGAGATGAAGTTTCTCGAGGGCCGAAAGGTGCGCGACATTGCCCTGCGCCTGGCGATGTCGGAGGCCGACTTATACCGTAAGCAGCGTGTCGCGATCGAAGCCGTCGCCAAAGCCATTGCCGAGATGGAGCGGGCCGCCAGCCGCAGCCCGGCAGCCTAGGCGGGTCTCCCGCTTCGCTTTGCCCCGCTCTGGAATCAAGATATGCTTTCCCTCTTGGCGACCCCCCCCGATGCGCGACCGGGCCGCACTTCACATGATCGTCTCAATGAAACAGGTTTTCCGGCAGGGATGAGGCGTCCAGAATGACCGAACGCGCTCCGCGCGGCCGGCGAAGCCATCGAGGGGATCGGAGGAGCTCTCTCTCCCTTGCGCTACCTCCCTCGTTAGGACGAGACCTGGTCGCGATTCTTCTGGCCGCCACGTCGGCGATCACCTTATTGGGATTGGCCGGTTGGACCGGTGGTCGTTGGGTTGAAACATGGGTTCAGTTCCTCCGGTCGTGGTTGGGGTTGGCCGCCTGGCTTGCTCCGCTACTTCTCCTCGCTGGCGCGCTGGCCGTCCCCCTACAGTCTCGTCGTTGGATCCCTGCCCTGGGGTGGGGTCGAGTCCTGGCTATCGAAATTGCCTTCCTAAGCCTCCTTCCAGTATTGAGCGTGGTGGATGGGATGTCCCTGGCCCGAGCCGAGGCCGGGTCGGGCGGCGGTTTGATCGGGTGGGGGTTCGGGACGCTGCTCGGAGACGTGTTGGGGACCTGGGGGACCGTCCTCGTCCTCGTCCCCGTAATGCTCGCGACAGGATGGTGGGGGTTTCGGGGCCTGCGGGTCCGAAGAATCGCCATGCCGGCTCAGGAGACCTCAACGATCCTCTCCCAAGGCGAACCACGATCCGCTCCCCTGAGCCGGGCCGGAGCGAAGTCGGAACCGGTCAAAGCCGGAGTCCGAAGTGTACCGGCGGAGTTTCGCAAAGACTTTCGGGTCCCGGATGCGGACGAACCCAAGACGGCGCGCAAGCGAGAGAAGCGGGAGGGCCTTCCTCCGGTGAGTTTCTTGGAGCTTGGGGAGGCGCAGCGCGTCACTTCCAAGGATGTTAATCTGACGGCTGGATTGATCGAGAAAACCCTGGCGGACTTCGGCTTGCCCGCCAAGGTCGTCGACTTTCGAGTGGGCCCGGCCGTAACGCAGTTTGCGGTGGAACCGGGTTTTCAGGAAACGACGGGCCCGGATGGGACCGCGCGGCGGCAGAAGGTTCGCGTGTCCCAGATTTCTGCGCTGGCAAGTGACTTGGCCCTGTCCCTCTCGGCCCCGTCCCTGCGGATTGAGGCGCCGGTTCCCGGGCAAGCCTACGTGGGGATCGAGGTGCCTAACCGGAGTGCGGCCCGCGTGCGTCTGCGGCCTATTCTTGAATCGGAAGAGTTCCAGGAAGTGGACTCTCCACTTGCGATCGCCCTGGGACGTGATGTCTCCGGGAGGCCCGTCGCGGCAGATTTGGCCTCGATGCCGCATCTCCTGATCGCGGGCACAACGGGTTCCGGAAAGTCGGTGTGCATGGCGTCGATCGCCACGTGCCTGGCCCTCAACAATCGGCCCGAAGACCTTCGTTTGGTCATGATCGACCCAAAAATGGTTGAGCTGGTGCGGTTCAACGGATTGCCGCATCTGTATGCTCGAGTCGAGACGGACCTGCAAAGGATTGTGGCGGTCCTGCGTTGGTGCACGATGGAAATGGATCGGCGGTACCGCCTGTTGGAGCAGGCCGCGGCCCGGGACCTCGACTCTTACAACGCTCGCCTAGGGAACCGGAGGTCGGGGCCCCGCTTACCACGGGTTGTAGTCTTGATCGATGAGTTGGCGGACTTGATGATGATGGCCCCCGACCAGACCGAACGGACCCTCGTGCGCTTGGCCCAAATGGCACGCGCCGTCGGGTTGCACCTGGTGGTCGCGACTCAGCGCCCCAGCACCGACATCCTGACCGGGTTGATCAAGGCGAACTTCCCCGCACGAATTTCGTTCGCCGTCGCTTCCTCGGTCGATTCGCGCGTGATTTTGGACGGGCAGGGGGCGGAGACCTTGCTCGGGAAAGGCGACATGCTTTTCCTCTCTCCGGAAGCGGGAGCTCCGGTTCGCCTGCAGGGGGTCTATGTCAGCGATGAAGAGATTGGAGGCACCGTCCAGTTCTGGAAGCGGAAGGCGCCGCCGGAACCGCCTGCGGGCGCCCCCGCCGCCCCGTGGGAGGATGTACTTTCCCGGGCAGCCGAGATGGAGGAGAAGGACGACATCCTGGAGCGGGCGATCGAAATCGTCAAAGCCACCGGTCAAGCCAGCGCCTCCATGTTGCAGCGACGGTTGCGCATTGGCTATCCTCGCGCGGCCCGTCTCATGGATGAGCTGGAACAGCTTGGGCTGGTCGGTCGAGTTCAAGCAGGCGGCAAGACGCGCGAGATCCTGCGGGATGCTCCCGACCGCGTCCGTGAGGAAGGGGAGGATGCGGAGGAAGAAGGCGAGTGACCTTGGGCGGACGCGTCTTGACGGCCCGGCGGCGGCGGGATAGCATTGCTCGATTTTCGGAGTGAGATGTCTATGGGTGTCCCCGATTCCCTAAAAGCCCGCCGACCCACGCTCACTGAGATTCTGCGCGCTCGCTTCGGCGACGTGCTGAATCCGGCGGGGGCCTGGTTGAATCGCCTGGGACTGGCGCCGAATACGTTCACCTTAATCGGCCTGGCAGGGACGGCGGTGGCAGCCTATGCGCTGGCCCGAGGATTCCTCATGGTCGGTGGCGCCCTGGTTTTGGCGATGAGCCTAGTGGACGCGCTGGATGGGCCGATGGCCCGCATGCGCGGGACCTTTTCTCCCTTTGGCGCCTTCGTCGATTCGGTAAGTGACCGGTATTCCGAGTTGATCGTGTACGGCGGCTTGGCCGTTTATTACTTGTCACGCGAAAACGACATCATGCTCTTGTGGGTTTTCGCCGCGGCGGCCGGGTCCGTGCTCGTGTCCTACGTCAAGGCCCGGGCGGAAGCGCTGGGCTTCGAGGCAGGCGTAGGTGCCCTCACTCGCATGGAAAGGATCCTGGTACTTGGGCCGAGCCTGGTGTTCGGCGTCGCCGAAGTCGGCATCCCGTTGGTGGCCGTTCTGGGGCATGTGACGGCGCTCCAGAGAATCTTGTTTGTGCGTCAACAGTCGCGTGTTTCGAAGGGCCCGGTGCGATGAGCGTCGACGCCTACGGGATTCACCTCGGGTTCTTGTATGTGCGCTTCTACGGGCTGCTGCTCATGTTGGGAGCCTTCGCCGGGGCGATCCTGACACGCAGGATGCTGCGATGGATGGGGCGGGACCCCGAGCTGGCCTGGGATGCGCTCTTGTGGGTCCTCATTTTCGGGATCATCGGCGCCCGCCTGTATCATGTGTTCACCCCCTCGCGGTCGCTGCTCGAGCAAGGCATCGATACGGCTTACTATCTTACGCACCCCTTGGATATCTTGATGATCTGGCAAGGGGGTCTCGGAATGCCGGGCGCGATCGTCGGCGGGATGGTCGGGCTATGGATTTACGCCCGCCGCGCGAAGGCGCCCTTCCTGGTCCTGCTCGACGCCGCAAGTCCCGCGGTCGCCTTGGGACAAGCCATTGGACGCTGGGGAAACTTCGTCAACCAAGAGCTTTACGGCCCTCCGTCGAACCTGCCATGGGCCATTCCGATTCGGCCGGAGAATCGACTGCCCGGTTACGAATCTTTCGAGCGGTTCCAGCCTCTTTTTCTGTATGAGTCTCTTCTCAACTTGGCCAATGCGGTATTCCTCGTGTGGGTCTGGCGCCGCTACGGCTCTCGGCTTCGCAAAGGGGACCTGTTCTTGATTTACTTAATCACGTACCCTCTGGCGCGTTTCGCACTCGAATTCCTACGCCTAGACTACGTCCCGCTCCTCGGAATCAACCTCAACCAGGGCCTCATGCTTGCGGTCGCCCTCGGAAGCGCGGTCGCGCTGTACCTTCGTTCCCGGCGAGTCCAAACCCCCGCTCCCTAGCCCCCGCCGGTCTTCGGCGGGTTCCAAGACCCTCCACGAGCGAGGTTGGGAGCAGGGTTCGATTGAATTCGGCGGATCCCGGTTGATATAATTCAAAGCGTGAGAGCGTCTCCCCTGCTTCAGTCGCGAAACCTGACCAAGCGATTTGAGACCCTGACGGCCGTCGAGGACGTGAGCCTCACCGTCCGCGCGGGGGAAGTCCTCGCCCTGCTGGGACCCAACGGGGCGGGGAAGACCACGACCATCCGAATGCTGGCCTCGATTCTGCGCCCGACGTCGGGCTGGGCGAAGGTCGCCGGATACGACGTGGTACGAGACGCGGTGGAAGTGCGGCGCCGCGTCGGTTTGCTTACGGAGCACCACGGCCTGTACGCCCGGATGCGGCCCGAGGAGTACCTCGAATTCTTCGGGCGGACCTACGGGCTCAATGCCCAAGAGGTACGGCGTCGAGCCGGCGAGCTCCTCGAGGTCTACGGGCTGGGCTTGGCGCGTTCCCAGCGGCTCGGGGAGTTTTCAAAAGGCATGCGCCAGAAGCTGGCCTTGGTCCGCTGTCTGCTGCACGACCCTACGGTCCTCCTCCTGGACGAGCCCACCTCCGCCATGGATCCTGCGAGCGCTCGTCAGGTGCGCAGCGGGATTCAATCCCTTCGGTCGCGCGACCGCGCCGTTCTCGTCTGCACCCACAATCTAGCCGAAGCCGAATTCCTGGCGGACCAGATCGCGATTATTTGGCGTGGGCGCATCCGCGCCAGCGACACTGCGCCGCGCCTGAAGAAACGTTACCTCGGATCGCCCACCTTTGAGCTGCGGACGTCGGTCCCGCTCCCGGTCAGCCTTGGCTGGCTCCCCCGCGAAGCGGTGATGGTTTCCCGGGGCCGCGATCGTGTGCGGTACACGACTCCCAGCCCGGAACGGACCAACCCGACTGTCCTGCGGAGTCTGGCCAAGGCCAAACTGCCCGTATTGACACTTACCGAGGTCGGCAGGACGCTCGAGGAGGTCTATCTCCGAGTGGTCGAGGAAGCCGCCCAAGAGGACAAGGTGGCGGCATGAAACGCAGGAAGGTACAGCCGCCCAGTGTCCTTGCGGGCGTCTGGCTGGTCGCCCGGCGCGAGATCCGAGATCATCTCCAGGACTGGCGGATCTTGGGTCCGATCCTGGTCTTGACGATTTTCTTTCCGCTCCTGATGAACTTCACGGCGCAGCAGGCGGTCGACTTCGTTGCTCGATACGGAGCACCGATTGTCGCCGAGAGACTGATTCCCTTTTTGTTGATGGTCGTCGGGTTCTTCCCGATCTCGATCTCCTTGGTGATCGCATTGGAGAGTTTCGCCGGGGAGAGGGAGCGGCTGTCGCTCGAGCCGCTTCTTGCCACGCCCCTTACGGATACGCAGCTCTACCTGGGCAAGATGCTGGCCTCGCTGGCGCCTCCGCTCGTTGCCGCATACCTGGGGATCGCCTCCTATCTGTTTGGTTTGGCGTTGTCGATCGGGTGGACTCCGCCCTTTCCCCTCCTGGTCCAAGTTGTCCTCTTGACCACCGTACAAGCCGTCGTCATGGTCAGCGGCGCGGTCGTCATCTCATCCCAGACCACGTCGGTGCGTGCCGCCAATCTCCTGGCCTCGTTCATCATCATCCCGGTTTCGCAGCTCATCATCGGGGAAAGCTTGATCATGTTCTGGGGGCGCTACACGGTCTTGTGGTGGATGTTCCTCGGACTCCTGGTCCTGGCCGTGGTCCTCTCCCGAATGGGACTTCAGCTTTTCAATCGCGAACAGCTCCTGGGAAGGGATCTCGATGTCCTATCCCTGCGATGGGCGTTGCGTCGCTTTTGGGGCGCCTTCACCGCCCGAGCCACGAGCCCCTGGGGATGGTATCGAGGTCTCTTCCGTGAGACTCTTCCCCGACTACGAGTGCCGATTCTGATCACCGTCGTCTTCCTCGGAATCGCGTACGCCGTGGGATCCGATCTCGCCCGGCAGTTCACATTGCCGGCGGAGATGCTTCAATGGCAGCGCCTCTCTCAAGCCATCCGGGAACTGGCGCCGCGATTGGGCTTCACCTCCGCCGAGGCCTGGGGCTGGGTCGCTGTGAACAACATCCGGGCCGTCCTGATTGCGTCTGTCCTGGGGGTCTTCAGCTTCGGAGTCTTGGCGGAAGTGCTGTTGATGATTCCGGTCGGCTTGGTGGGCTACTTCGCTGAGAATGCAGCCCTTGCCGGTCAAGACCCGGTCCTGTTCCTGACCGCGCTCGTGTTGCCCCACGCGGTGCTCGAGATCCCAGCCGCGGTTCTGGCGGGGGCGGCCATCCTGCAACTCGGAATGGCAGTGGTCAGCACGCCGCGGGGGTCGGGCCTGGGGGAAAGCTGGTTGAACGCTCTGGCGGATTGGGCGAAGGTTGGATTTGGGTTGGTCCTCCCGCTATTGGTCGTGGCAGCGGCCCTGGAGGTGTTTGTCACACCCCGGGTGGCGCTCCTGCTTTTCTCCGGCGGATGACGTCGTGAGTCGACTCGTCATTCTAGGTAGCGCCAACGCGATTCCCAACGCCGAGCATGAAAACACACACATGGCACTCCTCGGAGAAAGTGGGACCGTCTTGATCGATTGTGTTGGGTCTCCGATCATCCGGCTGGAACGAGCCGGGATCGCGCTTGATTCGATCAGTGACTTGATTGCCACGCACTTCCACCCCGATCACATCGCCGGCATTCCTTCGCTCTTGATGACCATGTGGCTAACCGGGCGCCAGGCACCCCTGCGCATTTTTGGACTCCATCATTGCCTCGAGCGCTTGGAGGACATGATGGGCTTCTATCACTGGGAGAACTGGCCCAATTTCTTCCCGGTCGCCTTCCATCGTCTGCCCGAGCGGGAGCACGTCTTGGTGTTGGAAAAAGAGGATTATCGGGTGTTCTCCTATCCAGTGCGCCACCTGGTGCCGACGATCGGCCTCCGCCTCGAGTCGGCCACCGGCGACGGATGGGTAGGGTACTCCTGCGACACGGAACCATGCCCCGCCGTGGCCAGGCTGGCCAACGGAGTCCGGCTTCTGCTCCACGAGGCATCCGGCGAGGGCCCCGGCCACTCGTCCGCGTCCCAGGCCGGACGGATGGCTCAACAAGCCGAAGTCTCTCGGCTGGTCCTCATTCACTACCCGACGCGGGGCATCACGGAAGAGCAGCTGATCGCGGAGGCGAGAGGATCGTACGGGGGGCCCGTCGAGCTGGCTCGTGACTTCCTGGAAATTCCCCTTCCGCCCTCCGCGGAGAGTTAGCGGCGTGCGGGGCGCGGTCGCAGGGTCGCGTGCAGGAAGTGGAACTCACCGCGGGCAGGAATGAGGTCCAGAACCTCCACCACTTCGAAGTCGCGTTTGCCGAGGGTTACCGTCGCACCGACGTGGGGGGCCTCGTCCACGTTCAGGATTGCGCCTGGGTGGTTCTCGCCAAGAACGACATAGCTGACCTTGTAGATGGGGGGCATCGGTTCGCCTATCGGCCGGTCAAGTGGCGATGGCGGAGCTTGAACGAAAGGTCCGCCGCCATGTTTCGCATGACGACGTAACCGACCCGAAGATTGTCGCCGCACACTTTTTGAAAGTCGTCGCCGTCCAAGACTTGCACAAGGCTATCGTCGCCGACGCTTCGGACGCTGGCCGAGCGCGGCCCCCGGTCGACCAGGGACATCTCTCCGAAGATCTGTCCTCGACCCAAATTCACGACGGCGTGCGGCGCCGACGGATCCGCCGGATTGTCGCGCACCACTTCCACCAGGCCTTCGCAGACGATGAATAGATCGTGCCCAGGCTCCCCTTGGCGCGTGATGACCTCTCCCGCCCGGAAGGTTCGGGGTCGGCAAATGCGGGCCAGGCTGGCCAGGTCTTCTCGAGACAGGCCTTCGAAGAGCTCCACTTTCGCAAGGACGTCGAGGAGATCCATGTGCGGTCTGCGGCCGGTCTCGGTCCGGTCCTGGCCTCTCCGCCCTATGGTAAAATCCGGCGTGCGGAAGAGCCGGATCGCCGTGGCGGCATAGGACGAAAGTATATTGCCTGTCGAATTCCGCGGCAACTCGTCTCCTCTCGTTCCGCCCCCGACGCCCGTCCGGCCCTCCCGGAGAAGGCTTTCGGGGAGGTCCTGGCCCCTCCCACGCGAAGCTGCTGAAAGGGTGATCCGCCAAAGTGGCGCTCCCGCCGGGCCTCCCCGTCACCCATTCCGCGCGGCTCGATCGCCCGCCCGAGGGTCCACTGAGGCCCGCATGAGGTCGGCTTGACGAAAGTCTTGATCGTGGACGACGACCGGACGATGGTCTCCCTCCTGAAGACTCTTTTTGAGCTTCAGGGTTTCCAGGTTCAGACCGCACTCCAACAAGATGCCGTCCTGGAGGCCCTCCGGGGCGATAGGCCGGACGTCGTATTCATGGACGTGTTCCTTTCCGGGTTGGACGGGCTCGAGCTTCTGCGTCAGATTCGCGCCGCTCAGGATCTCGGCGGCCTGCGCGTGATTATGACTTCCGGGATGGATGTCTCGGACGCCTGCATCGACGCGGGGGCCAACGCGTTCCTGCTGAAACCGTACACACCGGACCAGCTCTTGGAATTGATCCAGCAGAACATTCCCCCAACCGAGACACCCCCCCGCCCAGGAGGCTGAGAACCCGCGTGCCGCGCCGAAGCGATCATCGAGAAGGGCATCAATGGAAGCTGATGGACCTGCACCTCCATACGCCCGCCTCGTCCGACTATCAGGAAACGGGAGTGACCTTCCTGGACGTCCTGCGCCGGTGCGAGGCACGCCGGCTAGACATCGTCGCGTTCGCGGACCACAACACGGTGGCAGGGTACCGGCAGATGCGCGAGGAGCTGCAGGACCTGGAGCTCCTCGAGCGACTTGGACGCCAGACCGAGCCGGAGCGGGTGCGCCATGCCGAGTACCGGCGCCTGCTCGGGGCCATCGTGGTCCTGCCCGCATTCGAATTCACGGCCACCTTCGGATTCCATGTCCTGGGGATCTTCCCTCCGGAGAAGCCTGTTCGTGAAATTGAGCACTTATTGCTGAGCCTGAACATCCCTCCCGATCAACTTGATGCCGGTTCCTCCACCGTTGGGGCCACGGATGATGTTCTCACGGCCTATCGGATGATCGACGAGGCCGGGGGACTGGTCATCGCAGCCCATGTGAACTCCTCCAATGGAGTGGCCATGCGCGGCCTACCCTTCGGCGGGCAGACCAAGATCGCCTACACCCAAGATCCGCATTTGCATGCCCTGGAAGTCACCGATCTCGGAAATCAGAACCGGCGTTCTACCGCGGGCTTCTTCAATGGGACCAAGCCGGAATACCCCCGCCGCATGCACTGTATCCAGGGGTCGGACGCCCACCGGCTGCTGGCCGATCCGCGCAACAAGAAGAACCTCGGCGTGGGGGACCGGCCGACGGAAGTCCTTCTTCCTGAGGTGAGCTACGCCGCGCTGCGCGATCTCTTCCGGGGCAACGACTTTGCCCGGACTCGGCCCTTCTTCCCTGCCTCCGAGGAGAAGTTCGACTTCATCCAGCAGGCGCGCGAAGAGGGGCCGAACATTGTCCAGGACTTTCATGAGAGCATGAGTACGCATGGGGGCAAGCTGTATGCAGTCATTGCCGATGTGTGCGCCATGGCCAACACGAATGGCGGCACACTCTACTTGGGCGTTGGACCCGATCCCAAGGCGCCGGTCGCGGGGGTGGAAAGCTCGGCGACGGCAATCCGTCAGCTCCAAAAGGAAATTGCCAAACGCATCAGTCCTGCCCTCACCTGTCAGGTCGACGCGCAGGAGACCCAGGGCAAAGCGATCATCCGCATTCTCATCCCGCGCGGAGACGAGGCTCCCTACGCGGTCGACGATAATAAGATCTACCTGCGGGACGAGGCCGAAACAGGCCTCGCGGTGCGGGACGAGATTGTTCAGTTAGTCCAACGCGGAAAGCCGCGCCTCGAGGGGCCGCCGCCTTCGGTTCCCGCGGAAGAAACGCTTCCCTCCGTGGCCGTCTCCGCCGGCGCGGAGCCGCCCAAGACGGGGGTGGAAGTCGCCGGCGTGGAGGAGCGAGGCGGGGTGCGCTACTACACGATGCGCGACCTCCGGAACGGCAATGTTGTAAAGAACGTGACGGAATCCTCGGCCCGCCGCCTATGGCATTACGCCATTTCCCAATACCTGCGGCTCGCCCCGGAGCTCGAAAAGGCTCCGATTCAGTGGCAAGGGGACCTCGGGATTGTGGGGGAGCAGCGCCGAGGGGATCGGGTCCGCCACGATCTTGCGCAACGGACCCCTGCCGGCATCCGACTCTTCTTCGGCGTCAACGAGGACGGGATCCACGGAGAGTGGAAGCGTCTCGTAGGCGGAGAGGCCGAGTAGGCATCCGCGGGTGAACGGACCTGTGCGCTGCGCGGTTCTGACCATTTCCGATCGAGCCGCGGCAGGCCAACGCGAGGATGTCTCCGGGCCGGCGCTGGTGAAAGAGATCCACGCCTTAGCCTGGGAGCTCGTCGGCGCTGAGACCGTGTCAGACGAACGGGCCGGCATCGAAAGAGTACTCAAAGCCTGGGCCGATGCCGGAAGTGTGGATGTGATCCTGACCACGGGTGGGACCGGTTTCGCCGTCCGGGATCAGACTCCGGAGGCGACACAGGCGGTCATCGAGCGGCCCGCTCCCGGTCTGGCCGAGGCCATACGCGCGGCCAGCCTGCGCGAGAACCCTCACTCCATGCTTTCGAGAGGGACGGCCGGGATCCGCGGCCGCACGCTGATCGTGAATCTGCCAGGGAATCCACGCGGCGCTCGCCAGAGCTTCGAGATCATTCGCCCCGCGCTGCCGCATGCGGTCGATCTCCTGCGAGGCGATCCCAAAGCTGAATCGGGCCACCTGCGCCGCACGCCTTCTGGGCGCGCCTAGTCTGGGATCGGTCCCCGCGTCGAATGGTGGGGCGGTGGAGCCCCTCCACCTTCCGTGTCGCCCACCCATCCCATGTGGCCGGGAGCAGCGCTGAAATTCTCGACGAGCATCTTGCGCATAGCCACTTACCGATCTAGAAATCCAGTTTTACCCGGGGCTGTGCTAGAATTTGACCCATCCCAGGTGGGGGGGGTAGGAGCCAATATGGATAAGAACAAGACCCTGAAGCGATTGCGCAACGTCGAGGGCCACGTTCACGGGATTGCGGGAATGGTCGAGGAGGACGCGTACTGCATCGACGTGATCCGCCAGATCCAGGCCGCGCAGGGGGCTCTTGCTAAAGTCGCCTCCACCATCCTCGACGAGCATTTACACAACTGCCTGACGACGGCGGTCCGTGGGGATGACCCGCAAGAAAGGGAGAAGGTCCTCGCGGAAGTCGCCGACCTCTATTCCATGACCGTTCGGTGATGCTAGCAAGCCGCTCTCAGGAGGCGTGGCATGTCGCAGATTACGTACTCGGTCCCTCGAATCCATTGCGGCCATTGTGTTCACACGATCCAGACAGAGCTCTCTGAAATCCCTGGTGTCCAGCGGGTCGTGGCGGAGGAGTCCTCGAGGAAAGTGGTCGTCGAATTCGAGTCCCCGGCCACCTCGCCGATGATCGAGGCCAAGTTGGCTGAGATCAATTACCCGCCGGAACCGCTCCTGCAACTGTAAGAAGCCACAGGCGCAGTGGTGGAAACGACTCGGCACCTGACCCTGCCCATCACCGGGATGACCTGCGCCAATTGCGTGGCGACGGTCGAGCGCAACTTGAAGAAACTGCCCGGGGTGGCTTCGGTCTCGGTCAACTTGGCGACGGAGCGAGCGAGCTTGGAGTTCGAGCCGGGTAGGGTTTCGCAGCAGGCGATCCTTGACCGCGTCCGCAGAGCCGGGTATGACGTGGCCGTGGCCGAGAATCGTTTCGGACTGGGGAGACTCAGCGACGACAACGATGCCCGGCGACTGGAGCACGTCCTCGGAGCGCTCGAGGGAGTGGTCGAGGCCTCCGTCCAATTCGCCCTCGAGTCCGCGCGTGTGCGTTTCATCCCGACGGTGGTCTCGACATCGGAGCTGCGGACTGCGATCCGGCGAGCCGGCTTCAAAGCCGTTGAAGCCGACGGGGTCGCAGAGGACCCGGAAGCCGCCGCCCGTGAGCGCGAGATTCTCCGCCAGCGCCGCCTTCTGCACCTGGCAATCCTTCTCACCGCTCCGTTGTTCGGGCTCTCGATGGCCCGGGACCTGGCGATCCTCCCGATGGCCATTCGGCACTCGTTAGGTCTAAGCTGGCTTATGTTTGCCCTGGCGACTCCGGTTCAGTTCTACGTTGGCGCCCAATACTACCGAGGGGCGTGGAAGGCGCTTCAGAACCGATCGGCGAATATGGATGTGCTGATCGCCATGGGGACCTCGGCGGCGTACTTCTATTCGATTGCGGTCCTTTTGGGGTGGTTGCCGGGTCACCTGTACTTCGAGACGTCCGCCGTTATTCTCACCTTGATCGGACTGGGCAAATATCTCGAATCCAGAGCAAAGGGACGGACCAGCGAAGCCATTAAGAAGCTGATGGCCCTTCGTCCTCGGCTCGCGCGGGTCGTGCGCGATGGAAGGGAGCGAGAGATCCCCGTGGACGAAGTCGTCGTGGCCGATCGGGTCGTCGTTCGGCCGGGGGAGAAGATCCCGGTCGATGGGATCGTTCGCCACGGGCACTCCTTCGTGGACGAATCGATGCTCACGGGCGAGTCGATGCCGGTGGAACGAGGTCCTGCCGAACCCGTGATGGGCGGAACTCTGAACAAGCTTGGTCTGCTTCACTTCGATGCGACCCGAGTGGGAAAAGATACAGCTCTGGCCCAAATCGTTCGACTGGTCGAGGACGCCCAGGCGAGCAAGGCGCCGATTCAGAGACTGGCCGACCGGGTGTCAGAGATCTTTGTGCCGGCCGTGATCGCCATCGCTGCCCTCACGTTCGCCGGATGGCTGACCTTAGCGCCTCTCCCCGAGGAGGGCACAACCTTCACGCGTGCTCTCATTAACATGGTAGCCGTTCTTGTCATCGCATGCCCATGCGCCATGGGGCTGGCCACGCCAACCGCGGTAATGGTCGGCACGGGCAGGTCCGCACAACGCGGCATACTTTTCAAGTCGAGCGAGGCGATGGAACGAGCCGCCAATGTGAACACTGTCGTCCTGGATAAGACCGGCACGATCACCCGAGGACAGCCCTACCTGACCGACCTGGTCCGGTTTCGCCACGAGATGTCAGAAGAGGAAATCCTTCGCCTGGCCGCAAGCGCTGAGAAAGGCTCCGAACATCCCATTGGCGAAGCCATTGTGGCCGCGGCCGGGGATCGCGGGATTGACTTGGTAGATCCGGAAGAATTCGTGGCCTTGAGCGGTCACGGAATTGAGGCGCGCGTGGCCGGCCGGAGATTGCTTCTGGGAACTCCGCGGCTGTTCCGAGAGAGGGGATTCTCGCCGGATGGCGCCGGCGCCACCGTGGAGAGGCTGCAGAGCGAGGCTAAGACTGCCGTTCTGGTCGGCTTCGACGGAGCCTTGTCCGCCGTCTTCGGGGTGGCGGATACGATCAAGGAAGGCTCGGCCGAGGCCATTCAGGGCCTAAGGGGTCTAGGCATGCGGGTGGTGATGATCACCGGGGACAATCTGGCCACCGCTGAGGCCATCGCTTACCAGGTGGGACTGGTTCCGCAGAACGGGGAAGTCAGGGCCGACGTACTTCCTGGGGATAAGGCGGCTGAGGTGCGCGCTCTGCAGGCCCAAGGCGAGATCGTGGCCATGGTGGGTGATGGAATCAACGATGCCCCGGCCCTGGCACAAGCCGATGTAGGCATCGCCATCGGCACGGGAACCGATGTGGCGATCGCCGCCGCCCCAGTGACGTTGATTCGCGGCGACCTGCGAGCAGTTGTGGAAGCGATCGCGCTATCGCGCGGGACTCTGCGGACGATCAAGCAGAATCTGTTCTGGGCGTTCATCTACAATATCCTTCTAATCCCGGCGGCCGCTCTGGGCCTCCTTAGCCCGATCCTAGCCGCAGGCGCAATGGCCTTCAGCTCGGTCTTCGTTGTGACCAACAGCCTGCGCCTTCGCAATTTCCGGAGCGGACCATGACCGAGGCCCGTCGTCGCCCTCGGCACGATCGCGCAAACGCTCAGGACGACCCGGCGAGTCCGATCGGCCGACGCGGTTTTCTATCCGTGAGCCTGGCTTCGCTGGCCTCGTCGGGCTTGCCTGGCCGGGCGATTCGTCTGGCAGGAGCTGCTCCGGAGGCGAAGGCCCTCTGGGCCCGAATTACCGAGGACAGGGTCGATCTCTTCTCCCGGCCTCGTCCCGACAGTGCCCGGGTCTCAACGGCGACCTATGACGATGTGCTCGAGATCCTCCGGGAGACGGTCGGCCGCGGGCTTTTGCCACACAACCACATGTGGTACGAGACGCCTCGCGGCTACCTCTGGTCCTCGTTCGGGCAACCCGCGCAAGACTTGCCGAACACCCCGCTCGAGACGATCCCGGACGGAGGGATTTGGACGGAGGTTTCCGTCCCGTTCGTCGACGGTCGGCGGGAAGCCGATCCGGCTTCGCCGGTCCGCTACCGCTTGTATTGGGCGATGATCCTGAACGTGGATCAGCGGGTCATCGGAGCCGATGGCCGAGTCTGGTATCGCGTTCATGATGAGAATGCGGTGAAGCTTTTTGCGCCGGCGGAGGCACTCCGCCCCATTCCAGAGGACGAGCTGACCCCGATTCGTCCCGAGTCAGAACCGAAGTCGATACGTGTGAATCTCACCCGGCAAGACCTTTCTGCCTGGGAGGGTCCGGTCGAGGTCTATTACTGTCGGATTGCCTCGGGCTTTGGTTTCCTCGAGGACGGAGAGAAGGTCTGGAACACTCCGGTCGGAAGGATGTGGACGTGGCGGAAGATGATCTCGCGCCACATGTCGGGCGGCACACTCGTCTCCGGATACGATCTCCCCGGCGTGGGTTGGGCGATCCTGTTCAGCGGCTCGGGTGCAGCGGTCCACTCCACCTACTGGCACAATGACTTCGGGACCCCGCGGTCTCATGGATGCATCAACACGCCACCGGATGCGGCCAAATGGCTCTTTCGCTGGTCTTTGCCGGCAGTGGAGTACAAGCCCGGCGATCTGACGCTGCATTGGCCCGACACCGGGACCCAGGTCATCGTCGAGGAGTGACTCACTTCCTCTCGAGAGGAATTCCATGCAAGCCTCTCAGGTGACGATCGGGTTAGCTGTCTTGGCCGGGCTGGCCTCGTTCCTTTCCCCTTGTGTTCTGGCCCTCGTCCCCGCGTATGTCAGTTACTTGGGAGGGCGATCGCTGGGCGACGCCGGCGGGCGAACCGCGCGTTGGACCACATTCCGCCACGGGCTTGCATTCGTAGCCGGATTCGGTGTTTTTTTTGTGGTTCTCGGAATCGCCGCCTCCGCCCTGGGGGCGCTTCTCTTTGACTTGCGCGGCGTGCTGGCGAAGATCGGAGGCGTGGTGGTCGTCGCTTTTGGACTTCACACGCTGGGCGTGGTGCGGATCCCTTGGCTCGATATGGACACCCGTCGGCTGGCCCCGCCCAACCCCAATCTCGGGTATCTCTCCTCGGCGATGATGGGCGTGTTTTTCTCGGCCGGATGGGCGCCGTGCGTTGGGCCCGTGCTGGGAGCGGTCCTCACCTTGGCTGTCAGTTCGGCGCGCGTCCAGGAAGGGGCGGTTCTCTTGACCGCGTACACCGTCGGCATGGGAGTCCCCTTTCTACTGGCCTCCCTCGGCGTCGGAAGGTTGACCGAATTCATGAAGCGCCATAGGGCCGGCCTGCGAGTTGTCACGTACGTGACCGGTGGGATGTTGCTGATCCTTGGGGTTCTGCTTTTTACGGGCTCTCTCTCAAGGCTGGCGCGATTCGGTTTCTTAATCGATCTGGGGCTGTGAGTCCCGAGCGAGCGTGAACTTCAGACCTCTGGGCTGGGTGGGCGCCGGAGCGCTCCTCGGGGTGTCGATCGGGCTTGGATACTTCCTTGGGATTCCCGAGGTCGACTCGCCTCGATCGGCCGGGCCGTCAGCGGCCGCGGCAATTGCGATGCCCGTGGTGGGCGCCCCCGCGCCGGACTTCATGCTGGAAACCCCGGATGGCGTCAGGTTCTCTGTGGAGCAGGCGCGCGGGCAGGTTGTCGTGTTGAACTTCTGGGCCACCTGGTGCGAGCCTTGTCGGAGCGAGATGCCCATGCTCCAGGCCCGCTACGAGCGGGACCGCGAGCGGGGCCTACTCGTTCTCGGCGTGGATTTTGACGAGGCTGCCGAAGCGGTCCGCGCCTTTGGGCGCGAACTCGGAATTACGTTTCCCTTGCTTCTCGACCCGGGCGCCGAGGCGCAGAGGCTGTATCGAATTCGCGGCTACCCGTCCACCTTTGTGATCGATCGGGAGGGCCTCCTGGTGGTCGAACACATCGGCCTTCTCACGGAATCGCGTCTCGATTACTACCTTGTTGAAGCCGGTCTCGGCCCTTGATCGTCATTCGCCTATACCACGCCGGAGACAACGCAAGGACCGAGGCCGCGCGACGAGAGCTCGACATGCTTCAGGAGGAATTCCCGCACCGGCGAATGGACGTGGACCTTTCGAATGAGCCGGCGGTCCAAGCCCGCTTTGGCGGAGCCCTGCCGGCGATCGAGGCTGGCCCCTACACGCTGCGGTCACCCTTCTCTGCCACCGATCTCCGGATCACCCTATCCTCGATTCCCAGCCGAGGCGCGCAAGAACTAGGCCTCCCCGGGACGGACGCGGAGAGAAGCAGGTCCCGACGAGCCCAGCGTTGGATCCTGGCCGTTGCTCGTCACTGGCTCATGGGCGTCAACATGTTCATCAGCGTCATGTTGGGACTCCCGTTCCTGGCCCCGGTCTTGATGAAGGCGGGAGTTCCTCAGCCGGCGTCGTGGATCTACAGCCTATATTCTCCGCTGTGCCACCAACTTGGGTTTCGGTCCTGGTTTCTCTTCGGGGAACAAGCCGCGTATCCTCGATCGATGGTCGAGGACGGATCGATCTCCTTCGGCGAGGCCACCGGCCTTCCCGAGTCCGATTTGGGTGCGGCCCGCGCCTTCCGGGGAAATGAGGTCCTGGGGTACAAAGTCGCCTTCTGCCAGCGGGACGTCGCGATGTACGCGGGCATTTTGGTCGCAAGCCTCGCGTATGCTATCTCCAGGCGTCGGTGGCCCGAGCTGCCGTGGTGGGCCTGGCTCGCGTTCGGAGTCCTCCCGATCGCCGTGGATGGGGGGACCCAGCTTGCCAGCGGTTGGAGCTGGATCCCGGGGTACCTTCGCGAGAGCACGCCGCTGTTACGAACTCTCACGGGTCTTGGCTTCGGCGCATTCACAGTCTGGTTCGCCTTCCCCCAAGTCGAGGCGACGATGGCCGAGACGCGATCCTTGATACGAGCGCAACTGGAAACGGCCCCGGCTTCGAAGTGAGCCTCCAGGGGTCGTGAGGGGCGGCATGGTAGACTCGCCGCGTGCCCTTCGAGACTTCCAACGGTTTGCGCTGGTTTGAATTCGAAAACTTGCGCCACTCTTCCTTGACACAGGCCATTTTCACTCGTGTGGGCGGAGAGAGCCCAAGACCATGGGCGAGCCTGAATTTTGGGCGCACCGTCGGCGACGACGATGCGCAGGTCGAACGCAATCAGACGCGCGGCCTGGAGGCACTGGGCCGGCGATCAGACTCGGCCTTCCTTGTCTGGCAAGTCCACTCGTCCGACTATCTGCGGGCCGACCGGCCGTCTACCTCGGAACGGCCGAAGGCCGACATCGTCCTCACCGCGAATCCCGCGGTCACCCTCGTCATGCGATTCGCAGATTGCCTGCCCATCTTTCTCTACGATCCTCGTCAACGGGCTGTGGCCCTCGTTCATGCCGGTTGGCAGGGGACCGTGCGACGGGCGGCGGAGGTCGCCGTTCAGGCGCTGACCAAGGAGTTTGGCAGCCGGCCGCAGGATCTCCAGGCAGGAATTGGCCCGTCCATAGGACCGGATCACTACCCCGTCGGCGAGGACGTGGTAACACAGATGGAGCGTGCCTTTGGGTCCAGGGCCGAGCAGTACTTGCAAAGGCACAATGGTGAAATGCGTCTCGACCTTTGGTCGGCCAACGCCGAATTGCTCAAGCAGGCGGGGGTGCCTTCGGTGGAGGTAAGCGGAATCTGCACCGTGTGCCATCTCGAGGACTGGTTCTCGCATCGCGGCGAGCATGGACGCACAGGGCGATTCGGTGCGATTTTGGCGCTGGGGGCGGCCTCATGACCGCGGCGCTCCAGGTGGGGCCCAGGATCGCATCCGGTGTAGCCGATGTCCTCGGCCGCATGGCGGAGGCAGCCCGTAGGAGCGGCCGCGATCCCGCCGCGATCCGGCTCGTGGCTGTGTCCAAGGGCCAGCCCGCCGACCGGGTCCGGGAAGCGTACGCGGCTGGTGCGCGCGATGTGGGCGAGAATCGAGTCGAAGAGGGGATTCCAAAGAAGGAAGCCTTGCGGGATCTGGGAGACCTACGCTGGCATATGGTCGGCCGGGTTCAGAGCCGCAAAGCGGCGGGTGTGGTTTCGGCGTTCGATTGGGTCCACTCATTGGACAGGCTCAAGCTGGCCCACCGGCTCGACCGTGAGGCCGTGCGCCTCGGACGAGTCCTGCCCGTGCTGCTTGAATGCAGTCTAGGCGGGGAGAATTCAAAGGCGGGCTGGATGTGGGAGTCCGGAATGGACCCTTCTCCCGTTTTTCGAGACTGGGAGGAGATCCTGTCGATGGCGGGCCTGTGGGTGGTCGGGTTAATGACGATCGCGCCCCAAAGCGCGGACCCGGACCGACCGCGGGTGGTCTTCGCTGGCCTGCGATCGCTCCTGGCCCGAGCGGCCTCGTCGTTGCCAGGTATGGGGCACGAGCTCTCGATGGGGATGACGGGCGATTTTGAATCGGCGGTGGAAGAAGGTGCGACGATCATCCGCGTCGGGAGAGCCATTTTCGGCACGGGGTCCCAGGACCAGCGTCGCCGCGAGGCGGACGGGCAACGGGTATGAACGTGGAGTTCTGGATACGCGTCATCGACCTGATGGTGAACCTTCTCAGCGTCTTACTGCTGGCAGCCATTCTGGTCCGGTATTTTCTGCCTCCCTTCAACCCGATTCGCACCGCGCTCGATACACTCTTCGAGCCGATGCTGGCACCGATCCGTAGGATCCTGCCTCAAACCGGAATGTTTGACTTCAGCCCCATCGTTCTGGCGGTGCTCATCCAGCTCGTAGGCGGGTTGCTCGTCCAGCTCATTGCGGGGTTGGCATGAGTCCCGCCGCGTCTCGTCGCTTTCACTTGCACCAGGCGAAACGGGGGGCGGCGCTCACGGTCCGGGTTACCCCGCGATCGCGCCGGACTGAAATCGCAGGCGTGCAAGAAGATGGCACGTTGCGGATTCGGGTGAGTGCGCCGGCCGTCGAGGGGAAGGCGAACGCGGCGTTAGTGGAGTTTCTGGCGCGGGTGCTCGACGTTCGTGCGCGGAGGGTGGAGATTGTGGCGGGGCAGGGCGGCCTGGATAAGATACTTTCGATTCTGGATCTCAGCCCGGACGAGGTCCAGGTTCGGATTAACGCCTGGATTGAGACGCACGCTCCCCGCAGAATCGGACCGAGCGCGCGAAAAGGTTAGCGCGCTTCCGCCGCGCCGGGGGTTCTAGAAGGTTCCGCGGCGCGCATTCTCCATAAAGCTTCGAAAGCGGCGTCCCTCAAGTGAGGGTCCTCCGCGGTAAGGGCTCTCGCCAGGTCCATCGCGAAATCATCTCCGCCCACCCAGGCAATCACTTCCAGCGCGGCCGTCCGCTCATCATCCGTTCCGTTGCTCAAGGCGCGCCGCACCATCTCCATCGCAGGTCGCCCCGGGGCCAGGCCCACACCCTCGCGCGTGGCGTAGGCGACGAGCCAGGGAAGCTCGGAAGGCTCCACGACGGGGAGGCGAATCGTGTAACGCGGTTTACGGCGGCGCTCGGCCGCCTCGGCCGCAGCTCCCCGCACGACCCACTGCTTGTCTTCTAGCTGAAGTTTGTCGAGGATGGGCAGGACCCACTCCTCGTCCACTCTTGCCAACCCAAACACCGCCGCGCGCCGAGTCAGCAAGTTGTCCATCTCGACCGCATCCTTCAGCATCCCAAACCCTTCGTCGGGGTTGCACGCCAGAGCCTCGGCCACGGCCATGCGCACAGGCTCATCGCCTTCGAGCAGGGCATGCCCCAAACCCTCCATCGCAGGCGTGGTCCCCAGAACCGCCAGGGCGAGGCTCGCGGCTTGACGGGCAAGGTTGACGCGGTCTTGGTTCAGCATCTGGAGTAGCGTTTCGGCCGATTCCTCGTCTCGTAAACCGCCGGCCCCGAGCGCACCCAGGACGCGGCTGCTCGTCACCTCGGATGTCAGCATTCGACGGAAGAGGAGTCCGACGGAAGGCTCGGCCGAGCGGACCAGGGCGTGAACCACCCGCAATCGCAGACCATAGGGCCGAGCCGGGTCTTGGAGGACCTTCGCGAGGCCCCGGAGGACATCGTTCCGCCATTCGGCTTTGCGGGGGGCGTCTCGCAGCCACGCTGCGCACATGAGCAGGTCTTCTTCAAGAGGGTCATCCGAGGACTGCGAGCGAGCGTGGGCCAGCTCGGATGCATCGCCCAGCGCGGCGAAGAAGGCCAAGGCTGTCTCGGCGGGCAACCAGCCGGCGTTGACTTCCTGCGGCTGCGCGTTGGCTTCCACCATGGCCTGGGCGGCGAGAAAAGCACCCATGGCAGGCAGGCCAAAGCTGACTCTACCGCCCGGCCGGCGGACGAGGAGTCCGGCGTCGGCGAGGTCGCCGATCGACGTTCCCCGCTTGAGAGACTTCTCCGGTACGGCTCCCTGTCGCGATTGAATCCAACTCAGCCCCGCGGATTGTGCTTCTTGGCGCTCCTCGGAGGACAAGTACCGCGAGAGGTAGGCCTGGAAGGCATGCACGGGGGATGACCCCAGGACATCTCCGGCGTAAGCGGTCCATGTTCGAAGCGTGATTTCAAGAGGGGTTTGGCCCCGCATCGAACCGATCAGCCATCCGGTCACGAGCGCCGGGTCGAGCTCGGTAAGGCGATTCTTGGGCAGGAGGGGCATCACATGGGTGGACCAGGCCGCTCCCCATTGCGTGAGGAAGTGCCGCTGGTCGTGATCCGTCCATGGCGCAAGCGCGACCGGCGCCAATCCCGCCCGAATCAATCCCCCGTAGCCGCGGGCGGGGCCCGCCGCGATGACCTGAACACCCGGAAATGCCTTCTTGAGAGCCAGGAGCCACTCCACCACCGGGGAGATCTCCTCGGTGGTCATTTCGTCGAGTCCATCGAGCAAAAGGATGGCCTTGCGCTGCGCCAGGGCCAAGCGGACGTTCGCCGGGAGTCGTTGTGCCGCCGCGGAAGAAACCGTGCGACCCAGCCCGTCCAGGAGTGCTTGCAGCGGATCCCGGGACGCCCTTCGATCCAGCGACAGGTCTGCGGCGTGGACCCATAGAGGGCTGAGAGCGGCAGCGGTCCCTAATTCTTCGCTCCGGGCACCGAACTTAAGGGCGAGGTAAGCGAGAGCCGTAGACTTTCCAGACCCCAGTTGCCCGGTCAGGAAGAAACTGCTGCCCGAGGCCGCGGCTTGCGCCAGCGTCAAGACCGGACCGCAGAAGATTCCGGACAAGACATTCCAGTCCGGGAGATTCGGGACGACGGCAAGCGTATCCTCGCGCGGCGCGTCGGCCTCCGTCGGATCGGGCGGGGGCGCGAGGAGATGGGGAGGGATGAGGACCTCTTCGAGACTGAAGAGACCTCGGGCAGCATGATGGCCGCGAGCGCGAGCCATGACCTCTTCACGGAATGGATCTGTGGCGCCCGAGCTAAGGCCCTGGCCCACTTTGGCCCACTGGCGCGTCAGCCATCGCCCGATCTCATCCAGCCCTGGGCCGAGGCGGCGGGCAAGGAGGTAAAGCATGATTCCAGCCCCGGCCCCGACGAGAAACTCGGGCCAGTCGAATCGAAATCCAAAGATGTTGCGAAGGAGGTTAAGCATGTCGAGGGAGAGGGATCACCCTGCGTAGAGGATTCTGCGGCACTGAGGGCATCGAACGATGTCACCACCCTTTCGAACGGCCTGGGGCATCGAAGCGGGCAGGGCAACACCACAGGCTCCGCACACGTCGTCTTGGAGCAGGGCCACCGGCCGGCCCAAATGGCTGCGCAGGTCATTATACAAGGACAGATCGGCCTCCAGCACGTCGCCCGACGCGGCTTCGATCTCGCCTCGAAGCCGATCCAATTGTGCGTCGACAGCTTGCAATTCTTTTTCCCACGTGGCGGCCCGCTCGCCCTGGGCCCGCTCGGCTTCTTCCGACTGCTCTTTCGCCTGGCCGAGACCGCCCTCCGCTTCTTCCGCGTCCATCATGGCTTGCAGGAGGCCGTCCTCAAGGCTTTGCAAGTGTCGGGCCAAGGCGTCCGCTTCCCGCTGTAGGTCCTGAAGCTCTTTGGGGACCTGAATCGCCCCACCGTAGAGTTTCTTCTCGGTCTCCTCGATCTTGGCTCGCAGGCTGGCTACGCCATCCTCCCGTTCGCGCGTGATCCGGCGTGCCTCGATCGCCCGCGCCTCCGCGGCTGCGAAGTTGTCGCCGGCGAGGCGTGCGGCGTGGTCGGAATCAAGCTTCTTCTGGAGCTCAGCCCTGCGGGCTGCCGCCCGATCCGCCTCGAGGTCCAATTCCTGCAGCCTGGCTAGACTCGCCACCCGACTCATAACTGGATTATAGGGGGTCGATCCACCGTCGAGCAATGAGAAGATAGCGGCGGTGGCACGGAGCGCATACAATTCCGGCGATGAGAAGCCGCCTTACCTGGGGCCAGATTGCGGTTGGCGGCATACTGGCGGGGATCCTGGTGGTCCCCTATTTGGCCGCCATCCAGCAGGCGCCACCCGGCGGGGAGTTCACCGGGTTTCTGGTCAATCCTTTGGACGGGTTCAGCTACCTGGCCAAGATGCGTCAAGGGCTGGCGGGAAACTGGCTCTTCCGTCTCCCCTATGCGGAGGCCCCCGGAGAGCCGGCCCTTCTGTTTCCGTACCACCTCCTCCTTGGGAACCTGGCCAGAATCCTCGTACTTCCCTTGATTCATGTCTACCATGCCGCCCGCCTGGCAGGCGCGGCGGCGATGGTCCTTGCCGCCTGGCTCCTCTTGGGGCGTCTGCCTCTCGCTGCCGCGGGGCGGGCGGCGGCCCTCGCGCTGACCGTGCTCGGCTCGGGGTGGGGGTGGATCCTCGTTGGCGCCGGAATGTTCTCGGCGGACCTCTCGATGCCGGAAGCCCTGCCGTGGTACTCGGCATATTCGAATGCGCACTTCTCCCTTGCACTGGCGGCCCTCCTCCTCGGGGTGGCGGCATTCGTCCAGCCTCCTGCCTCTCAGCTCGCACGATTGGGACTGGGCGCCGCTTGCGGACTTGTGTTGGGAGCGGTGGCCGGCTATGCGGCACTTCCCGCAGGGGCGGCCATGACCGTATGGCTGGTCGCATTCCGAAATCACGAGGACGGGTCCGCCGTCCGCGCCCGTCTTCCGGTGTGGCTCGCGTGGATGGTCGGCGCAGGCGCATGGCTCGTCTACGACTACGGCTTGAGTCGGTCTCACCCCGTACTTTCACTTTGGTTTGCCCAGAATCAAACGCCCTCACCCGCAATTCCTTCCTACCTGGCCGCGTACGCACCCATCCTCATCCTGGTCGCGGCCGGGTTGTGGCTCCGGCGCAAAGAGATACCTCCTGCCATTTGGTTTCTTGTTCTCTGGGTCGCGATCATTGCGGTCTCCCTGTACTCTCCCTTCTCCTTGCAACGCCGTTTCGCGCTGGGCCTGTTCTTCCCTCTCGCCGGCCTGGCAGGGTGGGGGTTGGAAGGGATGTCGTGGGCCCGCCGACGACTGCTGCTCTCCGGAGCGATCGCCTCTGGCTTGCCATCGATTGCGTTGGTCGTGGGAGCAGGCCTGGCGGGAGTCCATTCCGGGCAAACGGGGCTGGTCTTGGATGTGGGAACGATGGAAGCTATGCAGTGGCTCGGTGAACACGCGCCACAGGACTCGGTTGTCCTCGCCGGGCCCGAGACCGGCAACGCACTTCCGGCGTTCGCGAATGTCAGGGTTTTGTACGGGCATCCGTTCGAGACCCCCCGCGCAGAACTGAAGCGGGATCTCGTAGTCGGCCTGTTCCAGGGAGAGGTGGAATTAGCGGCAGGACTCGAACGGACTGAGGGAGGACGGATTGATCTCGTCTTTTACGGGCAGGAGGAACGCCTCCTGGGATCTCCAATGTGGTTGGGCGACCTGCCCGCCGTCTACGCTAATGGCGACGTGACCATCTACCAGGTCCCAACTCCGTGACCGGGACGATACCTGGAGCGCGCAGAGCCGCATTCCTCTTCCTCGGCATCGCCGCGATCTGGATGCTTCCGGCTGTCGCGCACCCGGACGCCTTCTTGAAACCCGCCGAGTCCGAGTTCACCGACCTGCTCTTGGCCCACGCGCCCAATGCCTTCTACCTGCGATCTCAATGGATCGACACCGGCCAGATCCCGGCCTGGAATCCAAACATCGAGGGCGGACTCCCGTTTCTGGCCGACCCTCTTTCCGGAGTTTGGTACCCGCCCAATTGGCTCGCCGTCCTACTTCCTCCAGGCCTCGGATTCAACTTGATCCTTTGGCTCCACCTCGCATGGGCAGGCTGGGGTATGTGGAGGCTCGTCCGCTCCCTTGGCTCCGGGGAAGCGGGGGCGTGGGCCGCGGGGATCGCGTTCTCAGGGGCGCCGAAGATCCTCGCGCACGTGAGTCTGGGACACCTTGGGTTCGTATGCGGACTGAGTTGGACCCCATACCTGCTTGCCTTGGTCCGGGATTTCATCCACCAGCGAAATGCCACGAAACGGGATGCGTTTCGGGCCGGCGCGTTTCTGGGAGGCGGGTTTGGCCTCGTGTTCTTGGCGGACCCTCGGGCGGGATTCATGGTCAGCTTGATCGCAGTGCCCTATTTCCTGTATTTGGCCCTGCGCCTACGCGGCATCGGGCTCGAGACGGCGCCGCGCTGGAGAGCCATCGGAATCGGGGTCGTCGTCGCGGCGCTGGCCGCGGCTGGGATCAGCGCAGCGCTCTGGCTCCCTTTAGCGGAGTTTGTTTCGCAAAGCGTGCGGGCCTCGTTGTCGAGCGCGGGCGCGCTGGCACTTTCGCTCCCCCCAGGAAATCTTCTGCAACTCATCGTGCCTTCCGCTTCGATCTCGGGCGAGTGGGTCGCCTACACCGGTCTGGCGTGTCTTGCGCTGGCCTCGATCGGACTCGTCTGGCCGATTTCTGAGCGCTGGTTCTGGGGCAGCGCTGTCCTTGCCGGCTGGATCCTGGCGCTGGGCGACGCCACTCCGATCTACCCTCTCCTCGCGAAAGTCACCCCGGGTATGAGTTTGGTCCGCGTTCCGGCCCGTATGCTCCTCTATTCAAGCTTGGGCGTTTCGGTCTTGGCCGGATTGGGATTGGATCGCTTGTTGGAAGGCGCACTCGGCGCATCCCAGCAGAGGAGAGCGATCCTCACGGTTTCGATCCTGGCGGTCGTCACCGGGATCGTGAACATGGGTCTTGCCGGAGTCGCGGGCGGCCCAGGTATCGTCTCCCCGATCCCCGCGGCCGCGACGATCGGCTTGGCTCTCATGGGCCTAGTGGGCGTGGGCGCGAGCTTGCGCAGGCCCGGCTCCGGCGTTCCCTTGAGGCTGGGTTGGCTCGCGCTGCTCGTCGTTGACCTGGCGGCCTTCAGCCTTCCCCGGACCGGCGTAATCTCTGCCCAAGCGGCCGCGGATCAAAGCACCGCCGTCATCTCGTACCTCGCCCCCCGCGCTTCGGAATCGAGATTGTTGTCGCTTGGATTTGACATCCCTCCTTCGGCGGCCGTCCGGCTGAATCTGCGCCTTGCGGACGGGATTCACCCTCTTCCGCTTCGGTCCTATTGGGAACGGATGGCCGCCAGCTTGGGTTTCGACCCGAAGGTCTATTCGGTTACCCTGCCGCCTATCCCAACAGGAGATCCTCGGTCGAGTTGGACACCCAGGATCAATGCCGAAGAGTTGGGGACGATGAACATTGGCTGGGTCGTTTCTCCATATCCCCTTTCGGCTGGAGACCTCCGATTGGAACAGGTGGTCGACGGGCGATGGATCTACGCAAACCCGAAGGTCCGGCCACGCGCGTGGGTCCAGGCCGACCTGACGTGGGGCGGACCGATTCAGTCGACGGCACGCGTCGAAAGTGAGCGACCCGATGAGCTTGTCCTCCACGCCACGGGCCCGGGCCACTTGATCTTGGCCGAGACACGTTATCCGGGGTGGGGCGTTACTGTCGATGGTCGGCCGTTCGCCATGGAAAGCTACGGCGGTCTATGGAGAGCCGTCTCCCTTTCGCCCGGCCCTCACCTCGTCCAGTTCCACTTCCGCTCCGATCGGGTCGCGTGGGGCGCCGCATTGACCCTCCTCGCCTGTCTGGGTCTGCTCATTGTGGGAGCATCACGCCGTTGACCCGGAAAGAACGCCGATGGTGCTGGATCTTCTCTGGCGCCCTCGCCCTCCTAACAACGCTCCCCTACATCGTAGGATTTGCCGCCCAGGGGGCGAGCTGGAGATTCTCGGGCTTCGTCGTGGGCGTCGAGGATGGGAACTCTTACATCGCGAAGATGATGTTGGGCGCGTCGGGTTCATGGCTCTTTCGGTCGCCCTACTCGACGTTACCCCAACGCGGGGCGCTGGCCTTTTTGCCGTACCTGCTGCTAGGGAAGCTCGCCGCCGGGCCCGCGCTGCCCGAACAGCTCATCGGCCTTTTTCACCTATTTCGGATCGCCGTTACTCCCTGGGGCGTGTTCGCGACCTACCGCTTTACGTCGGTCTGGATTCGGGACATGGGACTGCGCCGTGGGGCGACGCTTGTGGCGTGCTGCGGAGGTGGGCTGGGATGGTCTGCCTTGTTCTTAGGTCAACCTGTGCTGCCGCTGGAGTTCTATTCTCCAGAGGCATTCGGATTCCTGGCGTTCCTGGGGATCCCGCATCTCATCCTGGCTCGGGCGCTGCTCTTGGATTCCCTGGCATCTCATGTACGGGGCTTGGAGGGCCATCCGGTTGGGTGGCGGGCCGCGATCGGCCTCGCCGTCGCCGGTCTTATCCAACCGATCCTTCTGGTCACGGCCTTCGTGGTCATAGGCCTTCATGGCGCCTTACGCAGGTGGGTGGATCGAATTGACCTTCGCGTTTGGATTCGCCGCACGCTCCGAGATGTCCTGCCGGCGGGGATTCTGGCCGGTGGCTACGCGGTCATGGTGGCGACCGATCCTTATTTGGAAATCTGGGCGCGCCAAAACCGGTTGCCCTCTCCGCCGATCGGTGCCTACCTGCTCTCCTATGGGCCGGCCATCGTTGTGGTGATTTGGCTCCTGCGCCGGGCCACGGTCCGCAAGTCCTTCCGCGCATGGCTGCCTCTAGCCTGGGTGCTCGCCTTTCCCATCCTCGCGTACGCGCCGGTGAGCGTCCAACGCCGGTTGATAGAAGGAACCTGGGTGGCGCTGCTGGTGCTTGTGGCATCGGCCTGGGCGGGATCGCGGCCCGCCAGGACAGGCACGCGATCGGCCCCGCTCGCTTTCGGCGCCTTGTCGCTCCCCGCAGCGGCGTTACTCCTCGTCCTCGGTTTGAACACGGCCCGGTCCTTGGCCGAACCCGTCTTCTACCCAGCGGGCGAAGATCACGCCGCCGCATGGTTGCGACAAAACGCGGCTCCAGGGGAGGTCGTCTTGAGCTCCTACGCGGTCGGCAACCGACTGCCCTCGCGGGCGCCTGTCCGAGTGGTCGTCGGGCACGGCCCCGAGACCGCCAACCTGGATCGACTCCTGCCTCAAATCGCCGAATTCTATTCGGACTCCACGGATGCCGAGCGGCGAGTCTTCTTGGCGGAGCAGCACGTGGCCTACGTCCTTTGGGGGCCGGCGGAACGCGCGCTGGGTGACTGGAATCCTGGGACCATGCCGAATTGGGACCTGCTCTACTCGGGCGAGGGATATGAGATCTTCCGGGTCCGGTAGGGGATCTCCACGAGGTAGGAGGGGGGTGATATCTCCGCTCCTGCCTTGGTTCGCTGCCGGTGCCGGCCCGACGCTCCTATTTGGCCCCATGTTGCTTCGCGGTGAAATTCTCTTTTGGGGAACGCCTCTCCTTCAGTTTCTCCCTTGGCACTCATTCGCCTTGAGCTCTCTGCGGGCGGGCCATATCCCGCTTTGGAATCCTTGGCTGGGCATGGGTGCCCCGCTGCTCGCCAACCATCAATCCGCGGTCTTGTATCTTCCAAACTTGCTCCTGGCATTCGTCGGGCCCGCCTGGGGCCACGGACTTTTGGTCTGGCTCCACCTTCTTTGGGCAGGGATTGGCATGATCGTCCTTTGCCGCCGGCTGGGAATCGGTCTCCTGGGGCAAGCCCTCGCGGCCGCCGCGTTCCCTATGTGCGGCTATGTGGTGGCCCGGGTAAGTTTCTTGAGCATGAACGCGGCCCTCGCCTGGGTCCCGTGGGTCATTTGGGCGGGAATTCGAGTCGTTCGTTCGGCAGGGGTTGGTTCTTCTGCGGGCGAGCGGAGAACTGCCGTCGCGGCTCTGGCTGCCCTCGTCGCCTTCCAATGGCTCGCCGGCCACGCGCAAACCGCCTGGTACACACTTTGGATCGTCTGGGCTTGGATGGGCTGGGAGGCAATTCGGCGTGGGGGTCCGGCCCTACTCCGAACGATGGCGTTGGGTCTCGTGGCGATGATCATCGCTGCGGGGCTCACGGCGGTGCAGATCCTGCCGACATTCGAGTACTGGCGGGAGTCCCAACGCGCGACCGGTGTGGATCCGACCACGGCACTGACGTATTCGCTTTGGCCCTGGCGGTTGCTCGGGACCTTGGCTCCAGATCTTTTCGGGAGCCCTGTCCGCGGCGACTACTGGGGATATGGAAACTACTGGGAAGATGCGCTGTACGTCGGGATGATCCCAATCCTGCTTGCGATAGCTTCCATTGGGCGAGGCTACCGCGGGCGCGCGGCCGCTCGGCCCGGCCTTGTCCGCCTTCAAGTGGGTCTGGCGGGTCTCAGCGTGCTATTTGCGCTGGGAAGTCACACGCCCATATACCCTTGGCTCTTCGGTCACGTTCCGACGTTCAATGCGTTTCAAGCCCCGACCCGGTGGAGCTTGATCCTGGCCTTCAGTCTTGTGATCCTGGCGGCGCACGTCGCGGACATGTGGACCGAGCTCAAGGGACGCGGGCTCTACTGGGTGCGGCTCGGGACGGCGGGGGCGGGGGCAGGGCTGTTGGTGAGCCTGGCCGCCATGCAGCTGCCCCTTCCCATCGAAGCCTCGATTCCAAGCGCATTGGCGGGAGCGTGTTTCTGGCTTCTCGTGGCCGGGATCCTGGGCCTCCTTCGGGGAAAGTTACAGATTTCACAATGGGCTTGGGCCGTGGTCGTGGTGGTGAGCGCGGATCTCGTAGCTGCCGGGCGAGGGTTGAACCCGAGTGCGCCGGCCGGTCTGGTTACGACGCCGACCGCAATTCCCGGGCTCGCGGCTGGAGGCCACCGGTTGTTCATGCCCGCCGATCTCGAATATGAAATCAAGTTTCTTCAAACTCATCGCTTTGACAGATTCCTTCCACGGAGCGAGTGGAACGTGGTGCGAGAGTCGGGTCTCCCCAACACGTCCACGCTCGACGGGGTGTCGTCCGCCAACAATTTCGACCCGCTCGTCTCGGCGCGCTTCGCAGAATGGGCCGAAAGGCTCGGTGATCCAGCATGGTCGGAACGATGGCTGCCCCTAATGGACGTCGGCTGGCGAGCCGCCCCGAAAGAAGGAGGCGCGCCGGGCGCTGGCTATCTTGAAGTCCCCGGAGCGAGCCGGGCGCGGGTGGTGGGCTCCGCGGTGTGTGTCACGACTACCGCGGAAGCGTGGGCGCTGCTTGAGCAGCCCGACTTTGACCCTTCGCGAACCGTGGTGGTCGAGAACTGCCGCATGGCGTCGGGTGGATCGGGGACGGCTCGGGTCGAACCCAGTCCGGACCCGAATTCGGTGGCCGTGACCGTGGACGCCCCGGAGGGAGGTTGGCTCGTCCTGTCGGACAGCTGGTACCCGGGATGGAACGCCACCGTCGATGGTGAGCCGGCACAGGTGTTCGCGGCCGATGTCGTATTCCGGGCGGTATGGCTTCCTGCAGGCGCGCGGCACGTCGAATTCATCTATCGGCCGTGGAGCTTCGGGGCGGGCGTGTGGATCAGCTTCCTTTCGTGGCTAGCGTGGGCGGGACTGTGGCGAGCACGCGGCTGAGGCGGATCGGGCCGGCCGCTATCACGCTTGCGGTCTGCAGTCTGTACCTCTTGCTCCGCCTGGCGCGGGCGAACGGAGATCCGATCGCGCTGGCGGACCCCGGTACAAGATACGGAAATGGTGTTGCAGGGGGCACGGAAGGCTACGATGGCCAGTTCGCGCTCTACATCGCGTTGGACCCCGACCCCACGCGTGTCGCCGAGAAGCTGGATGTGCCTGCCTATCGGTATCAACGGATTCTCTATCCTTTGCTTGCGCGCGCACTCGCGGCAGGCGACCCTGGCACCATTCCGTGGACCCTGATCTTCGTCAACCTGGCCGCGCACACCGCGGGCACACTCCTGGTGTGCAGGCTGCTCGACTCCTATGGTCAGCCTGTGCGCTATGGGTTAGCATATGGATTGTGGGTCGGGCTCGTGGCCGCCGTCGGCCTGGATTTGCACGAGCCCCTCGCCTTCATGCTGGTCGCCGCAGCCTGGTGGGCGCGGCGAAACCAGAGGACCACACTCGGGGCGGCGTGGATCGGGCTGGCTCTGTTCGCCAAGGAGACCAGCCTGATTTTCTGGGCGGGGTGGATCCTGGCGGATGTCCTCGAAAGGAATACGCGCCGCAACGCTCTCGCGCTGGCGCTGGCGGGACTTCCCTTCCTCCTTTGGCAAGTTTGGCTGTGGCGAGCATTCGGCTCCCCAGGCATCGCCAGCGGAGGCGCGATGGCGACGCCGTTCGAGGCCATTCCTTTTCGTGGTTTGTGGCGAATCGGCGAGGTCGACTTCCGAGTCTTCGGGCTCTATCTGCTGATTTTCGGGCCGACCGTGATCCTCCCCTCGCTGTGGGGAGTTTTCTCCGCCGTCGGGAGACTGCGCGCAGGAGATCGATCCCCGGAGGCCGTCAGCCTTCTGCTGCACGGGGCCGGGATCGCATTTCTCCCGTTCTCCACGTTCCGTGAGCCCTTGGGCCTCCTTCGTATCGCCACGGGCCTGGTCCTATCCATTGTCGCTTTCGCCGCGCGTTACGGACTGCGGCGACCCTTGAACTACTCGCTGTTTTGGACGGGGTTGTTGGCTGTGCTTCTTCGAAGCTAGCCGGAAAACTCGATCGAGCCGCCTCGCGGCAAAGGGTATCGATGGACGCGGTACGTGGATTGGCAGAAAAAGTGGTCGGCAATGTTGAGAAGGTGATCGTCGGCAAGACCGACGCCGTTCGCCTAACGGTCGTCGGCCTCCTGTGTCAGGGACATTTGTTGATCGAAGATGTGCCCGGGACCGGCAAGACCGTGCTGGCCAAAAGCCTGGCCCGCTCGGTGGGCGGGTCGTTCCATCGCATTCAGTTCACCCCAGACATGCTCCCGAGCGACGTGATCGGGGTCACGATCTTCAATCAGCAGACCCGCGAATTCGAATTTCGGGCCGGGCCCATCATGGCTCAGATTGTCTTGACGGACGAGATCAATCGCGCCACGCCGAAGACGCAAGCGGCGCTATTGGAAGCCATGGAAGAGCGGCAGGTCACCGTGGACGGAGTGACGTATCCGACGCCCAGGCCATTCCTCGTCTTGGCCACGCAGAATCCGATCGAGTACGAAGGCACATTTCCTCTCCCGGAAGCCCAGCTGGATCGCTTCATGCTTCGATTGACCCTGGGGTATCCAGGACCGCAAGATGAGATCCGCATGCTGGAGCAGCAACAGACCGTCCATCCTCTTGATACCTTGAAGGAAATCGTCTCCATCGAGGAGTTGATCCACGCACAACAGGCGATCCGTCAGGTTCGGGCATCTTTGGAAATCAAGCGCTACATCCTGGAAATCGTGACCGCCACCCGACGGCATGGGGAGGTCTACCTCGGCGCCAGCCCGCGAGGCAGCCTGGCCCTGCTCCGGACGGCCCAGGCCTGGGCCGCCCTTTCGGGGAGAGACTTCATCCTGCCCGACGACGTCAAGAAGATGGCTCCGAGCGTTCTCGCGCACCGACTGATCGTGGGCGCGGCAGCCCGGATCCGCGAACTCGATTCCCGTACCTTGATCGATGAAATCCTTCGGACGGTGGCTGCACCGGGCGGCGAGGTCGGCTGATGTCCCGGCGCGGTCGGACGCTGGTCCTGCTTCTGGCGCTGACATGGTTCGCGGCGCTGGCGACCGGGCGGGAGTTTCTCTTCAACCTGGCCTATTTGTGGCTGGGTCTGCTCGGCGCGGCATTCGCCTGGTCGTGGTCATCCCTGCGCGGATTGGAGCTGGTGCGGCGTCCGCGGGGGCAGCGTGCTCAGGTGGGCAGGGTTTTCGAGGAGCGGATCGGGCTGCGCAATCGAAGCTGGTGGCCGAAGCTGTGGGTGGAGATTCATGATGAGTCAGAACTCCCCGATCATCGAGCCTCGGCGGTGAAGGTCAATCTCGGGCGGGCGGAAGAATGGTCGTGGGTAGTCCGGACGGCCTGCCGCCGCCGGGGACGTTTTCGGATGGGTCCGGCTCGCGTGGTTGCCGGGGATCCATTCGGTCTCTTCCCACGCTCCAGGCTTATCCCCGAATCTTATTCCCTCGTCGTCCTTCCGCTTGCCGCCCCGATCCCCAACTTCGTCTCCCCCAGCGGACGCCTGTCCGGTGGGGAAGCCCTTCGGCGGAGGACCCACCAGGTCACGACCAACGCCGCCGGCGTACGGGACTACGCGCCCGGGGACGGATTCAATCGAATTCACTGGCCCTCCAGCGCTCGGCGAGACCGCTTGATTGTCAAGGAGTTCGAGCTCGACCCACTCGCTGACGTCTGGATCGTATTGGATAGCGATCGCGGCTCGCAGGCCTCGCGAGAGGACCTGACTCTGGCTCCCCTCACCGGGCGCCTGGTCCCCGAGCAGTTTGAGTTACCGCCCTCCACGTTTGAGTATGCCGTGGCAGCGGCGGCCAGCCTGTGCATGTTCTTTCTGCAACGAAGTCGTGCCGTGGGTTTGGTGGCGGTAGGTCATACACGCATAGCGGTGCTCCCCCAGCGGGGCGATTCTCAGCTCTACCGGTTGATGGAAACACTGGCGGTCCTCGAGTCGGATGGCGAACTCCGATTCGCGGATGTGATCCGCCTCGAGACTCGCGGCATCCCCAAGGGAAGCACGGTGGTCCTGATCTCACCTTCCGGAGAGATTTCCCTGCTGGACCCACTGCGATTGCTCCACCGCTCCGGTTTGTTCCCGGTCCTCATACATCTGCCGCGCGAAACCTTTGGCGGTCCGCCTTCGGAGTGGGACCTGGCCAAGGCCGCCGACCGGCTGGGCATCCCCGGATATTCACTCCGGTGTGGGGATCCGATCGAAACATCGTTGTGGGAACGGGCTCCCCGGCCGTCGTGGGCGGCCTAGGAGGGCTGCGATGCGCGGACGCCTGATGATCGCTGTTTTTGTGGCCGGGTTCACGACCCTCGGGATCGAGCTCAGTGCCTCGCGGCTGTTAGGGAATGTATTTGGCACCAGCAACATCGTCTGGGCCAACATCATCGGGCTCATGCTGGTCTATTTGAGCCTGGGGTACTTCCTGGGCGGGAGGCTGGCGGATCGCAGACCTGAGCGCCGGGTCTTCTTCCGCCTGCTGGCCTGGGGAGCTTTTGCGGCCGGTCTCGTCCCCATGGCGGCGCGTCCCGTACTTCGGCAGGCGGCCCAGGCGGTTGAGAATCTCGACGCGGGGGTGATGGTCGGCTCCCTGGTCACGGTCCTGATCTTGCTGGTGATTCCGGTTACCCTGCTTGGGATGATTTCCCCATTCGCAATTCGACTTGCCGTACGCACCCCCGAGGAGGCGGGCAGGGTGTCCGGAAGGATCTACGCGATCTCCACGTTGGGCTCGATCCTGGGAACTTTCATTCCGGTTCTCTGGCTTATTCCCTCTCTGGGGACCTCGGCTACCTTCCTGTCCTTGAGTCTCACTCTCCTCGCCGCGGCTCTATGGGGGATGGCCGGCGAAGATCGACGCGAGGCGCTGCGACACGTCTGGATGCCACCCGCGCTGCTTGTCCTCGCATGGCTGGTCCTGCGCGGACCGCTCAAGGCGAGCGAGGGGCAGATCTTCGAGACGGAATCGGCTTACAACTACATCCAGGTCCTTGAGCGCGACGGCATCCGATACCTGATGCTCAACGAGGGCCAAGGGATTCACTCCGTGTATAGCCCGGATCGCATTCTGACAGGTGGTACGTGGGACTTCTTCTTGGCCGCGCCTTTTTTCAATGACGTCCCGCACCCGATGGAGGCCGTTCACCGCGTAGGCTTGGTGGGCCTGGCGGGCGGGACGATCGCGCAGCAGTACACGGCCGCCTTCGGTCCGCTCCCCATCGATGGCTGGGAGATCGACCCTGGGATTCTGGAAGTGGGTCGTACCTACTTCGGGATGACCGAGCCCAACCTTCACGCGATCGCCCAGGATGGCCGCTGGGGGTTGGCCCACAGCCGTCAGGCGTACTCCGTGATCGGGGTCGATGCCTACCGGCTTCCCTACATCCCCTGGCATCTCACCACGCGCGAGTTCTTCACCGAAGTCCTCGATCACCTGGAACCCGATGGGGTGGTGGTTATCAACGTGGGTCGGACCGCGGACGATCGCCGCATCGTCGAGGCCATGGTGGGCACGATGGCGGCCGTGTTTCCCTCGGTGCACGTCGTCGATGTCCCTGCCACCTTCAACACGATTCTGTACGCGACCCGGCAACCGACGAATTCGGATAACCTGGCCGAGAATTGGGTGCGCCTGGAGCAGGGCGGCGCTCCGTCGATCTTGCTGGAGGCCGTGGCCGCGGCTGTGGAAAACCTGCAGCCGACGCCCGAGAGCTCGATCGTTTTCACCGACGATCTCGCGCCGATCGAGCAATTGACCAACTCGTTGGCTCTTCGTTTCCTTCTATCGGGCGACCTGGCCCGGCTGCCTTAGCCAGCGCCATGTCAGATCCCTTGCGGTGGCCGGAACGCATCCTGCGATTTCTCGTCCCCCCAATTCTGGTGTTGACGAGCGTGCGGCTCTTCTTGACCCACGCCTTTCTCGAAGTCGAGTACAACCGGCCTGGCTTCCCGCCCGATTCCTACGGTTTCACGACCGACGATCGCCTGCGGCTTGGCGCGGTGGCCCTCGATTACCTGTTTGAGCCGACGCCCGGTGATACGCTGGTGGAACTCACATTCTCGGACGGGACCCCGGTCTTTAAAGGCGAGGAAGTCCGGCACATGGAGGATGTACGCCGCCTGACACAAGCCGTGTTGAAGGTTTGGGTGGGTTCGATCGCTGTAGGACTGGCGGGTTCGGTATGGGTGGTCCGGCGAAAGGGGTGGCGGGCGTGGGCCCAGGCTGCGCACGATGGAGCGCGGGCAACGCTGGCGATCGTGATCGGCCTGGGTCTGTTCATCGCGGTGGGCTTTCCGGTCTTCTTTACCGGGTTCCACCGGATCTTCTTTCAGGGCGACACCTGGTTGTTCGCCTACTCCGATTCGTTGATCCGGCTATTCCCTCTTCAATTTTGGAGCGATGTCTCCATCGGGATCGCCGTCGTGGCACTGCTGGGTGGGGGGCTCGCCTACGTGGGGACGCGTTTCGCGTTGCGCCGGACCCTGGAGTTGAACCGCGGTGCCCAAAGCTAGGCGCCGAATTTCCCCCAACGCTGCGCGTGAGCCATGAGGAGGGACATCAGGCCACTCGCCGGAAGAGTTCCCAGGTTGCCGCGCGCACAGCTCGATTCCCCGAACTTGCAACGAGGTCCGGATCGAGCCGTGGCCGGGGCCCAGAGCAAGAGCGGGACCGGATGCCAGGAGTGGGTTCGCAGCCGCGCTGGCGTGGAGTGATCTCCCGTGACGGCCAGGACCGCGGGGGAGGCGCGTAGGAGCGAGGGCAGCGCCGCATCCACCGCCTCGATTTCGGCGACCTTGCCATCGAAGTCGCCGTCTTCTCCTCGACTGTCCGTTTTCTTGATATGCACGAAGAAGAAATCGAAAGCCTCAGCCGCCTGGACCACGGCGCCGAATTCGTCCTCAGGGCGCTCTCCTTCAAAGGAGAGCGTGTTCATCCCGACCAGGGACGCCACTCCCCGGTACATCGGATAGACCGCCACGCACGCAGCTCGCAGCCCGTAAATCTCCGGGAACTGGGGAAACGATGGATCCGTGGCAAACCCACGCAGGGTGAGGCCGTTGGCTAGGGTCTGTTCTGCAAGCTCACGCGACGCGGCTTCGATCCAGGTCCGGAACAGGGTGGCAGAAGGCTCTGCAGCCGGGTTTCGCGCTCGCGCCGGGTGAGGGGGTAGGTCCGGCGTCTGCGGATCTGTATCCTCGATTTCGGCGGAGTAGCCTGGACCGCGTAGGACGACCACAAAACGGTATTCTCGCACGTGGCGGACCTCGAAGGTCGCCTTTTGGATTGAAATCTTCTGGAGTCGCTCGATGACAGGCGCGGCCTCTTCCGTGGGGATCCTGCCCGCCCTTCGATCGCCGATCCTCCCCTGGGAATCCAAAGTGACCAAGTTCCCGCGCGCCGCGACGTCCCCGGGCCCCACGCGGAGCCCGACTCCCGCCGCTTCGAGGACGCCCCGGCCGATCCTGTGGACGAGGGGGTCATAGCCAAAAAGGGCGAGGTGGGCGGGACCGGATCCGGGCGTGACGCCCGGCCGGACCGGTATCAATTGACCGAGGCTTGCCTGCTGGGTGAGGTCGTCGAGGTTTGGAGTGCGGGCGGCCTCCAACTCGGTCGGCTCACCCGGATTGCGGGGCAGGCCGCCCAGGCCGTCCAACACGAGCAGAACGATCTTGGTGGTGGCGGAGAGGCGAAGTTCGCGGGCGAGATCCAAGTCGGTCACGTGGCCGGGGTGCCCCGACGACCGAGGTCAGGCAAGCGAGGCTTGATCGCCGTCGGGCCGAAAGAGGTAGGCCTTGTCCATGTTCAAGACCACGCGATGGTCCTCGCCCATCCGGGCTCGAGTGCGCGGGTCCACGCGCCCCACGAAAACATGCGGGCCGGCGACGAGATGCAAGAACACCTCGTTGCCCATCAGCTCTGTGACGTCGACCTTGGCTTGAATGGGTTCCGCATGGATCCCCGGTGGCGCGAACTCCGGATCGTGGATGTCCTCAGGGCGGATGCCGAATATCACGGGGCTGCCCGAATGTTTTCCAAAGCGGTCCCGGGATGCGGCGGGCAAGGGCGCCTGGAAGGATCCGGCATGGACAGTCAGATGGCCGTCGGTCTCCTGCAGGGTACCCGGGAAAAAATTCATCGCCGGGGATCCGATGAATCCAGCGACGAAGACATTGGCGGGTCTGTCATACAGGTTCTGAGGCGTATCTACCTGCTGCAAGAGCCCATTGCGCAGGACCGCAATCCGTGTGGCCATCGTCATGGCCTCGACCTGGTCGTGCGTCACGTAGATGAAGGTGGTCTGAAGGCGCTGGTGCAGCTTGCTGATTTCGGCCCGAGTCTGGACGCGCAGCTTGGCGTCCAGGTTCGAGAGGGGCTCGTCCAGGAGGAAGACTTTCGGTTCGCGCACGATGGCCCGCCCGAGCGCCACACGCTGGCGCTGGCCGCCGGATAGCTGGCGAGGCTTTCGATCGAGCAGGGTCTCGATGCCGAGGATTTGAGCCGCTTCGCTGACGCGGCGGTGGATCTCCGCCTTCGCCATCTTGCGAAGCTTGAGGCCAAAAGCCATGTTGTCGTAGACCGACATGTGCGGGTACAGCGCGTACGACTGGAACACCATGGCAATGTCGCGATCTTTCGGGGGGACCTCGTTGACCATACGGTCCCCGATCGAGATCGTGCCGCCGCTGATCTCCTCCAAACCGGCCAGCAATCGGAGAGCCGTCGTCTTGCCGCATCCGGACGGACCGACTAACACGAGGAACTCCCGGTCCTCGACGTGAAACGTCAGATCCTGGACCGCGGCCACGTCACCGAATTTCTTGGTCACATTCTCAAAGCTGACGCTGGCCAAGATGGACTCCGAGATGCGTCGAGGGCCGACATTATATACCCATCTCCACGGAGTCAGCCGAGTCGTTTGACCCTCGCGCGGGCGTCTGGTATAGTCCTCCGCGTGGGCCCCCCGAAGGGTTCCTCCACCGACATCGGCGGCGCTCCAAGCCGCTGGCGGCTCCTTCTTCGCTGGTTCCAGCCGGGACTGGGTGTCAAGCGTTGGCTGATTGTGATGGTCGCTGCCACTGCCCTCATCGGGCTGGGGCTGGCGATCTTCTTGCTTGAGGTCTATCGGGCGAACCCGGATTCGCCATGGCTGGCCCTGCTGGCCATGCGCGCTCTTCCCCGTTGGCTCCGAGCGTTGACTCTGGCCATGGCGGGGGTGGCGGCTTTGGCGTATGCGATCGTTCGGCTGAACCGTTCCCTCCTCGCGCCGTACCTGCGACCGGGAAAGCCGGTGGTCGAAGCCGTGGCGGAACACCGCCGACTCGGGAAGGGGCCGAAGATCGTCGCCATTGGCGGAGGTACCGGGCTCTCCACGTTGCTACGCGGCCTAAAACGCCACACGGGGAACCTCAGCGCCTTGGTCACGGTCTCAGATGACGGCGGGTCATCGGGCCGCCTGCGCGAAGCCCTTGGGCTTCCTGCGCCGGGCGACCTGCGCAATTGCTTGGCCGCTCTCTCGGACGATGAGGACTTGCTCACTCAGTTGTTTCAGTATCGATTCCTGGAAGGGCATGAGCTCAGCGGTCATTCGTTCGGAAACTTGTTCATCGCCGCATTGGCGGGTGTCACTGGAAGCTTCGATCGCGGGATCCTCGAGACGGGACGCGTCCTGGCCATCCGGGGTGAGGTCCTTCCGACGACTCTGGAGAATGTGGCCCTCCTGGCCGACAAGACGCCGATGCTGGATGCGCACGCAGTCCGGGTGGAAGGCGAGAGCCGAATCCCGACTCTGCCGGGAAGAATCCGCCGCGTCCACTTGGAACCCCACGACGTGCCCGCATACCCGGGGGCCATTCGAGCCCTTCTTCAGGCAGATCTTATTGTCATCGGGCCCGGGAGCCTGTACACCAGCGTCCTTCCCAACTTGCTGATCCCAGAGATCCGCCAAGCGATCCGGGCGAGCCGGGCGTTCAAGGTGCTCGTTTGCAACGTCGCCACGCAACCCGGGGAGACGGACGGGTATTCAGCGTACGACCACCTCCAAGCCATGGATGTTCACGTGGGACCCCAGATGGCGGACGTCATCCTGCTCAGCCGGCCGGGCCCGGGTCGTCCGCCCGAGGGATCGACGTGGGTGGGCGAGGAGGCAAGGCCCCTCAGCCTTCCCTCGGTCGTCGTCGACGACCTCACCGACCCGGATCGCCCCGGGTGCCACGATTCACGCCGTCTGGCGGGAGCCCTTGTCCAAATGTTGGAAGAGCGAACAGGTCCACTGGAGTCTTCTCGGCGAGATGGGCAACGATCCAACGATAATGGGGCCGGAGGCGAGGAGTAATCGAATGAAAACCCGTGTGGGGATCAACGGATTTGGAAGAATCGGCCGGCAGGTGCTGAAGGCCATCCTCCAGGAACATGGATCGGATTTGGAAGTGGCCGCGATCAACGACCTCTTCGATGCCAAGACCAACGCCCATCTCTTCAAGTACGATTCGAACTACGGCACCTACCGCGGCACGGTCGAGGCGCGCGACTCAAACCTCGTCATCGATGGGGTGGCGGTCCAGGTGTTGGCGGAGAGGGACCCGCGCAAGCTTCCCTGGAAGGACTTGGGGGTTCAGGTCGTCATTGAATCGACGGGCGTCTTTACCGACGCCGAGCCGGCGAACGGGAAGGCGGGGGCGCGCGATCACATCACGCATGGAGGCGCGCGCAAGGTTATCATCTCGGCCCCCGCCAAACACGAGGATTTGACCCTGGTGTTGGGGGTGAATACGGCGGCCTATGACGCGTCGCGCCACCACGTGGTCTCGAACGCCTCGTGTACGACGAACGGCCTGGCTCCAGCGGCCAAGGTGGTGCATGAGTCCTTTGAGATTGTCCGGGCTCTGATGACGACGGTGCACTCGTACACGAATGACCAGCGCATCCTGGACCTGGCACACGACGACCTGCGGCGGGCGCGTGCCGCCGGGCTGAACATCATCCCGACCACGACGGGCGCGGCCCGGGCCCTGGCCAAGGTCATCCCCGACCTGAAGGGGCGTTTCGACGGTTTCGCGCTTCGGGTGCCGACCGCCACCGTTTCCGTGATTGACTTCGTCGCCGAAGTGCGCCGGCCGGCCAGCATCGAACGGGTCAACTCCGCTTTCCAGAAAGCATCGGTTGGCGAACTCGAAGGCATCCTAGGCTACACCGAAGAACCCTTGGTTTCCTCGGACTTCAAGGGCGATCCACGGTCGTCGATTGTGGATGGGCTTTCGACGATGGTCCTGAACGAGACCATGGTCAAAGTCGTGGCATGGTACGACAATGAGTGGGCGTATTCCATGCGCACCGCGGACCTCGCCCGTCTGCTCTCGCGGTCCCTCTGAACTCAGTCGCCGTGCGTAAGAAATCGGTCCGGGACCTGCCCTGGACGGACCGCCGCGCTCTGATCCGCGTGGATTTCAACGTCCCACTGCGGGGCGGGGAAGTGGCCGACGATTCGAGGTTGCGAGCCGCGTTGCCGACGATCCGGTTCTTGCGGGAGCGCGCCGGACCCCTGACCCTCCTGTCTCACCTCGGCCGGCCCAAAGGCAAACCGGACGCCGCGCTCAGCCTGCGTCCGATTGCGGTGGTGCTCGGTCGGCTCTTGGAGTCCGAAGTTCAATTCATCCCTCACGTGGCGGGACCGGAGGCTGAGGCCGCGGTTCGGGCTGCCAAGCCTGGGCAGGTCACGCTGCTCGAGAACACACGATTCGACCCGGGGGAGACTCGGAACGACCCGGCCCTGGCGTCCCAATTCGCGCGGTTGGGGGATGTCTTCGTCAACGACGCTTTCGGATCCGCCCATCGGGCTCATGCGTCGACGGTGGGCGTGGCCGGTCTCCTGCCGGCCGTCGCAGGTTTGCTCTTGGAGAGGGAGATCCGGTTTCTCAGCCTCGCTCTCGAGGCGCCCGAGCATCCCTATATCGCGATTCTTGGCGGGGCCAAAGTCTCGGACAAGATTGGCGTGATACGACGTCTCATGACCGTGGTGGACCGTTTCCTCATGGGTGGGGGAATGGCGAACACGTTCCTGGCGGCGCAAGGTCTGGATCTGAAAGAGTCTCTGGTGGAGGCGTCATCGATCGAAACGGCCAGTGAACTCCTGAAGGTGGGACGGGAGCGTTTTGTTCTTCCGATCGATGTGATCGCCGCGGAAAGCTTGGAGGCAGGCTCGCGGACTCAGGCCGTCCCGGTGGATCGAATCCCTTCGGGATGGCGGGCCGTCGACATCGGGCCCAAGACAAGGCTGGCCTTCCGAGACGCGGTCCAGGGAGCGAAACTCATTGTCTGGAACGGACCCGTGGGGGTCTTTGAGATTCCGGCCTTCTCGGAGGGGACACGTGACGTGGCCCTGGCCGTCGCTGATTCCCAGGCCACGACCATCGTGGGGGGTGGCGATTCGGCGGCCGCGGTCAACAATTTGGGAATCGCAGACCGATTCAGCCACGTTTCGACCGGCGGAGGAGCCTCCCTCGAATTCCTCGAAGGGAGAGACCTCCCCGGGATCGCTGTACTGGAGGACGCTTGAACTCAGCCTCCCCGTGTAGGTAGGACCTCTCAATGCGCTTACGATTTACATCCCGTTATTGTCCAGGACATATTCCTCGCATAGAATCCTGTCTACATAAGGACAGCTGAGACATCTATGTCATTTGCCATCGGTGAAAACGTCGGCCCGTATCGAATCGTCGAACAGCTCGGGCAAGGGGGCATGGCGTCCGTATTCAAGGCGTATCACGCCGCCCTGGACCGGTACGTGGCCCTTAAGGTCCTCCATCCTGCCTTCCTGGAAGACCCGAACTTCCTGGCCCGCTTCCAGCGGGAGGCGCGGGTAGTGGCCAGGCTGGAACACCCGAACATCGTGCCGGTATACGACTTTGCAGACCACGCGGGCCAGCCCTATCTGGTGATGAAATACATCGAGGGGGAGACCCTCAAGGCGAATCTCAGTCGGGGTCCGCTCGCCAAGTCAGAGGGACTCCGAATTGTCGAGACCGTAGGCGGAGCCTTGTCCTACGCGCATTCCCAGCGGGTGCTTCACCGGGACATCAAACCCTCTAACATCCTGCTGGCGCCCGATGGGGGAATCTACCTGGCCGATTTCGGACTCGCACGCATCGCTCAGGCCGGTGAATCCACTCTCTCGAATGACATGCTGTTGGGAACCCCGCAATATATCTCCCCGGAGCAGGCCCGGGGGGAGCGGAATCTGGATGAGGGGACCGACATCTACTCCTTCGGAGTCGTTCTTTACGAAATGGTCGTCGGACGTGTTCCCTTCAGCGCCGACACGCCGTTCTCCATCATCCATGATCACATTTACACGCCGTTGCCGATGCCCCGCAGCGTGAATCCCAAGGTCCCCGAAGAGGTCCAACGTGTCCTCTTGAAAGCCTTGGCCAAGGACCGCGGCGATCGCTTTGGAAGCGTCGAGGAGATGGTGAAGGCTTTCCGAACGACCCTGGGGGGCGGCGCGTTAGGCGTGATGACGGAGCTCCCCGCGCCCTTGACGTCCAGGCCCGCCGGACCACAGACCCGAGCGACTCCGCCGGCACCCTCGGGCTCGGCGGTTCCCCGTAGTCCGGAACCGATTCCCGAGGGACGAACATCCAAGCGCTCACGCTGGCTGTGGGTAGCCGGAGGGCTTGCCCTTACGTGCGTGTGTGCATTCGCTTTTCTGGGGGTGGCCGGGCAATTGGAGCAGGGTGCTGCGCCTCCCGAGGATTCGACCGTGGCGGCCACGGACGAGGGGGGAACGGACGGATCGCAGGCGTCGGGCCCGCTTGCGGAGGCGCGAAGAGCCGTCGCGGCCAACCCGGAAGACCCGCAGGCGCGACTCGCGCTGGCCGCTGCGCTCATGGACGAGGGCCTTGGCCGCGCAGCCTATCTCGAGCTTCTGAAGGCCGGAGAGCTCTTTTTGAAAGCGGAGAGGTATCGGCAGGCCGCTGAGGCCTTCGGCCGCGCGATCGAAGTTTCGGGTGGCCCGGCGCAGGCGGAGCCTAGAGTGGTGGAAATGCTAACTCAAACGCTCTTCCTGGGCGCGCCTTCCCCCGAGGTCGCATCCTTGATTGAATCGGGCAAGGAGAGCTATCCGGATTGGGAGGTGTGGCCGATCGTTGCCTCCCGAGCCATGCTCTTGAACGGCCAGATCGAACAGGCTCAGGAGCTCGTTGAGAGGAGCCTTGCGGGCAATCCCGAGGACCCGTATGCGTTGGCCGTCTCGGCCGAGATTGCCCTCTCGCAAGGGAACACGGCGGAGGCCCAGTCCGCTGCGAATCGGGCCCTCTCCCAACCCGGAGTCCCGGCCTGGCTCGCCGAGTTCCTGCAGGAACTTCTCCACCAAACGCAGCCTGGTTAGATCCCGTGGCCCCATTGCGTACTCCGTTGGTGGTGGGCAACTGGAAGATGAACGCATCGCCCACCGAGGCCGTCCGTCTCACGGAGGCTCTCCTGCCTATTCTGACGCGGTTTCCCTCGGTCGAACGTGTGGTCTGCCCGCCGTTTGTCAGCCTGACGGACGTCGCCCGCCGATTGGAACGGACCGATATTCTCGTCGGGGCGCAAGACCTCTTCTGGGAGGATTCAGGAGCTTGGACGGGGGAGGTCTCCGGTCCCATGCTGCGCGGCCTTTGCCGGTATGTCCTCGTGGGCCACTCGGAACGCAGAGCGCAATTCGGAGAGACCGACGAGACCGCTCGCAAGCGGGTTCAGGCGGCGCTCCGAAATGAGCTTCGCCCGATTCTCTGTGTTGGGGAGACGTTGGACGAACGGGAGGCGGGGGTGGCTGTCGAGGTCGTGACGCGCCAGGTCGCTCGGGCTCTCGAAGGCATCGAGAGCGGATCGATCAACCCAATCGTCATCGCGTACGAGCCGGTCTGGGCCATTGGAACGGGCCGCGCCGCAAGCCCCGCCGACGCGAACGAGATGGCCGGTGGAGTGATTCGGCCGGTTCTGGCCTCCAAGCTGGGCGCTGACAAGGCGGCACAGATTCGCATCTTGTACGGGGGAAGTTTAACAGCCTCGAACGCGGCGAGTTTTTTCTCTCAAGTGGACGTGGACGGTGGGTTGGTGGGCGGGGCGAGCCTCCGCCCGGATGAGTTTGCCGCGATTGTCTCCGCAGCGGCATGAGTCTCCTGCCCTGGACGGAAGGTTTGTGGTGGATCGCCTCCCTCATTTTGCTCCTATGGCTTCACCGCCGTGTTCACGAGAATGCCCAGGCCGTCCTGCTGCTGGGCACGTGGAATTCCAGGGCTGCGTTCCTCCTATACGTCATCGTTCTCTTTCCCGGGGTTGTGTTCCATGAGCTGAGCCATTGGCTCGCCGCAACGGTTCTCGCCGTGCGAGTCCGGTCGTTTTCCCTGCGTCCAAGGCGAGAGATGGGCGGCCGAGTACGGCTGGGCTACATTACAACCGACCGGGCGGACCCACTCCGGTCCGCCTTGATAGGCCTGGCGCCAACTCTCGTGGGCTCCGCCGCGCTGCTGATTGCCTATTCGGCTTCGGGTCTGGGTGCCATTACCTCTGAGGCCCTGCGCACGGGGGACATCGCCTCGGTCTTGGGCAAGGTTTCCGACCTACTTCTGACTCCGAATGCGGGGATTTGGATCTACCTTGCCGTCGTGGTCGGTAACAACATGTTGCCGTCCCCGTCCGATCGATCTTCGTGGCTGGGCGCCGGTCTACTGGTCGGGGCCGTCTTCGCCGGCATCGCCTTCCTGGGCGCGACGGAATGGGTGGCGATCTGGGCGTTGCCGCCCCTGAGGACTGTGGTCCGAGCGCTCGCCGGCTCGTTCAGTTTAGTGGCGATCCTCGATCTGGGGCTCGTGGTCTTTCTCTGGCTGATCCGAAAAGTCCTCGAAATCCTGACCGGGCGCAGGGTGGTCGAACGGGGGTAGGGGCTACCCGAGCGGGTCCTACGCAGTCCCAAATTGGCGATCGCCGGCGTCTCCCAGTCCAGGGATGATATACCCCACCTCGTTTAAGTGGTCATCGACGGCCGCCAAGTGAATCGGGACATCTGGGTGATGGCCATGGAGGTTGGCAATTCCCTCCGGCGCGCCGATCAGACCCATGAACTTCACCTTGCGCACTCCCCATCGTTTCAAAATGTCGACGGTGGCGACGGCCGAGCCGCCGGTCGCCAGCATGGGGTCGAGGATCAGGCACACGGTTACGGTCGGCTCCACCGGGAGCTTGTTGTAGTACTCGACGGGCTTGAGCGTTTTCTCGTCCCGATAGATCCCGATGTGCCAGACCTCGGCCGAGGGCATGAGTTCCCAGACCCCTTCCACCATTCCCAGGCCGGCCCTCAGGATAGGTACCAGGCCGATCTTCTCCTTCAGTTCTTTGCCGTCGGCCTGGCCGAGAGGCGTGGCGACGCGAATCGGCTGGGTCGAGAGGTCTTGCGTCGCCTCATAGGCCATCAGCGCGGACAATTCACGGATCAGTTCTCGGAACTGCTTCGGATCTGTCCCTTGGCCCCGCAGGCGGGCGAGCTTGTGGCTGACGAGGGGGTGGGTTGAGGTGTGGACGAACGGAGACGTCACGTAGCTCGCTCGATGACGAATTCGGCGAGCTCGTAGAGCGCGTCGCGCTCCGGGTTCGCTGGCATTTCGGCGAGCATGGCCTCGCCCTTGCCGGCATATTCCTTGGCTTGGTCCATCGAACGCTCGATCGCGCCGGAGGAGCGAATCGCCTGAATCAAGCTCCCCAAACGGGCCTCGTCCACCGTCGCCCGTTGAACCAGGCTCCGCACGGTGGTGTCACCCGGATGAGCCTCCAAATAGAACAAAGTGGGCAAGGTGAGCAAACCCTGGCGAAGATCGTGGGCCACCGGCTTCCCAACTCGGTCCGGATCGGCCACGAAATCGAGTACATCGTCCACGATTTGAAAAGCCATCCCGAAGTGGTAGCCCAATGTTCGCATCTTCGCAGCGGTCTCCGGGTCGGACCCACTGAGCACGGCGGCTCCCTCCGTCGCTAGCTCGAAGAGCGACGCCGTCTTCGCGTAAATCCGGTCCAGGTACTCTTGCTTCGCGTCCTGACCCGCCGAGCCAAACAACTGCGTGATCTCGCCATGCACAATCGTCATCAGGGTTCGAGCGAAGATCTCCATGAGCGGCAGCGATCCGGACTGAGAAGTGAGATAGGCGGCCCGGGCAAAGACGTAGTCGCCCGTCAATACCGTGGCGCCTGCCGTCCAGGTCGCATTGAGGGTCGGCACGCCGCGGCGCAGGAGCGCGCCGTCGATCAGGTCGTCGTGGACTAGCGTGGCCGTGTGCAGGAGTTCGATGGCGGCGGCCATCGTCATCAATCGGTCCGAGTCGCCCCCGAGCATCCCACCGGCGAGCAAGACGAGGGTCGGGCGAATCCGCTTCCCGCCCGCAGAAAGAAGTTGGTCGAGGGCGGCCACGAGCAGGGGGTGGTGCGACGAAGGCGAAGCTCGCATGCGGGCTTCCACCTCTGGCATCGCGCCCCGAACGAGGTCAAAGAACGTCGCGGTGGTAGGTTCCATGGCGTCCGGCGAATAGGGTGCGGGCATTGTGCGTGGTCTCGGTTCGGACCCTGGCTGCGTCCACTTGTCGAACGCGAGCCAGCTCCTCGCCGATGGCCGGCAGGTAGGAAGGCTCGTTCCGTTTTCCACGGAGAGGGTGAGGCGTGAGGTAGGGCGAGTCGGTCTCGAGAAGCAGTCGATCCATGGGAAGGCGCGAGAAGAGGGCTCGCCGATCGGCCGCGTTACGAAACGTGATGGGACCCGCCGCGCCGATGTAGAACCCCTGTTCAATGGCCAGCCGAGCCGAGGTCTCATCGCCGGAGTAGGCATGCAGAACGCCGCGCCGGTCCGCCCGGTCGTCCTCGAGGCCCGAGGCCCATTCGGTGAGGATCTCGAGCATCTTCGGCAGGGAGTCTCGATGGTGGAGGATCACCGGAAGGCCGCACTCCGTGGCGAGGTCAAGTTGATCGCGAAAGGCTCGCTCTTGGTCCTCGGCCGGCGCCAGGAGCCGAAAGTAGTCTAACCCAATTTCTCCTACAGCCACCACTTGCTCCGACCGCGCCAGGGCGCGGATCTCGTTCTCCGTCGAGGGACTCCACTGTGAGGCACGGTGGGGGTGGATTCCGACCGCGGCCCGGATTCCATCCTGGCCCTCCGCCATGCGGACCGCCGCCCGGCTGCTCATGGGATCCACACCTGGCACGATGAACCCCGTCACCCCGTGCAGTCGAGCCCGGCTTAGAACTTCGTCACGGTCTCCGTCGAACTCCGCCGCGGTCAGGTGGCAGTGTGTGTCCACCCAGCCTTCGCCCAGGTCGATCATCGAACCCCCACCAGGCGCAGGCCGTCCTGCAGGATCGGTTGAACGCGCTCGGCGACGGTGGTTTCGCAGTACACCCGCACCAGAGGTTCTGTCCCGGAAAAGCGGACGAGCAGCCATCCTCCGTCCTCGAGCAGGAACTTCGTGCCGTCCTTTCGTTGGATTTCGAGTACGCGCATACCCCCGATCTGTGCCGGCGAGGCGGTGCGGATACGGTCCTCGAATGCGTCGCGTTGATCTGGGGCCAACGGGGTATCCACGCGATCATAGAAGTGCGGGCCGACGCGATCGAATAAGAGACGTATCAATTCGGAGGGACGGCTCTTGAGTCGCACCATCAGATCCAGAAGGAAGAGGCCCGAGAGGATCCCGTCCCGTTCGGGGACATGCCCTCGAAAGGCGTATCCGCCTGACTCCTCGCCTCCGATCATCGCGTTGACCTCGAGGAACTTGGGCGCTACGTATTTGAAACCCACGCCGGTTTCCACCACGGGGACCTTGTATAGGGCCCCGAGCTTGTCGAGCATGGAGGTCGTCGAGAGGGTCTTGACAATCGGTCCACGTTCGCCCCGCACCTCGAGCAAGTAGAAGGCGAGTAGCGCGAAGACCCGGAGCTGGTCCACGAACGTTCCTTGTTCATCGCCGAGTCCGATTCGGTCGGCATCCCCATCGGTTACGAGCAAGGCATCCGCCCCATGCTCTCTAACGGCTCGGAGGCCGACATCGACGTTGGGCGGGATCGGCTCAGGGCGTGCCATCTCAGGGAAGATAGGGTTTCGCGTCCCATGGATCTCGACCACACGTGTGGCGCCGCCGCTCAAGAGGCGGGAGAACCAGCCCGCGCCGTTGCCCCACATCGAATCGACGACGACCTTGAGGCCCCGGGCGCGGATGGGGCCCAAGTCCACAAGCTTCTCGAGTTGCCGGGCGTAGGCAGGCGCGGGGTCGAAGACGGTGATCCATCCCTGGCGAACGCCTTCTGCGAACGGTAGGCGCGGGACCTCCGCATCGGTCTCCGGGATCCCGGATTCAATCTGGACCAATCCATCTGGGTCGACCGCGCCGCCGTGTAGGTCTCGCACTTTGAAACCGTTGTCCCAGGCGGGGTTGTGCGAAGCCGTGATGTTGACCGCCCCGCGGGCGTGCTGGTCCACGACGGAGAAGGCAATGGCCGGGGTCGGGGTAGGGCCATCGGTTAGGAGGACCTTCAAGCCGTTTCCGGCCAGGACCTCCGCGGCGGCCTCAGCGAAGTGCTCGGAGGCGAAGCGCTTGTCGTAGCCTACAACGACGGGGCCGGCGCCACCCTTCAATCCCCCCAGGTACTGGGCGAACCCGTGGGTGCATCGCCGGACGGCGGAAAAGGTGTAGTCCTCTGCAATTCGCCCGCGCCAACCGTCCGTGCCGAAGCGGATGGGGGTCGTCGCCATCCTACGTCCTCCCACATTCTGCGAGGTATGAGGGGTGGAGCGCCAAGGGTCCCCTCCCAGCTGGGCACGCCTTGATCCAAGAGCATGGCGCGCTGCCGGACCCGGCGGCGTCATTATAGCGCGCAGGCCCCACTGCGATGGGCCTTGATAGGGGGCGAGATCGCTGGTACTATTGCCCTGTTGCCGCGCCCTTCCGGGCGCGCTTTCCGCTCCCGCTCGCGCCCATGGCGTTGCAGCGGGGGCCCTGTCCGAGGAGAGGAGCCTCCCCCCCCGATGCGCAACTATGAAATCGCGCTGGTCGCCGATCCCGAGCTCGACGAGAAGGCGCTGGCCGAGCTGGAAACCCGAGTCATCGAAAAGATTCAAGCGGCCGGAGGCACCCCCGGGAAAATCGACCGGTGGGGACGCCGACGTCTCGCGTATCCGATCCGCAAGCGCCGCGACGGAAACTACCTCTTCATTCAAGCTCAAATGCCGGAAACGGCAGGGGCGGAACTGGACCGCGAATTGCGGCTCCAGGAATCGGTACTTCGCTACATGCTTACCCTCGAGGTCGCGGTAGCCTGATCCAGGACGCCGCTCGGCCAGCGTCTTGCAGGAGGAGATACCTTGTCGGAAGAACGCCAAGTCGAAGAGATGGAATCGGGTGGCGGCGAGGAGGCGGGTGGCGGGCGTCGGAGATTCATCCGACGACCGCGGGTCTGCCAATTCTGCGCCGAGAAGTCCCAGACGATTGACCACAAGCAGGTGGATGTCCTGCGCCGCTTCGTGACGGAGGTCGGGAAGATTCGCTCCCGCCGGGAGACCGGCGTGTGCGCTCGGCATCAACGGATGCTCGCCACGGCGATCAAGCGCTCCCGTCACCTCGCCTTGCTCCCCTTCGCGGCGGACCGGACCCGCTAGGTCCTCGACGTCCACGGGCCGCTCCCGGGCGGGCCCGACCCGGAGTTGGATCGTGCCTGACCGACCGCTTGGCTATCCGGCACCGAAGCGACCCCGTCCGTTGGCGGATCGTGAGCGCCAGCTGCGCGTAGGGGTGATCGGCGGTACGGTGGCGACCGTGGTGCTGGCGATCGCCCTCGTTGGCTACGCGGTCTACGACAAACACGTCCTGCAGCCTCAGAGGACGGTGGCGACGGTGGCGGGTCACACCGTGACCGCCCACGCGTTCCTGGCACGCTTCCAGCTCCGCAGATTGGATCTACAGAATGAATTGAACTCGGCGCAGCAAATGTTGAGTCTCTTTGCGGGAAATCCGGATTTCGAAGGTTACTTGCAGCAGCAAGTTGACCAGCTCTCCGCGCAATTGGCGAATCCAGCGAACCTCGGACAACAGGTAATGGACGAAGTGGTCGAAGATGTGCTGATCGCGCAAGAACTCGAGGAACAGGGCGGACCGGTCACGGAATCGGAAGTCGATCAAGAGATCGAGCGCGCTTTCGGGCTGACCCCGGCGGTCACGCCCACCCCGGCTGGGACGGGCATCGCCGTGACCGGGACGCCGACCGTCGCTGCCACCTTGACGCCGACGGCGCTCCCAACCGGCACACCGCCCCCTTCGGCCACCCCCGCGCCATCGCCCACACCTTATACGCGCGAAGCTTTTCAATCTGACTACCGCGAGAATCTCACGGCTCTGGCGCGTTTCGGAGTCCGGGAGGAGGACTATCGCGCTCGGTTCCGCTCCCAGCTCGCCCGGAACCGGCTTCGGGAATTGCTCGGTGCGAATGTACCCCGAGATGCGGAGCAGGTTTGGGCGAGGCACATCCTGCTGGGGGATGAGAATCGGGCTCTGGAGGTCTTGGATCTCTACCTGGCCGGCCGGCCCTGGGAAGAGCTGGCGGCTCAGTTTTCCCTGGACACGGGCAATCGCGATCAGGGTGGAGACCTGGGATGGTTTCCCCATGAAACGATGGTCGCTCATTTCGAGGACGCGGCCTTCGCAGGCGACGTGGGCGAGGTCGTGGGCCCCCTGCGCACGGAATTCGGCTGGCACCTGATTGAGATCATGGGCCACGAGGTCCGCTCGCTGGATGAGTCCGTGTACGGCCAGCGGGTCGAAGCCGCTTTGCAGAGTTGGATCCTAGGAGCCCGGGCATCGAGCGATATCCAGGTGGACGGAATCTGGGTAGATCTCATCGGATCCTCGTCCTGACCGATCGGGGTGCCCGGATGGACCTGACGGCGGATAGCGAATCATCTTGAAGGGCAGTCCCGCGGCGACTATACTGGCCGCGAGCGGATCTCGCCCGTGAACGTCGAAGGCCTCTTCAAGCAGCTTCCCGAATCCATCAGCCCAGCGGACCGCGATCGGGTACGCCGCGCCTACGCGCTCGCGGAGATCGCTCACCGCGGTCAGAAACGGGCGTCCGGTGAGGATTACATTCAACACTCCTTGGCCGTGGCGGCGATCCTCGCCGAAATGAAGGCGCCCGTCCCCGTCGTCGTGGCCGGCCTGCTGCACGACACCGTCGAGGACACTCCGGTCACTCTGGGCCAGCTCAAACAAGAATTCGGCGACGAGGTGGCCACATTGGTGGATGGGGTGACCAAGCTCACCCAGCTCCCGCGCGTCAGCCGCGGAGGCAGCGTCGGCCGCCGCGAAAGCGCGACCCGGACGGAGCTGGCCAAGGAGACGCTGCGTAAAACGTTTCTGGCGATGGGCGACGACGTGCGCATTGTCGTCATCAAGCTCGCGGACCGGGTCCACAACATGCGCACCCTGTCGCATCTTCCTGAGGAAAAACGGAAGCGGATCGCGGAGGAGACGCTCGAGATCTTTGCGCCACTGGCGAACCGCCTGGGCATCTGGCAGATGAAGTGGGAGTTGGAGGACCTTGGATTTCGCTACGTGTACCCGGACAAGTACAAGGAGATCGCGGAGGACGTCGCCGATCGGCGGAGTGACCGGGAGAAGGAGCTTCACGCGATCTGCGAGCGGGTCGAGAAGGTGCTGGGAGAGGCCGGGATCCAGGCCGAGGTCAGCGGTCGCCCCAAGCATCTGCTGTCGATCTACCGCAAAATGGAGCGGAAAGCGGTCCCGTTCGAGCAAGTCTATGACGTCCGAGGAGCGCGGATCGTCGTCCAGTCCGAGTCGGATTGCTATCTTGCCCTCGGGGTCATCCATCATCGTTGGGCACCTGTCCCGGGCACGTTCGATGACTACATTGCTACCCCCAAGGACAACTTCTACCAATCCCTTCACACGGCGGTGATCTTTGACGATGGCAAGACCCTGGAGGTACAGATCCGCACGCCGGAGATGAATCTGCATGCCGAGCTCGGAATTGCGGCCCACTGGCGTTACAAAGAGGGCAAGCAGCGGGATCAGGCGTTCGAGCAGCGGATCCTATGGCTCCGGCGGCTGATGGAGTGGCGGTCGGACGTCGACAACGCCAGCGACTTCGTCGACGCGATGAAATCGGACGTCTTCGACGACCGGGTGTACGCCTTCACGCCTCGCGGCGACATCATTGACCTCCCGGCAGGCTCCACCCCGATTGACTTCGCGTATCACATCCACACCGACATCGGTCATCGTTGCCGAGGATCGAAGGTCGCCGGAAAGCTGGTCACCCTCGATTACAAGCTGAAGACCGGGGACAGCGTCGAAATCCTTACGGCCAAGCGGGGCGGCCCCAGCCGCGACTGGTTGAATCCCAGCCTGGAGATGGTGAAGAGCCAGCGGGCCCGCAGCAAGATCCGTCAGTGGTTCAAGCTGGAAGACCGGGAGCAGAATATCTCGCACGGGCGGGGACTGCTGGAGCGGGAACTCCATCGGCTGGGGTTCGAAGCCGTGTCGTACGAGCAGCTCGCCCATGAGCAAGGCTTCGCCCAGGTGGACGACCTGCTGGCCGGCGTGGGCTGCGGGGACATTGGGTTAGGGAAAATCGTGGCCACCCTGGTGGGAAGGGTGGATGAGCGTCTGTCACCGACGGCTCCGCTGCTCCCGCTCCGGCGTGAGACGGATGAAATCTCGATCCTGGGCGTGTCCGGATTGCTTACCCACGTCGCGCGCTGCTGCAAACCGGTTCCCGGAGACCCGATCATCGGCTTCGTCACACGGGGCCGCGGGGCGACGATCCACCGGCAGGATTGCCCCAATGCCCTTCGGATCAAAGACAAGGAACGTCTCGTCCAGGTTTCGTGGGGGCAAGCTCGCCAGACCTACCCGGTTACCGTCCAAATTCGGGCGTACGATCGAGATGGGTTGATGCGGGATGTCTCGACCCTGGTTACCAACGAGGGCATCAGCATGTCTTCGATCCATGTGTCCACGAAGGACAGTTTGGCTGTGTTCGACCTGGAGATGGGGATCACGGACATTGCCCAGCTCAGCCGAGTTTTGGACCGCCTGGAGGCGCTCCCCAATGTGTTGGAAGCCCGCCGCTTGCGCGCAGGCTAGAAATGTCGGATGGTATAATCCCGCCGGTTTTTCCCGGCCTTGGCTCGCGCGGTGAAGGCGGGTGGGTCATGGATGGAGGCGGACAACTTGGATCCCGAGCCCTCTCACTCTTGGGGATGCGAATGACGATCGATACGGATGCCGGGTCGCCGGCTCTACCGCGGGGACGCACCTCTTCGCCCGAGCCCGGCAAGACCGCTCGGCCTGCATGGGACCGCTGGGGGCGCTGGGCCGTCGTCGCCGCATCCATCGGGCTGATCGACGCGCTTTATCTCACGTGGTTGAAGTTGGTCGGGGGAACCGCTGCTTGTGCCGGAATCGGCAATTGCGAACTCGTGAACAGCAGTCGCTACGCCTCCCTCGGGGGAGTCCCGATCGCAGCCTTGGGAGCGTTGAGCTATGTAGCGATCCTCGGCTTGCTGGCCCTGGACCGCTGGAGTCCCAGCTCGTGGACCCTGGCCCGCCTCGGAGTGTTTGGGGTGGCGCTCACCGGGAGCCTGTACTCGGCTTACCTTACGTACCTCGAAGTGGCCGTGCTCCACGCCATTTGCCCTTACTGTGTCCTTTCGGCGGTGATGATGGTCAGCCTGCTATTCATCAGCGTCGTTCGGCTCCGCGCGCCCGAGTGAACTGAGGGAGAAAGCGAGCCACATGCCCCGGATCCGATGCCACTATGTGGACTGTGTCTTCCTGGAGGACGGCTATTGCGGTGCCGCGGCGGTCGAGATCGATCCGGATGAGGGATGTCTGACGTACTCCCACATCGACGACGTCAAGGCGCAAGAAGAGTGGGACGATGAAGACCTGGAAGAAATCTGGGAGGACGAAGAAGAGGAAGCGTACGCCCAAGAAGAAGAGGAGGTGGAAGACGAGTGGGACGAGGAGGAAGAAGTCTGAGTCGTTCCCCTCGCGCAAGCTGCCGGCGTCGCAGGAGGACGTCGGACGCGCTCGATCTTCCCCGCGTAACCGTACGAGCTTAGTCGCCCCCCGGCTGGGTCCGAACTTTTTTCTGCAGCGTTCGGGAAAGAATCTCCTCTTGTTCGGAGCGCCCTGAGGGGCGCCCTTTTTTGCCTTCCGCCGGACCTGGGACGGTGGGGCCGGAACCGCCTTCGAGGGCTTGCCGCAACGCGAGTTCCATCGCGGTCGGAACGGCGGGTTCGACCTCCTCCGATTCGGGCAGGTAGGAATCCTTCATGCTCAATCGGAATTGCTTTTTCTTCGAGTCGACCTCGAGGATCGTCACGTCGACTTCGTCCCCGACCGAGACCAGGTCTGCCGGGTCATTGCGACGGCCCGGGCCCATCTCCGAGACATGGACCAGGCCCGGCCGCTCGGCGCCGACATCGACAAACGCTCCGAACTTCTCGACGCGTACGACCTTTCCGGTGAGTCGCAACCCGGCGGTGATCTCCTTCCACTCGAGTCCCATCGGACGCAACATCGTGACCTCCAGCCTGCCCGCGGCAGGGTCGATGCGAGAGGCCCAGACCTCCACCGATTGGCCCGGCTGAAGCACGTCTTCAATACGGTTGACCGGGTCCTTCCGGATTCGCGAGATGTGAAGTAGGCCGTCTGACTCGCTCCCGACATCCACATACGCGCCATAAGGCTCAATTCGTGTAATCGTCCCATGCAGGGATTGCTTCGGCGATATCTCCTTTAACGATCGACGTGGGCTTGAGGCCGAACCGGTCACGCTGGGACTCCGAAGGGCGGCTGGGACGGCGATTTTATCACGGCGTTGGTGGTGGACTTGCGACGGGTTCTCCCCGTCGCGCCAGGAGGTGCCAAGTCGTAACATTCGAAAACCGGTCGCTGGGATCCCAGACCGGCCCCAGCGAGATGCCCTGAACGGAACTGTCCACGGCGTAATTGAAGACCGGATAGTACAGCAAGAGCGCCGGAACTTGATCCTGGAACCGGTGAAGGAAGCTGCGGTAAAACTCGGCTCGCTGGCCAAGGTCGGGAGTGATGCGGGCTTGTTCGAGCCAGATGCTCGTGTTGCGATCGTTGAATCCGGAGTAGTTCTGACCGGACTCGATCTGCGAATCATGCCAAAAGGGATACGGGTCGGGATCGGGGAAGCGCGAGAGATCCATCTCGGTGAGGACGGCTTCGAAGTCGCGCGGTTCGAGATAGTCTGAAAGGATCGCCTCCGGGCTCGTGGGCACCAATTCGGTCCGCACGCCCAGAGAGGCCCAACTCTCTTGCACCAAAAGGGCCACCTCCCGCCATGGAGCCTCATCCGGGTAGGCAAGCTGAAGCGTCAGGATCTCGTCCTCGTGGGTCCGGACGTACTCCGGAGTGCCGGGAGCGGCACCCACCGGGATGGTCCACTCGAGTGCGTCGAGCTCTTCGGCGGCCCGCTGGGCGTCGAAGGGCACGGGCGCGATGCCTTCCGGATCCGCCCACGTCCCAGGCAGGATCGGACCGGAGGCCACGACGGCCTGGCCGGGGAAGACCTGCCCCAGCATCCACTCTCGATTGAGGGAAAGCAGAAGGGCCTGGCGGAGCTGCTTCTCCGCGAGAATCGTCTTTTCCGCGTGCGCGAGATTCAGGAATATCACTCCGATCCTGGGGACGCGCGCGGAGTACAGACTCAGGCCAGGATGGGCCAAGACCTCGGGGAGGATCGAGGCGTCGACGGATCCAAATCCCTGAATCAAGCCGGAGTCATAGGCTGCCATCGCCTCGCTCGGGGTGTCATAGAGACGAAATTCAATCCTCTCCAAGAACGGCCTGGCGCCGACGTGTTCTTGAAATGCCTCCAGGCTGACCCCTCGAATGGCGCTGCCTTCCAGCAAGTACGATGAGAAACGGAAAGGCCCGGTGCCCACCGGCTCGGTGTGGAATGGGTGGTCCACAAGATGGGAGACGGTTACGCCTCGAAGCAAGTGGTCCGGGAGCAGTCCCACCGAGACATAGTCCAGGAACGGGGCAAAAGGCTCGGGGAGCTCGAACTGCACGACCTTGGGGTCCAGGCGCAGGATCGTGACCTGGTCCCAAAACTCGTGCAGGTCCGCCGGGCCGGGGTAGGCTGGATCCTGGAATAGGGAGAAGGTGTACACGACATCGTCCGCGGTGACCGGTTCGCCATCATGCCAGACTGCATCTTCACGGATCGTGAAGGTGTAGAGCCGGGCGTCTGCCGACACCGCCCAGTCCTGGGCCAGGTCGGGCGAGGGGATCCCGCGCGAGTCGAATTGGACGAGGCCGCTGTAGATCAGCCGGTCGATGTCCCGGTCGACCGGATGATCGAAATCAAGGATCGGGTCCAAGCGAGCGAGGGTGCCCACCAGGCCCTCGGTGTAGACCCCGCCCTGGACCGGTTGCGACAGGTCGCTGGCCGGGGTGGGGCCCTGGCCCAGCAAAAGACCGACCACCAGGGCCAAACCCCCGACGGCGATCAGGATCTCCCAACGCAAGTTTTTCATTCGATGCGGAAAGCCGGAGGTGGACCTATCCGAGCAAGAGGACGTTGAGGATCGCCAGCGTGAAGAACACGACGCACAAGACAATCGTCAGCTGAAACAACAAGCGCTCGACTCCGCGCCGGACATGATACCCGGCGCCACCATACTCCCCTCCGGTCAGTCCGCCCAAGCCCGCGCCCCGGCTTTGCAGCAGGATCACGACGATCAGGGCGAGGGAGACGATGATCATCGCAAGGTTCAGAGCGAAATCCACGGTCCAACCTCCCGTCCGACTGGCGATCCTACGATTCTACCCGACGGTACCCGCTGCGACAAGATCAGTGCGGGGAGGCGATGGCATGGCGCAGGTACGCCTCCATGAACTCATCCAGGTCCCCATCCAGGACGGCGCCGGTGTCTCCCCGTTCGAGTCCGGTCCGATGGTCCTTCACTTGCTGGTAGGGATGCAGGACGTACGAACGGATTTGGTTTCCCCACTCGGCTTTCACGTGGCCGCCCTTGAGCCGGGCTACTTCCGTGTCCCTCTTTTCGTTCTGCAAGTCGAAAAGCCGGGCGCGCAGGACCCGCATGGCGTTCTCCCGGTTTTGCGTCTGGGAGCGCTCGTTTTGACAGGTCACGACGATGCCGGTCGGTACGTGGGTGATTCGAATGGCGGTCTCATTTTTCTGAACGTTTTGGCCCCCGGCGCCGGAGGACCGGTAGGTGTCGATCTTCAGGTCGCTCGGATTCAGCTCCACTTCCTCATTGGCCTTGACCTGCGGGTAAACCTCCGCCAATGCGAAAGACGTGTGCCTGCGATGCGCCGAATCGAAGGGCGAGAGTCGGACCAAGCGATGGACGCCGCGTTCCGCACGGAGATACCCGTAAGCGAATTCGCCGTTGACCGCGATCGTCGTGCTCTTGATCCCGGCTTCCTCCCCCTCGCTGCTGTCCAGGATCTCTGTGGCGAACCCACGCTGCTCTGCCCAGCGCAGATACATGCGTTGGAGCATGGCAGCCCAATCCTGGGAGTCGGTCCCGCCGGCGCCAGCGTGGACGGCGAGGATGGCGTCGTCCGGATCGTATTTCCCCGAGAGCATGGCCGTGGTCTCCCGGCGTTGAATCTCCACCTGAAGCGACACCACTTCCTTTTCCAGCTCCGGGCGCATGGATGCATCCCGGATCTCGGCGAGCTCTTGGGCATCTTGCAATCGTTGGCGCAGGGTTCGCCAGCCCTCGACATCGGCTCGCACACGGGCCAATTGCCGCAGGGTGGTTTGGGCCTTCGTTGGATCGGCCCAAAGGTCCGGATCTTGGGAGGACTTGTCTAGCTCCAGGAGCTCGGCTTCCCGGGCTGGGAAGTCAAAGACGCACCAAGAGGTCGTCGACGCGCTGGCGTCCGTCACGAAGTTGGTCGATGAGGTCATCCATGAACGGGTCTCCGGTATGGTGGGACTGCGTGCCCGCTTCGAACGGGAGCCAAGAAGCGCCCAAGGGGCGCTTCACGCAGTCGGCGCAGGCTGGCTGGGGGTCGAGGATTCGAACCTCGGCTAACGGATCCAGAGTCCGCTGTCCTACCGCTAGACGAACCCCCAGCGGAACCGGGGAATTCTACCATAGGGGTCATGACGGGTATCGAAACGAACTACACGGGGAGCGTGAGAATCCCGATCGCGCGCTCGATTCGTCGCACGACGATGTCCACCCCGAGGACTTGCATGCTGGGCAGCAGGGGCGGACTGACGGCCTGGCCGGTCACGGCGATTCGGAGAACACTGAACAATTGGCCTGGCTCGAGCTCGAGATCCGCGGCCTCACGCCGCAGGCGCGCCTCGAGGGGCTCAAATTCGAGATCCCCCAAAGAACGGATGGCCTCAAGGGCCCGCTCGAGCGCTCGCTGCGAAGCGGACGGGGTGAGACCCTTGGGGACGAGGGCCGCAGGCGTGGGCGTGAAATCATCCCGGAAGAAGAACCCGGCGATCTCGACGGCCTCCTCGAGGGTCCGGATCCTCTCCTGAACGAGGGGTGCAATCCGGCGAAGTTGGTCCTGCGAGGTCCCCAGTCCTGCCGCTGCAAAGAACGGGGATAGCCGGTGGGCAAGCTCGTCGAAAGAGAGCGTCCGGATATGGATCCCATTGAAGTGGTCGAGCTTGCTGTAGTTGACCGCAGCTGGGCTCGCGTTCAATCGCCCGATGGAAAAGGCCTGGACCAGTTCCGGGAGGGTGAAGACCTCGGTGTGGTCATCGAGCGACCATCCCATGAGCGCAATCCAGTTGATGACCGCTTCGGGGAGATAGCCGGCGGCCCTGAGGTCGAGAACCTGGATCGACATGGCTCCCGCCACCGTCTCTCCCGCGCCTCGCTTGCTCATCTTCCCCTTCCCGCTGGGGTTGAGGAAGATCGAAAGGTGGACCCAGACGGGTTGTTCCCATCCGAACGCCTGGTAAATCAAGACGTGAAGAGGGAACGTGGGCAGCCACTCCGAGCTCCTCAGGACGTGAGTGATCCCCATGAGCCGATCGTCGACCAGTGCGGCGAGGTGATACACGGGCAATCCGTCCGACTTCAGCAGGATGTAGTCGTCCAGGCTCGCGTTCTCGACCGTGATCGGGCCTCTCAGCAAGTCGACGGCGGTCGTCGTCCCTTCGCGCGGGGTTCGGAACCGGATGACATGGCCTTCGCCGCTGGCGAGCCGGGCGTGTACCTCGGCGGCAGGCAGATCCCGGCATCTCCCGTCGTACCGCGGCGGCAGCTTCTTCTTTTGTTGCTCTTGACGGACTTGAGCCAGCCGATCCGGAGTGCAGAAGCAGGCATACGCGTTCCCCCCGCGAACGAGAAGCTGGGCATGTTCGTGATAGATCTGGGTCCGCTCGGATTGCCGGTATGGGCCGACCGGCCCGCCGACGTCCGGACCCTCGTCCCACGCCAGGCCCAACCATTCGAGAGCCTCGCGTTGCTCCTCTTCTGCGCCGGGAACCAGGCGCTTGCGATCCGTGTCCTCGATGCGAAGCAGGAATTGGCCTTGGGTCTGGCGCGCGAGCAGGAAGTCATACAGCGCGGTTCGCGCACCTCCAATGTGAAGACGACCCGTCGGAGATGGAGCGAACCGAGAACGTGCCGGCGATGTGGAGGCGTTCGAGGCAGGGAGAGCGGGCCCGTTCGCAGGAGGCCCCGGAGGGGCCGGGTTCACAGTTCGATCTTCTTGTGTCGGAGGATGACGCTCTCGACGAGTCCGACGCCGAAGAGACTGGCGACAAGCGATGAGCCGCCATAACTGAAAAACGGGAGCGGCAGGCCGGAGACCGGGAGAAGATTCAAGTTCATCCCAATATTGAAGGCGGCTTGAAAGAGCAGGAGAAGCGCGACTCCGTAACAGATCAGGGAGCCGAAACTATCCCGGGCCGTCCGCGCCGCCCGCAGACAACGATAGATCACAAAGACAAGCAGACCCAGGATCGCGACCGCGCCCACAAACCCGAATTCCTCGGCGAGCGCGGAGTAGATGAAATCCGTATGGCGGACCTTGAGGAAGCGCAGTTGGACCTGAGTCCCGTGTCCGTAGCCCTTCCCAAACCAGCCTCCCGAGCCGATGGAGATGAGGGCCTGAATGACATTGTAGGTCGCGCCGAATTGCGCCTCGGGATCCGGGAAGAGGAACGTGACCAACCGCGCCTTTTGGTACGTCTGGAGGAGCGGCCAGGCTACCACGGGCACGACGAGGCCCGCGCCCAGCAGGGCCCCCAGGCGGGGCAGGGGAATCCCAGCCGCGAACACGAGGGCCAACCAAATGACCGCCAGGTCCACCGTACTGCTCAGATCCGGTTGCAGGAAGAGCAACGCCGCGGGAACCGCAACCAGGAAGAGACTACCGGCCAGGACGCGCAGATTGGAGAGCTGACCGCGGTGTCTGGAGAAGTAGTCTGCCAAGACGATGATCATCAAGACCTTGGAAATCTCGGACGGCTGGACTAGGACGATCCCGACGTTGAACCAGCGGGCCGCGCCAAAACCGACAATGCCAGCGATGGGGATCAGAGCGAGGATCACGACGATGACGACGTAGAGCGGGCGGGCGACCGCCGACCAAAAACGGTAATCGACGGCGGCCAGGATGAGAACCACCGCCAGGCCGATGACGGCATAAATCGCTTGCCGGGGGACGAGTTCCAAGAGGTTCTCGTTGCCGCCGATGGCCGAGCGGATCATGGCCACGCCCGAGATGGTCAGCACCGCGACGGCGGCCAACAACCAGGTGTCGAAATGCCGCCAGATCCGAGTCGAGGGCTGCACGGTTCAGCCGGCCTCGCGCCGCCGCGCCCGGCGAGGCGCGAGCGGAATGTGGGCCACCAGCCGTTGCTGATCGCGCTCGCGCGTCAGTTCCACACGGACCGAATGCGTGTCAATTTCGATATGCTTGGACAGCACGGCAATCAGATCGTCCTTCAGCGCGGCGAGCTTACCGGGGGAGATATCCGCGCGGTCATGGACCAGCACGAGTTGGAGACGTTCTTTGGCGGTGCGGGCGCTGTTTCGCCCTTCGCCGCGGAGCCAGCCTAGGAGCTTCATTCTCCGCCTCCCGGCTTGACCAGGCGTGAGAGTCGGCCGAGGAAACCGTCCTTCGCCTCCAGAGATTCAAATGGAACCGCCTCGCCATTCAGCCGACGGGCGATGTCGCGGAAGGCCTTGCCTGCACGGCTGCGCGGGTCGAGCGCCGCGGGCGAACCCTGGTTCGTCGAAACGGTCACCGATTCATCATCCGGGACGATACCAATGAGTTCGATGGCCAGGACTTCCAGAATGTCCTCGGTTCCCAGCATGTCTCCCCGTTTCACCATCTCGGGCTTCACGCGGTTCACCACCAGCTTCCCCGGGCCCTTCTCCTCCGCCTCAATGAGCCCGATGATCCGATCGGCATCGCGGACGGCGGAGACCTCGGGGTTCGTTACGATCACGATCAGGTCTGCCGGCGCGATCGCATTTCGGAATCCGCGCTCGATTCCGGCCGGGCTGTCGATCAAGATCCAATCGAATTCCTTGCGGAGCTCGTCAGCCAGCCGGATCATGTCCTTCGGTGAGACAGCGGTCTTATCTCGGGTCTGGGCGGCCGGGATGAGATACAGCTCCGCCAGGCGCTTGTCCTTGATCATGGCTTGGCGGACCTTGCACCTCCCCTCGACGATGTCCACCAAGTCGTAGACGATCCGGTTCTCCAGACCCAAAACGACATCGAGGTTGCGCAATCCAATATCCGCGTCAATGCACACGACCCGAGCGCCCGCGCTCGCCAGCGCCACGCCCAGGTTGGCGGTTGCCGTGGTCTTGCCGACCCCGCCCTTCCCGGAAGTGATCGTCACGACCTTTCCGCTCACCCGACCTCCCACGCGCGCCTCAGCGCGCGACGACGCCTTCCCAGATTTCGGCGACAAGCTGTCCCTCGCGAATGCGGGCCATCTCCGGACGAGGTGTGGACCGCCGTTCCGGCGACACCGCGATTTGGCCCGCGATCCTCAGCTGCGTGGGGGAGAGTTCCAGCGCACATACTCGGGCCGTCTCGTCCCCGGCGGCTCCGGCGTGGACGGTCCCGCGCAGCCTTCCCCACACCAGAATGTTGCCTCCGGCGACGATTTCGGCACCGGGATTCACATCCCCCAGGATCACGATGTGACCCGCATGCCGGACCCGATGGCCCGATCGCAGAGTCCGGGCGACGAAGACGGCGTCCTCGCCGCGGAGATCACTGTCGCTGCTGGTTTCTTCCTCTGGGAGTTCCGCGGTGGGCGACCGGACCAGCGTGGTATAGAGACCCAAATTCGCGGCCGCGCTTAAGGTGAGGGGGTCCTGAGAGAGAGCGGCCCAAAGGCTGATTTCCCGCTCCGCCAGCGCCTCGCGCAGGTCCCCGAGTTCGGCCGCCCCCAGCGCTCGAGATTCCATTTGGAGTGCGACGCGCGCCCCGCGGAAAAAATCGGCTCGCTCGTCGATCGCTGCCAGGAGGGTGGGGCGTACGCTCTCCCAATCGCCCTCGGGCACCGTGAGGAGGAGTCCGTCGCGAATCCCTTTGATGGCGAGCGTCGTCTTCATGGGCGGCGTAATCGGCCGAGTATAGCACTCTCATCGACCGGCGCCAGTCAGGGAGAGGAGGCGGTATCGATGGCCTTGAGAGCGAAGTACGCCTCGAGGACTTGCTTGACGATGGGGCCGGAGGTAATGGCGCCCTCGCCGCCGTTGTAGACGAAGGCGACGACCGCGATCTCGGGATTCTCGAACGGCGCGTAGCCAACATACCACGAGTGAGTAGGGAAATCGCCCGCCGGGCATGCGTTGCGCGACAACATGTACGCGTCGCAAAACTCTCCGGTTCCCGTCTTGCCGGCGGAAGAGATGGATTCCAGGTCGCCCCACCCGTGGGCCGTGCCCTCGGTGGTCACCAGGTGCATCCCTTCCTGCGCCAGCCGGATCACCGAAGGATCGACATTCCAGTCTTGCGGGGCCGTGATGGTGCCATCGGCAATATCCCAAAGGACTCGGGGAGCGATGTTTTGGACGATGTTGCCCTCTCCATCCAGAATCTGCTGCACCAAGTGGGGCCACATCACCCGCCCGCCGTTGGCCAACGTGGCAATGGAAGTCAAGACCTGAAGGGGGGTGGCCAGGACGAAACCCTGCCCTGTGCCCGCGTTGTACGTGTCCCCGGTGGACCAACTCTCTCCCAGATTGATGCGCTTCCAATCCGGGTCCGGGATCAGCCCATTTTCCTCGCCGGGAAGGTCCACGCCGAGGGGGAAGCCGTACCCCACGGACCTCGCGTATCGCCCGATCCGATCGATCCCCAGACCGTCCCCCTCGATCTCACCGGGAAAGCCACCGGCCGCGGAATAGAAGTAGACATTGCAGGAGAATGCGACTCCGTGTAGGAAGTCGATTGCGCCATGGCCGTCGCGTTTCCAGCAAAAGAAATCCTTCGCTTGGCCAGGATCGTTCGGAAAATATCGGTTCGCAATCGAGATCGTCCCGGGATCGAAGATGGTCTCCGTAGGTGTCACCACGCCTTCGTTGAGGATTCCGATTGCCGTCGCCATCTTGAAGGTGGATCCAGGCGGAAACTCTCCGCTCACCGCGTGGTTGATCAGGGGTCGCCCCCGGTCGTCGGAGATCAGTTGATTGTAATAATCGGCGGGGATGAATCTCGCCATCCGGTTGTTCTCGTACGTCGGCAAGGTCACCATGGCCAGGATTTCGCCGGTCTGGGGGTTCATGGCGATGACGACACCGATAGGGGTCCGCACCTCTCCGGCGAACCGATTGAGGAACTCCATGCGGTTTGCCAGCGCTGTGGCGGCGGCAGTTTGCAGGCGGGTGTCCAGGGTCAGGCGCAAACTGTAGCCGGGGATCGGCTGGCGCACGGGACCGACCTCGTACAACGGCTGACGAGCGACATCTTCGACCACAACCTTGAGCCCATTTTGGCCAGCCAGCGCTTGCTGGAATTGGCCCTCGATACCGGTGTACCCGATCTTGTCGCGGTCCGTGCGGAAGCCGAGATCCTCAAATTCCTGTGCGAACCCTTCTGGGATCGGCCCGAGGTACCCAATCACGGCCGAGGTCAATTCGCCGGTCGTATAGTCCCGGACGGGTTCGGCTTCCACGCCCACCCCCGGCAGATCCGTCTGCCGTTCGCGCAGTATGCGAGCTACCTCCTCCGGCACATTGCAGGCGATCGGCCAGGCGTCGTACGGACTGATGGTCTCTCCCTCTTCGGCCAGCTGCCGCACGCCTCGGCCGGCCACACACCGCGCCGCAGGAGGGCCCCCTTGGTCCACCGGAACACCGGTCAGGTCCGACAGGGTCTGATAAATCGCTTCGACTTCGGCCAGGCTGTCGGGCAGGAGGGCAGGGGTAATCGTGACATTGAAGGAAGGGATGTTGCGGACGAGCTGGAAGCCGTTGCGATCATAGATGACCCCTCGAGGTGCGGCCAGGTTGACATTGGTGAGCCGGTTCTCGTTGGCCAGGTCGGTGTAGCGCTCGCCCTCGACGACCTGAAGTTGATAGAGACGGACGAGAAACACCAACGCGATTCCGGCCAGGACCAGATAGGTCAGGGCCAAGCGAAACGGTGGGACGTGAGTTCCTGACTCCGGGGCCCGCATCACACCGTGACCTCAGGCGGGAATAAAGCTCGGTTGAGATAGACGGTAAGTTGCGTGGCGGGGATCGCCAAGGCAAGGTTAAGAAGCGTGCTCGGGATCACGACTCGAGCGACAGCCTGTGGCAGGTCGATGGCTCGACCCAGCACGAGCATGGTGCCGATCCCCCAACCGTGGAAGATGATCGACGCGGCCAGGACCACCCCCAGGGGAAGGAGGAGATTCGCCTCCCAGAAACCCGCGCGCAGAAGCGAAACCAGATAGGCTAGCAGGATGAGGATCATGGCCGTTGAACCAAAAGGGACGGCCGAGAACAGGTCGAGAAGAAGACCGCCCACCAATCCCCACACCATGGCATCTTCTCCGCGCCCGGCCATCGCCCAACACAGGACCGCCACCAGGATTACGTCGGCCCTGCCGTCGAGGAGAGTGAACTGGGCCAGAACCGTGGATTGAAGGACGGCCAAGGCTGCCAGGATCGGAATCCCCACTCCCAGAGACCGCATGGCCTTATGGGGTTGGCACCGAGCTGCCCGGCGAAGCAAAGTTGGTGATGACCAGCACAATCTGGAGGCCGTCGAAGTCCACACTCGGTTGGATGACGGCTTGCTGGAAAAGTTCGAAGTCTCGTTTGCGGACGCTGATCACCTGACCGATGGCCACATCGGGCGGGAACAAGCTGCCCAACCCGGAGGTCAGGATAGTCTCCCCAGGGGTGACGGTCACCGATTGGTCGATGAGATCGATCCACAACTCTCCGTTGACTTGAGGCACGAGAACCCCATCCCCGCGGGAACTCTGAAGGAGAACGTTCACGGCGGCTTCCGGGTCGGTGATGAGCTGAACTCGGGCCACCGTGGCGAACACCTCCGTCACGCGGCCCACGAGACCGCGTTCCGTCACAACCGGCATTCCGCGCGCGATTCCGGAGTCGGAACCGCGACCGATCATGACTGAGCGCAAGAAAGGGCTGACGTCGCGGCCAATGACGTCGGCGGCGACGTACCGGCTTTCCGGCCGTGTGCGAGCGTAGTTCAGGAGGGCTGAAAGAATCTCCACTTCGGCCAGTTGCTCGCGCAGAGAGATCACATCCTGCTGAAGCCGTGAGTTTTCCGTCTCCAGCTCACTCACGCGCTGGCGGAGCAAGGCCACATCCGACGGAGAGGCGAGCATGTCGCGTACTGCCGCCACGCGAAGGGCGAGCCAACCTTGCGCCCCGGCAAGCGGACGCAGGATGAGACTCTGGACGGGTCGAAGATATCCGGCCAGGGAAAGCACCATCAGCCCGACGGCGAGTAGGATCAGAGTGAGGGCGAACAGGGAGCGAGACGAGGTTCGTTTCATGAGGGCCGCCGGAACGGCGGCCAGGCCGGGTTACCCGCGCGAACGCTCGACGCCGACCAGGAACTGGGAATTCGTGTCGATGTCTTCGAGGATTCTCCCGGCGCCGCGGGCGACACAGGTCATTGGGTCTTCCGCGACCCAGACCCGCATGCGCAGATCCTGGGAGAGGCGGTCCGACATGCCTCGCAGCAAGGAACCGCCACCGGCGAGGCAGATCCCGGATTCCATGAGGTCGGAAATGAGTTCAGGCGGGACCTCGTCGAGAGCGTCCTTCATCGTATCAATGACGATTCGGACCGAGTTCGAGAGGGCCTCCCGGATCTCCACGGACGAGACCTCAATGGCTTCGGGCAACCCGCTGACGAGATTCCGACCGCGCACGGTGGTGGTCCGCTCCTCCTTAAGGGGGAAGGCGGAGCCAATCTCGAGTTTCACCTGCTCCGCCATCCGTTCGCCTGTAAGCAAGTTGTACTTATTTCGGATGTAGTTCACGATATCCAAGTCCATCTCGTCGCCCGCCACTCGAAGCGATCGCGAGGCTACGACGCCGCCCATGGCGAACACGGCCATTTCGGTCGTGCCCCCGCCGATGTCCACGACCATAGAACCGTGCACCTCTCCGATGGGCAGATTCGCGCCCAGGGCCGCCGCGGTCGGCTCCTCGATCAAGAAGGACTGGCGGGCGCCTGCCGCCATCGTGGCGTCGTAGACGGCGCGTTTCTCCACCTCGGTGGCCCCGCTGGGTATCCCCACGACGACCCGGGGCCGAGGCACCGGCACGATGCTCTGTTCGTGTGCCTTGCCGATGAAGTATTCCAGCATGGCCTCCGTGATCTCAAACTCCGAGATCACACCATCCCGTAGGGGACGAATCACGACCACGTTCGCGGGCGTTCGGCCCGCCATCTCTTTCGCCTCCGCCCCAATGGCCAAGGGCCGCTTCGACCTTTTCTCGATGGCGACCCAGGAGGGCTCGTTGAGGACGATTCCTTTCCCCCGTACGTGAACGAGGGTGTTGGCCGTGCCCAAGTCGATACCGATGTCGAGGGAAAAGAGACCGAGCAGCCAATTGATGGGATTCAGGGCCAAGACGTCGTCCTCAAGGGGCGATGCGGGGCCAACACCGCAGTATACCACGCCGGACGGCAGCCCTGCCGAATGGAGGGAGTCCATGCATAAAGACGGACCGCGATGCTATAATTCCGCGGCCGTGGATGCCGTTGCGCGGGTTTCGGAATTCATCGGCCGCGAACAACTCCTCTCCCCGGGTCAGCGCGTCGTGCTCGGCGTCTCCGGCGGCGCCGACAGTCTCTGCCTGCTGGGTTCACTGAATCAGCTCGGTTATCGTATCGTGGTCGCACACCTCGATCATGGGTGGCGCTCAGCCTCCTGGTCGGATGCGCTGTTTGTGTTGGGCCTCGCCCGGCAACTGGGCCTGCCCTCCGTCGTCGAAAGGTTGCGCACGCTTCCGAGTGGGCCGACGACCTCGCTGGAGGAGAGGGGCCGCGAGGCGCGCTACGAATTCCTATCCCGGGTGGCGGCCCAACACCGGGCGGAGGCGGTGGCCGTCGGGCACACGGCGGATGACCAAACGGAGACCGTGGTGATGCACTGGCTTCGCGGCGCGGGACCGCAGGGTTTGCGTGGGATCCTCCCGGAGACGGAGGTCCCTCATCCCTCCGGCGCACCGTCCGGCTCCCCCCTGCGCCTGGTGCGTCCCCTGCTGGAACTGCGACGAGGGGACACGGAGGCGTTCTGCCGTCTGATGGGGTGGGAACCGAGGCAGGACGAGTCGAATCGGGATCGATCCTTCCTCCGGAATCGGATCCGATGGGAGCTCTTGCCCGATCTGGAGGCCGGCTATCGAGGCTTCTCCGAGAGAGTCATCCGGAGCGCCCGACTCATGCGCGAGGTGAGTGCGCTACTGGATGACCTCGCCGCCGGAAAGGAGGAGGACCTCGTTCACCGGGCAGGCCCGAACGCGCTCCGGATTGCGCGGGCCGAGCTCAATCGAGAGCCCGTAGCCGTGCAACGGACGATTCTTCGACGGGCGCTGCGCCGTCTCCGTCCGGATCTTCGCGATATCGGCTTTGAGGCCGTGGAGCTGCTCTTGGCGAACGGTGCCTCGCGCCGATCGCTGGTCGGCGACATCCGCGCGGTTCGTTTCGGTCAGGATTGGCTGCTGATCGGGCCCGGCGGGAAGGCCGAGTTCCCGGGATGGCCGCAGCTCAACGACCCGGGCCCGGTGGCTCTCGGGATCCCGGGGAGCGTGATCCTCGCCGAGGGCTGGCGTCTCACCGCGCGACGGCGGAGTCTGCACGGACAAACCCCACGGGCGCGCGACGGCCAGGGAGGGGTGGTGATCGATGCCTCGCTTCTGGAAGGACCGCTTGAAGTACGAACCGCCCGACCCGGCGATCGAATTGGCCCCCTAGGGATGGCAGGCCGCATCAAGGTTGCCGATCTCCTGAGCCAGGAACGGATCCCTGTCCCTGTGCGGGCTCAGTGGCCGCTTGTTGTCTCGCGGGAGGAGGTGATTTGGGTCGCAGGGGTGCGCATGGCTGACCGGGTCAAGGTGACCCGCCGGACTCGTTCGGCGATCGTCCTAACCCTTGGATCGCCCGCACACGGTCGCCGAACGGCCACCGAATTCAGCCGGAGGGCCAAACCCCCAGCCTGACCCGAGCCGTGAGGTGAGCCTCGTCGCCGCGAAGGCCGACCGCTCAGCCGGACGGAGTCGTGGCGGACGGAATCGCGACGGGCCCGCGGAAGCATGGAAGGCTGTGACTAGGTTCGAGCCATGCTCGAACGCGTGTCCCGGGGGCAAGGTTAATCGTGTGCGGCTGAAGACTGTGGACGAGCCTCCCCAAGGGCAGGCGCACGCGGTACATGTTGGTCCCGCCCTGAAAGAAGCGATTCAAGATCAAGCATTGACCCTCGCGATCCGCCGCGACGCGGATGTCATCCGCGCGGCAGGCAACATCGATTTCCGTACCCAGGGGCAGGTCGACGCGCTGCGCAAGAGCTCCGATTTCGGTCTCCAAGCCTGAGGCGGTCACCCGTGCGGGCAGGAACATCGAATGGCCGAGGAACTCGGCGACGAACCGCGTGGCGGGACGGTGGTAGACGCTCTCCGGCGATGCCATCTGTTCGATTCGTCCACCCTGCAGGACCGCGACGACGTCACCCATGAAAAGCGCTTCCGTCTGGTCATGGGTGACGAACAGGGCCGTGGAGCTCGTTTGCCTGAGGATGGCGCGGACCTCATCGCGCATTTGCCCGCGTAGCTCGGCATCCAAACCCGTGAACGGCTCATCGAAGAGCACGAGGACGGGCTGAGGCGCCAGCGCCCTCGCCAGCGCCACGCGTTGTCGCTCTCCGCCGGAGAGCTCATGGGGATACCGATCCCGCATGCGCTCCATGTCCATGAGCCGCAGGAGATGGTCTACGGTCGCTTCGGTCTCGGCCCTGGGACGCGCGTTCAAGCCAAAGGCGATATTGCCGCCGACCGTCAGATGGGGGAAGAGGAAGTGATCCTGGAAAACCATTCCGACGCCGCGCCGCTCGGGAGGCACGAATCGACCGGGCCCGGCCACGCGCGTCCCTTTGAGGAGGATTTCGCCCCGGTCCGGGGTCTCGAACCCTGCGACGAGGCGGAGGGTAGTCGTCTTGCCGCACCCGCTTGGGCCGACCAGCGCAAGCGTCTGACCGGACTCCACGCGGACACTGATCTCATACACCGCCGGCCCCTGGCTCGGCTCATAGAACTTGGATACGGAAATGAGCTCGAGAGCCGCGGTCACGAATCAGCGCCCGGCGTCCGCGCGCCGCGCGGCTCCGTGGGTGTGCGCAAGAAAAACGCCAACGACGCCATCGACGTGGCGACCAGAATCAGACCCGGAGCGGCGGACTGCCCATACATCCCCTCGCTGGCGTGCTGCCACACCTCGACCGCCAGGGTCGAGAAACCGGCTGGTCTCAGGAGGAGGGTGGCGGGGAGCTCCTTCAGCGACGACAAGAGGACAAGGGCACCCGAGGCCCCGAGCCCTGGGAGCATCGTCGGGACTGCCACCTCCCAGAATGCGCGCACCGGACGCCGGCCGAGGCCGCGGGCGGCTTCCTCCATGCCGGGCGGCACTTTCCCCAATGCGGCCAGGGTGCCGCGGATCGCCTGAGGGAAATAGCGAAGCAGGTAGGCGAGCGCGACGACCAGCCAGGACCCATACAGGAATGGGACGAGCTGATTCACGGCCAGGATGAGACTGAGCGCCACCACGACTCCCGGGAGCGCATACCCGACCTGGCTGAGTTGGACGAGCCACTGCGTCCAGCGCGAAGGGTAGCGCGAGATCAAGTACGCGACGGGCAGCGCGAGCGTGACGGCCAACGCCGCCGCCACGCTCGCGCTGAAGAGGCTTTGCGCGGCCGGTCGCGCAAGTTGCGCGAGGGGAGCCCCCGCACCGCCGCTCTCAACGATCCATGCTCCGAGGGTCGCCACGGGGATCCCGGCGCCCAAGATGAGGACCATGGCCGTGAGGACGAGAGCCAGAGGAGTCCACCCGCCGAGCGAAAGCAGCCTCGCCGGTTTCCATGTGGATCCCATCGTATGCCCTCGCGCGCGGCCGAGCCACTGCGATTCGAGGGCGACCAGACCGAACGCGAAAAGCACCAATACGCAACTCAGGATCGAAGCGGCGGACCGGTCGTAGCGGCCGCTGAGTTCACGAAAGATCGCCGCGCTGAACGTCGGATAACGCAGGAACGCGACGGCGCCATATTCGGCCAGGCAGTCGAGCGCGACCAGCAGCGCGCCGGCCGCCACGGCCGGGCGGAGAAAGGGGAGCCAGACGTGACTCACGAGTTGGCGGGTGGATTTGCCTGCGGCGCGCGCGGTCTCCTCATAGGCGGCCGGGAGTGAACGAAGCGCCGCGGCGGCCAGGAGATAGATGTACGGGTATGTGACCAGGCTCAGCACGAAGGCTGCCCCACCAAGCCCGAACGGAGTTGGGAAGGGGAAGGTCGAGAAGATCCGTGGAAGCGCGCCCCCTACGGGCCGCAGGAGCCCCACGTACACCACCGCCGAGATGAAGGGAGGGACTGCCAGGGGGACCGCGAGCAGCCAGCGCCAATACGCGCGGCCGGGCAGGTCGGTCCGCTCGACGAGCAGCGCGAGGGTCGTCCCCAGGGCGGCGGCGGCGGCGGTGACCCATAGCGTGAGCTGGAACGTGTTTCCGAAGAGGGTGGCCAGCTCCGTCCGCGCAAGCCGCTCCCAGACCGGAAGCCCCGCGCCGAGCGCCCGCAGGCCGATGTACACAAGCGGGGTTGTCGTGAATGCAACCACAAGGACACCGGTCAGAAACAGTCCGGCTGGACTCCGGCGGCGGTAGCGGATTGCGGCCGGCGTGCCAGGCGGCACCGGGCTCCGTGACACCGGCGGTGTCTTCGCCGGCAGGGGAAGCGTGACGCCCGGTGGCGGTGACGTCACGGGACGCCGACGCGATCGATCATGTCCAACGTTCCGCCCAGATCGCGGACCGCCTCGGCCAAGTCGACCTCGGCAATGTGCAGATCATCCAGAGGATGGACTCCCTCGCGCAGAGGGACGGTTGAGTCAATGGGGTACTCGTAATTCAGCTCGGCGAAGAGCTGTTGTCCTTCGGAGAGGAGGAAATCGATCCAGGCCCGCGCCACCGCGGGATGGCGGGCCCCGGTGACAAGGCCGATCGAGCTGGCGTTGACGACGAGTCCGATCTCATCCGGACCCTGGTCCGGATAGATGACGCCGACCGGAGACCCTTCCGCCGCTTGCAGGTAGTAGTAGTAGTGGTTGACCAGGCCGATGGCAAACTCCCCGCTCCCGACGGCCTTGCGCACGTCGGTGTGGCTGGCGAAGAAAGTGACCTGGTTTTCGATGAGGCCTTGGAGCCAGGCTTCGGTCGAGGCATCCCCGAGGAGCTGCCGTAGCGCGGCGACGTGAGCCTGCATCGATCCATTCGTGCTCCCGGCGGCCGCCACGCGGCCCAACCACTCGGGATTCGATAGGTCGAGGATAGACGCCGGCGCCTGATCCTGGGACACAAGATCGGTGTTGATCATCAACACCCGCGCACGCAACGTCAAAGGCGTCCAGCCAGATTCGGCTTGCCGGTAGGACGCCGGGATGACTTCCGCATACACCGAATCGTACGGCGCCAGGACTCCCTGTTGAAAGAGATGCTCGACGGTAAGGATTTCGGTTGTCAGGAACACATCGGCCTGAGGATTCCCCGCCTCCTCCAGGAGAGCGTTCGCGAGTTCGATGTTGTCGCCCGCCTTGAGAGCGACCTCAAGACCCGGATGTTCGGCTTGGAAGCGGTCGATCAACGGCTGAATCAAGGCCTCACGCCTGCCGGAATAGAGCACGAGCGGGCCCTGAAGGTCGTTGGCGTCGGTGGACGGCGTTCCGCAGGCCGCAAGAGCGACCATAGAAGTGACCAGCCAGACGAAGGCAGGTAGACTCGAGAGCAAGCGACAAGACACACCGATTCTGGTCATGCTGATCCTCCTGGATCCTCCCGTGATAATATTGAAAGGAACTCTTGTATTAATTCACGGCGATTGTACCGGAAGGCACAATTGCTGATCAAGAGAGCGGGTTTCGAATTGAAGTTAACCTCGGTAAAAACTTGGGAGGCGAATTGAGCGGAGCAGGAGGAAGGGCAGCCTACCTTGCCGAGCTATTTCGGCTGGGAGGGGAGGCGAGGGATGTTTCGACATCGGAGCTCGCGGACGCGCTCGGAGTCTCGGCCCCCGCGGTCGTCAAGATGATGGCGCGGCTCGAAGCGGCCGGCCTTGTCCGACGGAGACCGTACCGAGGATCCCGTCTCACGACGCTTGGGCGCAGGGAGGGCATCCTTGGCCTGCGGTCCCATCGGCTTTCCGAGGCGTTCCTTGTGCGGGTCATGGGGTATGGGTGGCACGAGGCACACGATCTGGCGGACGCGATCGCGGAAATCGCAGATGAGGCGTTTGTGAACCGCATGGAGGAGAAAGCGGGATTCCCCCGCCGGTGCCCGCACGGCGAGCCGATCCCGGATCGCGAGGGCCAAATGCCCACCCTCAACGATCGGCCCCTGGTGGAAGCGGAAGCGGGAGCGGAGGTCGCCATCTCACGCGTGCGGACGCGCGATCCAGATAAGCTCCAGTACCTAGAACGCCTGGGACTGCTCCCCGAAGCGCGGATTCGAATTGCCGCGAAGGCGCCTTTCGCCGGACCGGTCCGCGTCGTGGTGCAAGGTTCCGAGCAAGTCTTGGGGAGCGAGCTGGCCCGGGCGGTCTTTGTGGAAGACCCGCTGGAGCCGCAGGCCGGGGGCAGGGGCGGCGCTTGACCGGACGCGGGTCCGTTGCTAGAATCAAGTAACCGCACAGGAGCTCCACAACCGAACGAACGGGAGATCAGCGTATGGATCTCGGCCCTTGGGCCGAGATCACGAGGTGGAGGTTCCCCGCCAGCGGCGGGGCTAACTCCGGCAGACCAGGACGCCGCCGGAGGAAAATCGAATCCATCAGCGGATGCCTCCGGAGCCCGCCACAGGCTCCCCTCTCCCTTCCGAGCAAGCCCTGGCTAAAACCGTCTGGCGACAGACGGGACAAGGCCGGCGCGGTGGTCGACCGGCGTTCTGACGCGCCGGCGGCGCATGGAAGGGCGGCTGCGATCGCGTTGCGACGCAAGGCGCGCCCCCGGCGTGCCTTGTTTGTTTTTCGGGGACGAGCGATCCGGATGCGAACGTGACCCACTACCATCGATACCAAATCGCGACCCAGCCGGCTCCGCCGAGGGCTCGCCACCCGAGTCGATTCCGCGTCCGGGTGAGCCGTGTCCGGCTTGCCCAACTCATTTTTGGCGAGCTGATTCACTATCGGGGCGACTTGCCGGTTGTCCTCAGTCGACCGTGCGTCTATGGAGTGTTCTCGGGACCCGTTGGGGGATTCGCGCCGCGGGAACAACTCTGTGTCGGGTGTTTACGCTGCACAGTCCAATACCCCGACATGGTACAAGTCACGCCCAACCCCGCGCGCCTGGCTCTGGGCGACAGCTACATGGATCCCGACCGCGTGGACACGATATTGTATGAAGCCGCCACGGGCCGAGTCCCGGTCCGAGGCGCGGGGTATCGCGGTCGGTTCTCGGGGCCGGGCTGGGACTCGATGTGGACGGATATGTCCGAGATTGTGCGGCCCACGCGGGATGGTATTCACGGCCGGGAGTTCATCTCGACGGCCGTCGACCTGGGCCAACGGCCCTCGTTTCTGCAGTTGGACGCGTCGGGTACGCCTGTCGCTGAACGACCGCGCTCCTTGGCGCTCCCCGTTCCGTTCATCTTCGACCGGCCGGCGCTTTCGATTCGGACACCGGAGCTCATGGGGGTTCTGGCGGGCGCCGCTGCGGCGGTACAAACGCTGTGGCTGGCGCCGATCGACTGGGCGCTACGCGAGTCATCCGTCCGCTCTGGTGTTGTTCCCATCGTGCGTCCGAGTGATCGCGAGCAACTACGGCGCTTGCCCACTCCGCCGGAAGTTTTCGAGATCGAAGGATGGGACCGGGCCCCGGCGTGCGAGATTCGGGTCCAGTTCCCGAAAAGCCTCATCGTAGTCCGCGCTCCTTTTGGAGAAAACTTGCTCGCGTGGGTCGAGGATGGATTTCGCCTGTTTCATCTCACCGCCGATTACCACGGCCACACGCCAGTGGGATTTGTGTTGGACGCGATTCGCGCGGCCCACGAAAGCCTCGTCACCGCGGGGGTCCGAGAGCAAGTGACCTTGGTGGGGAGCGGAGGCATCATCGCGCCAGAGCATCTTGCGAAAGCGATTGTGTCTGGACTGGACCTGGTAGCGCTCGACACGGCCCTCTGGGTCGCCCTCCAGGCGGGCTGCCTGGGAGAGTGCAGGACGGAAGAGGCCGCCCGATTCTCGCTGCCTGAGCTCGATCCGACGTGGGGCATTCAACGACTCGCCAATCTGTCCTCCGCGTGGCGGGATGAACTTCTCGAAGTGCTGGGGGCGATGGGAATCCGCGACGTCCGACGTTTGCGGGGCGAGGTCGGCCGAGCCATGTTCCAACCAGAATTGGAGCGGGAAGCCTTCGCCGGCATCCCGGGTTACCCGGATGACGAAATCGCAGTCCGCGACTGACCGGATCACCGAGAAACACACCCAGGCCCTTCGGGAGGGCTTTCGGTCCTGGCCCGAGCGCGCCGAGGCGCCTCCCGGTCTGGGAGACCTGCGGTGGACTTCTGACCTAATCCTCTCTACCTGGGTCCAGGCGGAAACCGGCGCGCCTCCTCAAAACGATCTGGAGTACCGGGTGGGGGCCTCGGGAGGAGGATTTGATTCGCTCGCTCTGAACTTCCTTCCGGAGAAACTTTGGACCCCCGAGGCCGAACCGCTGGACTTATCCCTGGCCTTGAATCGGCGCGGCGAGGGGCCCTCGATCGAGATCCCGATCCCGTGGTACGGCGCGGGGATGTCGTATGGTTCCGTGAGCGAGCAGGTGATGCTCGCCCGGGCCATGGCCGCGCGCCGCTGGGGGACGTTCACGTCAACGGGGGAAGGCGGCTATCCCGCCTCCCTGGCCCCGTACCACGAGCACGTCATCACGCAAATCGCGACCGGGATGTTCGGCGTACGAGAGGAGACGATCCAATGGGCGCGGATCGTTGAGATCAAGTATGCCCAGGGTGCAAAACCGGGCCTGGGAGGGCACCTGCTCGGAGACAAGACGACGGTCGCGGTCGCGCGGATGCGAGAGTCAGTCCCGTGGGTCAGCCTGTTCTCGCCCTTTCCGTTCCACAGCGTCTACTCGGTGGAGGACCACCGCAAGCATCTGGATTGGGTCAAGACCATTCATCCGGACGTCCTGGTTTCCGTCAAAGTCTCCACGCCGACGGACGTGGACATGGTCGCGGTCGGGAGCTACTACGCCGGCGCCCACATCTTGCACATCGACGGCGCGTACGGGGGAACGGGCGCCGCGCCGGAGATCGCCAAAAAGAACATCGCCATGCCGATCGAATACGCAATCCCCAAGGTCCACCGCTATCTGGTCGGGGAAGGGATCCGCGACGAGCTCGTGGTCATGGCCAGCGGAGGCATTCGGTCGGCCCACGACATCGCTAAAGCCATCGCACTCGGGGCGGACGGCTGCATCTTGGGGACGGTCGAACTCGTAGCCATGGGCTGCACGCGCTGTGCGAACTGCGAGCGCGGCCGCGGCTGTCCATTCGGATTGACGACCACCGATCCTGAACTCTCGCTGCTCATCGACCCGGAGTGGGGGGCCAATCGAATCGATGCCCTGTATCGGTCCCTGCGGGGCCAACTTTGTGAAATATTGCGCAAATTGGGCCTGCGCAGCATGCGGGAATTACGGGGCCGTATCGATCTGCTCCAATACGTCGGCGAGCCTCCGAAGGGAGGCGGCGGTGGATAGGCCCGACCTGGTCCGGGCGATCATGAGAAGCCGAGGAAGAGCGGATGGCCACTCCTTGTCCCGTCGCAAGGCCGAGGCCGAGGGCGGCTGTGGCGTCATCGGAATCGCGTCCAGCGTTCCTGTGGAAGGACGTCACCTGCTGCAGTCGCTCATCCAGATGCGGAATCGAGGCAACGGCAAGGGCGGCGGCGCCGCGCTGGCGGGGCTGGATCCTGCCTGGATCGGAGTCGACGCCCAATCCCTGGCCGATCATTACCTCCTCGCCATCGCGTACCTCGAGCCCTCTGCCAGAGCGCAGGTCGAGGAGCGCTTCGTCCATCCGGCTTTCGACGTCCACTTCGTGCGTGAATTCCCCGTGGCCCACGCGTCGGAATGGCCCGTCCAACCGCCGGACGTGGTGGCGTACCTCGTTTCGCCGACACGATCGGCGCTGGACGAGTTTGCCGGGCGATCCGGCCTCCAGCAGGCAGGATCCGACATCCTGGCGGACGAATTTGTGTACCAGAACTCGAACCGCTTGAACCGCGACTTCTACGCCTCCCTCGGAGAGAAGCGAGCCTTTGTCCTTTCGCATGGGAAGGATCTGCTCGTCTTGAAGATGGTCGGCTTCGGCGACGACGTCATCGCGGCCTACCAGCTCGAGCACGCTTCGGCCCATGTGTGGATCGGCCATCACCGGTATCCGACCAAGGGGCGAGTTTGGCATCCGGGTGGCGCGCATCCCTTCGTGGGTCTTCACGAGGCCCTGGTGCACAACGGCGACTTTGCCAACTACGCGTCCGTTTGCGCTTACCTGGCCCAGCACAACATCCATCCGCTGTTCCTGACGGACACGGAAGTATCCGTTTTGGTGTTCGATCTGCTGCACCGGACCTTCGGATATCCCCTCGAGTACGTGATGGAGTGTCTGGCGCCGACCACGGAACGCGATTTTGCCCTTCTTCCGGAGCGGCGGCGCGACATCTACCGCATGCTCCAGGAGGTCCACATCCACGCCTCGCCCGACGGACCGTGGTTCTTCCTCATCGCGCAAACCGCGGCCGCGACAGGATTGCGAGACGTGCGCTTGATCGGAATCACGGATCCCAGCATGCTGCGGCCTCAGGTGTTTGCCCTTCAGCGCGGGAGTGCGGAGTCTCCGTCCATTGGATTCGCGGCTTCGGAAAAGCAGGCCATTGACGCCGCGTTGGCAAGCCTGTCGGCATCGGATCCTCGCTTTGGAACGCGGCCGGATCGACTTTGGAACGCGCGCGGCGGAAGCCACACCGATGGCGGCGCGTTCTCCTTCACGATCGAGCGGCGGGCGGCGGGATCAGGAGTCCTTGTGTGCCAGGACAAATTTGGGCAGCCTATCGAGGTGGAGGAGACGGCTTTGCCGGATGCGGGAGGCCGATCGGGCGTACCCATTCGGGCTTCCATGCCGATACCGGGTGGGCCCCCGCGGGCAGTCCTCGAGGGCTTCATCCGGGCGCTTCCCAACGCTGACTATGGGAGCGTGGAGGCGTGGTTGGAAGACCTGGCGCGGCGAGCGACCGATGACCCGGCCAGAGAATCTGCGTTCGAAACCTTGGGCTTGCTGATGGATCGCCGATTCCGCTGTGCGCCACTGCGTCGGAGGTCGGTCCTGGCGCTCATCGATCGAGCACTCGATCGACTCGTGGCATCGGTCTCCCGCGAACCTTCCCCCGGTTTTGTGTTGGGACAGTTTGGGAAGCGTCAAAATGGGGCAGAGCGCCCAGACCAGCGGCTGATCTTAGATGGGGCCGGTTACCCCCCGGATGGAAAGCAATCCCTCGCGCGGGCTGTGTGCGAGGCGGTCGTACGGGGATACCGCCGGATCACGATCGTCCATGCCCACGGTCACCGATTCCTGGGGACGGGGCTGGGACCTTCACAAGACGGCTTGCGAATCGATGTCTTTGGCTCGCCCGGCGACTACCTCGCTTCGGGGGTCGACGGCGTCGAGGTTGTGGTCCACGGCGATGGGCAGGACCAGCTTGCCCAGATCATGAAGGCCGGGCGACTGGTGATCCATGGCGACGTCGGCCAGACATTCCTGTACGCGGCCAAGGGTGGTGAGGTCTTTGTCCTGGGCAACGCGGCCGGCCGACCGTTGATCAATGCCGTTGGGAAGCCCCACGTCGTCATCAACGGGACCTGCCTCGACTATCTGGCAGAGTCATTCATGGCAGGTGACGCCATGCGGGGAGGTGGGTTCGCGATCTTGAACGGGCTAGCCCATCGCGGCGACGGGGCCCTCGTCGACTTGGACACTCCGTACCCGGGAGGCAATCTCTTCTCGCTCGCGTCGGGCGGCGCGCTTTTCATTCGAGATCCGCGACGGAGGGTGGGCGAGGATCAGCTGAACGGCGGCGAGTTTGCGGAGTTTTCCGAATCGCATTGGGAGCTCATTCGCCCGCTGCTGGAAGAGAATGACCGACTGTTCGGGATACCGGTCCAGCGCCTCTTGGAAGTGGATGGATCGCCCTCGACGCCGGATCGGGTTTACCGCGTCATTGTCCCAGCGACCCACAAGGCCCTTCAGCCCGAGGAAGCCTGGGTCGCGCAGGGCCACGGCTAGCGCCGAGAGGCATTCGGCGCGCGCACTCGTTACCTCGTCACGCTCCCCTTCTCCCGGCGCCCTTCCAACGCTGGTGCTCCGTCCTCATGCACCGGTCCATGACCACAACCAATCCTGCGGCTTCGGCAGTGGCCGCGGCACCCTCATGGACGACTCCTTGCTGCATCCAAATCGCCTTGGCTCCGATCCGGATCGCCTGGTCCACGATCGGAGGAACGTCCTGGGACGGGCGAAAGATTTGGACCACGTCGATGGTTTCGGGAATGGCATCCAGCGTGGGGAAGCTCGTCTGACCAAGAATGGTCGCCTCGCGTGGATTTACCGGGATGACCGTGTAACCCTGACTCAGAAGATAAACTCCGATCTCGTGGCTCGGCTTGGCCGCGTTCGCGGAAAGCCCTACGGACGCGATGGTCTTCGCCTTTCCGAGAATCGCATCGACCTGGTTTTCATTCATGCTGGAGGGGCTCCCAGGCGGACAGGAAGGGAGATCTCGAATTGGGTCTCCCCAGGCCGAGAGGTGACCCGGATTTGGCCCTGGTGCTTTTGCACGATGATGTTGTACGAAATGTGCAGACCGAGCCCGGTTCCAACCCCGGGTGGTTTCGTCGTGAAGAAAGGATCAAAAATCCTGTTTCGGATCCCCTCCGGGATTCCCGGGCCGTTGTCCGCGATCTCGACGATCACGCGGTTGTCATCCGCATGTGTCCGGATGCGGATCTCGCCCTTGCCGTCCATGGCGTCGATCGCGTTGTCCAGGATGTTCGTCCACACCTGATTCAGTTCGCTCCCATAGGCTTCGATCTTGGGAAGAGTCGGATCATATTCCCTCTGGACCACAACTCCCGCTGCCAGCTTGTGGCGAAGGATCACTAAGGTCTCTTCCAGTCCGCGGTGGACATCGACCTCCTGCACGGGCGCCCGGTCGAGATACGAATAAGACTTCACGGCCCGCACGATCTCTGAGATGCGTTCGGCGCTCTGCGCCACCTCGCCGAGGAGCTGGCTGACCGCGAAGGAGCCCGCGAGCCAACGCAGCAGGACGGCGGCCACCTGAGGAGGCTGACCGACCAGGACCCCTTCGAGGCGGGCGCGGTCCCAGCCTGAATCGACCAGGATCGGTGCAAGCTGCCAGCCGTCTTCCAGACCCATGCCTCCCAGCCAATCCTGGAATTCCTGTTCGCGATCGCTCCGGTCGAGGGCATCGTGGAGCGAAGGGTCCCTCCGTGGGTGGTCCATCGAAGCCAGGTCGAGGGTGGCCTTCCGCGAGGTGTCTCCCATCGGTATGGCAAGGAGCTCGCGCGTCCGCGCTCCCCAGTCGCCGATAGCTTGAAGGAGCTGGTCGGCGCTGCGGCGTGCGGCCGCGGCCGGATTGTTGAGCTCGTGAGCCAACCCGGCGGCTAAGGTCCCGAGCGAGGCCATCTTTTCGCTTTGTCGAAGCATGGCCTCCGTATTGCGAAGGCGAGACGTAACCGTGTGTAGGATTGCCAGAGCGGCCGCCGAACTGGAGGTGATCAACTCCCGGAAGGAATCCTGACTGATACGGAGCAGGTTAGATTCGCGCAGGGCACGGACCGAGGCGGAGTGGGGGGATTGATCCAACAAGGACATCTCTCCAAGGACTTCCCCAGCCCCTCGCACCGCGATCCGGATGTCCTGCTCGGAAGAGCGCTTCGTGATTTCAAATTCGCCGTCCAGGACGATGTACAGGGAGCCGCTGGACTCTCCCTCCTTCATCAGGATCTGGCCCGGGGAGAAGTGCACCGGCTCGGCCATCTCGAGCAGGCGGTTTAGATCCCTTTCGGGGAGCCCTTCAAAAAGCGGGAGCCTGCGAAGAAACTCGAGGCTCATTTAGCGCGCAGGAACTCGCGGATCATCGCCACCGCAATCCCACCTTCGCCGGTGGCGGAGGCTACCCGGTGGTTGGTCCCAAACCGGACATCCCCGGCGGCGAAGATTCCCGGGACACTGGTCTCAAGGAGCAACGGATCTCGGTCCAGCGGCCAGCCCTTCGGTCGACCCCCGGCCGCTTGAAGAAGGTCTGGCCCTGTGTAGATGTAGCCTTTCGGGTCGCAAAGCACGAGGTCGGCGACGATCTCGCTCTGCGGTCGGACACCGATGAAGACAAATAGGGCTCGCGCGGTCAAAGATCGAGATTCGCTCGTGGCGTTGTTCCGGACGTCCACCGACTCAAGGTGCAGGTCGCCGGTCGCCCCCACCAGATCTGTGTGCGCAAGGATTTCGATTCTGGGATTCTGTTTCATCGCCTCGACCAGGTAGACGGAGGCGGTCGCGTGCGGCCCGCGGACGAGGACGGTCACCCTGGAGGCGAAACGGCTCAAGTACATCGCGCCCTGGGCGGCTGAATTGGCGCCGCCCACGACCACGACCTCCTGGTCTTTGTACGAGATGGCCTCGGTGTGAGCGGCGCCGTAGTAGATCCCCTTTCCCGTCAGTTCGGCAGCTCCGGGGGCCTTCAGGGTCTGAAAGCTGGCCCCCATCGCCAATAGGACGGCATGGCAGGAGACCTCGGAGCCATCGGCGAGGGCCACGAGGCGGTAGGGGTCCCGTATTTCGACCCGGCAGGCTTCCTGGGCCGTCAGCAATTCGGCCCCGAATCGCTTGGCCTGCGACACGGCCCGCCGCGCCAATTCGCCGCCCGAAATGCCGCTGGGAAAGCCGAGGTAATTTTCAATGCGCGGGCTGCTTCCGGCCTGCCCTCCGGGTGCCTTCTTCTCGATGACCAGGACCCGCATGCCTTCCGATGTGGCGTAGACCGCGGCCGCCAGTCCCGCAGGACCGCTGCCCACGATTACCAGGTCATAAAACGGAAGGGCGGCGCGGGTCTGCAAGCCGACGCGCTGGGCGAGATCCAGAATCGGAGGGTCGACCGCAACCGTCCCATCCGGAAAGAATATGGTCGGGAGCCGGGCCACGCCCTGGTTCGCCGCTTCCGCCAGGGCCCTTGCCTGAGGATCCGTGTCCGCGTCCATCCAGAGATAGGGGACCTGATTGCGGACGAGGAAGTCCTTGATCACGTGCGATTCCGGAGACCAAAGGGCCCCGACCACTCGCAACCCCTCGTATTCCGGGCGCGCATGAGCGTGCCATTCGGCAAGTAGGTCGTCGAGCACCGGATACAGGTTTTCCGCAGGTGGGTCCCAAGGTTTCATCAGGTAGTAATCGAGCCCGACTTTGTTGATGGCCTGGATGGCGGCTTCGGTGTCGGCGTAGGCGGTGAGCAGGACTCGGCGAGCCTCCGGAAACAGCAGGATTGCCTTTTCGAGGAATTCCACCCCCGACATCTCGGGCATGCGTTGATCGACGACGAAAAGAGCCGGGAGCTCGGTGCGTGCCTGGAGTTGCGCAAGGGTGTCGAGGGCCTCTCGGCCTGATCGGGCCTTGAGGATCCGATAGTCGCGCCCGTATTTTTGCCGCAGATCACGCTCGACGGCGTTCAGTACGGCGAAGTCATCATCAACGGCAAGGATGGCAGGCTTGGCCAAATGCGAGGTCCTTTGCCGGGGCGGCGTGGGCGTGGATGGGGCCGCAGGTCCGGCGCCACACCCCATTCAAAGGTCTAGTGTATCGGAAATCGGGGGCAGGTTAAGGGGAGCCAGCGGGTACGGGGTCTGTCTGGTCCTCGCGAATGCCCTCAGTCGGAGATCGCTTGTCGAACCCGCGGAAGCCTCAGGAACGACTCTCTCAGGCGTTCTTCCGTAATGTGGGCGGCAAGATACTCGGCCGTCTCACGGGCCGCCCGGCGATGGGCTTCTTGTTGCTTGGGAGAGATAGAAGACGAGTTGGAGAGGTCGAGGTGGATTTCCCACCCCATGAGGCGATTTTCATGGCGGTCCGAAATTGAAAGCGCCTCCTGCCAGCGCTGCGTCGCGGCGTCTGAGTCTCCCACGGCTTGCAGCGCTAGGCCCCAGAGATGGAGAGTCTCCGCCCGAAAGGACACCATGCGGCTGGCGATCAAGAACTCGTTCAGGGAACGGCATGTCTCGATGGCCTGTTGGGCTGCCCCCTGGGCCAACTCGACCCGCGCCCGGGTCAACGGGATGGGGTAGAAGACGCGCGACCTCCGTACAGGGTCGGATTCGATGCCATCTGCCCCAAGCGGCTCCAGTAGGCGCGCGGCTTCATCAGCGTTGCCGGTCCGGGCGAAGATATCCGCGAGGAAAACGGTGGCGACCCAGCCCCACGTGGGCAGGCCGACGGCGGCTTTCTCGCCGGCCAGGGTGGCCAGCGCGATACCTTCGTCCACCTCGCCCAAGGCCGCGTGGGCCACGCCCAGCCAACCTCGGACATAGACCTGTGGCGCTATGAATCCGGCCCGCTCGCCATACTCGATGCTCTCGCGCATGATCGATAGGCCTTGAGAGATGTGGCCGCGTTGAATGTGGATCACTCCGATGAACATACGGCTGAAGGAACGTCCCCATAGGTTTTCGATGCTTAAGCTGATTTGATAGGCCTCTTCGGCCAGGGCCAGGGCCTTGTCCGACTCGCCCATCACGCCGTAGATCAGGGTGGAGTTGCCCAGGATGTCGGTGAGCATGGGCAAGTTCCCCAGCTCTGTCCAAAGTGCGCGCGCCTCGTCGGCCGCAGACAGCGCCATGTCAACCTTGCCTTCGCCCGTATACAGGCCGGTGATGTCGTTGAGGGCGAAGGCCAACTGTTCCTTGAGACCCAAAGCTCGCGCCAGGCTGATGGCCTCCTCTCCCACCCGGACGGCCTCGGTAGGCTGATTGCCAAACTTCAACAGGAGCATCCGGAGCCACAAAACTTTTGCTTCAGCCTCTCGATCATTGAGAGTATGAGAGATCTCCAGGGCGCGCTGCGTGATCGCCTCGCCTTTTTCGATGTCGAAGAAGGGCGTCGGAGTGGAGTGGATGGTGGCCGAGGCCAGGAGGGCGCTCAACTCCAGCCTCTCGTCGCCAGCGCGGAAGGCACGGTCCAGGAGGTCCTGGTAGACGGATTGCGCCTTTCCGTAGTCCCCGACGAGTTCCCGCTCTCGGCCAAGACGCCGGTACACGTGGCCAACGCTGTCGCGATCTGTTTCGAGGTCGCCCAAGATCGACCGAGCGCGCTCATAATGCAGAATCGCTTCGTCGTGGGCGAAGTGCGAAGCCGCGGCATCTCCCGCCAACCGGTAATAGCGAAATGCCTTGGCGGGCTCCTCTCCTTCCATGAAGTGATGCGCCAGGAGAGCCGCGAATTCATCCAAGCGGTCCGAGAAAAGGGTCTCGAGCGTGGTGCCCACGGATCGGTGAAGCTGCTTCCGATCCTGCCGCAGCAGCGATTCGTAGGCGACTTCCTGGATGAGGACGTGTTTGAAAGCGTACGCCAGATCCGGCTCAGCGAGTCGCCGGACGAGCTGTGTCTGCTCCAACTGGCGAAGCTGGGGTTCGAGATTCACGGAAGGAGGCAGGTGGCAGATCTCCGGGCGGCCTAGGGCTCGTGTTGGTCCAGGATTCGCTGGAGAACCTTGACCTGGAACTTGCGCCCGATGACCGAGGCGATCTGCAACGTCCGCTTGGCGTCTTCCGGAAGGCGGTCGATCCGGGCCGTTAGAACCCCTTGCAACGTGTCGGGAATCTCCAAGTCACCGATCTCGCCGCTCACCACCCATTGCTGGTCGATGAAGGCGATAGCGCCTCGGTCAATGAGCATGCGAATGACCTCCTCCACGAAGAAAGGGTTGCCCTCCGCCTTGGTCAGGATGAGTTCCCTCACATGGGTGGGGAGCGATTCGATTTCCAGGAGGTTGCGCACCAGCAGCTGGCTGTCGGACTCCGAGAGCGGAGCCAGGTGGATCTCGAGGGCGCCCACGCCCGGGATCTCGTGGGCTTGCGTGACGAGCTTCCACCCGGCCGAGTCTCGATCCGCACGCGTCACGAACGCGAACACCACCGGAGAGTCCGCGACGATCGGGATCACGTGCGACATGAGCTCAACGGACGAGGGGTCGGCCCAATGGACGTCCTCGCAGATGATCACCAGCGGGGATCGGCGGGCCATGGTTTGGAGCAAGTGGAGGTAGGCGGCAATGTACTTCGCCTGGAGCGCCGGTCCGTCGAGGAACTTGACGCGGCCCAGGACGTCCTCTTCCAGGTGCAGGCCGAGCAAGTGGCCCAGGAAGGGGTACACATCGGCATAGGTGTCCGGAACGAACCTCCGAAGGGTGTCTTGGAGCGCGCCGTGGAGTTCCCTTTCCATGGCGTCGGCGGAGGCACCGATCAACGCCCTTAAGATATCCGTGCTCAAATGATGGGCCATCGACCCGCCGTAGGATAAGCAGCGGCCTTCGAACCATCCCAGGGGCGTCTCGGAGGACTCGGCCAGAGCCGCCTTCTTCCACTCGGACGCCAACCGGGACTTACCGAGCCCGGCTTCTCCGAGAATGGCCACCGTCGACCCTCGCCCCTCGCGAAGCTCCCCGGTGACTTGCAGGAGCGTCGAGAACTCGCGATGGCGGCCCACCAGAGGAGACGAGAGGCCCGAGATCCCGCGCTCCCGGACGGCACCCTTCCGTTCGCGGAGAACGCGGAAGAGTTGAATGGGTTCGCTCTTGCCCTTGATTTCGATCTTGCCACGATCCTCGTAGTCGAAGACGGAGCCTGCCAGGCGGTGGGTGCTCGACGTCACGAGCACGGTCGCCGGCTCGGCGGCGCTCTGCACCCTGGCCGCGAGATTGACCGTATCACCGACGGCAAGATATTCCATGTGCAGGTCGCTGCCGATATTCCCCACCACCACCAGTCCGGTGTTGATTCCCACACGCACCTGAAATTGCTCGACCTTTCCCGCAGGCGCGAGCTCGGCCGCGAATTGCTCGATCGACTGTTGGATGTCGAGCGCCGACCGAATCGCCCTTTCCGCATCGTCCTCATGCGCCAGGGGCGCGCCGAAGAAAGCGAGGACGCCATCTCCCAGCAATTGGGCGATCGTCCCTTCATAGCGGTAGACCGCCTCGCTGACCCTGCGGTGTGCGCCGGCGACGATCTCGCGCCAATCCTCCGGATCCATCTGCTCGGCCAGCGAGGTCGAGCCTACGATGTCGGCAAACAGGGCGGTCACCAACTTGCGCTCCCCCTCCTGCTGCTCGCGCTCGGCCATGATCTTGGTGGCAATTCGTTCCGGGACGGCCCGGCGCAGCGCGTCCAGGTCTTTGGTTCTCGTGATGGGAGCGGCACGGGCGGTGAGCGTGCCCGTCAGATCGAATCCACACGTCTTGCAGAACTTGGCTTGGGTCGAAATCGCAGAGCCGCAATTGGGGCAGGCGGCTTCTAGAGGTTGGCCGCAGTTCTCGCAGAACCTGGCGTCGGCCGAGTTTTCGTGGACGCAATTGGGGCACTTCATGCTGGGGTTCCCGCGGGGCGGAATACGTGGGCACCCGCCCTATATCCTAGGCGCGCCATTCTAACGCCCGTCGTGGGATGTTCAAAACGCGTCTCATGAGGTCGGGCGTGGGATTGCCTCCCCTCCATCCAGCCCTTCTGCACGCTTGAGCCCGCGGACGACCCCATAGGTGAGCGGTGTTGCCAGGATCTCGTACGACGTCTTGAACAACCACTGGGAGCCGATGGTGCCGAGCAGCGTAGGTAGGCTCAAGATGCCGGCGAACGCGCCGGTCAGAAAAATCACCGAGTCGACGCCCTGGCCTAAGAGGGTCGATCCGATCGTCCGGACCCACAAGTAGCGCCCTTTCGTGGCAGCTTTGAGGCGGACCAACACCCAGGCATTCAGGAACTCACCCACCAAATAGGCAACGAAGGATGCGACGAGAAGTCGGGGCGCGAAACCCAGGATGGCCAGGTAGGCCTTCGAAGCTTCGGCGGGCCCGGGATAGCTGCCGGCATCCCAGAATGCCGCCGCCGGCAGCCGACCGCCGATCCAAATCGCGGCCACGGCGAGGAGGTTGCAGGCAAATCCGATCCAGATGGCCTGCTGGGCCCGGCGTAAGCCGTAGACCTCGGTTAGGACGTCGCCGAGGATGTACGTGACCGGGAACAGGAAAACCGCCGCCGGCAACGTCATGCCCAGCACGGACACCAGCTTGACGGCGATGATGTTCGAGACGACGAGCGAGGTGGCGAAGGCGGCGACCAGCGCCGGATAGAACCTCGGCGCGGGCATCAAACTCCCCGTGGATGTTCCCCGTGTACGGCCTCGATCGTGATCCGGATTCCCCCGCGAACGCCGAAGGCCCCCACGACCCGGCACCAGCGCGGGGACAACGCGCGGACCAAGTCATCCAGGATCGTGTTGGTCACGTGCTCGTGAAAAACGCCCTGGTCGCGGTACGACCAAAGGTACAACTTGAAGGACTTCGATTCCAGGATTTGCTGATCGGGGACGTATTCGACGGTGATCGTCGCGAAATCCGGCTGACCGGTCGCCGGACAGACACACGTGAACTCGTCGCTCTGCAGCCGCACCAGGTACGGCCTATCGGGGTGATGGTTCGGAAAGGTCTCGAGCGTCCGGCTGGGAGCCGCTTGGCTCCCGAGCAGGCTGAGGCCCTCCAGATCCGAGGTTTCGGTCATCGCAAGCCCAATGACTTACGCGGGAGCCGCGCTTCGGGCGCGCACTTGTTCCCAAGTCCGACAATAGGCGCACAACCCCGGCGCGGTCGTGGGCTGACCGCACGATGTACACGCGTGGAGCAGTTCGACCACCGCCTCGGATTCCTGTCGGAAGAGACCGCCCTCCTTGGCTTGCAAGAAGGAAAGGTAGAAGGACAGTTTCGCTCCAGGGCGCTCCGATTCCATGCGATTCAAGACGTCCTTGTACGCCAGAGATGTGGCGCCCACAGAGTGAGGACATTCGTCGTAGATGTAGTCAATGCCTCGGATCAACGCGTACGCCGCCGTCTCGCGCTCGTAGAAACGGAAAAAGGGCTTGACCTTGCGGGCCAGTCCCAGGGTGCTCGCCTCAAGCACAGGGCCCTGTCGCGCCAGGTAGCCCACCGACCAGGTCAGGGTGTTGCCAAAGAGCACCGCCACTTCGTCGTCCAGGTTGTGGCCGGTCGCAAGCACGTCGTAGCCGAGTTCGCGTGTCTTCTGGTTCATGATGTGCCGCTTGGTCATCCCGCACACGGAGCACGGCTTTCCGCGGCCGCGGTGAGTCAGCGAGCTCGCCACCGGAATGCTGGCGCCTTCGGTCTCGGCCACATCGACGTGGTGGAGGACCAGGCTGCGGGATTCTGCAAAGGCTTGACACCGTTGAAACGACTCCGCCGAGTACCCAGTCCCGCCGTCGATCCCAAGTCCGAGGTAGAGCCCGTCGGCGTGGTAGCCGAGGCGGACCAGCACGTCCCATAGGGCCAGGGAATCCTTGCCTCCGGACACCGCCACGAGGATTCGGTCGTCCGGGCCAAACATCTTGTACTTTTCAATGAATCGTTGGGTTTGTTCGGGGACCCACGTGGCGAAGTGATCGGCGCAAAGCGCTAGCTTGTGCTGGCGCATGTTGAGGACCGCTCGCTCGCCGCACTTTCGACACTTCATCGCGGCCGATCTCCACACCCGCCCGAAATCACCGCCACCAGTCGGATGGACTCGCCTTCTTTCAGGATCTCATCCTCCGCCACGAGTTTCCCCTTGCGGACGGGGAGGACGGTCTCCGGGATGATGTCCAGGTTTTCCAGGGCTTGGCGAATGGTTTGTCCGGCGGAGACCTGGAACTTTCGATCGCGCAGAACTAACTCGACGGGCATGGTTCCGCCTCCGTTCGCGCGATTGTACCGTACCTGGCGAGCGCGCCCAAGTTAGCCGGCGCGGGCGGTCACGCAGCCACCATGTGGCTGAACCAGATGTAGGCCTCGATGCCGCGGAAGAAGTTGGGCAGGTGTTGCTTTTCATTGGGGGCGTGGAGGTTGTCGTCCGGCAGGCCAAATCCGAGCATCAGACTATCCAAGCCGAGCATGTCCTGGATCAGGCTCACGACAGGGACGGATCCGCCTTGCCGCGAGAACAAAGGCGCTCGGCCCCAGACCTTCTCCAGAGCCTGCCGTGCCGCCTTGACTGCGGGTGAGTCTCGGCGGACGATCGCCGGCGTGCAACCGGCGAGGTCTTCGACTTCCCAGGTGACCGTCGGGGGCATGGCCTTCTTTAAGTAGGCATCCAGGGCTCGGCGAGCGTCCTGGGGGGTTTGATCGGGGACGAGGCGCATGGAGATCTTGGCCATGGCTCGCGCCGGGAGGACCGTCTTGGAGCCGACCCCGGTGAAGCCGCTCAGGAGACCGTTGATCTCGAGGGTGGGGCGCGCTGTGGCGCGTTCGGTCGCGGTGAATCCCTCCTCGCCGAAAAGGACTTTGGTTCCGCTCGCCTTCATCCACCAGGCATCATCTTGCGGAAGCTTAGCCATCTCGGCCCGCTCCTCATCCGTGAGCGGCCTCACCCGATCGTAGTACCCCGGCAGCGTGATGCGCCCGTCCGCGTCGCGCATCCCGCCTAAGACCTGGCTGAGGACCATGGCCGGATTGTCGACGGCGCCTCCAAAACTTCCAGAGTGAAGGTCGGCGGCGGCACCTTGTACGCGGATCTCGTAGTAGGCCAGGCCTCGCAGGCCGTAGGTGATGGCGGGGATGTCCGGGGCCAGAATGTTCGTATCGGCATTCAAGCAGAAGTCGCTGGCCAACTTCGCCTTGTAGTCACCGACGAACTTTCCAATGTTGGGGGACCCGATTTCCTCCTCCCCCTCGATCAAGTACTTCAAATTCACGGGCAATCCTTCGGTGCGGACCATCGCCTCGACGGCCTTCATGTGCGCGATCACCTGCCCCTTCATGTCCGAAGCGCCCCGCGCGAAAAGATCGTCGCCGCGGACCGTTGGTTCGAAGGGGTCGCTCTTCCACAATTCGACGGGATCCACGGGCTGGACGTCGTAGTGACCATAGAACAGGATCGTGGGCGCGCCCTTCGGGGCATGGCGGTACTCGCCGAACACGATCGGGTGCTTTTCGGTGGGAACAATCTGGACGGGATCGAATCCGAGCTTCGTCAACTGACCGGCCACCCATTCCGCGGCCCGCTGCATGTCACCCTGGCGCTCGGGGAGCGTGGAGATCGAGGGAATGCGGACCAGCTCCTTGAAATCGCTCAGGAACTGATCCCGATGGTCTCGGGCGTACTGAATGGCGGCGTCGGCAGCGGTCATGGATGGTCTCCTGGGCCCGAGGATTAGGGCGGACTTCGTTCGAGCTCATGACTGCGGAAGGGTTCGGCGCGGGTGATTATACAGTGGGGTTTCCAGTTCCCGGCGCGGAGCAACCACCGTTTGGCCGGACTTCGGAATCGTGATAATCTTCGCTTCTCCCCCAAGGCTTCATGTGCCTGCGTCCGAGTCCCCCAAACTGACCCCCTCCATACCCCAGGCGGTCTACGACGACATCCGCGGGGCTATTGGCGGCACGCCCCTGGTCCGTCTCAATCGCGTGAGTCGGGGATTGGCTTGCGGGCTGTATGCGAAGCTGGAAATGTTGAATCCAGGGGGGTCGGTGAAGGATCGAATCGCGTTTCCGATTCTGGAGGCCTACGAGCGGGAGGGGAAGCTAAAGCCCGGTGGGACCGTCATCGAGTCGACCTCGGGCAATACCGGTGTCGGCCTGGCCATCGCTTGTGCCCTGAAGGGGTACCAGGCGATCTTCGTCATGCCGGACAAGATGAGCCAGGAAAAGATTCAACTCCTGCGCGCATTTGGAGCGCGTGTGGTCATCACTCCCACGGCCGTCGCGCCGGATGACGCTCGCTCGTACTACTCGGTGGCGCGCCGCCTCGTCGCCGAAACCCCCAATGCCGTCCTGGCCAACCAGTATCACAATCCTATGAATCCGGAGAGCCACTACCTTACAACCGGTCCCGAAATCTGGTCCCAGACCGGTGGCAAGGTGACGGATGTCGTGATCTCCATGGGCACCGGCGGAACGATTACCGGGATTGCCCGGTATCTTCGCGAGCAGGGAACCAAGGTCACGATCGTCGGCGTCGACCCGATCGGCTCGATCCTTCACGACGCCTGGGAGAGGCGAGGCGACGCAGAAGGGCTCCAGGCTCATCCGTACAAAGTGGAGGGGATCGGCGAGGACTTCATCCCCAGCACATTGGATCTCAAACTCGTCGACACGGTGATTCAGGTTGGGGACGCGGAGGCATTTCGCTGGACGCGCCGACTGGTCCGGGAGGAAGGGATTTTCTGCGGAGGGTCGTCCGGGGCCGCCCTGGCGGGTGCCCTGCGCTACGCGCATGACCTGGGCCCGGAGCGGCTTGTGGTCGTCCTGCTCCCGGACACCGGCGGCCGATATCTATCCAAGGTGTTCAACGACGATTGGATGCGGGAAAACGGATTCCTCGAGGCCGACCGTGAGCGGGTGACCGTCCAGCAGGTCGCCCAGGCGCGCGGCCTGCCGAGCCTGGTTGTCGCCACCGCGTCCGACCCGATGCTGGATGTCATTGGGCGACTGCGCGCGAATGCCGTTTCCCAGCTTCCGGTTGTGGGCGAAAAGGGCGAATTGGTCGGGATGGTCTCGGAAGTGGATCTCCTCCACCATTTGGTTGCGCCCGGCCATGAGCACCCATTGGGGGAGACCATTCAACAGATTGTCAATCGGGATGTCCCGACGGCCAGGGCCGAGAGCCCATTCCAAGATATCCTGCCCGAACTTCTGACCAAGAAGGTCGCCGTACTGGTCGACGACCTCGGCAGGCCGGTGGGCATTGTCACCATGATCGACGCCCTCGAGTTCCTGGCTGCGTCCCCCGCACCGTGACGGCGCACCCCGATCTACCCGAGCTCGAGGTCGTCCCGACTCAGGCTCTACGGCCTCATGAGGAAATCGAGCCGGGAAGGGTAGAGCCTCTCATCAAGTCGCTGCGTGCCGATCGCGTGCTCAAGAATCCGCCGATGGTCCTCCCGCTCAAGGCCAGCGATGACTATGTGGTCCTCGACGGTGCGAACCGAGTGATGGCCTTTGGGCGGATGGGCATTCCCCACATCCTCGTCCAGATCGTCCGGCCGGACTTGCATGAGGTCAATGTCAAGAGTTGGAATCACGCGTTGCGGGGGAACTCCCGTACGCCGCTCGTTTCGGGGTTGCGCGAGATCGCGGGAACACACCTGGTCGACGGCCATGTGGAGGAGTCCAAGGTCAAGCCCGCGCTCCGAGTCCTCGAGCCGGGTGGTGAGCAGCATTCGCTTTACGCGGACTCGAATACGCTGGAGGAACGCGTCCGCGTCATCAACGAGGCGGCCGCGACCTTCCTGGATCGATATCAAATCGAAAGGACGCTGAGCTTCGCCCCGCTCGAACTGCAGCAGGTCTACCCCGACCTGGCGGGACTGATTGTGTATCCGCACTTCACGCTTCAGCAAGTTCGCCGGATGGCCCAAGAGGGATGGACGTTCCCTGCGGGACTGACCCGGTTCATCATTTCGCCCAGGACCTTGCACGTGAACTATCCCTTGGAGGAGCTGACTTCGGCAGAGCCCCTGGCGACGAAGCGAAGCCGCATGAGGAAGTGGGTGGCCGGTCAGGTGGACAAGCGAGAGATTCGGTTTTACGCGGAGTCGACGTTCTTGTTTGACGAGTGAGCCTACGCCCTGAGGGCCGCGTCCAGATCGGCTCTAAGGTCTTCGACGGCCTCCAGGCCAACGGAAAGACGTACCAAAGAAGGATCCACTGCCAGCGGGCTGTCGGAGGTGGAGAGGTGGGTCATCGCAGCGGGGACCTCGATGAGGGACTCGACCCCACCGAGAGACTCAGCCAGGGCAAAGATGCGGGTGGCTTCGGCCACCCGTGTTGCTTTTTCGGGTCCACCGCGGACGGTGAACGAGACCATTCCGCCCCCATTCCGCATCTGTCTCTTCGCCAGCTCGTGCTGGGGGTGACTTTCCGAGCCGGGATAGTAGACGTGGTCGACCGCAGGATGGTCCTCGAGGAATCGGGCGAGTTGGAATGCGTTGGAAGCATGCCGGTCCATCCGGATGGCGAGAGTCTTGATCCCGCGCAGGACGAGAAAGCAGTCCATTGGTCCTGGGACGGCGCCCGCGGCGTTCTGAATGAACGCGATCTGCTGGATCAGGTCGGGATCGTTGCCCACCAGGGCGCCGCCGACGACATCCGAGTGTCCGCCAAGATACTTGGTCGTCGAGTGAAGGACGAGATCCGCGCCTGTTTCCAAGGGCCGCTGAAGGTACGGGGTCGCAAAGGTGTTGTCGACGCAAAGGTAAGGCCTGCCCGGAAGCCCGCGGATGGCCTGGCCGATCCCGCGCAAATCGCACAGATTCAGCCACGGGTTGGTGGGTGTCTCGATCCAGACAAGTCGGGTCTCGGGACGGATTAACGCTAGCAGATCCGGGCTGTGTTGGGCGGGAGCGTACGAGAAGGAAAGGCCGAACTTCGAATAGATCCTCTCGAAGAGCCGATAACTTCCGCCGTACAGATCGTTGACCGCGACCACGTGGTCGCCGGGGCGAAGCAATCGAAGGACGGCGTCGATCGCGGCCATACCCGACGCAAAGGCCAGCCCATGGGCGCCGCCCTCGAGGGCGGCCAGGCAGGCCTCCAGGGCTTTTCGGGTGGGATTGGCGGTCCGGGAATAGTCAAACCCCTTGTGCTGCCCGACCGCCTGCTGCTGGTACGTGGAGGTCTGGTAGATGGGGGTCATGACAGCGCCGGTGGCCGCATCTGGGGGCTGGCCGGCGTGGATCGCGAGCGTCTCGAAGCGGTGGGCTGGGTCCATGGGACCTCCGCTGACATTCTAACCCGGCGCGCCCGGTGGGCATCGGCCCGAAGTTCCCGGGCTATAATCGAATCCACAGTTGGGGACCCGTGGGCGCGTGGATTTACATTTGGTTGGGGAGGGTGAGGCGCCGGTCCCGCCTGAACAAGTTCGCTTCCGTTGGGCCCAGGCGGAACCTTATCCGGACCGCCAGAGGGTCAGAATCGAATTCGAGCTCACGCCGTTTCTCGTTCGGCCGGATGTCGAGATCGAAGTACAGGCGCCCGACGAGACCATCGCGGCGAGCGCGTCGATCATTGAGAACGTGGACACCCGCGTGGCCCTGACCCTGCACCTGCGGGGCGAAGTCAAGGCGGGAACGTATCAGACGGTCTTGAAACTGAGTTACCGCGAGCAAGGGCTGATGACCGAGCACGAGCTTAAGTTCGAAATCGAATAGGGCTCGACGGGCCAGGGGGGCGCGTATGGGCAAGACAACCACACTCACGCGGCATGCCATTTCGCCGCCAGCGTTCGAAAGCACCAAGGTCCACCGTGAACGTCTGGTGGACACAATCCACGCCAATCTGCCTCGCAAGCTGATCGCAGTCATCGCTCCAGCCGGATACGGCAAGACCACCCTTCTCTCGGATTTCGCCTCTCACACGGAGCTGCCCGTGTGTTGGCTGCGTTTGACCGAGGCGGATCGTGATGTCATGCGCATGGCCGGCGTACTGCAGGCTTCCCTGGTGTCCCGGTTCCGCCGCTTGCAGCGGACGCTCCGGGTCGATGCCATGGCGAATGCGGAGGAATCCGCCGTCGCGGCCGCCTTCGCGCGGGTGATTGGGAGCGCGGTGGCAGACCCCTTCGTCCTGATCGTGGACGATGTCCACCTGGTGAACCCATCGCCTTCGGTGATGAGGTTCTGGTCGAAGTTCATAGACGTTCAGCCGGAGAACATGACCGTGATCATGGCGGGGCGGGAAGTGCCGAACCTGCCATTGGACTATCTCCTCGAGAAGAACCGTGTCGCGGGCATTGGACCGCTCGAGCTCTCGCTTACAACGGCGGAGCTGGCGGAGTTGTGCCAGAGGGCGATGGGAATAGCCCTTGACGAAGCGGAGGCCGAAAGGCTCCAGAAGGAGACCGGAGGCTGGGTGATGGGCGTGCTGCTTTCCGGTGCGCTGCCCGTGGCTGGTTTGGGTGTGCTTGTTCAGAGTCCGAGGCCCATGGTGTACGACTACCTGGCCGCGGTGGTGCTGAACCGGCAGACACCCAGCATGCGCAAATTCCTCTTGCATTCGTCGGTTCTACCGGTCATGACGGCGGAGGCGTGCGACGAGGTTCTTGGGAGGCGAGATAGCGGGCGCGTGCTCAATCGGGCGCTTCGGAACGGGCTGTTTCTGAGTTCGACAGGGGAGCGGCCGAAGACGTACGAATACCACCCGCAGTTTCGGGAGTTCTTGTTGGCGATGTTGAAAGAGGAGGACTCGAGGGGGCTGAGGCGGCTGCGGGGCCGAGCAGGCGAATACCTGGCCCGAAGCGAGTCAATCGAAGCTGCGGTCGATCTGTACTTGGATGCTGGGCTCAATGGGCGTGCGGCTAGGTTAGTCCATAGATACGCTCGAACCATCCGGCGTGCGGGGAAACGCGAGACCCTGGAGAGGTGGACGCTCGCTTTCAAAGATCACACTTCGGCCTGGGCGGAATTAACAATTGAGATTGGAACTGCGCTTGCAGACAAGGGCTTGGTCGAGGATGCACGCGCAAGCTTCGACGCTGCCGGGTCGGTTGCGCGTCGGGAGGGGTTCAAGGCCTTGTTAGTTCGGTCTCTGTGCGGGCGGGCCCAAGCAGCCTTTATCGCCTGTTCCTATGCTGAAGCTCGTGAGTTTGCAAACCGTGCCGAGAGACTTTCAAGAGGCATAGGCGGTATCGTGAGGGCAGACGCAATCCGGTACACAGGAATTACTGGTTCCATGTTTAATCCGCGAAATGCGAGGTATGTGGGACTTGTGGAACAGGCACGGAATATAGCAAGACGCCAAGGCGATCTATACGCGACAGTGGTGTTCTCGGCCGACTTGGCCGAAACGGTGGACCGATTGGGCCTTTGGAAGAGAACAATACAAGAACTCAAGGGCCTTGAAAGATACTTGCCTTCCGAGGGACTTGGTCGGTTGAGGCCCCAAATCTTGCTGAACATTGCCTTCGCAAATCTGTGCCAAGGAAGGCTCGAGGTGGCATTCGGACACGCGGATCTTGGCGCCAAAGAGGCCTTAGAAGCAGGGAATCTCCATATGCACTTGAACAACACTTCGATGAAGGCCACGGTGCTCGGCATTGTTGGGAGGGCCGACGAAGCATTGGACATTCTTGATGAAGCGGACTCCCATTCACATGGAACTCAGGTTGTCCCCTTGAGGGCATGGCTTCTTGACTCTCGTATCGACGTGTTGAGATGGAACGGTCGGTATGCAGAGGCTAAACTGGCTACTCATCGACTAAACGCCCTACCCTTACCAATGGAGCTTGTCGGTTGGGGACAGACCAGGAACATACTGGCGGAGAATTCCGAGAGCCCAAAGCGGTTGGCGACAGCCTTGGGCGAGCACTTGCGAACAATCGGAGACAAGAGTATTCCCTCGCAGATTGCTTTCTCACACTGGTTCCTGGCAAAAGCCAACTTCCAGTCTGGGAATCTCAACTTGCATCTCAGCAGTCTCTCAAAAGCCCTCAGAGGCGCATTGAGCCCGATGGTGGGCGTCAATATTGCGATAGAGGCTTCCCAAGATGAGAAATATGTGGGCGCGCTCTTGGCACGGCATCCGGACGACGAGTCGTTGCGGCGTGTTGCTGAGCTTGGGCGGATGTTCCAAAACGCAAGGAACCGGCCGGAACAATTCAGGCATGTTTCCATAGGTCACACAATTGAGGTTTGTGCTTTGTTACCCGTATTGTCTGTGCGCAAAAACGGAATGTCGATCCGCCTGCGCCCCCTGGATCGTGATGTCCTAGCCATACTCCTTGATGGCGAGGTCGTTTCCAGTGAGTATCTGGCGGAGGCTATTTGGCCAGATGCAACGGGCCCCAAGCAACGAACGAACCTCCACTCCGCGGTTTATCGTCTTCGTGGCTTGTTAGGCGGACAATTCGTGGAAAGCCACGGGAGTGCCTACAGGATATCGATTGCATCGCGTCTGAGATACGACGTGACCGAGTTTCAGAGCGCAGTGGCACAAGTCAAGGCAGAGATTGCAGGTAATGAGCGATTGGTGCTAGGTGCTGGAAGGCGAGCAATGCAGATATACGGGCGCGGGTTCCTATCGTCCGCAACTAGCTCCTGGGCCCGCAATCGTAGAGCCGAGTTAGAGCGGCAGTTCCTTCAGATCGCAACTATCCATGCCGAGCAATGCTTGGCGATGCATAGCCCCCTGGAGGCAGAGGCGGTCCTTACGCAGGCTATGGCAATCGATTCGTCTAATGACCGACTAGTCGAAATGGCTCTTACGGCAATTGCCCAGCAAGGAAAGTGGGGTGATCTCTCCAGAATCTACAAGGAGTATTCACTACGGCTTCGAGAGGACTTGGGGCTCGATCCATCTATAGGGGTCAGGAAGAAATACGAGTCTCTATTAATGGGGAGTCCTGTTCAGGGGGGAGAGAAAGTGTCCGGCCCATGAAAGTTGGCACTCGAGGGAACTCGTGACAAGAAGCAAAGGGAGTGTTGGAGAAGCTCTTCGACTCAAACACGCGATTGCCCCACCATTATTTGGCAAGGGTAAGCTCCATCGGAGCCGGCTAGTCGATCGCCTGCTTGGCGATCTTGACAAGAAGCTAATTGTGATCGCAGCCCCGGCCGGATACGGGAAGACAACCCTCGTGGCAGACTTTGCCATGCATGTCGAACTGCCAGTCTGCTGGATCCGATTGTTTCCAGGGATATCTGAAACGGCCGATCTTGCACAAGCTCTTCGCCTTTCCCTGAATGTCAGGTTTAGGCGGTTGGCTGGCCGCCCCGGCTTGAAGGGGCTAAGTGGAGTCGGACCTAGAGGACTTGCGGGCATTTTCGCAGACCTAATCGAGAGCGAAATCCAGGGGCAGTTCGTGCTGGCGATAGATGACGTTCACGAGGCAAACGACTCTGCGGAATTGCTCGCGTTCTTCGACGAGTTCATTGATCGTCAGCCATCCAATCTCACCACCATCGTCGCTGGTCGCGAGCCTCCACAGATTTCCCTGGCGAAGCTGATGGCAAATGGGGCATTAGGGGGCCTGGGCCCGCATGACCTTGCGCTCACGCGGGACGAGGCCGTAGGGATTCTAAGTCCCACCCACGGAGGAGATGATCTGGAGAAGGTTGCCGAGGCGTTGATAGAACAGACAAAAGGATGGATCACAGGCATTCTCCTTTCCAACGAAGTCCTACACAAGGTAGGGTCCGCAGCGATCTCCGGTGGCCAGCCATTGGTTTTTGACTATCTGGCAACAGTCGTCTTCAACAGGCTTCCTGAGGAAATGAGGACGTTCCTCCGAGAGGCTTCTGTCCTGAGGATCATGACGGCGAAGGCGTGTGATGCTGTCCTAGTAAGGAAGGACAGTTCAAGACTGCTTGCTAGGCTCCTACAAAGTGGTCTGTTTGTAACCGAATCTGAGGGGGAGCAGAGGACGTACGAATTCCACCCCCTCTTCAGGGAATTCCTTCGCGCCCAACTTACCTCCATAGATGCCAGGAGGGGCTCAGCCCTCATTAGGCGGGCTGCTGACTATCTCGCTGCGGGGGGTGCTGTGGAGGATGCGGTCCATCTGTTCATCGAGGCCGGTGAAATCGGAAGAGCAAGGGCGATTGCCGAGGCGGATTCTGAAAGAGCGTTCCGCGAGGGAAGAATCAACACACTAGAAGAATGGGACGCAGCCCTAGCTCAACATGGGCATCCCTCAATAACGGTGCTTACACTCTTGGCTCAAGGGTATGCGGACAGAGGCAACATAGAAAGCTCGGAGGGAGCCCTTCAGCGAATTGACTCTATCCCTCCCAAAAAGGCAAAGAGACAGACGGTCGCGCAGATTGAGACGGTGCGAGGGTTGATAGCCTTCCGAAAGGGGATGTACAAGGAAGCAGAGGCAGCCGGCTCACTCGCAGAAAGGCTCCTGGCCCGAACGAGAAAAGGCCACATTCATAGGGGAATGGCCAAGAGACTCAGAGCACTCGCCATGGCGGCGGGGGATGAGGAGTTGGTTAAGGTGGTCGCGATCGCGAAAGACGCCGTGCAAGATCTTGACAAAGCCGGAGATCCTTATGCTCTTGCACAGGGTCTCGTCGACTTGCACTCGTTTCAGGTTCAGGGAGGTGACCAACTAGGTGCGATTCAATCTATCGAACGTGCCCACAGGTTGCTTCTCCCGATTGGGGCTCCGGTTCCCCTCGCGATGGTGGTGGGCAACCTTGCAGTCGTCAACCATCTTAGAGGGCGATATGAGCAATCGATGGCTGAATTCGATCGAGGCCTGACATTGGCAAGGCTTTGCGCGTCGTCTCTAGTGGAAGGCCAACTATTGCTTTCACAGGCGGAGCTCTTCACGGACCTAGGCATGAACCTGCAAGCCGGGCAGGTGTTCCAAAGTGCCCTTGAGATCGCCTCAAGGATTGGCGACATTGAATTGCTCGCCTATGGTTGTCTGGGCGCGAGCAATCTACACAGGAGGGCTGGCAATCGTGCACTTGCACAAGAGTGGGTAACACGAGCCTTAGAGTTTGCAAAAGCTTATGAGCGTCTCAAGTCTTCGGCAGTAATTCAGAAAGCAATGTTGCAGGTCCCCACCGCCCCCAAGGAGGCGTCCGAAATACTTTCCAGAGTGTTAGATGAGGCCAGGCCGAAGGCAGAACTTCGTGACCAAGTGACCGCGTTCCTTTACTTGGGCTTTGCACAGAGTCTTTTGGGGAATCGCGTGAGCTCGGTACGCGGTTTTGCCATGTCCTTGCAAATAGCCGTCTCATCGGGATTGGAGCAGGTGTTCGCCTCGGAGCTTGCCTGGAACGATGTTCTATTCAAGGAAATACTAAGAGTGTCGCCCGCCCCGCACGGCCTTGTCGCGATAGGGGAAAGGATGGAATTGATGAAGGCGGTGGGCAGGCGGTACCAGCCTAAGGCGGAAAGTGAACCCTTGCCCCCGCATCTCCTCGTGAGGGCGTTCGGCCGAGGTGTCGTCATGCTTCATGGGTCAAACCTAAGTGGGTTGAAACCGCTCCATCGCCAAATCTTGTTTTACATACTGGACAATGAACAGGCGCCCAAGGAGTCAATTGTCGAGGAGTTTTGGCCGAATGCTGAGACGGGCAGGAAGGCTGCGAACCTTCACATGGCGATCTACAGTCTAAGAAGGGCACTGGGAAAGACCTCGATCGCGTTCGACGGGAGTCGCTATTCTCTTGTGGAGGAATTGAAGACCGAGTACGACGTCGCGAAATTCGAGAAAGCGGCGCTTGTGGCGAGTCACCTGGCGCCTGGCGACCCTCGGAAGTACTTTGCCCTCACGGAAGCTGCGGGGCTGTATGGTGGGGAGTTTCTTGTAGGAGATGGTAGCAACTGGGCCCGCGCCCGCCGTGGTTCTCTTGATGCCACGTTTACACGGATTGCGGAGGCATACGCAGAAGAGGCGGTACAAAGGGGAAACCGGCCTTCGGCAATCGAAGTTCTTCGCAGAGCGCTTGATGTCGATCCCTACAATGACAATCTCAATCTAAAGTATCTAGAGCTCCTTGGAGGCATGGGCAGAAGGACGGATGTTGTGTCCCACTACGCAAGATACGTTCGGCTCTTAGGAGATGAACTCGGCCTCGAACCACCTGCAACACTAAGAGAGGCATATGATCGCCTCATAAGTTAGTTGACGAGCTGGGTTGACGGAACTGACCCTCATCAAACTTCGGCCCCTCAACCCGAAACAGGAATGCCCTCTTCGCTTGCGGGGCCCTCCACCAGGAATGCGGTCCAAATTATTGGACGTACTTCCATTGTGTTGGCCCGTAGAGAAGTCGTTGAGAGTCGTTGGTTAGCGTCTTCAGTGAGTGGGAAGGTGAGGTTGCTCGGACAATGAAATTGTTCAGAATGCCCATTCGGGGTGGTAGCGGCGGCGGCGGAACAACCAACTAGAAAGAGTTAGTTTTCGCCTAGACCGGTAACCATTCTGGAAATTGTCCCCCCAGGCAGCGAGGCGATCCGCTTCGGCTGCCTTTTTATGTTAAGTCCATCCTACACGGAGGTGTGAGATGTCCATGCAAGCCCTGAATCACCTGGTCGCCCGTTCGATCGTGGACCCGAACGTCGTCGCCGCCTTCACCGGCGGCAGGATCGGCGAGGTCCTGGGGGAGCTCGATTTCACCCCTGAGCTTTCCAAGCGCCTTGCAGCCCTCCAGGCGGCCACCTGGGCCGAGTTCGCCGTCCTGGCGTACCGCCTGGTCCAGGCCGTTTCCACGCCCGCGCCGCGGATCCAGCTGCCTTCGCCTTTGGAAGGTCTCCTGCCCAAGTCCCGCCGCGCCGATGAGGAGCAGGTAGCATGATTCCAGTCACCCGCGAAGAGCGCCATTGGTTCCTGCGAACCGTTGCGCTCGGTCTCTACGAACACACCGGCGCCGCCGGACCTCCCGTCCCGGTCGAGGAAATGCTCAAGCACCCTCCGGCCGCGTTTGAAGCTGATTTCGGCGTGGTCGACATGTACTCCAATCTCTGGGACGCGACCTTTGCCCGTCCGCCGAACCAGCGCGGCAGTGTTTTCGTGCGGATCGATCTCCCCGGCGATGAACGCCGTTACGCGTTGGCCCGCGAGACGCTGAGCGCACTCATCACGAGCAAACACGGCCGCAGTCTTGGATTGGCGGACCTCCTGCTTTCCGATTTGTGGGAGTCCGCGGAGTACTTCGCCCGGCATCTGCTCGCGCCAGAGGCGCTCGTCGAGGCGTACCGCGTCCGAAACGGCGACGAGCTTGAGTTCGGCAAGGCGTTCGGCCTTCCCGCTCGAGCCGCCACAGCTCGGTGGGAAGAGGCGGCTTCGGCTTCTGCGTAGGGGGACCGCCGGGCACACCGGCGGAGCCAACGGCACTGTCCTTGCACTCACGCCTAACTCAGCGTGGGTATAATCCAGGGGGAAGGGCATGGGGCATCCGTTGGAGGCAGCCGGGGGCACGGCGAAGTCCAGCGCGAACCTCGAAAGGCCTCGCGGCTTTCGGGTTTGGGCTTTCCGCGTCACCCTCTTGCTCGCGCTCAGCGGCATCGGCGGCCTCGGTTACCTCGCCCTTCAGGCGGAGGCGACCCCTCCGTCCCTCGATCCAACGCTCGCCAGTCTGGCCACAAGTTTCGCCTACACCTCAACCACCAACCCCACCCTGACCGAAGGGCCCCCAACCGAATCGGCCACGCCCGCACCCACTCTTTCCTCTGAGCTGGGAAGCTTGATCCTGGCTTCGAGGTCAGGCGGTCGAAGCCATCTTCGAGCCTACATCCCTGGAAGCTCCGGGCCCATCACGCTCACTTCCGGCGACTTCGACGATCGGGACCCCGCGCTCAACCCCGCGAACGACCAACTCGCCTTTGCTTCGGATCGAGACGGGGGTTGGGACTTGTATGTCATGGACCTGCAGTCCGGGGACACTCGCCGCCTCACCAACACCCCCGGCTACGAGGGGCATCCTTCGTGGTCACCGGATGGCCTCTGGCTGACCTACGAGGCTTACCAGCAGACCGACTTTGATATTTGGATCCTGCGCGTCGACGGGAGCCAGCCACCGATCCAGCTCACAAATCAAGAAAGCCAGGACATCAGCCCTGCCTGGGACCCGAAGGGCAGGACGATCGCCTTTGTGTCGGATCGTGATGGAAGCCCCGACATCTTCTTGGCCGACCTCGCGAGTCCTGATAATCGCTTCCACAATCTCACGCAGACCACCCGCGACATGGAGTCGGATCCTGCGTTTGACCCGAGTGGGGATCACATCGCGTATGTGTCAAGCAACTTGGGGGTCGATCAAATCCGTATCCTGCCGGTGGGCGGCACGGGGACGGATGCCCAGGTCGTCGGCCAGGGACGCCGCCCAGCGTGGGCACCGGATGGATCTCGTCTCCTGGCGATCCTCTCCACGCCGTTTGATGGTTCGTCGCTTGTGGCCTATGGCGTCGTCCAAGGGTCATCGCCGGCCTTGCCGCTTCCCACATTGGGAAGTATCGAGCGCGCGGTCTGGGCGCAATCGGGCTTGCCTGGCGAAATCGCAGCCCACGCGGCGGCTTCGGAAGATGCTCCTGCGCTCGAAGATCCTGTCGTGTGGGATTCCGCAGGCAGGGCCGGACTCGTCGCCCTTACCAACATCCAAGCACCCCACGCGGCTCTTTCTGATGCTGTCGATGCCCATTTCAATGCCCTCCGGGATCGAACCTCCGACAGGCTTGGTTGGGACTTCCTCTCCCAGCTGGATTATGCGTTCGTTGGGCTAAACGATCCGCTGCCTCCTGGTTTTCAGTACAACGATTGGCTGTACACCGGTCGGGCGTTCGCTTTCGGCCAAGGAGCGGTCGAGGCCGGATGGGTCGAGGTCGTCCGCGAGGACTTTGGTGGACAGACGTACTGGAGGATTTGGGTCCGCACCCTTCTTCAAGACGGGAGCCTGGGCGAGCCCATCCGGGAGAGGCCCTGGGATTTCGGGGCCCGCCAATTGTCGGATCCCCTCTCGTACGATCAGGGAGGAGCCCTGAAAGCCGTCGTTCCCGGTGGGTATTTTGTGGACTTCACCCGTCTGGCGGCGGACTACAAATTCGAACGTTTGCCCGCGCTGGCGAATTGGAGAACGTATCTGCCGGGGACTCGGTTTGGCGAGTTCGCGATGACCGAAGGGCTGTCCTGGCTGCAAGCGATGCTGCAGATGTATCCCCCCGAGGCGATCGCGACCCCCACCGAGTTTCGTACGCCTACGCCCACTCCCACCCGCACGGTGCGCCCCACTCCCACGCCGTGGTGGTGGTATTGGAGGACGCCCACCCCGAGTTCGACCGCCTCGCCCATGGCGACGCCGACCCTTTCGCCATGAGCCCGAAGCGTCGAGAGTGGGCCCTCATCGTTTGCCTCGGCCTCGTTTCCTGCTCGCCCGTCGCGCTCGAGGGGAACGAGGTGATTCCTCCGGAGACGTTTCCCCCGGCTATGTCACAGGCAACTGTCGTTCCGGCCGAGGGCCTTGCCTCCCCGAGCCCGGCTGTCCCCCGATCCACTCCGGTGCAATTGGACCTTCCCGTGGGAGGGAATTTGGCCGTCTCCGCCTGGCGACCGCCGCCATATCCAGTCCCGTGGGTGGTCCGCCCTGGGGACCACTTCTATTTTGGACGGCCGCTCGCTTCAGGCGAAATCAACTGGCCCAATGCCCAGTATCGCTATGGGACGAACTTTTTTGGGATCGAGCCAATACATACCGGGGCGGACTTCGGGGCCGCGCGTGGGACGGCCGTGTTGGCGGCGGGGCCCGGGGAGGTCGTCTGGACGGGATATGGACTTTACCGCGGCGTGGTCCGGGCGGATGATCCCTACGGTCTCGCGATTGCGATCCGCCATGACTTCGGTCACGACGGCCAGCCCCTTTTCACGGCCTACGCTCATCTCAGCCGAATCGACGTGTGGGTGGGTCAGCGAGTGAGCACGGGCGATCCGATTGGCGCGGTCGGTGAGACCGGCCATGCCACCGGTGCCCACCTCCACTTCGAGGTGCGCTTGGGCGAGAACGACTACTTCTCCACCCGGAACCCCGAACTCTGGATGGTGCCTCCGGAGGGGTGGGGGGTCCTGGCGGGTCAGATCCTCAGCACCTCGGGACGTCGCATCGTGGGTCAGCCGGTCCGGATCATTTCGCTGGATTCGGCCCAATTGTGGGATGTATGGACCTATGGCCCCGAGACGATTCACGGGGACGATATCTACGGGGAGAATTTTGTGATCAGCGACCTCCCGGCCGGGGCCTACCGGGTCGAGACCGATTACGTAGGCAGGACCCTCACGGCGGAGATCCTCCTTCTGGCCGGACAGACCAATCTGATTGACTTCCGAGGTCGAAGCGGGTTCTTTGTCGAACCGACTGCGACCTCATCCCCGCTTCTGGCCCCACCCCTGCCTTAGCCTTTTCGGCTCTCCACGGCCGGCCGTCTTGACACCGCGCGAAGGGGCGTGCTATTCTTCGCGCTCAACCATGGTCACAGAGCGAATCGCTGAGAGCGTGTACCTCTTCACCAGCGAGGAGTACGCGCAAGTCAACGCCGGGGCCGTCATTGGCCCTGAGTGGACGGTCTTGATCGACACCCTCGCCTCGCCTCAAGAGACCCGGCAGATCCGCGAATTCGTGGAGCGCAGGCTGAGCAGCCGCGTGCGGTATCTTGTGAACACGCACTATCACGCGGACCACACGATCGGGAACTATCTGTTCCCTGAGGCCACCGTCGTGGCGCACACCCTGTGCAGGGAGCTGATGGACACCCGCGGCCGGGCGGCGCTCGATAACGCCAGGGACGCGAATCGGGACTTGCGGGATATTGAAGTCGTCCTCCCGCAGGCGGTCTTTGATGGGGGAGAGATCAATCTTCGAGTCGGGCGCCGGATCCTCCAGCTGCTTCCCGTGCCGGGCCACAGCGCGGATGGGATAGGGGTCTTGATCCTGGAAGACCGCGTCTTGTTCGCCGGGGACGCTATGATGCCGATCCCGTACCTGGTGGACGGGAATTTCGAAGATCAGGTCGAGAGCCTCAAGCGATTTCCCCGACTGAAACTCGAGAACCTCATTCAGGGGCACGGAGAAGTGATCCTCCGGGGCGAGATTCTCAACGCCGTTCGATCCAACCTGACGTATCTCGGCCACCTTGCGCGGCTTGTGCGGCGAGCGGGCAAAAGGAAAGCCGCGATGGCGTACCTGAGCGAGATCGATCTCGAGTCCTGCGGTAAGAGTCGAATCTTGCTCAACGGACTCGCCGCGGAGCTGCATTCGCGAAACGTTCAGGCGCTGTATCAGCAGTGGTTCGGCCGGCGGAGGTGAGGCCCCTCGGGGATAATCCCTGGAGGCTTCTCTTCGACGGAGGGAGCATGGGGAACCCGGGTCGGGCGTATGGCTCCTTTCGGATCATCCCCGGAGGGGCGGGCGGGCCGACCCGGATCCAGCGCAGGGAATTCGGCCGTGGGACCAACAATGAGGCGGAGTACTGGACGCTCATCGCCGGGCTCGAGGATTTGCACGCCGCTCTTGAAGAACGCGGAGAGAGGCCGGAGGACGTCGACTTGATCGTCCGGGGGGATAGTCGGCTCGTTCTCGAGCAGGTCCGGGGACGCTGGAAAACTCGCGAACCTCGTATGAAGGAGCTGTGTGATATGGCGCAGCGAGGCCTGACCCAATTCCGATCCGTGCGTTTGGTGCACCAACCGAGATCCCAGACCGTTCGTGCCCTGGGCCATTGACCGCCGACTCGGCTTATGCCATAATGCGGGCGATATCCTAAGAGCGAAGATGGAGACGAGTAGTCGCGTGCAGGCTGGCCAGCGAACCCGGGATGGTGGAAGCCGGGGCAGCCCCTTGCGGCGGAAATCCCTCCTGAGCTGAGACCCGAACGCGGCATGGCCGCCAGTAGGCGATCCGGGCTCGCCCCCCGTTATCCCGAGCGCGGGTATTCGTCAAGACGACCGTACCCGGAGAGAGCCCGCGAACGCGGGAATCAGGGTGGTACCGCGGGAAGCCTATGCTCCCGTCCCTGTTTGGGCGGGAGTTTTGTTTTTTGCTTGAGGGATCAAGTTGGAAGCGACTGAGAGGATTTATCAATTGGACGCTTACGTTAAGGAGTTTTCCACCCAGGTCCTCGAGCGGGACGCGGACTATGTCCTCTTAGCGAGGACGGCGTTCTATCCTGGCGGAGGGGGGCAACCCGCGGATCAAGGCAGCCTGCTATGGGAGGCGATCCGCCGGCCCGTGGCCGGCTTCCGCACATCCGGCGCCGAGGTATGGCATCAGCTCACGGACGATCTCCCGGAGCCGGGGCAGGAAGTCCAAGGCGTCCTGGAGTGGGGGCGGCGTCATGAACTCATGCGGACCCACACGGCCATGCACATTCTGTGCGGCGTCGTGTGGAGAGACTACGGCGCCCAAGTTACGGGTGGAAACATGGAGCCATTGCGGGGCCGCATGGACTTCGAATTCCCCCATCTGAGCCAAGACCTGGTCAAGGAAATCGAATGGAAAGTCCAAGACGAGGTTCGGGCGGATCGGCGTGTGGTCGTGCGCATTCTGCCTCGCGAGGAAGCCTTCCAGATCCCTGACCTCATTCGCACGAAGATCAATTTGCTGCCCGCAGATCTCCAGCAGGTGCGCGTGGTCGAGATCGTAGGCCTCGACCTCCAAGCCGACGGAGGAACCCACGTGGCGAGCACCGGTGAGGTGGGCGAGGTCCGCATCGTGGATTACAAGAGCAAAGGCGCGTCCAATAAGCGGCTCGTGGTCGCCCTGGGGGAAGTAGGCGAGGGTGTTTAAGCCTGTCGCCTCCCCACCTGACTTCGTGGCTCAAGAACATGAGATCCTGCAGCTCTGGGCCGCTCGTGACGTATTTCACAAACTGCGTCAGTTGCGCGAGGCCGGCCCGCATTGGTCCTTCATCGACGGACCCATCACGGCGAACAACCCGATGGGCGTGCACCACGGTTGGGGCCGAACGTACAAGGACTTGTTCCATCGATTCGAATCGATGAGGGGGCGTTCGACCCGCTACCAAAATGGATTTGACTGCCAGGGGCTTTGGGTCGAGGTCAATGTCGAACGCGAAATGGGTTTCACCAACAAGAAGGACATTGAAGCGTTCGGTCTTGCGGAGTTTGTCCTTCTTTGCAAACAGCGGGTTCTGGAGTACGCCGCGATTCAAACCGAACAAAGCATCCGTCTCGGGTACTGGATGGACTGGGACAACCCGGAAACACTCCGCGATCTCAAAGACAAACTGGCTCAGTCGCCGGCCGAGGTCATGACTCTTGAAACCCCGAGCGGGCTCATCCGAGGGACCGTCGAGCATTTGGTCGGGACGCTCGGGGAGCGCGGGCGGGGCGGTTCGTATTTCACCTTTTCCGATGAGAACAACTACACGATCTGGGCGGTCCTCAAGTCATGCTACGAGCGTGGATGGCTGTACAAGGGCCACGACGTGATGCCATGGTGCGCCCGCTGCGGGACGGGGCTCAGCCAACACGAGATCGTGACCGAAGGCTACCAGGAGCTCACCCAGCCCAGTTTGACCGTCCGGTTCCCCTTGCGAGACAGACCTGGCGAGAGCCTGCTCGTGTGGACGACGACGCCGTGGACTCTGACCAGCAATGTGGCTGCGGCCGTGGGCCCGGAAATTGAATACGTTCGCGTCCGGCAGGGCGACGAGGTCCTTTATTTGGGGGCTCAAACCCTGCAGATGCTAAAGGGTCCTTATGTGGTGGAGGGCACGATCCAGGGGAAAGCATTGGAGGGCTGGAGGTACGAAGGTCCATTTGACGCCTTGCCGGCTGGTATCGCAGCCGGAGTCCCCGAGGCGCACATCGTGCTTCTTTGGGATGAGGTGGGGGTGAGCGAGGGAACGGGGATCGTTCACATCGCTCCGGGATGCGGGGCGGAGGACTTTGCGCTGGGAAAGGCGCACAAGCTTCCGGTCTTGGCGCCCTTGACGGAGACCGGGATCTTCGTCGATGGCTTCGGTTGGCTGTCCGGCCGTTCCGTCCATGATGTGGCACAACCGATCTTTGAGGAGTTGCAAGCCCGAGGCTTGGCCTATCGTTTCGAAGATTACACCCACCGCTACCCGGTGTGCTGGCGGTGCGCCAGTCCGTTGGTTTTCCGATTGGTAGACGAATGGTTCATTTCGATGGGTCGGATTCTGGACAAACCCTTCGGTGAGGTGACCGAGGAGGAAAAGAGACAGAACCTACGCTATCAAATGATGGAGGTCGTCCAACGCGAGACGGAGTGGCATCCCTCGTTTGGCCTCGAGCGTGAGCTGGACTGGCTCCGGAACATGCATGACTGGATGATCTCGAAGAAGCGCTATTGGGGGTTGGCCCTGCCGATCTATGAATGCGCCGCCTGCGGGAACTTCGAAGTTCTGGGTAGCGAGAAAGAGCTTCGGGACCGAGCGGTCTCGGGCTGGGAGATGTTCGAGGGGCACACGCCGCATCGGCCCTACATTGACGCGGTGGTGATCGCCTGCTCGAAGTGCGGCGCGCCCGTCCACCGGATTCCTGATGTGGGCAACCCGTGGCTCGACGCCGGAATCGTCGCCATGAGCACGCTCGACTACCGGTCGGATCGTGGCCATTGGTCCTCCTGGTTCCCGGCGGACCTGATCAGCGAGAGCTTTCCGGGTCAGTTTCGAAATTGGTTCTACAGCCTGATCGCCATGAGCACGATCCTAGAGCGCCGCGCCCCGTTTCGCAATGTTTTTTCCTATGCCACGCTGGTGGCTGAAGACGGCCGAGCGATGCACAAGTCTTGGGGCAACTCGATCGACTTCAATGAAGCGGCCGACCGGATGGGCGTGGACGTCATGCGCTGGATGTATTGCGTACACCGGCCGGAGAAGGACCTGCTCTTCGGCTACGGACGGGCCGACGAGGTTCGCCGCCAGTTTCTGCTCCCATTGTGGAATGTGTATTCCTTCTTCGTCACCTATGCCCGGCTCGACGATTGGAGGCCCGCCTCGGACAAGGTCCCTCGGCAAACCGTTCTCGACCGCTGGATCCTGGCGCGGTTGGCGGAGACGATGGACGAAGCCACCCGATGCCTCGAGGCTTATGAACCGCACCTGGCGGCGGCGGCGATCGGTGCGCTTGTGGATGACCTTTCGAATTGGTATTTGCGTCGAAGCCGGCGGCGATTCTGGGCAGGCCGAGGCGACGCTTCCGTTTCCGCTGAGGACAAGGGAGCGGGGTACGCGACCCTGTATCGCGTGCTGATGGACCTGGGCCGGCTCCTGGCTCCGTTCACCCCTTTTGTCACCGAGGCGATGTATCAGAATCTGGTGCGGTCGATCGACGCGGATGCGCCCGACAGCATCCATCACACACTCTGGCCGGAGCCGGAAGAGTCGTGGCGCGACCCGGTTCTCGTCCGGGAGATGTCCCTGGTCAAACGAGTCGTTTCCCTCGGCCATGCGGCACGGAACGCATCCGGCCGGAAGGTCCGCCAGCCTCTCCTGGAAGCCGCCATCGCGGTCCCGCATGCCCGCGAAGCGGAGATCCTCAAGAGATTCCAAGAATTGATCGCCGAGGAGTTGAATGTCAAGTCCGTCCGGTTCCTGGACCGGGCGACGGAAGCGGTCGAATACCGCCTGAACCCTCTTCCGCGACAGCTGGGGCAGAAACACGGAGCGAGGTATCCCTCCGTTCGCTCGGCCCTGATGACTCTGAATCCTGAGGACGCCGCCGCCGGATTGTTGCGGGGAGAGTCGGTGACGGTCGAGGTTGACGGCGCGGTGATTCCGGTGTTACCCGAGGAGGTGGAGGTCCGGATCGTCCCTCGCCCGGGCCTGGCCGCGGTAGCGGAAGGCCCCTACCTGGTCGCGCTCTCGACCGAGCTGACGCCCGAGCTCGAACTCGAAGGCCTGGCTCGGGAATTCATTCGTCGGGCGCAAGACCTGCGCAAGCAGGCGGACCTCCCCGTTCAGGAACGTGTCGAGTTTGTCTATGCCGCCTCGCCGAGGCTGGCGAAGGCGGTCGATTCACATCGAGATTGGATCGCCCGCGAGATCCTCGCCACGCGGCTTCTCCCCGTGGAACGCGTGGCCGGGACCGTTCGGCTTGAGGATGAATTCGACGGGGAGAGCCTCGAGCTCGCCCTTGCTCGTCAGCACGCGTCTTGATCCAACGCGCCACACGACATCCGTTACAATTCGATCCATCATGACGACACCGCCGCCCCATCCCGTTCGTCTCCGGGAATACTTGATCCTGTTGGGTGCCTCCGGGATGTTGGTGGCCGTCGACCAATGGACGAAGTACCTCGTGCGAACGCGGTTGGAATTCGGTGAAGTGTGGGCTCCGATCCCGGCGCTGGGAGAGTGGCTCCGGATCGTTCATTGGAACAATACGGGTGCCGCCTTCGGCCTGTTTCCCTCTGGGGGACTCGTTTTCACATTGATCGCACTCGTCGTTTCAGGAGCCATTCTGTACTATTACCCTCGACTTCCTGCGGGCCAGGCTCCCCTGCGGATTGCACTAGCTCTTCAATTGGGCGGAGCGATCGGGAACCTGATCGACCGCCTGATCCAGGGGACCGTGACGGACTTCGTTGCCGTGGCCACATTTCCGGTTTTCAACGTGGCGGATGCCAGTATCTCGGTTGGAGTGGCGGTGTTAGCGGCCGCGATCTGGCTCGAAGAACGGCGGGCGCGCCACGCGGAGCCGGCGGACCCGGTACCGGCTGCCATTGGGGGAGATGACCCTCAAGACCCCCCTCGCACGTGAGTCGACTGGAGACCCTTTCCGGGAGGGCGGGGGACCGCCTGGATCAATTCCTGGCTGGATCTTCCCTGGGCGTGACCCGGAGTCAGGTGCAGCGTTGGATCGGGGACGGGCGCGTCCGAATCGACGCGCGCGTTGCGACTCGTTCCGCGGAGCGCCTTGCAGGCGGGGAGCGCATCGAAGTCGAGATCCTCGATCCGACCCCGGCCCGTCTCCACCCCGAATCCATCCCGCTGCATGTTCTTTTCGAGGATGAGAGCATTCTCGTCCTGGACAAACCCGCGGGTTTGGTTGTGCATCCGTCTGCCGGACATGCCTCGGCGACTCTGGTCCACGCCGTGCTGGCCCATGTTCCCGATTTGCCCGGGATCGGAGGCGAACGACGCCCAGGGATTGTCCATCGCCTGGACCGCGAGACTTCGGGCGTCATTGTGATCGCGAAGGATGAGGCCGCGTATCACTCTCTGCAAACCCAATTCGAGAAGCGCAGCGTCGAGAAAATCTACCGGGCGTTGGTCGTGGGGGCTCCACCGGCGGACGAAGGGGAGATCACCGGAGCGATTGGAAGGCATCCGAAAGATCGGAAGAAAATGGCGGTGGTGTCGCAACGCAAGGGGCGAGCCGCCACCACCCGGTTCCTGATCCTGGAGCGGTTTCCCCGGCATACCGAGCTCGAAGTCCGACCGACCACAGGACGGACCCATCAGATTCGTGTGCACTTGGCTTCGGTCGGGTCCCCCGTCCTCGGCGACCAGGTGTATACGAAGCGGTCGGGGGGTCCGTCCGCGCCGCGGACCATGCTTCACGCGTGGCGGATCCGCATTCATCACCCGCGGTCGGGCGAATCCTCCGAGTTCGAGGCCCCTTTGCCGCGCGACTACTTGGACGTGAGACAGTCCCTTCGCGAGGGGGTCTCGCAAGACCCGCGGTCCGAGCCCCGTTAGCTGCATCGCCAACGATGAAGCCCATCGATCTTCGTTCGGATACCGTCACGGTCCCGACTCCCGCGATGCGCGAGGCCATGGCGCGTGCCGCCGTGGGCGATGACGTCTTTGGGGAAGACCCCACCGTGAATGAGCTCGAGGAGTTATCGGCGAGGTACATGGGGAAGGAAGCAGCGCTCTTTCTGCCTTCTGGCACGATGGGGAACCTGGTGGCCGTGATGGCGCACTGCGGCCGGGGAGATGAGGTGATCCTCGGTGATCAATCCCACACCTTCCTCTCCGAGGCGGGCGGTGTGGCGGCTCTCGGCGGGGTCCATCCCCGGCCCATTCCCAACGGGCGCGATGGGACCTTGTCGCTGGCGGAGTTGGAATCCGCGATTCGGCCGGACGACCCGCACTACCCAATTTCGCGACTGATTTGCCTGGAGAACACGCACAATCTTTGCGGCGGCGTGGCGCTGGCCGCGGCGTATGTAGACCGGGTTGGGGCCCTGGCGCGTCGCTTCGGGCTCGCACTCCACATCGACGGCGCTCGTATCTTCCACGCCTCCATCGCGCTGGGGGAACCCGCCGCCAGCCTGGCTGAGGCGGCGGACACGGTAACATTCTGTATCTCGAAGGGATTGTGCGCCCCTGTGGGTTCCATCCTGTGCGGAACCCGCGACTTCGTCGCGCACGCCCGAAGGATCCGCAAACAGTTGGGCGGAGGCATGCGCCAGGCGGGCGTAATCGCCGCGGCGGGAATCGTCGCCCTGAATACGATGGTCGATCGGTTGGCGGAGGACCATCGTCGGGCGGTCACGCTCGCCGACCTGATCGGGGAGCTCCCGGGCGTGGCCCTCGATTGGAATCCGCCTCCCACCAACATGGTGTATTTCCATCTCGCCCCTGACTCCGGGCTCGACGCGGAGGAGCTTACGAACCGGATGCAGGCGCGCGGCGTGCGCGTCTTGGTGGAAGGACCGCGCCGGGTGCGAATGGTCCTCCACTATTGGATTGGGGACGAAGACGTGGTTCAGGCCGCAGATGCCCTCGCCCAAAGTTTGGCCCCAGCGCCAGGATGAGCCCCGGATCGACGGGTAGCAGCCGGGAAGACTCCAATGCGCCACCCTTCTCTTGACGCTCGACTTGGCGACATGGTAGACTGACTCCCGCTCGGGGGTGTGGTGTAGCGGCCCAACACGCTGCCCTGTCAAGGCAGAGATCGCGGGTTCGAATCCCGTCATCCCCGCTGACCCGCCCAACTGAACTGGGGCGGGTGTTCCGTTTCTGGGTTCGTCGCCGCGGGTTTGATGACGGGAGGTTGAGATGACGATGCGTCAGGCTGAGGCGATCTGGGAGGGGGACCTTCGTCAGGGGCGGGGCCGCGTCCGGCTCCCCTCGAGTGGGCACGAGGCTGCCTACTCTTACTCATCTCGTTTTGACGATGGTGCCGGCACCGACCCGGAGGAGCTGCTGGGAGCGGCGCATGCAGGATGCTTCTCGATGTCCCTGGCGGGCGGAGTCGCCAAGCGAGGCTTTACGGCTGAGCGGATTGCGACAACAGCCCAGGTGAACGCGGAGCGGATCGAGGGTCGATTCACGATCACCTCCATCCATCTCGACACTTCCGCCGTGATCCCGGGACTCTCCGAGGCACAGTTCTCTGAGGCGGCGGAGGAAGCCAAGGCGACCTGTCCGATTTCCCGCGCCTTGTCGGGGATCCCCATCACCTTACAAGCAAAGTTGGAACGCGCCTCTTCGGGGTGAGGCGCCGAGCGGCGCTTTCCTTGAAATCCATCCTCGCTTCGCGGCGTTGCGCCACTTCCGACGCTCATCCCTTGCACGCCTGAAACCGGTGTGGTATTCTCAGCCGATTTTTCCCGGCCTTCGGGCGCGGGCGAATCGGAGATGGGGGGGACGGCCATGGGGGATACAAAGGCCTACTGGATTGCTTTCCATCGCGTGCCACGCATCGGCGCGGCGCGTTTCCGATTGTTGATCCGCGCGTTCGGCGACCTCGAGACCGCATGGCGCGCGCCGGCCAAAGAGTTGGCCGCGGTCGGCCTTGGACCTCGCACCCTTGAGTCCCTCTTGGCGACGCGAGACCGGATGGATCCGGATGCCGAGGCCGAGGCAGCCTTCAAGGCGGGATACCAGGTCTTGACGTGGGAGGACGACGCTTACCCTGCGCGATTGCGAGAGATCCCAACCCCTCCGCCAGTCCTCTTCGTGGCAGGCTCGATCCTGTCCAAGGACGAGACGGCGGTCGCCCTCGTCGGGACACGCAACCCGACGACGTATGGGTTGGATGCGACCGATGAGTTGAGCCAGGGCTTTGCCCGGGCCGGCGTGACCGTCGTCTCCGGTCTTGCGCGGGGCATTGATTCTCAAGCCCATCAGTCTGCCCTTCGAGCGGGGGGCCGAACCTTCGCGGTCCTCGGATCGGGGCTGGACCGAATCTATCCCCAGGAGCATCGCGGGCTCGCGAATGAGATCTCCCGCAGCGGGGCGGTCCTCAGCGACTACCCGCTTGGGACGGGCCCCGACCCCAGGAACTTTCCTCCGCGGAATCGACTCATTTCGGGGCTGGCCATGGCGATCGTAGTGGTCGAGGCAGGGGACGAAAGCGGAGCGCTCCTCACGGCGGAGTTTGCCGCGGCGCAGGCGCGGCCAGTCTTCGCCGTCCCTGGCACGATTCACAGCGGCAAGAGCCGGGGGACGAATGCACTGATCGCCGCCGGAGCCAGGCCGGCCTTGTCCGCCCATACGGTCCTGGCCGATCTCCATCTTGCCGGATCCATCGTCCCCGCGGTCGAGACGGCGCTGGCTCCGACCGATGAGGTCGAACGCGCTCTTTGGGAGGAGCTCGGCCAGGGTCCCTCCAATGCGGACGAGCTCGCGCGCACATGCCGTCGAACAGCCTCCGAGGTCTCATCGGCGCTTGCGATGATGGAGATGAGGGGCGATGTGAGGCGCGTGGGCGCGGCGCTATTCGAACGTGGACGAAGTCCGGGGCACGCTGTGAGTTGAAGACCCAGGCTGACTTCTATGCGGTCGTAATGGCGGGCGGGCAGGGGACCCGCCTTTGGCCCCTTTCGCGCAGGCGCGCTCCTAAGCAATCACTCAAGCTGGCGAGCGACCGGACCCTGTTCCAGGATACGATCGACCGAATCCGAAACTTCCCACCTGAAAACATTCTCGTGGTTACGACGCAGGAGCAAGCGGCCAGCCTTCGGACCCAAGCCCCGGGAATACCACCAGCCAATTTCCTGATGGAGCCAGTCCCGCGGGGAACAGCCCCCGTCGTCGGATGGGCGGCATCCGAACTCCAGGAGCGGAATTCATCCGCGGTCATGGCCTGCCTACCCGCCGACCATGTGGTGCGCAACACGACCCGCTTCCACTCTTTGCTCGAGGCGGCCGAGGCGACCGCCCGTCAGGGATACTTGGTCACCCTTGGGATCCCTCCTAGCTATCCCTCGACCGGTTACGGTTACATTGAACAGGGAGGTCGGCTGACCCTGAGTCCCGAGGTGGATGCCTTCCACGTCAACTCCTTTCGGGAGAAACCTTCTTCCGAGGAGGCGACGGAGTATCTGGCGCGAGGGGGGTTTCTCTGGAACTCGGGGATGTTCGTTTGGAGATGCGATCGCTTGCTGGAGGAAATGGAGAGGCATCTCCCCAGCATCCGCAGGGCCCTTGACGAGATTTCGGGAGCCGACAAGGCTACTCGTGAGCAACGGCTGTCGGAAGTGTGGCCGCGCCTCAAGCGCCAGACCGTTGATTATGGGATCATGGAGAAAGCCGATCGAGTCGCGGTCCTGCCCGCGCCGGACCTCGGGTGGGTCGACGTCGGCAGCTGGGACCGCCTTTTTGAAATCATAAAGCCTGACGCGGCGGGGAACGTCATTCTGGGAGATCGTGTGCTGGCTCGGGATTCCCGCGGGAGCTTGATCTACCAGGTGGGATCCGGCTCGCCCCGCCTGGTGACCGTCATCGGCGTCGAGAACATGATGGTGATTGATACCGGTGACGTGTTGATGATCTGCCCCCGCGAGCGGGCCGAGGAAGTGCGCCAAGTGGTGGATCACCTGGCGGAGTCCGGCTGGGAGGAATATCAGTGATCTCGGGTCGAGGCGAGGTCTGATTTTGGAAACGTATTGCGTCCGGTGCAAACAGAAGCGGGAGATGTCGGAGGCGGTGGCCGTTTTCACCGCCACGGGGACTCCTGCCACACGCGGCGTGTGCCCCGTTTGCGGCACCAAGCTCTTCCGGATGGGCCGTACCCCGGCCCATGAGGGCCTGACCCCGCCCGCTCGCGCCGAGGGGGAGGTTCGCCGGCCTCGTAAAGTGAAAGGGAATGCAAAGTCTCGACCTTCCCGCCGGTCGGGCCGGCTCGTGATTGTCGAGTCTCCCGCTAAGGCTAAGACGGTGGGTCGGTTCTTAGGCAAGGGGTATCAGGTCCGGGCATCGATTGGACATGTGCGTGACCTCCTTCGATCCCGCCTATCTGTGGACGTCGAGAGTGATTTCACGCCGGAATACCGCGTGCCGAACGAGAAGCGGGAGGTCGTGAAGGCCCTCAAGGCGGAAGCCAGCAAAGCCGAAGAAATCTTCTTGGCCACCGACCCGGACCGTGAGGGCGAAGCCATCGCCTGGCATCTCCTCGAGGCGGCAGGGATTGAGCTGGCCCGTTCCCGGCGCGTTTCCTTCCACGAGATCACCAAGCCTGCCATCGAAGAGGCCTTCCGCCACCCTCGAAGCATCGACATGGCTCTTGTGAATGCACAACAGGCGCGGCGAGTCTTGGATCGGCTGGTGGGTTACAACCTGAGTCCCTTGCTCTGGGCCAAGGTGCGAGGGCGGCTTTCCGCCGGACGCGTTCAGTCCGTGGCGGTCCGCCTGATCGTCGATCGCGAGCGGGAGATCCGAAAGTTCGTGGCTCGCGAGTACTGGACGATTGACGCCGAGCTCCGCAAGCCAGGTCGACCGCCGGATTTCCGCGCCCGGGTAGTCGGAATCGATGGCTCCGTGCCAGAGCTTCCCTCGGAGAGCGTCGTCCAACCTGTCTTGAACGACCTGCGGGTGGCGGAGTTCCAGGTGACGAAAGTTCGGCGGGGGACTCGTCAACGTCGCCCCCTGGCGCCGTTTACCACCAGCACGTTGCAGCAGGATGCCTCGAGGAGACTCGGGTACACAGCGCGGCGCACCATGGCCATTGCTCAACAACTGTACGAAGGGGTCGACTTGGAGGGCGGGGAAGCGATCGGTCTCATCACCTATATGCGGACCGACTCGCCTCAGGTGTCGACCTCCGCGCAAGAGGAGGCCCGGGCGTGGATTCGAGATCACTTTTCCCCAGCCCACTTGCCAGAGACGCCGCCGGTGTACAAGACCCGAACCCGCGGGGCTCAGGAAGCGCACGAGGCAATCCGACCCACTTCTGTCGAGCGGACACCCGATCTGATGGCGCCCTCACTTTCGCCGGAGCAAGCCAAGCTCTATCGGCTGATATGGAACCGATTCCTGGCCTCCCAAATGAATCCGGCGGAGTACGACACGCTCACTCTCGAGATTGAGGGCCGGTCGGCCGACCATGGGTACGCCCTTCGCATAGCCGCATCGACGCTCCGTTTCGCGGGATACCTCGAAGTTTACGAAATCAAACCGGAGGAGGGCGGCGAGAGCCCGGAGGCAGAGGCCGAGGCCAGCGAAGCGGCTCTGGAACGCCTGCCGGAGGTGGATGAGGGCGACCGGCTGACTTTGGTCGACCTGCACCCGGAACAACATTTCACCCAACCGCCGCCCCGGTACACCGAGGCCAGCCTGGTCCGCACGCTCGAGGAATTCGGTATCGGCCGGCCCTCGACCTACGCCCCGATCCTGACGACCATTCAGGCTCGCGGCTACGTGGAGCGGAAGCAAAAGAAGCTGGAGCCTACCGAGATTGGCGAGACGGTGAACGACCTTCTCGTCGATCACTTTCCGGAGATCGTGGACCCGGGGTTCACGGCCATGATGGAAGAGGAACTCGACGAGGTGGCGGACGGCGAGCGCGGATGGGTCGATGTGATCCGGGAGTTCTATACGCCCTTCGCAGTGCAGATGAAGCAAGCCCTGGAGAACATGCCCGAGGTGCGGGCGGAACCGGAGGTGCTGGATCGGGCGTGCCCGCTGTGTGGAAACCCCCTTCTCGTTCGGCATGGCCGGTATGGCAAGTTCATCGGCTGCTCCACGTTCCCAGCCTGCCGATTCACGGAGCCCTGGCTCGAGAAGCTGGGGGTACGCTGCCCGCAGGACGGAGGGGAGCTCGTGGAACGAAGGACTCGGAAGGGACGGACCTTCTACGGATGCGCTAATTATCCGGCGTGCGACTTCACCTCATGGAAGCGCCCGATCCCCGAACCGTGCCCGACGTGCGGAGGAGTGCTCGTCATGGAAAACACCACCCAGGTCTCCTGCCTCCAATGTAACAATCGGTTTGAGCTCAACCAGGTTCGTCAGCCGGAGCCCGACCTGGCATAGAACCTGCATCAAAAGTTGCTCCGGGTCGAGGACGGGCCTAGAATTCACCCTCGGCCGTAGTGAGGAAGCGTCGGAATGAAAGCGATCACGGATCACCTCAATCGCAAGGCCGTCCTGGTCGGAGTTTCCCTTGTCGTGGGACTCGCGTTGGGCGTCCTCTACGGCTGGGTGATTTCGCCAGTCGAGTGGACAGACGCCACGCCCGTGCAGCTGCGGGCAGACCTCCGGCAGGACTACCTGGCTATGGCCGTCGATTCGTACTCGGTGAATCGCAACGCGGATCTCGCCATCGAGCGGTATCGAAACCTCGGATCCGCGGCGGAGGAGACCCTGGCCGCGCTGGGGGCGTCTCCGGGAGAAGTCAGCCCGACGGCAATCCAGAATTTCCGGGCCGTGGTCGAGATTTACGCTGCGGCCCTCACGGAAACGGCCTCTCCTTCCGGAGCAGCGGCCTCACCGGTTCGGTTGATCCTACCGTTTTGCGCCGTGACCGCGTTGTTGGGGGTCCTGCTCGCCGGCGCGCTGACGCTTCGCGGAAGACGGACCCGGCAGCGTGAAGGCGGTCGTTCCGAGGCCTACGCGCCGGAGACCAGTTCCCAACCCGTCGCAGGCGGAGGATTTTCCGTCTCCGGTGAGCGAGAGCCGTTGGCGACGTTCAGAACGATCTACGCCCTGGGAGACGATCTCTACGACGACTCCTTCAGTATCGAGAGCGCCGCGGGAGATTTTCTCGGCGAATGTGGCGTCGGAATCGGAGACCTGATCGGGGTGGGCGAACCCAAGAAGGTGTCCGCCTTCGAAGTGTGGTTGTTTGATAAAAACGACATTCAGACGGTGACGAAAGTCTTGATGAGCCGATACGCGTTCAATGACGCGGCCACTCGGTCCCGTCTGGCAGCCAAAGGTGATCCGACGCAAGCGGAGACCGGCTCGGTCTTGTATCTGGAGACGGCTTCTCTCGAAGTCGAGGCCCGCATCGTGGACCTTGCCTACGGGCAGGGAGCTCTTCCCTCCGAGTCATTCTTTGAGCGCCTGACCATCGAGCTGCGGGCCTTCCATCGCGGAGCGGGGCGCAACTAGGCGCACCTACTCCCGATCCTCTCGCGGCTACCGGATCTCGATTACCCGCATCCGGATCTCCCCCGCTGGCGTCTTGGCCACAGCGAGGTCCCCCACTCGCATTCCGAGAAGGGCAACCCCGATTGGAGATTCGTGCGAGATCCGGCCCTGCCGCGGATCAGCCTCCTTCACGCCGACGATCTGATACGTCTGCGGGGGAATTCCTTCTTCTTGGACTACGACCGTCGTACCGACCGCAACCTCCCCGGTCGGAGCTTCGGAGTTGACGACGGTCGCGATCCGAAGAGTCTGTTCCAACTCTTGTATTCTTCCCTCCAAGAAGGCTTGCTCTTCCTTGGCGGTGATGTAATCAGCATTCTCGCTCAGGTCGCCTTGTTGAACGGCGAAGCGGAGCCTTCGGGCCAGATCCTCCCGACGTGGGCCCCGGAGTTCCGATAGCTCAGTCCGCAAGCGAGCCTCCCCCTCCGGCGTCAAGTAGACCTCTCGCTTCGACGATCGGCCGCTCGGTTTTTCCTCGCGCAGGATCACGCGGACAGCCTCTCTAACTCCAGCACCGCAAAGCGATCGGTCATTCCGGCGACGTAATCGCACACCGCGCGCGGCAGCCCCTCTTTCGCGATGCGAAGTTGAACCTCCGCCGGGAGCGTGTCCGACCGGGATGTGTAGATGTGAAAGAGAGAAACCACCGTCCGTTCTGCCTCGGCCTGCATGGCCAGGACCCTCGGGTGCCGGTACATCTTTTCATACAAGAAGTCTTTCAATTCTCGGTTTTCTTCCCGCTGGTCGTGGGTGAAGCCGACAAGATTGTGGTCGAGCCGTTGCACGTCCATAGCAGACGTGACGTGAGCCGAAGAGAGATTCTCCGAGGTCTGGGTGAGGAGATGATCGACCTCCCAACCGATTAGCTCGCGGATCAGGCGATGGCGGCCGAGATCGTCCTTCGGCTCTGCGTCGTCGCCGGCCGCTTGGCGGAGACGCCTCCAGACGCGCAAGTCCTCCAACTGGTCCGGTACCAGTAACCCCGAGCGGAGGCCGTCGTCGAGGTCATGGGCGGAGTAGGCTAGTTCGTCGGCGGCGCTCGCAATTTGGGCTTCCAGGTGCCCCCGCAGGTCCGGGTCATACTCGCGGGCATCGGCCACGTCATATTCCGTCTCATGTTTTACGATCCCCTCCCGTACTTCCCAGGTCAGATTCAGTCCCGGGAAATCGGGAAACCTTCGCTCGAGTTCGGTGACAATTCGAAGGGATTGTCGGTTGTGATCGAAACCACCGGCCTCGGCCATCAAGCGATTGAGCGAAGCTTCCCCGGCGTGACCGAAGGGAGGGTGGCCGAGGTCGTGGGCCAGACAAATCGTCTCCACGAGGTCCTCGTGGGCGCCCAGGGCGCGCGCGACGGTTCGGCCGATCTGGGCGACCTCCAAGGTGTGGGTGAGACGGGTCCGGTAGTAGTCGCCTTCGTAAATGACGAAGACCTGGGTCTTGTATTCGAGACGACGGAATGCCGTGGTGTGCAGGACACGGTCCCGATCCTTCTGAAACACGCCTCGATACAAGGCTTCGGAATCCGGATACGCGCGCCCGCGCGTATCGCGGCTATGGAACCCATACGGGGCCAGGGTCTGGTCTTCCAGAGCTTCGAGGCGCTGGCGATCGACAATCATGATGAGGCGGGGCAAGTGTACCTGACGGCTTCGCGGGGTGTCAATCGCCTTCGTTGACAGGCCACGGATCCAGTTTGATAATGCCTTGCTGAGTCCAGTCCTCGGATCGGCCGAAAGCAAATCGAGGCGGCGCTCGGGAGGGACTTTCCTGTGACGCGGATTGTGACGGTGGAGCAGATGAAGGCAATGGAAGCGGCGGCGCAGGCGGCCGGGCTTTCCGTCGAAGAAATGATGCAACGTGCTGGCGAGGCGATCGCGGCCGAAGTTCGAAAGCGCTGGGAGTCGCTGGCCGGGGTACGCGTAGTCGTGCTCGTGGGGAGCGGGCACAATGGCGGGGACGGGTTGATTGCGGCCGACGCTCTGGCGATGGCCGGGGCGCAGGTAGCCGCGTACGTCGTCCTTCCCAGGGCGGAGACCGACAAGCTCGTCGCCCGCCTGGCAGAAAAGGGGTTGTTGGTCGCCCGAGCCGATCAAGACCAACGGTCCCGCGTTCTCAAGAACCTACTCTCCAGCGGCCAGATTGTCATCGATGCGATTCTGGGGACCGGGGCTCGACTGCCTCTACCGGGACCCGTCGCTGATGTGCTCTCGACCGTCCAGGGTGTCCTCGAGGAGAGGCGGGATCGTCCTTTCATCGTCGCCGTCGACTGTCCCTCGGGAGCCGACTGCGACACCGGTGCGCTGGCGCCGGAAACCCTGGCGGCGGACGTGACGATATCCCTGGCCGCGCCCAAGATCGGGCTGCTCAACTTCCCTGCGGTCTCGAAAATCGGGGAATTGGTCGTCGCCGACATCGGCGTACCTCGGTCACCGGATCCCGAGCCGGCGGATGAACTCGTCTGGGCCGGCTCCCATCTCGTTCGAGGGATGGTCCCTTTGCGCCCAAGAACGGGCCACAAGGGGACGTTCGGGAGCGTCCTCATCGTTGCGGGGTCCATCAACTATCCCGGTGCGGCCGAGCTGGCCGCGCGCGCAGCCTATCGGATCGGCGCCGGTCTGGTCACGATCGCGGCACCGGCACCCCTTCAGGTGGCGTTGGCGGGTGCGCTCCCGGAAGCCACCTGGTTGTTACTCCCCCATGAGATGGGCGTGACCTCCGAAGGTGCGGCAGAAGTCTTGGGGCGAAAGCGTGAGTCCTACGAGGCTGTAGTCTTCGGTCCGGGCCTCGGTGTCGAGGACACCACGGCGGCATTCGTCCAGAGGTTCTTTGCCCTTTCCTCCGCGACCGCCTCGGGCGGATTTGGATTCGTCCAACGGCCGGAATCGGCGGCTGTCGCCGCAACGCCCATGCCTGCCTGCGTTCTGGACGCCGATGGACTTCGACTCCTGTCCCGGTTTGCGGATTGGCCGGCCCGAGTCCCAGCCGGTACAGTGTTGACGCCGCATCCAGGGGAGATGGCCGCGCTCACGGGATTGAGTGTGGAGGAAATCCAAGCGGATCGGATCGCGGTGGCCCGGCGTTTCGCCAAACTCTGGAAGTGCGTCGTGGTGCTGAAAGGGGCGTATACCGTTGTGGCCTCGGGAACGCGAGCTTGCGTGATTCCTTTCGCCTCCACCGCGCTGGCACATGCTGGGACGGGCGACGTGTTGGCCGGCGCGATCGGAGGGCTGATCGCTCAACGTGTCGAGTCTTTCTCGGCTGCGACGCTTGGCGCGTTCGCCCATGGATGGGCGGCCGAGCTTGCAGCGCTCGATGTGGGATCGGAGCGAGGCGTTCTCGCAAGCGAAGTGGCGAATCACCTTCCCAGGGCTCTGGAGGATCTGGCCCGACGACCCTCTTGAGGACGCATCGTCCAAGGTGGCCCCGAAACACAAACGCGCCCTGGCGGGCGCGTTTGTTCGTGGATGAGCTTGAAAGGGAGGGAATTACGCTCCCTGGCCTCCTTCAATCTCCTCCCGTTTCTTTTGCGCAGCCCGTTTTCCAGCGTCGACGGCTCGCTCGAGCCTGGCCTTCTGCTCTTCGAGCACGAATTGTCCTTTGCGCTGGAACTCCTCGGCTTTCATCTTGGCTTCCTGGGCCATCTGCTCAGCCCTCGTCCGAGCCTCGGACGCGGTCTGCTCGATCTGGTCCTTGAGTTCGATCCCTTTCTCGCGGATCATCGACCGGGTCTCCTCGCCGGACTGGGGCGCCAACAGAAGGGCGACGGCCGCCCCCACCAGTCCCCCAATCACGAAGCCGGAAAAGAAAGCGCCGAAATCACTGTCTCGATCGGACATCGATCCTCCTTCTCAGGATGCTGCGACTACTCGGAGCGCCCACTGCGAAGCATCTTGAGCGCCCTTCGGAGCGCGGAAAACGAGCTGTTGATGCGGATCACGGGGCGCACCAAGTTCCGACTTAGGAACACGGTCGTGCCCTTGAGCGTCCCCAGGGTTTCGTTTGTGCTGTCCAGGATCGGCCTCACCTCGTTCTGGAGCAGTGCCGTCAAGCGGGCCAGCTGAACCATCAACAGGATGAGGGCCAGGCCCAAAAACCACGATTCCACGGCCAGGAAAATGATCACGATATCGCGGATCGTTTGGGTCTGGTTCGGCTGTCGTAGGAGCGCGACGACGGCCCAAATCATCCCCGCGAGAAGCAGAGCCAGGAAGAGTGCGACCCCGCCGACGATCCGGCGCTGCTTCGCCGAGAGGCCGGAAGGTGCAGACGGATTGGTGTCCGAAGGTCTTTCCATGGCGATCAAGCTTGGGCGAAGACTGTCATTATATCACGCCGCGTCACCCCTCGTCGTCGTCTTCCCGAACCCTCCGTGACGGAACCGAGCGGCCCCGCTCCGGGCCCGCCAAGAGACTTGCGACGAGGAGCCCTACGACCGCTCCCAGGATGGACGCAAACAGATTGATCGAACCCAGCCTGAAAGTCTGCCATCCCCACCACTCCCCTACGAAGTGGCCCACAAAGAACCCCACCCACGCGGTCCCCAGATATAGTCCGAGGCGAGCCAGGCGACCCCCCCGAAACAGGTGGAAGGCGAAGCCGATGGTGGAGGCAACGAGGATACCCAAGAGGACCGCGGGAGCGTTCACGCCTGGATGATGCCGAGCCCGAGGCAGTCAGGGCCATCGTATAGGACCGCCGCTTGGCCAGGCGTGACGTGAAAAAGCGGTTCGTCGGCCTCGATTTCCAGTCGCCCTTCTGCTAGAGGGCGAATGTCCACACCGACCTCCCGAGAACGATAACGAACTTGGACCGTGAGCTTGCGAGGCGTGGCAGGCGCTTCGCCAGAGACCCAGTGCGCAGGGCCGGTGCGAAAAGCGAGGACGCCCAAGTCCTCGCGGTCCCCGACAATGACGGCGTTGCGAGCCGCGTCCTTCCCGATTACATACGTAGGCCGGGGGCGGGAGAGGGCGAGTCCTTTTCGCTGACCGATCGTGTAGTGGGAGAGTCCGCCATGCTGACCCACTTCATTCCCGCTTCGATCGAAGATCGGTCCGGGGGCGGCAGGGACGATGTGGTCGAGGAAGGTCCGGTAGTCCTGTCCTCCCAGGAAGCACAGATCCTGGCTCTCTGGGCGCTCCGCGACGAGAAGCCCGAGTCGGCGGGCGGTTTCGCGGACTTCAGGCTTCGTCAATTCTCCGAGGGGAAACCTGGCATGGCGAAGCTGGGGCTGTCCCAGCACGCTGAGGACGTAGGATTGATCTTTCTGCGAGTCGATAGCCCGATGCAGCACGTGGCGCCCGGCGATCCCGCTCACGCGCGCGTAGTGCCCGGTGGCGAGGTGGGTGGCGCCCAGAGCCAGCGCATGGTCCAACAAGAACGTCCAACGGATGTCCCGATTGCATTCGAGGCAGGGGTTGGGTGTGACCCCGGCTTCGTACCCCTTGACAAAGTAATCTACGACGTTACGTCGAAACCGGTCCTGGACGTCGATGGCATAAAAAGGGATACCGAGCTCGCCGGCGATTTTCCGGGCGGCGGCAAGATCCTCCGGGGAGCAGCATCGATTCGAGGGTCCCCCTTCGGGACTCCACAATCGGAGCATGAGGCCGAAGACGCGGTGCCCACTTTCGACGAGGAGCGCAGCCGCGACCGAGCTGTCCACGCCCCCGCTCATCGCCACCGCGATGGTTTCGGAATTCATGGTTCAGGCCGCCGACGCGTGCCGCAGGCGATCGACAATCGGCGGCAGCGCCTCGAGGAACCCTTGAACGGCCTCTTTGGTGGTCGATCGGCCGACGGTCACCCGAAGGGATCCCAGCGCCCAGTCTGCCGGCAAGCCCAGAGCCAGGAGGACCTCGGAGGGACGTGGGTCGCCCGTCTTGCACGCCGACCCCGACGAGACGGCATACCCTTTCAGATCCAGGCCCGCCAAAAGGGCGTTCCCGTCCAAGCCACGGAAAACGAAAGAGGCGTGGTTGGGGAGGCGTTCCGCGGGGTGGCCCGTAACGCGAGTCCCCGCAATCTCCGGGACTTCTTGCAGGATCACGTCGCGCAGGGCCGCGAAATGGCGGACGTTGTCCTCGCGCTCGGCCGCGACCAACTCCAAGGCGCTCGCCATGCCGACAATGAGGGGGACGTTCGGCGTGCCCGCCCTGCGCCCGGCCTCGTGCGATCCTCCGGTCTGCGAGGGCACCAGAGCAATGCCTTTTCGAACATACAGGGCGCCCACTCCTTTAGGGCCGTAGAACTTGTGCGCGCCAATCGAAAGCAGGTCCACGCCAAGTTCCCCCACGTCGACAGGAATCTGGCTGGCGGCCTGAACCGAGTCGGTGTGAAAAAGGATTCCATTCTGGCGGCAAACGGAGGCGATCTCGCGGATCGGATTGAGGGTTCCGATCTCGTTGTTGGCGTGAATCACCGACACGAGCGCCGTCTCAGGTCGCAGGCGGTGGCGCACGTCGTCGACCGAAACTCGACCATAGGCGTCCACCCGCAACCACTCCACATGAAACCCGTAGAGCGTCTCAAGCTGGTGCGCAGTTTGCGCCACCGCATCGTGCTCGACAGGGCTTACCAGGAGATGGTCTGCACCCCGGCGCGTGCGTTCGCCAAGTGCGGCGCCGCGTAAGGCAAGGTTATCGCTCTCCGACCCTCCGCTCGTGAATAGGATCTCTTCCGAGGAGCACCCAAGGACGTTCGCGACGCGGGCGCGCGAGCCTTCTAAAGCCGCATCGGCTTCTTGTCCCCATCCATGGACCGAAGAGGGGTTTCCGAACGTCTCGTGGAAGTAGGGGAGCATAACCTCGATCACGCGAGGGTCCACAGGCGTTGTGGCCGCGTAGTCGAGGTACGTCCGATCAGGGGACACGCGCGCATTGTAACACGCAGAATCACGCGGAGGCCGGCCCGTCTTCGGTTTGACACCGTCCCTCGATTCGGTGACACTCGTGGGAAGCTGATGATGGACACGCACATACGCGAGGTCTTCGGGCGTGAGCTCCTCGACTCCAGGGGTCGCCCTACCGTCGAAGCCGACGTTCTGCTCGCGGGCGGGGCTCGGGGCAGGGCGATGGTCCCTTCGGGCGCATCCACCGGCGCCCACGAAGCGCTCGAGCTCCGCGACGGGGATCCGAAGAGATACCAGGGTAAGGGCACCCTTCAAGCGGTGGCGAATATCCTCGAGAAAATTGGCCCGGCCCTGCGTGGCCTCGACGCGGCCGATCAGGCCGGTGTGGATGGCCGTCTCATCGAGCTCGATGGCACGCCTTCGAAATCCAGCCTTGGCGCGAACGCCATCCTGGCCGTCAGCCTGGCAAATGTACGCGCCTCGGCCGATGCCCATAGGGTGTCGGTGTTCCGCGAACTCGCGCCGACAGGGACCTTCACCTTGCCCGTGCCGCTCCTGAACATTCTCAACGGCGGAGTCCACGCGCATTGGGAATCCACGGACTTCCAGGAATTCATGGTCGTGCCCTTAGGTGCTGAGTCCTTCCGTGAGGCGCTACGCTGGGGCGCCGAGATTTACCAGGCGCTAAGGGAGATCCTTCAGGAACTTGGGCTTCCTACACTCGTGGGAGATGAGGGCGGATTTGCTCCCTCGCTCGCGACTAATCGCGAGGCGGTGGAGTTGATCCTGCGTGCCATCGAGCGCTCCGGCCATCGGATCGGGGAGGAAGTGGGCGTGGCCCTAGACCCAGCCGCGAGTGAACTGTACGATGAAGCGAAGGAGACGTATCGACTTCGGCGCGAGGGCCGGGAGTACTCCAGCCAGGAGCTCATCGCCTTCTGGGACGACTGGATTGGACGGTACCCGATTCTTTCCATTGAAGATGGGCTGGCCCAGGACGATTGGGCAAACTGGGTCCGATGGAACCAGGCCATGGGGGAAAGAGTGCAGCTGGTCGGGGATGACTTATTGGTGACCAACCCAAACCGGGTGCGGCGGGCCATGGAGTTGGGGGCTTGCAACGCATTGCTCGTGAAAGTGAATCAGATCGGGACCCTGAGCGAGACGCGCCAGGCGATCGATCTGGCCCGGTCGAGCCGCTGGGGGCTGATCGCCTCGCACCGATCCGGAGAGACGGAAGACAGCCTCCTTGCCGACCTCGCGGTGGGGCTTGGGATGAGCCAGATCAAAGCCGGGGCCCCGGCTCGATCTGAGCGGGTCGCCAAATACAACCGCCTGCTTCGAATTGAAGAGGAACTTGGAGCGGACGCGAAATTCGCGGGGGGTGGTGCCTTTCGGCGCTAGGCGCCGCGGGGCCTGACTTCGAAGTCAGGGGTTTCGATTTCGACGCGGCTGGGGGATACAGCAGTGCCGCAGTACGGACAGACCTGCCAGGGAAGCTCGAGTAACCGGCTGCACTGCGCGCACGACTTCCGAAGTCGTGTGTGGCAATGCGCGCACACCTGCCAATCCCTCTCGACCCGCCCCCCGCACGCAGGGCACACCGGCCTCTCCTCCACTTCCGACAAGAGAGCCTCTTCCTCGAGAGTGTGCTGGTACGCCTCTTCCATCGTCCGTGACGGACGGAGGAGGAGGTACACCACCATGCCGGGGGGCCCGAGCAAGACGACCACCAAGGGGGCCAGCAGTCGGGCCAACCGGTCCTGGGTGCGGGCTCGGATATCGCGAGCCGCCCAGAATGCCAAGCTGATCCAAAGTGCGGCGACGAAAGCCCCGAGGAATGCGGTTAGGTAAAGGAGGGTCCGGTCCAAGGAGGCGAGGTCGAAGCCAGTCATCGAAGGCGAGGGGGCGGCATTATAGCACGCGCCTCGAAGCCGAAGTTGCAAGGAATGCGCCGCTGGAACTGGGTGGTGGAAGGTCGGCCGAATTCTTGCATCTCCCGGAGGAGGGGGACATCCAATGGTCCACCGGATCACGGATTTGGAGTCCGCGGACCGGCCGCGGGAGCGCCTCGAGCTTCAAGGAGCTGAGGCACTCAGTATGCCGGAGCTCCTGGCGATTCTGTTGCGGACCGGGACACGAGGTAGAAACGCAGTGAATCTAGCCCGAGAACTCTTGCACGGAGTCGGAGGAGTAGCCGGACTCCAGCGAACCTCTTACGGCGAGCTCTGCCGGTGGTCCGGAGTCGGACCGGCCAAGGCGGCGCAAATCAAGGCTGCCGTCGAGTTGGGGAGAAGAATCAGCCGTCCCCAGCCTGAGGACCGCCCCTTCATTCATTCGCCTGCGGACGCGGCGGAGCTCGTACGCTACGAGATGAGTGGATTGGAGCAGGAGGAGCTCCGTGTCTTGCTCTTGGACACGCGCAACCGGCTCCAGCAGGCGGTCGTGGTCTATCGCGGCTCCCTCAACATGTCTTGGATTCGGGTCGGTGAGGTGTTCCGGGACGCGGTGCGCTGGAACTCCGCCTCCGTCATCGTCCTTCACAATCACCCAAGCGGGGACCCAACGCCGAGCCCGGAGGACGTGGCCGTGACTCGAGCGATGGTCCAAGCCGGCCGACTCCTGGACATTGAGGTGCTGGATCACCTCGTAATCGGCCGCCAGGAATTCGTCTCTCTCAAGTCCAAGGGCCTTGGGTTCGACGACCCTCGATGACGTACCAGATGGTCTTGCTCCCGCGCAATGACTATTGGAATTGGGTCAAGGCCAGTCGGGACTTCGTGCTGGCCTTTGGCGCGAACATGACCCCGGACCCGGAGGTGGTCGTCCGGAGCCCGCTCGACGACCTCGTTGTGACGTTTCCAAACGGGCCGGCGGTCTTCCCGGAACTTGGCGACACGGAAAAATGGCTGTCCGCGCAGGCGCCCCAGCTACGACTCAATCCAATCCCGGCCTCCACGGCCGAAGAGTTCTATGATGCCTTGCAACCTCGCGTGCATGCGGGCGACCCATTCGGAGAGCCCAGGCTTCCGATCTCCCTGGCCTGGCCCACCGACTATCCGGTCATCACCCAGCCCTTTGGAGCGAACCCTCAAATCTACGCCCGATACGGATTGCCGGGACACGAGGGGATCGATTTCCGCGCTCTAGCCAACACGAATGTGTACGCAGCCGCCGCAGGCGAGGTCTACGAGGTTCACAATCCACCGGGTGGACATGTGTACGGGATCCATGTCCGCCTTCGCCACGGAGGCGGCTTCAAGTCGACCTATGCTCATCTGGCGCGCGCCTTGGTGCGTGTCGGGGAAACCGTCGGCATGGGGCAATTGATCGGCAAGGCGGACTCAACCGGGGCCTCCAACGCCTCCCACCTCCATTTGCTCTTGAAAAAGGATGGCGCCACTGCTCGAGGGGAGACGAGATATCCGCGCGACATCATCGATCCGAGTCCGTTTCTCATTCGGCCGTCCGCGAACATCTCTAAGTCCCCACCTGGATGGACCTGGCCGGCGGCGAAGACTCTTCTCGGAGCGGTCGGCCGTCCGGGTGACATCCTACGCCCGAGCGATATCGACCTATCGATCCGCGCCCGCCTGGAGGCGATCGCAATTGAGCGGACGGACCGGAGCGACGCCGTGCGCCGCCTGACCCGCGCCATCCCAGGGATCTTCATCCTGGTGCGGCTCGGAGTTGACCCGGAGGGTGAAGGTGCCGCGGCCGCGTTCGTCGAAAGGGTGCGGGATGACGTCGTGCGGTGGTACGGGCATGGCGTTCGACATTTCGAGGTCCAACCCAATCCGAACTTGCAATCCGGAGGCTGGGGGTGGGGATGGCGGGATGGGGGCGAGTTCGGCCGCTGGTTTGAAGAGGTGGTGTCGGGCTTGCGGGTGGACTGTGGAGAGGCGCAGTTCGGGTTTCCCTGCCTATCTCCGGGCGATGCGGTGACGGGCCTCCGGCATGACTCGGCCGCCTTTCTCGACCAGGCGGATTCCGCGGCTGCAACGGCAGACTGGATTGGCGTGGCGACCTTCTGGGAGAATTCTGTCGAACTCAGCCGCGGTGGGGATCGTCGGTCCTCGCCGGCTGGCTACCGGGATCATTTCCCCCATCGGCCACTGTTTGTGACCGAGTTCGCGAATGTTTCGCCCCACTCTACGAATTCCCAAAGAGCGGAACAGTATCTTGCGTTCTACGAGCAGCTCCGGGAAGTGCCAGGCGTGGGAGCCGCCTTCGCCTACTGCCTCTCTTCGCCCATTGCCCATTCAAGCCTTGTGTGGCGGGGGGAAGATGGCCGCAGCCATGGAATTGCCGAGGCCATCGGGGGCCGCTCCTTCTGAATTGACCATGCCCTCTTGCCTCAAGGTTCGTCGGGGGGCGGCGTCGCCGACTTTGAATGCCGCCTCCGCGCCAGGAGGCTGAGGGTGACCAGAATGATCAGACCCGCGGCAGCGCCGATCCCGAACAACACCGTTGGGCTTGCGTCCCCGGCCGGCCCTGCTCTAAGCGACGTCGCCCACTCCGTTTCGAAGACCTGAGTCGTTCTCCGAAGGACTCGTTCAAGCCCCCCGGTACAGCTCGCCCCCTCCTGGTACGCATCGAGCAAGGCGTGGATCGATCCAATCCCATACGCATCCCGAAGGTACCCGACCAGGGACGCACTCTCCGCATACGCCAACAGGGCTGCCTCTCCTGAAGTTGGGAAGCCGGCGCAAATACTCTCTAGGCTCAGCCACGCATGTTGCTCAATGGCTTGGTCGAGAGAGGCGCGGTAGCGCGGGTCCGGCGAAAGCTCCATGTTTGTCGCCAGGCCCTCGTTGACCCAGCCGGGGATCTGGCCGTAGGCCGCCCCGGCCCGTTCGAAAAGAAGCAAGTGGGCTAGCTCGTGCGGGATCAAGCGCTCGAAGTCCTGACCCGATTCCGGAGTCGGTGCGACCGGAACCAAGATCACCGACAGCGAAGGATCGGAGTGACCTGCAGCCCAACTTCTCCCTGTTCTCGCCAAACCAGCCTCTAGGGATGCGACATCCGGGTACACGTAGATGGCGACGGGTCGCGTCGGATCCGGCAGGAGCCACGTGCGTGTCCGCTCTAGCCCCGCGGCCGCAGCATCCAGCCCACCGCGGGCAAATGCCAAGTCTCCTTCCGACCAGTGGACCGTGAAGGGGCCCTCGGCAAGGAATTGCCAGGTGAAACGGTCGTCCTCGTATCGAACCCCTTGGAGCGGCGTGACGACGGTGGATCGATCCGCAAAATCAACCTGCCACCAGTACTCCACGGTCTGGAATGGCGGCAGGGGCCGCACGCGCAGGTCTTGGTCGGCCTGCGCGACGGTCGGGGAACCGGGCACCAGATCCGCGACCAAGACGTCGGCGTGGGATGACCCTTCGGGCCGGTAAAAAACGGCCGCCCGGGTGACATGGGAGGTGGACAAGATGGTCGCCGCGAAACTGATGCGGATTCCGAACTCATACCCGACCGCGGTACGCACCGTCGGCGGCGCTTGCGCGGCCGCGGTGACTAGGCTGGAGGCAAAGCCCAGCGCCAGCGCTGTGGATCGAAACGGAAGGGCCCTAGCCACCGAGGAGAAGGATCAACGGCGTGACGGTCAGCGGGCTTAGCAGGGTGCTCACGAGCACCGCGCCGGCGACGAATTCCGGCTCGACCTGGTATTCGGAGGCGATCACGCTTGTCAGGACGGCCGTAGGCATGGCGGCCTCCAAGATGGCCGACTGCTCGCCCGCACGGGGAAGGTGGAAGAGGGGAAGGAGGATCCATGCCCAGATCGGGGATACGACGAGTCGTAGGAACACGGATCCCGCTAGAGGGCCACGCTGCTGACGAGGCAGGCCTGCCTGGCCAATGTGCATCCCCAATAGGAGAAGCATCGCCGGAATCGCGGCCGCGGCGAGGAGATCTACAGAATGTTGGAGCGGTTCGGGGAGGTCCCACGACAGGCTTCGCAGGCCGAGGGCCAAAGGGATCGCGTAAAGGGACGGGACGCGCAAGAGACCGAGAAGCGCGATACGCGGGCTCGCCTTCCCAACGCTCGCCAGGTAGACGCCCACGGAATTCGCAAGCACGGAGCTTGCCGTGAAGAAGAGGACGGCCCAAGCCAGAGCCTGTTCGCCAAAGGCGAGTTGATTGACCGACAGGCCGAAGTTGCCTGCATTCATGAAGGTGGATGTCAGGACAAAGGCGGCGGTCAGCGGAGGCGGCAGGCGGAAGGCGCGAGCAAGCGCCCAACTCAGGATCCCGATCCCGCCCATCACCAGGCCTGCCAGGCCCATCATGCGGAGGATATCGGTGGCTCCGATCGAGGTCTGGAGAAGGAGGCGGAAAACTAGGGCGGGGGCGAAGGCATGGAACACGACTTGGGCCAAAGGGCGTGGGTCGATGCGAAGGGCACGTTGGAGAGCAAAACCGGTCGCGGCCAAGAGCAAGACCGGCAAGACGTTCTCGGCGAAGAGGTTCAGCAGGCCGGTCAATCGGCCTCTTCCTCGTCTTCGTCTCCACCTTCGTCTGACCCTTCCGCCGATTCTTCTTCTTTAAAATCCTCGACGTCATCGTCCTCGAGATCTTCGTCGAGATCGAGCAAGTCCAGGTCCAGGCTTCCATCCACGAAAGCCAAGTGGTCCAGGGCATTGTCGAGGAGGGAGATTTCGTCCTTGTCTTCGGAGGATTCGGAGAGTTCGGTCAGCGCCTTGCGGGCCCGCGGTCCCCCCAGCTGGCCCAAGGACCAAATGGCGGCTCGCCGGACACCTCTGTCCACGTCGTCGAGGAGTTCGATCAAGCCAGGGCCCGCCTCTCGAAGTTCGAGCTCCCCCGCCGCCCGGGCCGCCTCCAGCCTAAGAGAGGGGGATGGACTCTGAATCATTGGAAGGACCTGCTCTTTCCATCGATCGTTCGCAGACCGTCCCATGGCCATCAACGCGGCCTTTCGGGTGTCCTCATCGCCAGATTGGAAGGCGCGCTCGATGAGCGCGGGCACCTCCGGTCGGGAAGAAAAGCCCAGCGATTCGAGAGCCCGGAGGCGAACGCCGGAATCCGGATCAACCGTGTGGACCGTAAGAAGAGCATCTTCGAGCTCCACCAAGATACCCGGATCGAGGCGGCCCACCTCACCGAGATACACAAATTGGCCCAGGCCCGAGGCGGCGGCCTTCCTGACGCCCGCTTCGTCATCGTTTTGAAGGGCCCCTTGCAAGGGACTCAGGAGGCTCGTGTCCTCCGACTCCCAAAGATTCTCAATCGCCTTGCGTCTGACCTCGGCAGATGGATCGTGGAGGGCCATCCGGTCGATCGGGTCGAATGTCAGCTCGACGTGATCTCGGGCCAGCGCTCCCAGGGTGTCGAGGAGGAGGAAACGGCGGTCGTCGGGCAAGCGACTCCAGACAGCTTGGAAGCGCTCGAGCTGCGACCGGTCCAAATCCGAGAGTTCGAAGAGTAGAGCCTCATCCGCAGGAACTGCCACCGAGGCGAGGGAGTCGAGGACGGGGGCTAAGGTGTCGGCCATCCCTGGATTCGCTAGTGCGGCAGGGGGATGGGGTTTAGAAAATCCTGGAGGTTCACGTACAGCATCAGTCCCAGGAGAAGGGCGTACCCGACCGCGTGGGCCCACCCCTCTGTGCGGGAGGAGATCCTCCTCCCGATCAACACTTCGAGTCCAAGGAAAAGGAGGCGCCCCCCGTCAAGCGCGGGGATGGGCAACAGGTTGGCCAAGGCGAGGCTGGCACTGATAAAGCCGATGAAACTCAGAGTTACGAAGGGTCGCTGGGCCGCGCGGTCGACGTCGCCGGCCCAGACCAGCAGATCGTACATCCCTTTAAGGCCGGTGATACGGGTGTCCTCCGGTCGAAGCTCTCCCCGAAGCCACTGCGCAGGAAGCCGCAATACGGAGAGAAAGTGATCGCGCGTGGCGACCCAGCCCGCGCCCACGGCCTCCGTGGTCGCAAGGGTCCGAGCTGGATTCCCAAGGGTGACACCGATGGGACCCTCGCCGGCAGGAGGGGTTCCTCGAGCCGTCATGGTCACCGCAACCTCTGAACCGTCTCGCGAAACCGTTACCTCGATCGGAGTTTCGAGATGAGATGCGACGATGCTGCGCAACACGTCGATGCTGGTGACCGGTGTTCCCTCTACCCGTACAACGAGGTCCCCTTCCTGAAGGCCGGCTAGCGCCGCGGGCGAACCGGGCGAGACCGCCGTAATCAATACTTTCGACGGATCGGGCGAGGCGAACTTGAAGGCGGCCGTGAAGGCGAGGAATGCCAGGAGCAGGTTCGCCCCGGGCCCGGCCAGGAGAACCGTCGCCCGGGCCAAGCGGGGCGCGCTGGCAAGTCCGCCCGGGACGGATGGATCGTCTTCGCCGGTCGGACGCACGAACCCGCCGAGGGGGATTGCGTTCAAGGTAAAGCGCGTTCCGCCGGCCAGGAAGAGGGTGGCGATACGCGGTGGGAAGCCCAATCCGAATTCCTCGATCCGGATCTTCCATGCGCGAGCGATCAGGAAGTGGCCCAACTCATGGCCGAGGATCAGGACTGCGAGGACCGCAATGAAGAGCAGAAGATCTTGCACGGGGAGCGTCTCCGGTGGTTCGCGGCGGCGATTATATCATCCGGACTGATCACCTCCTTCAAGAACCAGGGCCGAACCGCCTACGCCCGATGAAAGGACCACCCGGACCCCCGGCATCTCCCGGGCGCGAGCTGCCACTGCCTCCGCGGAGTCCGAGGAGGTCACCAGATGCACGTTGGGCCCGGCGTCCACCGTGTAGAAGACGGCAAGGTTGTCATGGCGCCAACGCGCCACCTCATGCAGAACGCGGACGGTGGGCTCCTGAAGATAGAGCAAGGGAGGCTCAGAAGTGGCCATGACCGCGTGCATGAGGTTTGAGTCCAGTTCGGCGATAGAAGCCAGTCGAGAGAAGTCTCGTCCGAGCAAGGCTTCACGGCATTCCTTCAAACGATGGGGCGCGTCGGCCACTCGAGAGGCCTGGAGAGGGCTTGTGTTGGCTCGGGTGTGTCCTTGAGTGGACCCCACCACCTTCGGACGGGCGTCGATCAGGACGACCAGATCCATCAGATCCCAATGATCGGCCGGAGCCATGGTCGCTGCGAAGGAGGACACGTCGTCGCTTCCCGCGAACCATTCGACCCAACCGCCGGGCACCGAGCGGGACGCCGAGCCGGAGCCGCGTCTTGCGATCCGGGAGAGGCTGGCCGAATCGAGGGCCAGGCCGGCTGCCGCAGAGGCCGCGAGCGTCAAGGCGGCGAATGCTGAGGCGGAGGACGCGAGTCCAGCTTCGGCAGGGAAGGAGTTCGTACTCACGACATTGGCCCGGTCGGCGAACCCAGCCCGGGCCCGCACCTCGTCCAGGACGGAGGTGACCCGGCTGAGCGCGGAGTCTCGAACCGGGGCTTGGTCAATCGAGAGTCGATCGCCGGACTGGCCGACCACCCACTCGACCGAGGTCGTCGTCGCGAACGCAGCCAGGGTCATTGAGATCGAGCCATTGGCGGGAATACGCAACCGGTCGTCCCGATTTCCCCAGTACTTGATGAGAGCCAGATTTGGGTGAGCCCGGGCAACCGCGTAGCGCCTTGAGGTGGACATCGTCGGGCGCAGTCTAGCATGCACCCAGCTGGAAAGAACACTCCTAGATGTGCCTTGGGCCTGCGCAGGGCGACCCGGGACCGCCAGATGAGGGGGGCCGGACCGCGTAGCCAGCGGCGGGCGGTGGGGTTGATTCCGGCGATATGGCGTTTCTACCCGTGGGTCGCCGGAACTCCACGCGCGTCCCAACCGAGTCTCAGCCCCATCTTTCCCCGATCTCCTTCTGCTTTCACGCCAGGCTTGTCTGGCGATGGGCCCCTGCTACGCACGGCCGGAGGGAGGTGAGGTGAGATAGAGCCTGCTCTGCGGATCCCAAGTCGGAAGCCTGCGACTTCATGCATTGTTTGATCCGAACCTAACCGAGGAGAAGACCGTGGCCAAGAAAAGCACCGCAGTGAAGATCATGGGATATCTTCCGAACGATACTCCACCATCCGGGCGATTGGTCTTGCTCGGCTTCCAGCATGTGCTGACGATGTTTCCAGCCACGGTCTTCGTGGCCGCCTTCTGCGGATTCCACGTCGGCACCGTGCTGTTGGCTTCCGGCGTTTCTACGATTGTTGCACTGGTCTTGTCGCGGCGCGGAGTGGGGACTTACATTCCCCTGTTTTATGGCTCTAGTTTCAGTTACATCGCAGCCTATTTGGGGATCGTCACCCAGATGACCGGGGGCCTGCCCGCCTTCGGCGTGCCGGTTCCGGATGCGGTTCTTAGCACGATGCAGGCCGGAATTGTGGTCACCGGTCTCCTGAATATCGCGGTCGGCTTCATCATCCGGGCCGTGGGTAAGGACGCGCTGGACAAGGTCCTTCCTCCCGTCATCACGGGCTCGGTGGCGGCGATCATCGGCTTCGGTCTAGCGAAAGCAGCCCTGTCCGACCTGGCCAGCAACAACTGGGTCGTGGCTATCGTGACGCTCCTGGTAACGGTGATGTTCTCGGTGTACCTGCAGAACCGAGGCTTCATTGGAATGCTTCCGATCTTGCTGGGCGCCATCGTCGGTTACGTCTTCTCGGGCCTTGCCTATCCAGGCTCGGTGAGTTTCGCGGGTGTGGCGGCCGCGCCTCTCTTCCAGATGCCGCACTTCACCTTCCCGTCTTTCAGCGATCCCTTGGTCCTGACGGCCATCGTGAGCATTTCCATCATGGCGATCGCCACCATCCCGGAGTCGACGGCGCACTTGTATCAGATCAGCCTGTATGTGGATCGGTTCGCCGAGGAGGCGCGCCGGCCCAAGTTGATGCTGGACAAGTTCATCGGCTTCAACCTGGTCCTGGACGGGGTCGGCGACTCGATCAACGGTCTACTCGGTGCGACCGCGGGCACGAACTACGGCGAGAACAACTCGCTGATGGCTATCACGCGCAACTACTCCGGCCCTGCGCTTTTGGCTGCGGGAGTGATCTCGATCTTGTTGGGTTTCGTCGGGAAGTTGGCTGCGGTCGTGCAGTCCGTGCCGCTGGCTGTGAGCGGAGGACTTGCGGTCTACCTCTTCGGCGTGATCGGAATGCAGGGTATCGCGCTGATGCAAGAGCACAAGGTCAGCATGTTCAACCCGCGCAATCTGGCGGTCGGCGCCACGATCATGATCGTCGGCATCGGCGGGAACATCGGGTTCCCGGGAGGCTTCTTCCCGATCTCCCTCCCGCCGATCTTCCCCAACGGCCTGCCGGCCATTGCGACCGCCGCCGTCCTTGGGATCCTCATGAATGTGATCTTCCTGATCTTCGAGCCGCCCTCAGTCGGGCAGGCTGACTAACGGGACCCACCGACTCCACGCCTCTCTGCGGAGGGGGCGGCACCCGGCCGCCCCCTCCGCGTTGTTAACCACCTCGAGCGTGTCCACGAATCCCCGCAAGGACCAGAAACCTGTCGAGTGGCCCAGTTGCCTGACCCCAGAGGCGGCGCGTACGACTTCATCCGAATGTACATCAACCAGGGCCGCCGCCAGACGGTGCCAGGGCTCGGCGGCCTCGCCGAGGGAGGCCGCTTGGAGTGTCGCCCAAGAGATCTGGCTCGTTCGCCCTCGAACGCCTGCCAGGATGACAGACGTGATCGAGTCCCTCAGCGATGTGGGCGCCGTGCAAAGGGCAAGCACGGCGCCAGAGAGATAGTCGTCGCCGGCCGGGGTGAGCCCCGGCCCGAGGCCCGCCAATCCGAGAGTGGCTCTGGCGATCCGGTCTGCGTCAAACCCCTTAAGCGCATCGCAAAACTCTTCCACATAAAAGTGGAGGCGGCTCTCCATTCTGACCTCCCATGCAGAGGCGGGCGGGGAAGGAGGTGGGTACGTCAAGTGACGCAAATTCGAGAGCCGCACTCCTGGGCGATCTCGGAAGATTGCCCAATCGATCTGGGGTGACCAGGGGGTCGCGTAGGTCGCGTTCACGCTCCACTTTCCCACTCGAAGTTGCGGGCCATCGCTTGTGATCGTGGAAGCGATTGGCTGACGACCGATCGAGTCCTCGAAGGCTCTTGCGGAGACCTCGAGCTGAAGGGTGAAAGGGCCGACGACCCCGTCGTCGGATGTCAGGTGAAGCGGTCGGCCCATGGCATCGAGCGCAATCAGCCCGGAGGAGTAGGTCCCGATGATCCGGCCGGAATATCCGGATGCCAGAGTTGCCTTGACGCGACGCGAGATCCGTCCGGCTAGGACTTCGGGTGCGCTCTGGACGTTGAGACTCCTGTGCGCGGACCTAATGAGTCACTCTCGCGTGGCGCTACCCACCGCGGATGGGTGGAGGACGGTTACTTCTCGGCGGGTTTGGCGCCCCGCAGCAGGTTCCAAAGGCGTTCGGGGCTTAGGGGGATCTCCAGGATCTCAAGTCCTTGATCCGGATAGGCATCTTCGATGGCCTGGGCAAAGAGGGCGCCTACGGGGATCGCCCCGGCCTCGCCGGCGCCCTTCGTTCCCAACGGGTTCAGGGGGGATGGGGTCTCCTCGTGTCCCACCTGGACGTCCGGTACATCCAACGCGGTCGGGAGCAGGTAATCCATGAAGGAGGCGTTGAGAAGCTGACCATTCTCGTCGTACAGGATCTCCTCGAAGTAGGCGTTCCCCACTCCCTGCGCCACGCCGCCCATCACCTGGCCATCCAGGATGAGGGGGTTAAGGACCGTGCCGCAGTCGTGCACCACCACATACTTCTGGATGTCGATCGTCAAGGTCTCGGGATCGATTTCTACGATCATGGCGTGGGCGCCGCTCGAAGTCGCGCCGCGGTCCGGGCCGAAGTACTCGGTCGCCTCCAGCCCCGGCTCCGTGCCGGGCCGAACCGCGCCACGCAATGGGTTCGCCTTTTCGGCCAATTCCCCTAGCGGGATGGATCGGGCCGGATCGCCGCGGACGAAGACGCGGCTTCCGCCGATTTCGACCTCGGACTCAGGGACCTCGAGAATCACGGCACCCAGCTTGAGCGCCTTGGCTCGAACCTTCCGCGCCGCCTCGTGGACGGCATTGCCTGCGACCACGGCGCCCCGGCTGGCGAAAGTCCCCGTCCCCCAGTGGAACGCATCCGTGTCTCCCGTCACGACCTCGACCTCCTGAACGGGGACCCCCAACTGCGCGGCGGCGATCTGGGCGAAGGTTGTGAAGTGACCCTGTCCTTGTGTACCGACCCCTGTCGATACGGACACCTTGCCGCTGGCCTCAATTTGCACTCGAGCGCCCTCGTACGGACCAATCCCCGTCCCCTCGACGTAGGTGACGATGCCGATGCCGATGCGGCGTCCGTCGGCGCGGCGCGGTGCTTGGGCGGCACGGAACGCGTCGTAATCGATCATTTTCATTGCGCGTTCAAGAACCGGCAGGTAATTACCACTGTCATACACGAGCGGTGCGAAGTCTTGATAAATGACCTGGTTGTCATGGGGGAATCCCTGTGGCGGAAGAAAGTTGCGTCGCCGGATCTCGGCGGGGTCGAGGCCGAGTTCTCGTGCCGCCAGGTCCAGGAGCCGCTCGATCACGAACACCCCGTGCTGGCGTCCGGCCCCGCGGTAAGGCGTCACAATGGTCTTGTTGGTGAAGACGGCCTTGAACTCGCTCCGGTAGTGAGGGACGTGGTAGGGCCCGAGGAGCGTGCATTGGCTGTTGATCGGGACGGTGAGCCCGTACGGATCGTACGCGCCGGAGTCGTGGAGAAACACGTCGTCGACGCCAAGGATGTGCCCTTCTGCGTCGAGGGCGATCTCCGCGTCGTGAATCTGGCTTCGCTCGTGGGTAGTGCCCACGAAGTTCTCCGCCCGATCCTCGATCCATTTCAGAGGGAGGCCCAAGCGGATGGCGGCCCAAGGGACGAGGACTTCCTCCGGATAGAACATCATGATCTTCGGCCCGAACCCGCCACCCAGAAACGGGGCGATCACTCGGACTTGGTGCTCGGAGAGGCCCAGCATGGCCGCCAGACCGTTTCGGATGGGGATCGGGGCTTGGGTCGTATCCCAAATCGTCAGCCGTTGACTTCGGTCATCCCATTGCGCAACCACACCGCGGTTCTCAATGGCTGCGGCCAGGCCATGGTCGTAGAGGAATCGACGGCGAAGGACCACGGCCGCCGTCGGGCGGATGGCATCGTAGTCACCTTTCCGCTGCACGACATGCGCCGCGAGATTGCTCTCGAGGTCATCATGTACGCGTGCCGACCCGGACGTAAGTGCCTTCTCCAGGTCGACGACGGCCGGGAGGGGCTCGAACTCGATCTCAATGTCTTGGAGCGCGTCTTCGGCCAGGTATCGGCTTTGCGCCACGACGAAGGCGATGGGCTCGCCCACGTGGCGCACTTTGTCCTTCGCCAGGGGGACCTGAGTCCGCTCGTGAAAGATGACGCCTGGGATCGGCGGCGGCGAAACCAGGAGGGGGCCTGGCTTCCAATACTCGCCCAGGTCGGCCGCCGAGTAGACCGCGAGGACGCCCGATCGGGCGCGAGCTCGATCCAAATGGATGGCTCTAATCCGGGCATGCGCATAAGGGCTCCGAAGGAAGGCCACGTGGGCCATCTCGGGGAGCCTCACGTCGTCGACGAAAAGAGCTCTTCCCGTGAGCAGGAGAGGGTCCTCATTGCGGCGCACGCGCTCGCCCACCGGGCCGTCAGTCATGATCGCCACCCATCGACGAGGCACCGGTTGGGAGCGCCTTGGATTGCCCGGGGGCCTCGCGTTTAGCGCCCCGCCAACGGCGGATCTGGCCCGTATGTTCCTGCTCGTGGAGGTAGGTATCCCGCGCGATCCACTCGGCAAGGGGGCGTTTCTGCATCCAAGACTGGGCCGGCATCCGGTTCAACTCCAGGAAGGTCAACTCGTCAATGTGGCGAACTAAGTGCCGTCGCACGCCATGAAAATCCTCCACGACTCGGTCGAGGGGGCGATGCCGAGTGGCTTCATGCCATTTGGCGTCGAGTGCACCCGGGGAAATCCGGAAGCGTTCGCTGGGGGGTCGGTGGCCCCTTCGGTAGTGAATCATCAGCTGAATCGTCTCCGCCTCCCAGATGCTCAGATGTTGCATTACGTCGCGCACGGACCACGCAGCGGCGACCCCCGGCTCCAGAATCTCCTCGGCCGTGAGGCCCTCGATCGTTTGCAGGAACCCCGCCCGGCTCTTCGCCAGGGAGGCGTTGAGCTCCTCCCGGGTCATGTCCACGCGCCCGGGTCAATCCTCAAGAAACGCCACGGCCCGACAGAAGGCCGCTTCCCCGCCGCGGAACTTCCACGGAAAGGCACCCAAGGTCAATCGCCGATTGAGCAGTTTCGGCTCCCCGATGTCGCCGCCCAGATTCTCGACATGCATGCAGTGATGGGGAAAGAGAGCGTTATGGGTGAGTTGGTAGGCAGAGTCAGGAAATAACTCCGGCATTCGTTCCTTGCCAAACTTCGCCTCGCACTTCTCGGTGACCTTCTTCCAATGCTCGAGGCCTCCCTTACCGAGAAATCGGCCGATGGGCAGGTTCATCGGATGATCCGTGGAGATCATGTCCACGCCCCAAATGTGGATTTCCTTGTCCAAGAGCCAGGGGACCAGGTCGAAGTGCGGTCCCGGATGCCGTTGAACGTACTTCTCCTCGTCCGGCTCGGTGCCGAATTGGGAGTGACGATGCCAGCCCGTGTGAAGGAAAAGGATGTCGCCGGGCCGGACTTCGGCCCGCTCCTCGATCATCTTGGGCGTAAAGAGGTCCAGCTCCCCCATCACATCGCTCAGGTCCACGATGACGCCAGGCCCGTACAACCAATCGATGGGGATCTCATCGATGGTCATGCCGGCGGTGACGAAGTGTCGCGGGGCATCGAGATGCGTCCCCATATGGTTCGAGGTCATGATGTACTGGGCGTTCACCCCATGTTCGGACTTGCGCTTGATGTACTTGACCTCAAACGGAGGGTAGAACGGCCAGAACGTGACTTCTTGATTCAAAGGTTGAGAGAGATCGTAAATCTTCATCCACCCTCCCGGGGGTGCACACCAGAGTACGCGGCGAAGATCATGAGCTGTAACGCTGGGCGAAGGCCCGCAGGGCATTCTGAAAGATCGCCATAGGGGGCCGGACCAACCCCGCCCCGACTTGGCCAATGCCGGCTCGGCGGTGAGCAATGCCGGTGTTGATGCGGGGCGGAATCCCGAGTCGGACCACCTTGCGGATATCGATCCCGATCGGCGTGCCCCGAAAGTCCAATGCGGGGATGGAGAAGTGTTGGTGCTCACCCGCGGTGATCTCGTACATTTCAAGGGTCGCGTTCAGGGCATCGCGCGGGGATCCGCCAACGAAGGCCACGATCGCAGGAGCTCCAGCCATCGCAAATCCTCCGATCCCAGCCGTTTCGGTGATGGCGCTATCGCCAATGTCCGGATTGGCATCCGCCGCTGCGTAGCCAGGAAAGAAGAGCCCCTCCGGCACTTCCGCCGGCGCGGTGAACCATGCGTCTCCCAGGCCGCTGACGCGGATTCCAAAGTCGGTGCCATTGCGGGCCATGGTCGTCACGACGCTGCTGCCTTCGACTCCGTGGCCGGCATCCGCCATCGCCTTGCACGCCGCCATCACGGGGTTCAGCACGCTCAAGGCGTTGTCGCCGAGAAACTGCAGGATCTCCGACCGCTGGCCTTCGTCCGAAATCACGCGGGACAAACGCGGCGCAAGGAGCTTCAGGTACAGGAGCGACCCGGCCTTGTTTCGATTGTGGCCCTCGTCGCCCATCTGGAGGGCCTCTGCGATCAGGGCCCGCAGGTCGATCGGCTCGCCGGCGGCCATGGCGTCTCGCAAGGCCGGGGCCAGAGCCTCGTTCATCCACTTAAGGCGCTGAAGCACATCGGGACTGAACGCTCCGTATCGAAGGACCTTCCCATATCCCTCGTTGAGATTCGAGAACGATCGATTGCCGTGGGTTACGTTCTGCACCGAGTACACGGCCATCGAGGCGGAGATCACCCCCGCCATCGGCCCGACCGCTCCGAATTGGTGGCATGGAGAGAAGTCGATTTCGCCCTTCTCCGCCATCGCCTGCGCGTGTCGCTCGTCGGGCGCCAGGCCCTCGAAGAGAAGCGCTCCGATCACCGCGCCTCGTAGGGGGCCCGACATGCGGGGCCACTCGATCGGCGGGCCGGCATGGAGAAGCAGGTTTTCGCGCATTCCGGGGATGAGCTCGCGGGCCGGCCCCACCGAGACCAACATCGGTCTGGCGGACATCATGCGCTCCAGAGCGTTCGCGTTCGCCTTGTCGATCTCGATCACGCGCCCTCCTCAGGCTCCCAGGCGGGCCAGGATCTCCATGAGGTCCTGATCGCCGCCCGCTGGGGGTCGCCAGTCGACGTGAATGGCCTGAGCCCCTTGTGCAACCAGACTCTCAAAGAAGGAGACCAGCCCGATATTGACGGCCTGGAGCGGGGCGGTCAGCTCCGGTACCACGCCGGTAGAGACGGGGGAGGCGTCGGCGTGATCCGCGGCGAACTCGGCAAGCTTTCTGACGGAGGTGAAGACCTGGGCGCCCGCGGCGCGCAGTCGCTCCTCCTGCACAGACCGACCTTGTGGGTCTTCATCCGTCCCAACCAGGATGACACCAAAGACCAAGGCTGGGCGCAGGCGAATCGCAGCCTCCATGGCAGGGCCGAGCTCGGACGCGGGATCGGGGTGTGAGCCCATACCAAGGACCACATCGAGGACAATCACGCCCACCGACGGGTCGGCGGCCTCCTGTCTCATCCGCCGAATCCTCAAATCGTTGTCCAGCATCGGATGCAAACGCCCCACCGTGAATTGGTCGTCCCCGAGGTCAAGGATCGTGTGCTCCCGACTGTGAAGGGGGTTCTCCAAGAGTTGGGTCGGATGAAGAGGGACATTCGAGTAGATCGGATAGACGAGAGCTTGAAGGGTCTGGAGAAACTCGGCCGCTAGCGTCCCGCCGGAGAACAAGCCGCGGATTTGGCCACTCGGGCGCAAGGCGGCGCGATCAGGCGCGGGCCGGTCGGTGGTGGATTGGGCCAAGCCGTGAGCTAGTTCGGAAGCCTCCTCGAGGCTGGCGGCGAAATGCAGGTTGCCAAGAATTCGCCCCGGCGCGGCGTATCCTAGAAAGTAGATGACGGTCGGCTTTCCAGATCCTCGAGCCGCGGACAGGACCTGGGCCGCGAGGTCTGGATCGGGGGGTTTGGAGATTAGCACGATGACCTCCGTCGCCTCGTCTGCCGCGAGGTAGGCCAGTGCCTGAAGCGTCGTGACACCGCGGACCCTGCCGGACATGTCGTGGCTGCCCGTCCCAAGCGCTTGCGAGATTCCTCCTCCCAGAGCATGAAGCTGGCTCGAGAAGGCCTGCAAGCCGGTTCCCGATGCCGCCACGACCCCCACGGCGCCTCTGCGCACACGATTGGCGAAACCCAGCCCCACGCCGTGGACGATGGCGGTCCCGCAGTCGGGGCCCATCACGAGTCGCCCCGCGGCAAGCGCCTCCGACTTGAGGGCTACCTCGTCCTCGATCGAAACGTTGTCGGAGTAAAGGAAAACGTGCAAGCCGAGGGCAAGGCTCTCTCGCGCCACCTGAGCTGCGTATTTGCCGGGGACGGAGATGAGTACCCAGTCGGAATCCGGCGCCATCTTCATGGCACCGGAAAGGCTCTTCGGAGCAAAGGCTTGATCGACCGCGCTGGACCGGCGCTGGAGCAGCGTGTCGACCTGACTCAACGCCTGACGCGCTGCAGCCTCATCTTCGGCCTTGACGACGATCAGAAGATCCTCCGCGCCGGCTCGGATCGCCTCCGGAAGGAGCTCGCTCTCCCGCAGAAGATCGAGGTTGGCCGGGGTCGCCATCACAACGCCCGCATCGGCGACGCCGGCAAGGGAGACCAGCCCGCGCTGAAGCTGCATGAGGACAACGGAGTCGTAGTAGGACCCGCGTCGGATTTCGCTCACCAGGGAAGGGCTGGCCATGGGCTAACCTGCCACCGCGAGGGCTTGTTCGATACCGACCGCCCACGCGAGCAGCGCCTCGTCCGAGCCCGGCCTGCCTACGAGTTGTAGGCCATAAGGTAGGTGCCGCGAATCCTCCCCGGAAGGCAGGGTAAGGGTAGGCGTTCCAGCATGGGTCCAGGGAACGTTCATCACCGGATCGCCTGTGAACGCGAGGCCCTCTGGTGCAGTTCCCGGAGCTGAGGGGGAGACCCAAAGGTCGATCCCAGATCGGGCCATGTCATCCGTCATGCGGGAGGTCCACTCGAGCCGTTCGCGACGCGCCTTGTCGAGATCGCTCGTCTCAATCGTTCTTCCCTCCACAATCAAGTCTGCGGTCCTCGAGTGGTACCGGTCGGCGTACTTGGCGAACCAATGGGAATGGACGGCGGCAGCTTCGGCCGCGAGAATCGTCTGATGGCGAGCGCGCAGGGTATCGAAATCGCCGGGAAATGGGACCTCGATGAGGGAGTAGTTGTGTTGAAGAAGGAGGGCCAGAGTACTTCGGAACTGAGATCGCGCCGCGAGATCTGCTGCATCCAGGTATGAGCCAACAGGTATCCCTAGGACAGGCGGACGATCAAGTCCGGAGGGCACCCAATCGCTCACAAGGAGGGGGGCTACCAATTCCGCATCGACGACATCGATTGTGAAATATCCCACTTGGTCGAGAGTGGGGGCGAGCGGGACAAGGCCGGTGATGGGGATCCGGCCCTGACTGGGCTTGAACCCCACGATGCCGCAGAAGGCGGCCGGTCGAATGATCGACCCAATGGTCTGTGTGCCGAGGGCCAGGGGAGCCAAACGGGTGGCCACAGCGGCCGCGGATCCGCTCGAAGACCCTCCCGGGGTGTGGTTTAGATTGCGAGGATTCCGGGTCGGACCCGGCGCAAAGTAAGCGAACTCTGTCGTCACGGTCTTGCCCAGGATCAGTGCGCCGGCGGCCGTCAATCTCGAAACTGCATCGCCTTGCTCGCCGGAGATCTCTTCGAGAGGAACGCGGCTGCCCGCGGTAGTGGGAAAACCTCGTACATGGAAGACGTCCTTGACCCCAATCGGGACACCGAACAGGGGCCCGCGCTTGGATGCCTCGGGTGGATCGGTTTCTTGCGCTCGCGCTTCACGACGAACGCGCCCAAACCGGTCGACTTCAGGCAAGAAGGCCTGGATGGAAGGCTCGAGCGCGTTGAAATCGCGCTCGAGGATATCGAGCATGGCAGCTGGTTGAGTCCCTCCCTGCTTGGAGATCGCCGAACGCTCCAGGAGGGACGGGAGTTTGGCCGGCGACGGGGCTTCCGGCGAGGCTCGGGTGCGCAGTTCTGGCCTCATGGCAACTCGATGGCGGGCCGGGGCCGTTTCACGGTTTCTTGACCGGCGCTGTGCGTGTGGCGGCCAGTTCGACGGCATCTACGATATGTTGATAGCCGGTGCACCGGCAAAGATTTCCGGAAATCGCCTCGCGAATCTGCGGCCGCGTCGGATGCGGTTGCTCACGAAGGAAAGCGGTCAGGGTCATCAAGAACCCTGGCGTGCAAAAACCGCACTGGAGCGCGTGGGCATCCCAAAAGGCCTCTTGCAGCGTCGAAAGAGTTCTGTCCGCAGCGGCCAGGTCCTCGACGGTCTGAATCTCGTGGCCATCCGCTTGGACGGCCAGCATGATGCACGAGCGTACCGGTTCACCATCGAAGAGGACGGTGCAGGCTCCGCACACCCCGTGCTCACAACCGATGTGGGTGCCGGCGAGACCGAGGTCCTGCCGCAGGAAATCGCTTAACAGCAATCGCGATTCCACCTGGCGTTGATGCCGGGTCCCGTTGACGAGGACGGATACTTGTAGGCTCCGGCCGATGGACCCCGTCGGCGCGGTCATGGGGTTAGATCCCTGGCACGCTCGTGTGCCACAGCCAAGGCGCGCCGGGTCAGGACTCGGGCAAGGTGGAGCTGAAAAGCGGGCGATGCCTGAAGAGTCCCGGGCGGCTCCAATTCCGAGGAGGCGAGTTCTGCGGCCGCCTCGAAAAGGGACGGAGTCGGGCGTTGACCGATCAGGAGCGCCGCCGCTCGAGGCGCCGGACGGGGCGCGTCGCCTGCATTCAGGTACACCAATCTCGCCGCCTGGCACGTGCCATCTGCGCCAATCGTCAGGATTGAGGCCAAGCCGGCCAAGGCGTAGTCCCCACGCCGCCGGGCGACCTCGAGGAAGGCTGACCCGGTTCGGGCCGGCAGCGGAGGGATCGCAACTTCGGCTAGGATCTCGTCGGGCTCCAGGCTGGTGGCAAACATGCCCATGAAGAAGGCTTCGGCCTCAATCCAACGCTCACTCCCGGCACGGACGGCGCGCAGCTGCCCCTGGAGTGCAACCAGAATGGCGGGCAGCTCGGCGGCAGGGTCGGCATGCGCCAGGCTGCCTCCGAAGGTCCCGCGATTGCGAATCTGCGGGTGAGCAACATGGGGCATGGCTTCGTTAATCAGCGGCGCGATGGTGCGTATGGCGGGATCCCGTTCCAGCGTCCTCTGGCGTGTCATGGCGCCCAGGCGGATACCGGCTCCGTTGCCCTCGCGCACGAAGCTGAGGTCCTTGATTCGGTTGAGGTCGATGAGGACCTTGGGTTGGAAGATTCGGAAGTTCATCGCCGGGATCAGGCTCTGTCCGCCGGCGATCACCTTGGCCTCTCCCCCGGCTCGAGCCAACAGGGTAAGCGCCTCCTCTAGGGTATCCGGACACACGTAGTCAAATGGGGCGGGCTTCATCAGGGATTGGGTGCAGGCCAGGCAGATTCGCCATTATGCCCCGGGTGCGCCTGCATGCCAAGGCGCGGAGGTGGGGCGGTCCGGGTCCCGGTGCGCCTCGATGGCCGGTCCCGGCTTTGTATAATCCGTCGCTCGTAGAGAGGGTCCTGGTTCGTCAAGTCGGACGGGGGGGAAGGAGGCATCCTTGGGTGGTTCGAAGTCTCTGCTCGACGGAATCCGGGTTCTAGACCTGACTCGCGTCCTGGCGGGCCCCTTCTGTACGATGATGCTAGGGGACCTGGGGGCGGACGTCGTCAAGGTCGAGGCGCCTGGCCGAGGGGATGATACGCGAGGCTGGGGGCCGCCCTTCGCGCAGGGTGGGGAGTCGGCGTATTTTCTTTCCGCAAACCGCAACAAGCGAAGTCTCACTCTCGATCTGAAAGACCCCGCCGGGAGAGACGTCCTCCGCGATTTGGTGGCTTGGGCAGATGTGCTGGTGGAAAACTTCAAGTCCGGAACGCTGGACGCGTGGGGACTGGGACCCGAGGAGCTTGAGCGGCGGCGGCCAGAACTGATCATCTGCTCGATCACAGGCTATGGCGGGACGGGGTCGGCGCGGGAACGCCCAGGGTACGACTTCATCGTTCAAGCCGAGGGGGGCTTCATGAGTTTGACGGGCCCCGAGGACGGGGAGCCGTATCGGGCAGGAGTCGCCATCGCCGATCTGTCGGCCGGGATCTACGCCGCCACGGCCATCCTGGCGGCCCTTTTCGGTCGGGAAAGGGGAGGCGGCGGACAGCGGATTGACATCTCGCTCATGGACTCCCAAATTTCACTTCTTTCCTATGTCGCGAGCAACTTCCTGGTCACCGGCCAGGTACCGCGCCGCTTCGGGAACGCCCACCCGAATATTGTTCCGTATCAAGCTTTCCAGGCTCGGGATGGGTACTTCGCATTTGCCGCGGGAAATGATCTGCAGTGGCGGCGGTTTTGTGAAGCGGTCCAGCAGCCTGAGTGGAGCTCCGACCCGCGCTTCGCGACCAATCCTAATAGGCTTTCCCACCGCGTGGAACTCGTGGCGGCTCTGCAGGGGATCTTTTCGCAGCGGACCGTCGCAGAATGGCTAGAGGTTTGCCGGCGGTCGGGGATACCCGCCGGACCCATCCGGACATTGGATCAGGTATTTGCCGATCCGTACGTGCGGGAGCGGGACATGCTGGTGGAAGCTCAACATCCGACGGCCGGTCTGCTTTCCATGGTCGGGTCTCCCTTCAAGATCTCCGGCGAATCGGTTCGGATCCGGATGGCGCCTCCCCTTTTGGGACAACATTCGGAGGAGATTCTCGCCGGAGTCCTGGGGTATTCGACCGAACGGATCGCGGGCCTTCGTGTGAGCGGAGTGGTCTGATGCGAGCGGGGCGCAGCCGCGAACCTGCCTTTACGGGGTGGCGAGTGTCAGGTAGCAGGAGGAGGCGCCTCGACGTGCCTGCGCACACACTCGAAAAACTCACCGCTCAACTTGTGCGACGCGCTCCCCATCAACCGAGAGGCGAGCCCGGCGAGCGTCCCGTGCAAGGTAACATCCGCCGACCATTCGAGATCGGTCTCACCGGGTTTGGTCTCACGGAGATCGATCTGGCTGGTGACGTCGGCTACACTCCCGGGCGCGGTGCCATGGACCGCCATTCGGGCCATCGTCGGCTCGATGAGTTCCACCCACTCGACATCCAGTGCGAAGCGAGCCCGCATGGCGCCCAGGCCGACTGCGGCTACCGCCCGGAATTTCTTGCCCGGCTCGCGGATCTCAAGGGATTCGAGTCCTGGCGCGCACTGGCTGACCGCTTGCGCGTCCACCAGAAATTGCCAGACCACGGAGCGCGGGGCCTTCAGGTGGGCTGAACCTTTCAAGTTCATCTTCATGTCCCTGTGAGAACGCGCGAAAGCCGCTGGCTAAGTCTACCCGGACACGGGCGATACCCGGTCTCCAAATCACAAGCGGCCCTCGGTAGGGGAGGGCCGCCGGGAACCGATACTCAGGGGAAGAGGAGCTAATCCTCTTCGGAGGCGGGCTCTGGAGGCGCCACAGTCAGGCTGGAGCCGTTCCCGCCAATCCCGCGTGGCTTCCATTTCTCCGGGTCGATGCGCAAGCGGTGAGGCTGGCCGCCCCGGGCGTGGACCTGGTCGAACCCTTCCGGCTTGATCACCATGCCGTCACCCTCGAGCAGACCCGCGACGCCGGATTGGCCCGGCTCCGTCCGCTTGGCCCGGCAGTACGCGCAGGTCTTCGGGTCGTGGGGCGTGTATTCGAGGGGCTCCTCGTAGGTGGAGATGAATCCCTCGAAATTCCGCAAGACGACTTTGTGATCCGATTGGCTGATCTGGTAGTTGGGCGCGACCGGGATCTTGCCGCCGCCTCCGGGTGCGTCCACGACGAAGGTCGGAATGGCGTAGCCGGAAGTGTGGCCGCGCAGGCCCTCCATAATCTCAATCCCCGTGGCCACCGGAGTGCGGAAGTGTCCCGAACCCGGCACCAGGTCGCACTGGTACAAGTAGTACGGCCGGACCCGAATCCGCGTCAAATCGTGGACCAGCTGGCGTTGAATGTGGACGCAGTCGTTGATGCCGGCCAAGAGGACCGATTGATTCCCAAGGGGAATGCCGGCGCGGCTGAGACGGTCGCAGGCACTCGCGAGCTCTTGGGTGATCTCATTGGAGTGGTTGACATGGATGTTGAGCCACAACGGATGATGTCGCTGCAAGACGTCGCACAGCTCGTCGTCGACTCGCATCGGAAGGAAGACGGGCACGCGTGAGCCGATGCGAATGATCTCGATGTGCTCGATCTCGCGCAGGCGGCCCAGCAGCTCCTCGAGCAATTTCGGCGCCAGGGCGAGCGGATCGCCCCCGGAGAGCAAGACGTCGCGCACCTGGGGCGTCTTGCGCAGGTAATCTAGCTGGAGTTCAAACTCCGCGCGGGAGAAGGTCTCGGAAGGGTCGCCTACGATGCGTGATCGTGTACAGTACCGACAGTACGATGCGCACGACGTCGTGACGAGCATGAGGACACGGTCCGGATAACGGTGGACCAGGCCGGGAACGGGAGAGTGCGCGTCCTCGGCCAAGGAATCCTCGATCATGCCTGTGAAGGGGACCATTTCGCGATCGGTCGGCATGACCTGGAGCCGGATCGGGTCGGCCGGATCGTCCGGGTCAATCAGGGAGATGAAATACGGCGTGATGTCGACGCGGAAGAGGTTCGGAGCCTTCAGAGCGCGGCGTTCGCTGTCGGTAAGGGGCAGGACCGGCTCGAAATCCTCGACGGAGTTCAGCCGGTGGCTGAGCTGCCAACGCCAGTTATTCCATTGTTCGTCCGGCACGGACGCATAGATCGGCGCCCGCTTGCTCGGAAACTCTCGCTTGGCCATTTTTTGCCCGCAGTTCTCTACGAGCTAGCGCGACCGTGAGATTGTAACCGGAGAGTACCGAGCGGCCAAGGCGCCCTCGTCCGAATCGGGCAGTACCTTGGGGGCGAAGGGCAACCCATATCGGTCCGCGGCCAGATAGAGGATTTCCGTGATCAGCGTTCGGTATGGCATGCCCTCGGCGGTGGCCATCATGCACAGGTCGCTGACGGTCGGGTTCAATCCTGGCAGAGTGTTGATCTCCAATAGATAGGGCTGGCCGTCGACCCCCAAACGGAAGTCGATCCGCGCTACGTCGAGAGTCCCAATCGCTTCTGCCGCTTGCCTCGCAAGATCGACAAGCTGCGCGCGTAGAGCCTCAGGGATATCGGCCGGGCAGAGGTAGCCAGGGGCGCCTTCGTCCTGGAGGTCGCGGGCTTTGGCGTCATGCCCGTAGATCCCAGGGCTCACCGCGGCCTGGCTGTCGATCTCCAAGACAGGGAAAAAGTGATACCCAAGATCGTCATAGAGCCATGGCCGCCGTCGGCCCTCTCGCGGCCCGAGGCGTCCGATAAAACCTACGGTGAACTCGCGGCCGGGGAGGAACTCCTCCACAAGGGCCGGCTGCAGGTAGGTACGCGTCACCCATTCCACTCGGCGGACCAGCTCACGTTTGTTCTTCACCACGGCGCCGGCGTCGATACCCATGCCGGTCCCTTCCCGGGCGGGTTTCACGAAGACCGGATACCGAAGTGAGGCGCGCGAGGCGTCCGCCTCACTGGCGAACTCCCAGAAACGGGGCGTGGGGAGGCCGACCGCCTTCCAGATTCGTTTGGTCTGCACCTTATCCAAAGAAATCGCATGGGCTAACACTCGAGAGGCCGTGTAGGGGGTACGCAGGAGCTCGAGCAGTGCGGGTACGTGGGCCTCACGCGCGTCTCCGCCCAGGCCTTCGGCAATATTGAAAACGATGTGGGGGCGAAGCCGGGTCAGCGCCTCCGGCAAGGAAGAATCCGCCGCCAGAAAATGGACGTAGTGACCGTCCGATTCCAGCGCTTCCGTCAGAGCCTCGAGAGTTTCGGGCCTATCGAACTCCGCGCCGGCGTCCGGAGGGGCCGTCGGGTCCCAAGGGAGGTCGTCGCGGAGGTTCGCCACAAGGGCGATCCTCCACGGGGCGGGTCGAAGGCCCTGGGGATTGGGCGGTTTGTCGCTTTCGAGCGAAGTCTCTTGCCTATCGGTCATCGAGATTCTCCTCGTCTAGGTCATGTCCATTAAACATTTCGAGAGCACATCCCCGTTCAAACTCGTTGAGGATGGCTCTCTTCGACCGAAACGGTCGGGTTGTCTGCGCCAAACTCGGCCAGCCCATCTTATGCGGCCGACCCACTCCCTTTGTTCTCATGATGAGCGAGGTCCGATCGCTCCTCGGCGGGGGGTCCTGCCGTATCCGTGGCGGGCCACACCCGGTTCGACGCCAATAGTAGGTCCTTAATGAGCCCCTGTCAAGGGCAACGCATCAACAAGCCCCCCAAGCGTGACCTGCCGAGGACCGGCTTAGACTCGTTGCGTGGAGTCGGTAGGCCTTGAGGAGGGGCGAGGAGGAGGATGATGTCTGGGGTGCCCAACGGGTTTCGAACCCGTACTGGCACATCCACAGTGTGCCGTGCTGCCGTTACACCATGGGCACCATGAAACTTGACCACGCGGCGCTGCGTCCAAGACGACGAGTGGCCCTAGCCGCGGAAAACTTTTCTCAATCGCTCCACAATCGATGAAACCAGGCCGCGTCCCTCTGCCGGCGGGTCAAACCGCCCCCGGTGCCTCGAACGGGCGACCTCCTCGGCCGCAGGGTGGAGGTCTCTTCCGCATTGCGGGCAGACGCTCAAGCTTTCCCGCAACACTACTTTGCCGCAGGCAACGCAGGTCATCGGGGTTTCCGACACTTCGCCCTCCGACAGTGCCGAGAAGGAGCCTTGGCCGACTCTTTCGCGATTGTAGCACGCGGGTCGCGATCAGGAAGAAGTGGCGGGCCCTGCCAGCCAGGCGAGAGCCGTTGCGGCGGCTTCGGCCCGAGGAATGGTTACCTGCGTGCCGCCTCGCAAGTCTTTCAGAGTCACCTGCCCACCTTCGACTTCCTGGGGACCCAGGAGCGCGGCGATCGGGATACGGTTACGGTCGGCGTACTTCAACTGTTTGGGGACGCGGTCCTGCGCCGGATACCACTCGGCGCGGAGGCCGGCAGCTCGTAACTCGCCGGCCAGCTGCACCGAATGCGCGTCGGAAACCTCGGGGAAGGACAAGACCAGCACCTGGGTTGGAGCCGGCGCGAGATCTGGGAAAGCCCCGGTCTCCTCCAAGATCAAACTGAGGACGACATCGCCCATCGCAAAACCGACTCCGGGCAAACGTTCGCCGCCCACATCCCCCACGAGGTCGTCGTAGCGGCCGCCTCCTAGGATCGCGCGCAGACCTCCGGTTGTATCGCGTGCCTCGAAGACGGTGCCGGTGTAGTAATCGAGGCCACGAACGATGGAGGGCGAGTACACCACGTAGTCCGACGCCCCCATGGCCGAAATCCCATCGAAGAAGGCGGCTAGCTCCTCGGAGTTGCGCCAGGCGTCTCTTTGGTCGAGGAGGCCCCGCACCCCTTCGGCTTGACGTGAGGTCAGGCCGGCGCCTACCAGCGCCTCGGGCCTTTGCGATCCATGCGAGCTCTCCCGGCGGTCAATCCAATGCAAGACCTCCGGCCTGAGGTCCTTCGGGATCGACAGGCTGTCCATCTGCCTCTCGACGAGACGGCGGTCGTTGACCGAGATCTGGATCCGGTCCGGGCCCAGGCCCACCGAGCGAAAGAAGTGGGCCGCGATGGCGACCAACTCCGCGTCCGCCCAAGGGGAATCAATCCCGAGGAGATCGATGTTCCACTGCCAGAACTCTCTGGACCTGCCTTTCTGGGGTTTTTCGTAACGCCAAAAAGGGCCGTACGCCCACCAGCGTAGCGGTAGCGCCAGTGTGGATTTGCGCATAGCCACCATACGCGCCAAGCTCGGCGTAAGCTCCGGGCGCAACACGATCCAATCGCCGCCCCGGTCCTGAAAAACAAAGGATTGCTCGCGGACAAGCTCCTCGCCCGACCGAGCCGCGTAAAGGTCAAGCCGTTCGAGGTAGGGGGCTTCGTACTCGTGATAGCCGAAAGCCTGCGATGCGGCGCGGATCTTTTCCGCGAGCCAGCGCCGTCGGGCTTGTTGCTCGGGGAAGAAATCGCGTGTCCCTTTGACAGGGGAGATCGGGTGCATCGGAGATCCCGCGTTACGGAGAGCCAAGAGGAGCTTGGTGAATTATAGCAGGCGGAGTTTTTCCTCTCCGGGGTCTATGGCAGCCACTCGGAAGTCCTGAGCATGAGGGCGAGGGCCTCGATGTGCGGCGAGAGAGGCTCATCCCTTGCCAGGAACGGGATCCGCGATCGGATGGAGGTATGCGCCCGTTGAACCCCGCGTCCGAGTTTTCGGATCGCGGGCGCGGGAAGAAGATCGAGGGCTTGGGCGGCGGCCACGAACTCGATGGCCAAGATGAAACGGAGGTTGTTGACGATTCGATGGAGGTTCTTAGCGGCTGTGGCCGCGTTGGGATTCAGGTCCTCCTGGCCACCAGACGTAGGCAGGGAATGAACAGAATCGGGGGCCGCCAGGGAGCGGTTTTCAAGACATAGGGCCGCGGCGGTGTACTGGAGCATCATCAAGCCGGACTGGAGGCCGGCCTTCCCTGGACGGCCCACAAGCATGGGCGGCAAACCCGTCTGCGCGGGAGCCGAGACGAGTCGGTCGATCTGCCGTTCGGCGAGTGCGCCTGCCGCGGTCAGCGCGGTCTTGAGCAGGTCAGCGGCCAGCGCAATCGGAGCCCCGTGGAAATTGCCCCCGGAAACGGCCTTTCCTTCGAATAGCAATGGATTGTCGGTTGCCGCGTTGAGCTCCTGAGTCAGCAGGCCTTGAACAAAAGTATGCGCTTCCCAAACTGGGCCCAGGATCTGAGGAATACAGCGAAGGGAATAGGCGTCCTGAAGACCCGCGTTACGATCGAGCACCTGCGAGCCCAGGGTGAGCGCTCGCAGGCGACGGGCAACGGAGATCTGCCCTGCGTGCCCCCGGGCGAGGTGAAGTCGAGGGTCGAACGCGGCCGCGGCCCCTCCAAGCGCCTCCAGGGCCATCGCCGAAGCCACCTCGGCGGAGGCAAGCAACCGTCCCGCGTCCATCCAATCGAGAGCGAGCATCGCGGTCGAAAACGCGGGGCCGTTCGTCAGCGACAGACCTTCCTTTGGCGAGAGCCGGACCGGTGTGATGCCTGCCCGCTTGAGGGCCTCTCGTGCAGGGAGGAGCTCCCCTTCGTACTGGGCCTGCGCATGCGGGGAGACCCCGCCCGGGCCCGTCGTAAACGAGAGGGCCAGGTGGGCCAGCGGTGCGAGGTCCCCAGATGCCCCTAGCGACCCCTGGGATGGCACCCAGGGCGTGAAGCCCCGATTGAGCATCACGACGAGAGCGTCCGTCACCTCCGGCCGCACGCCGGAGAGACCTTTTGCCAACGTGTTGAGTCGGAGAAGCATGGCCCCGCGAATAATGTCGAGATCGAATGGAGGCCCGAGCCCGGCCGAGTGGCTCAGGATGAGATTGCGGGAGAGCTCGGCAGCCTGGGATGGATCGACGCGGCGATTGACAAAGGCCCCCAGGCCCGTCGTCACCCCATAGGTGGGCCGGCTACGACGAGCCAGCTGCCTCACCCACGCCGCGCTGCGGGAGATTCTGCGCTTCGCACTCGGGGCGAGGGAAACCTTGGCCCCGTAGCGAGCCACGCGCTCCACATCTTCGGGCACGAGATGCCGGCCATCCATGCGGATCGGTCTGGTTTGGTTTGACGCCATAGCAACGGCGGTCCGATGGAAGGGCCGAGATTATACGTTGCCTCCGGCCCGTAGAGATCAGGGAAGCGGTAAGGGGAGGCTGGGGACGAGACTAGGAAGCAGACTGGGAGTTGGGATCAAGGGAGTGGAGGCGGGCGTGCGCGTGGGCGTGGGCAGAGGGCCGGGCGTTGAGCTGCTACCGGCTGTGGATCCAACCACGGGAGACACACTGGGGCTCGAGGTGGGAGAAGCTGTGACGGAGGATGTACGTTGGATAGCGTCGGCATCGATCGCCGACGTAGGCGAGGCAGGAATGGCCGCGAGGCTCGCCGTCGTTGGAGTCGCTCCGACCGTCCCGGAACCGGTGCCAGAGGAAACGAGTGCGCCGACCACGATGGCGGACAGCGCGACGACGAGCATGGTCCAGCCGAGCGACCTCCGCCGCTGAACTTCGGCCCGAGCGGGCGGCGACGCCGGGCCAGGTCGGCTTGAGCTGAGGAGCCGCAGTGTGTCCCGATGGCCAATCTCGTCGCCATGGAGGTTGTTTCCAAAGTCCGACACGAAAGCACCAGCGTGTAAGTAACGGTCGGATGGCTCCTTGGCGAGGGCGCGGTCCAACACGGGCTGCAGATGGGCGTATGCAGTTGGCAGCGCCGGGGCCGCCTCGAAAGCTTGCCGGAAGAGAATTGCGGCCATCGTGTCGTCGGCAGACGCGAATGGCGACCGGCCCGCAATGAGTTCATAGGCCACACAGCCAAGGGAGTAAACGTCCGACCTCGCATCGACGGCCTGCCCGCGGACCTGTTCCGGACTCATGTACGCCGGAGTGCCCAGCACGGCGCCGGAGGCTGTCTGTGACGTTGTGCCGGCAATGCGCGCGATGCCGAAGTCGGTGAGAACGGAATTTGGCTCGGCGGAAAAGGAGACCGAAGCGATCTCCGAGGAAGGGTTGCGCAGCATGATGTTCGATGGTTTCACATCCCGGTGAATGATCCCCTTTCCGTGGGCGTACTCGAGGGCGGAGGCGAGCTGGTCGATCAGAACCAGGATAACGGGCAGGGGGAGGCCAGAGCCGAGGGTCTGGGTGCGCTGGACGACCTCGGCCAGCGAGACCCCTTCGATGTACTCCATGACAATATAGGGACGGTCCTCGAACACGTCGAAATCGTATACCTGGACGATGTGGGGATGGCGCAAGGAAGCGATCGCCCGCGCCTCTTCCCGGAATCGCTTGAGCGAGGCCGAGTCCGCCACGAGGTGGCCATACAGGAGTTTGACGGCGACCAGGCGCCCCAGTGACAAGTCCTGGGCTAGGTAGATCTCCGCCATGCCGCCGCGGCCGATGAGGCGACGCAAGGTCACCCGATCCAGGGTTCGTCCGGTCCAATCGGTCATGGGTGAAAAGGGTCTTCGTGGGTTGAATTCTACGGGTCGACAGGGGGCCTGTCAGGGAGACCTTCGGCCCATGTCCGGAACGCTGTGCGAGCTACGAGTCCGAAGAATCGAGGTATGCGGGGTCCCCCTCGCGTAACATGCCGCCCTTGACAACCCGCGCCAGCATCCCGCGTCGCCCCCGGATGTCTTCTTGGAGGCCGGGCCGAAGGTCCTCGAGCTGCTCGCAGGGTGTGCAATCGCCCGTGATTTCGACGGTCACATCGCCGAGTTGGAGGCGGCTTCCCCGGGGCAAGTCCGCCAAAGGGACGCCGGCCAAGGTAATGTTTTCACGAACTTCCCCCGGTTGAAGGTGAAAGTGGTCGAGGTCCGCCAGATCCGTGAGCAGGAGTTGACGGCGAGCCCGCCCGAAAGCCACGTCTCCGACGAGGCCCTTTCCGGCCACCGCGTTCGCGAGCGGTACACGCTGCATCGGGCGCCGACGGCCAACTTTGAGGTGGATCTGAAGAACTCTTCCCTGCGGCATGGATCTTCGGTGCGAGTATAGCATCGGCCGCGGGAGCTCACGTTCTGCGTGGTAAGCTACCCGCTCTCCGGGCCATGAATTCGCTGATGATCCAAGACTCGGATCCGTGATCGCGATGGTTCTGCTCCTCCTCGGCGCAGCCGTGACGGCCGCGTTGCGTCGGCGTGGCGGACGGGCACCCTGGGTGGCCGCGCTGTCGTCCGGAGTTGCGGCATGGCTTGCGGGCCTCGTGCAGGCCCGCGGGCTTTCCGAAGTCTACGTGTTGCAAGAATGGCCATTTGTGTCTGGCCCCACGGGCCGGATCGCGTTTGCGATGCTCGACGTTGAATGGCGGATCGAGGTACTCGTCCTATCGGGGATTCTGATTCTCCTTCTTGCGCACGCGGCGGATTCGACCCGGATCGAGACTGCCGGAATCGTACGGATCCTCACAGCGGGCGCAATCAGTCTGGGCGCCCTCCTTTCGGGGAACGCGCTGACGCTGGCAATTCTCCTCGCCGTGTTCATTGGGCACGCCCAATGGCGTAGCCGCGGCGACCCTGGGCGCGGGGCAGACCTGGCAGGGCGTGGGGTCGCCACACTTGCCTGGGTCGTCGTTCTGGTTTTGGTCCCGTCGGCCCTGGTATCGAGCGGTTCTTCTTGGCCCGCCCACGCTGTGCAGCTGGCGCTCTTCGCGCTCTGGATGGCGCCGGTGATCGCGGCGGCGAGGGAGTCGGATCCGGTCGAATCAGGTTACCTCTTCACGACGGGTCTCCTTCCGATTGCAGTCGGCCTCAAGCTCATAGCCGAGGCGATACGGGGGCGGGGAGAATCGCCTGCCGAGCCATGGCTCTTCGCCGTCGCTGGACTTCTGGCTCTGTTTGCCCTGTCCCGCTCGTTTCTCCGACCGAAGGCGCTCACAAGCACGATCGCGACTGCGGTGGCGTCTTTAGGGCTTCTGGCCGCGGCGTCCAACAACCCATCCGCTGTACTCGGCCTCTTCTGGCTCGCCGCCGTCGTACTCCTCAGCGTCCTCGCAACTCGGTCGCTTGTCATTCGAGGGGGATGGGATCGCCTGTGGGGTGTTCCGGCGGTCGGAGTGCTCGTTCTCTTCACTTCGATCGCGGCCGAGACCATGGCAACCACCGCGATTGGACTCGCGGTCCTGACGGTCGGCTCGGCCGCGGTTGGGGTCGTGGTGTGCCGACCCTTATTCGCGACCCCTGGTACTGGAGGGATGGATGACCTCCTGGCTCACTCGCTTTCTCGCCTGGCGCTAGCTCTGCCTGCCATAGTCGGTATTGGGGTCGGGCTGCGCGGGTTTCCCGAGATCTCCCTCGGTTCAGCTCTGCTGGCCCTTGGCGCCGTCGGGCTCTCCGTCGTCGTTCTGGCCCCAGAGCGACGGCAAGGGAGCACACGCCGCCGCGGAGTCCGGGCACTCGACTGGTTAGACCCTGCGCCGATCGCGGCGGGTTGGGCGCGAATTGCAGACAGCATCGGCGGTGGAGTACGCTCCTTGATGGGGCTTCTTGAAGGCGGAGCTGGAATCCTCTGGGCGTGGGTGATCCTACTCGCGCTCCTGCTCTTTCAAGGGGGCCCCACGTGAACGCCGTCGACGTCCTTCCTTCCGTCGCCGGCGCCTTGGCGGCCGCACTGACCGTCCTTCTTGATGGCCGCCGACCGATCCTAATTGCCCTCGCCGGTCTCTATCTCTTCCTGGTCCTGCAATTGGCTATGAATGTCGCGCTCCCGATCGCGCTGGCGAAAGGGGTGGTAGGGGCCGCCGTTGTGGCGATCCTCTTGAGGGCCACCTCGCATGAATCGAGCCGGACCCTTCCTTCCATTGGAGCCATCCCGACCGGTTTAGGCTTTCGAGTGGCCGCGACTCTCTTGGTCCTGATTCCCGCGTCTGGCCTCGTGGGGCTGGGGGTCTTGGCCGCTCTGCCATTGTCGCCCGCGATCCTATTCGGGTCTTTGTGGGTGATGTCGTTGGGGGCTCTGCAAATGGGCTTATCGACCGATACCGTGACGACGACCGTGGGCCATCTCGTCGTATTGTGCGGTTTTGAATTGCTGTACGTGCCCCTCGAGCCGTCCCTCCTGCTGACGGTGCTGCTGTCCGCCGTCCATTTGGGGCTGGCGCTACTTGGGTCGTATTTGATCTCGCTATCCGGACCCGCGAAGCCGACATGAGTGCACCCCTCCTTCTTCTGGGGTGGAACGCCATCGCCGCCGCGCTGGCTCTCGCGATTCCGAGGTTGCAAGCCCGGTGGCATTGGTGGGCGCCTGCGGCTTGTGTTGCCATCATGCTGGGGATCCTCATCCTTCCTTTGGATGCTCCATGGGAGATCTTGGGACAAGGGGTGAAACTTCAATCGGATTGGGTGGTCCTGGGCCGGGCGCTGGTCCTCGACGGGGCCAATCGCCTGGGTCTCGCATGCTTATACTTCGGGGCCGCCATCCTATTTGCCTTAGGGGGTGGCAAGTCTTCGACTCGCGCTCACGCCGTTTCGGCTTGGTCGATGCTCGGCCTTTTGAGTTCGGCGCTCATGATCCATCCGTTCCTGCTCGCCGCCGTCCTTCTCGAGCTGGCGGCGCTCGCGGGCGCGGTCTTGATGAGCGAGGAGGGGTCCGTCTTCCATGAAGCATCGATGAGGCTCGTCACGGTGGCCACACCGGCGATGCTCGTTGTTTTGTTGGCCGGGTGGTTCGTCGAGACGGCCGGCGTGACCAGCGCCACGCCGGATCTGGCGAACTCGGCGGCGACGCTGCTTCTGTTCGGGTTCGCAATCCTTCTTGCGATCCCACCCTTCCACCTCTGGCTACCCCCCGCGGTTCGCGCCTCCGGGGGCGTCCGGCCTGTGTTGATCCTGGTCGTGCTGCAAACGACCGGGATGATGCTCGCGTTACGATTCCTTGACAGTTACGACTGGCTGCGAAACAGCGACCAAGTTTTCCGGGGCATCCGGCTGGTAGGCCTTCTGGCCACCTGTGTCGGCGCCGCGGTCGCGCTCGCGGAGACGGATAGCCGGAAGTCGACGGTGTATTCCGTCCTGGCTGACTCGGGTTCGCTTCTCCTGGCCCTTGGATTGCCGGGCGGGCGAGGAGTTCCCATCGCCGTGGCTTTGACCGCGCTGCGTCTGCCGGGGGTGGGATTGGCGACGGCCGGGTGGGGATGGGAGGCAGGTGCGCCGGAGCGAGCATCTGTGTGGCAGGCGCGAGCCAACTTGTACGGCCGTCTGGCATTGGCAGGATTCCCTCTTACGCCTGCCTTCGGCCCGAAACTGATGCTTTTCATGGCGCTTTCGGCGGGAGACGGACTGGGGTTTGCCGTGCTCTTGTTGTCGTCTCTCGCCATCATGTCGGCGGCTCTTCGATCCACGCGCCGAGTCGACCTCCTCCGTCCCGAAGGTGTCGGGACCTCGCCTGGACCCGTGTACGTGGCGGGCCTCGCGCTCGGGATCGGGATGAGCTTGTTCCCGACCCCATGGATCCAGTTCCTCGTACGCGCTGCGGCGGGCCTCGCAAATCTCGTGCCCTGACGCGCCTCCTGCACTATAATGCCGGCCCGCGCTCGCCGTTCGAGGACCCTCGATGGAACCCGCGCAATTCGAGAAACGCCTTTCCTGGCTGGACGATCAACGCCTGAAAGAGTCGGACCGAGTGGGCAAGCTCGGGGACAAGCTCACCCGATTGGAGCAGGGCGTAACCCGGCAAAGCAAGTTGAATCAGGAACTCTCCGCCGAGGTCGCACGGCTGACCTCCTTGGCGGGGCGGATCGCGGAATTGGATGAGACCCTGGCGAAACATCGACAGGAAGTCTCCCGCGTGCTTAAGGCCTCCGAAGAACGGCGGACGGAGAAGGAGAAGCAGCTCCAGCAGCTCGCAAGGGCGGATCAAAAGGACCTCAACAAGACGCTGGGAGACCTTCGGAAAGACGTGGACCGGGTCGCCGGGATGGGCGAGTCCCTGGATGCCCGACGCGAGGAGGAGATCCGGATTTCACGAGCGCTTGACGCCAACGAAAAAAAGTTGGATGCCCTCCTTCGGAGGGATGAGGAGCGCTCTCGCACCCAGCATGCCCTCCAGGAAGCAGGAATCCAGGACGACCGGCGCATGCAGGAGCTGCTGGCCCTGGTCACCGAGCTCCAGGTCAAGGACGAAGGGCTGCGGGGCAACTTCGATGGAGTGGAAGATCGTGCCCGGCGGATCGAGGTCCGGCTCGGGGAGATTTCCGCCAGCGAAGCGGAACGCCTCGAGTTGCAACAGCTATGGGTCGAGCAGCAAGGACGGCGGATGGTCGACTTCGAGCGCGGCTGGAAGGATTGGGAGAAGCGGTTCACGGCTTTCGAGACTCGCGCAGAGCAAATCGAGTCCCGGATTCACGCCTATGGGGAGACGGACCGGGGCGCCCGACAACTTCAACGCGACCTCGAGGCGACGTTGATGCGTCTGGAAAGCAAGATTACGGAGATCGGAGAAATGCAGCGCTTGGCGGAGGAACGGTTCAAGCAGGAATGGGCGACATTTGAGACCGAAGATCACCGCCGTTGGACCACGCACAAGCTGACCGCCGATGAACAATGGCGGGAACACGCGCGGATACACGATCGGATTGGCAAAGAATCGGCCTCCTTCCAGGAGGCTCTTCGCAAGGCTCAAAGCACGCTCGCCGGAGTCCAGGATGGCGAACGGCGCCACCTCAGCGAGATCTTGGCGGCGGTCCGCCAATGGGTCACAGACCTTCAGGAACCTCCGCCGAAGCGCTGACGGAATCGCGTCGGCGCGGTCCTACGTCGCGATGCATGTCCTCGGAACCTCGGGTCATGTCGACCACGGCAAGTCCACCCTCGTAAGGGTTCTCACCGGGATCGACCCGGACCGCCTTCGGGAAGAGCAACAGCGCCAGATGACGATCGATCTGGGCTTTGCCTGGCTGACGCTGCCGAGCGGAGAGGAAATCGGCATCGTCGATGTCCCCGGCCATCGTGATTTCGTCGAAAACATGCTCGCCGGCGTCGGAGGCTTCGAGGCCGCGCTGCTCGTGGTGGCCGCGGATGAAGGCGTCCGCCCGCAGACACGAGAGCATGTGGCAATCCTTGACCTCATGGAAGTCCCCGGCTTGCTTGTCGCCCTGTCGAAGATCGATCTGGCAGACGGCCCGGAGTGGCGGACTCTGGCGATGGAGGAGGTCGCCTCCTTTCTGGCCTCGACCCGATTTGCGGGATCGTCGATTATCCCGGTCTCGGCGAAGACCGGAGAGGGAATCCCCGAACTCATGAGTGCGATCGCCGCCCTGTTCGGAGCCATGCCGCCGCGAAAGGACCTCGGAAGACCCCGGCTGGCGATCGACCGAGTGTTTTCCATGTCCGGGTTTGGGACCGTGGTGACCGGAACCCTTGCCGATGGACCCCTTTCGGTCGGGGAAGAAGTCCAGCTCCTCCCAGAGCGGAAGAAGGCGCGGATCCGGGGTTTGCAAACGCATCGACAGAGTATGGGGAGCGCAGTTCCTGGGAGTCGCGTGGCCGTAAACCTTTCTGGAATCAGCGTCTCCGAGGTTCGGCGAGGGGACGTCCTGGTGAAGGAGGGCACCTATGACCCGACCGCTCGAGCCGACATCCTGGTCCGCGCCTGGAAGGCAGGGGAAGAAAGTGTGGAGAACCAGGAGGAGATGAAACTCTTCGCGGGGACGGCACAAACTCTCGCGCGGACTCGCCTCCTTGGGGAGGATCGGATTCGGCCAGGGGAGTCGGGGTGGGTGCAATTCGACTTGGCGCGCCCGATGATCCTGGCCCGCGGCGATCATGTGATTCTAAGGCGGCCTTCGCCCGGCACGACGGTGGGTGGAGGCTGGGTCGCGGAACCCCATCCAGAGCGGAGGCACCGTCGAGGGGATGCAAAGATTCTGCGGCAGTTGGCAGAGACCCTCAGCCAAGACCCCCGGGACGTCTTTCGCGAAAGGCTCCGGCGAGCCGGGGTCGCTCGTGTAGGGGATCTGGGTGTGCTGGCCGGACTCGACCTGAGCCAAAGCATCTCGGTGGCCCGGGAACTTCACGCTTCGAAGAACTTGATTGCTTGGTCGGGGCCCGTGGAACCCCTCGGGGCCGCAAGCGTCGTGGCGGATGTCGAACGCTATCGCGAATGGACGGAATCCGTGCTCGGAGAGTTGCTGCGTTTCCATCGCGAACGCCCGCTGCGGCGCGGGATGCCTCGCGTTGAAGTCCTGAGCCGGCTCAAGCTAGAAACCCGCTGGGCGAATCTGTTGCTCGATGCCATGGCCGCAAGCGGTCAGTTGGCGGACGGCGGCGCCTGGCTTGCCTTGGCCGGACACCTGCCGAAGTTGGACGATGGACAGGCAAACGCACTTGCACAATGGAACCTGAAGAATCAAGCCTCGCCGTTCGCGCCGCCATCCTGGCGAGAGGGCATCCAGGCCCTGGGTCCGGAACTGGCCGCGTTCTACGTCGACAGCGGGCTGGGCATCCAAGTCACCGAGGACATCGTCTTCGGGGCCGAAGCCTACCAGGAGATGGTCGGGCGGATTAAGAACGAGTTATCGGCGCGTGGAAGCCTGACCGTCGCGCAGGTCCGCGACGTTCTGGGCGCGTCCCGGAAGTACGCCCTGGCGCTGCTGGAGCATCTCGATCGCCTCGGAGTCACACGCAGGGACGGCGACTTGCGTCGATTGGGCCCCGCAGGCCAAGGCACCTCCCTCGCCTAGAATTCCCTCAAGCGGAATTCGCCGCCCGTAATGACGCCCACCGGAGAGAGATCTCGTACAGCGTCCGGCTCAATCTGAAAGGGGTCTTGGTCAAGCAGGATGAGGTCGGCCCAGGAGCCAGGGCCCAGAAAACCGGCCGACCGCTCCCATCCGGCGGCAAAAGCCGGACCGCGAGTATACGCGTCCAACGCTTCGGAGAGATCAAGTTTCTCTTGGGGAACCCATCCCGCGGGATCGGGGGAGCCATCGGCACGTCGCCGGGTGATCGCGGCGTGCAGTCCCCAGAAGGGATTGGGACTCTCGACGGGGGCATCTGAGCCAAATGCGAGGAGTGCTCCGGCGCTAAGCTGCGAGCGCCACGCGTAGGCGGAGCGGACCCGCTCTCCCCAGCCGCGATCTGCCATCTCCATGTCCGAGGTAGCGTGGAGGGGCTGCATTGAAGCCACCACGTCCAGGGCCGCGGGACGTGGGATGTCCGATGGGTGCAGGAGTTGGAGGTGCTCGATGCGATGTCGCCGTCGAGCCCACCCGCGGAGATGCTCCTGTTCTCGAAGGGCGGCAAGGGCGTCGAGAACGATGTGGTTGGCGCGATCGCCTATGGCGTGGATCGTCATCCCCCATCCGTGCTCCCCGGCTCGCAGGCCCCGTTCCAACAATTCCTCCGCGTCCAGGAAGCTAGTTCCCAGATTGCCCGGAGCGTCGTCATAGGCTTGGAGCATGGCCGCGGTGCGCGGGCCGAGAGCGCCGTCGGCGAACACCTTGGCATGGCCGAGACGAATCCAGTCGTCGCCAAATCCGCTGCGAAGGCCGACTCGAATCGCGGCCTCCAAGTCGGCGTAGGGAATGTTCTTCAAGACTCGGAGGCCTAACCGACCACGCTCGCGCAAGAGCTGTAGAGCCTGAAGGCACCGAGAACCGTCGAAGTCGTGGATCCCTGTTAGACCCATCCTCCAGAGAGTCTCCTGGGCGGTGTCCATCTTCGATGCAAGCGAGTCCGGCGACGGCGGTGTGATGCACGCGGAAACCAGTCCCATGGCGCCCTCGAGCAAGATTCCGCTCGGCGATCCGTCGGGTTGCCTCACGATTTGTCCGTCGGGAGGATCCGCCGTCTCGGCGGTGACGCCGGCCCGCCGGAGGGCCTCGGAGTTGGCCCACGCTGAATGCAGGGACTTCGCGGTCAAGTAGGCCGGATGGGCTCCGGTCACGGCGTCGAGGTCCTGTCGCCTCCCGGGCCGGGACCAAGAGTTGTCGTTCCAACCGTGGCCCCGGGCCCACTCCCCATCGCCAAGGGAGGCGGAGCGTTTCCGGACGCGGGCCAGGCAGTCTTCAAGGGAGGGTGCCTCACAATCGATCAGATCAAAGGTCAGGGCGTAAAGTTCGAAGTGAAGGTGGGCGTCGACAAGTCCGGGGAGAACTGTCCTCTTGCCGAGGTCAATTTCCGGGCACCCCGAGGGGGCGGATTCGGCGACGTCCCGGTCAGGCCCCATGGCTCGGATCCGACCCCCGTCCAAGAGCAGGCTGCCAGCAAAAGGAGGATCTCCTGCCGACGCGAACACCCACCCGTTTCGGAGGAGGAGGGGCCGGGAGGGTGGTGTCATGGCGCAGCGTAGGTGCGCGCACGTCCTTCGGAGAGCACCGGCACCTCCGCGAGTTCCATGGCGGAGGCTACGAGCATCAAAGGATGGATCGTCGGCACATGGGCGAGGCCGCCAATCCACCACCGGCACGTCTCGGAATCGGTCAAGACAAAGTCCGGTGTCTCCCGCGCCAACTCCCCGAACAGAGGCGATCCGACCTGTCGCGCCACGGCGAACTGTTCCGCCTTCAGCCCGTACGTGCCGGCGACGCCGCAACACTCGGCCTCAGACAGGATCAGCCGAAGGCCTGGGATTCTTCGTAGGACCTCGAGGGCCGGAGTTCCGATGCCATGGCTGCGCAGTTGACAGGGAGGGTGGTAGACGACCGTTCGATCCACCCATTGAAACCCGGTGTCATTGAGCTCGTCAGCAAATTGGGATGTGATGAGCTCGAAAAAGTCATTCGTTCCCTGGGCCAGCAGGTCAAACTCTTCGCCTTCCAGCCCCAATACGGCGCGGTACTCGTGCTTTAGCGCCAGGCCACAGGAGGTCGAGGTAGCGACAATCGGAATGCCGGATTCGAGGAAGGGCCGAAGCTTTCTGGCATTGTGGCGAGCATAGGCGCGAGCGGCTCGGAAGAAACCGTTGGATTGGAGGGGAAGTCCACAGCAGCCCTGAGGTGGCAAGACTACCTGCGCACCAAGACGTTCGAGAATGGCCATGGCGGCCGCGCCGACTTCCCATTCGTAGCGGTCCGTACTGCATCCGTGGAAGTACGCCACCGTGGGCCTGCGGCTCCTTCGGGCCGCCGGAGGAACCTGGGCCCGATGCGCCCGCATCATGCGGCGAAGGGTGGTCGAACGAAAAGGGGGTAGGGGAGCGAGTTCCGCAAGGCCCGCAACCCGTTGTAGAAACCGCCGCGCAAATGTGGACTGCAGCACGGCGTTGGCTAGTCCCGTACCAGGCGCCGCGAGGGTCGCCAGCATGGCGGGCCGGGCGAGGAGCCAGTCGCGTGGGCGGAGGGGCCGGCTCTCGGCCAGGCGTGCCTTGGCTTGCAAGTTGACTTCCGTCACTGGCACGCCGTGGGGACAGACCCGTGAACAGACCCCGCAGCCTGAGCACCAGCTCACCGAGTGGTCCGGGAGAGGTAACGAAGGGTGCCGGAATCTTTCGAATTGTGGGCCGACGGCCTTCGGCCCAGGGAAGAGATCGGTCGCGGCGGCCACCGGGCAGGCCGCCGTGCAAACATTGCACTTGATGCAAAGATCCGCGGCGAAGGACGTCGCCTGGCTCATTCGAGTGCCGCCCGGACGGCGCGGTACGCGGTGGCCAGGTCGATTCCTTGACGTGATCCATCGCGCGTCCGGTCCGCACCCGCGAGAATGCCCCCGGCCGCGAACACATTTTCGAACGCGGGGGTTCCGTCGGCGGCCAGCGGACGGAGGTCTCGGTCGACCCGGAGGCCGAAATAGGAATACGGTTGCGGGGAGGCCATCTGCGGAGCAGTCCACTCTCCCCCGTCAGCCTGATGGGCGAGCGGTAGACCGAAGACCGATTCGCGGCCTTCGCCTTCTGAATTGAGCCTCCAGCCCCCATGCAGGGCGCCACCGGTGGCGAGGATCACGGCCTGGGCCGGGTAGACACGCATCCCTCCCGGAGTGAAGGCCGCGACCGCGTCGGCGCGGCGGCCGCGGCTTCGGCCGGCGACGCGCCCCACGGCGCGTGAACCTTCTACGTAGTCGACGCCCGCCGCGAACGCCGCGAGATGGAGAGCACGTTCCAGACGGAGACCCGGGACCGAGGGCGGCAACGTCGGGATCTCAACGATCGGGATGCCGAGATGTTGCTCCAGGGTGTGGTGTACCTTGGCATGGTGGCGCCATCCGAGCACAGCGGGCATTAGGAGCGCCTCGACGCCCCGGAGCGCCACGCTCCAGCGTTGGGCGACTTCTTCGAGATCCTCTCGGGAATCGAATTGAGTGGCTAAATCAGTCGAATACAAATCTCGGTGTCCCGGAGGCGAGGGCGGTGGCAGGTCAGGAATCACTCTCACCGGCCTGCGCCCAAGCTTTCCGGCCGCAGCGAGCGGCGCCGAAAAGTCTCGAAATCCCTCCACGCCCGCGACGCCAAGCTGCGCCTCCGGCGGAATCCTAGATAAGGACTGGGATCCGGGGGTCAGCGCGGCGGCCCGTAACGCCCCTAAGGCTGTGGGTAGAAGAAGATTGGCGCCGGGGCGTTGCTCGTAGGGCAAGCCCTGTTCGGTCATCATGTCGCGGAACTCGTCGACTGCCGCACGGAGATCTGAGGCGGAGACTCGACGGTAAGGATGGCCGCGCGGAGCCTCGGAAGGCGCTCGATCGGGTGGGCCCCTGGACCAGACCTCGATCCTCCCGGACGACAACCCCAGACCTCCTCGACCGGAGGTCAGGAGCGTGACATCCGAGCCGCGACGTGCCGCCAAGCAAGAAGCGTAGAGCCCCGCCAGGCCGGCGCCGACCACCACGAGCTGCTTCACGATGGCCCGGTCTTCGGAGCCGCGGCCCCGAGCAGTTCGAACGTGATCCGCTGGTTCAGTTCGACCTGGCGCAACATGGGACCCCAGGCCAGCGCTCGAATGCCGCGCCATCGTTCCTCAAGGAAGGGAATCAAGCCACCGTCGGCAGGAGCTTGGGGCATGCTCTTGCGAACGATGTCCGCAGCGCGGTAGGCGCAGAAGGCAGCCTGGCATGGACCCATCCCCAGACGGAGGCCACGCCGAAGGTCATCCAGATCGGTTGTGGGAGCGCGTTCAAGCGCGTCATGGATGTCGTGCCGGGTGACGAGTTCGCACTCGCACACGATTTCATGCGGACCCTTTGCCGGACCTCGATCGAGGCGCGCCAGGCGATCCGGAAGCCGATGGTAGGGGTGGTGTCGGGCGCCGCGTAGGGAAGTGGAAGAGGTTTGACACGGTCGGCGCGCGCCCAATTGGCTCGCGGCCACGTCGACCGTCTGCTCGGCCATGCGACGGTAGGTAGTGAGTTTGCCGCCGAGAACACTGATCAGTCCAGGGACGCCATGCAGCGCGTCGTGGTCGAGGATGTAGTGCGCGCGGGGTAAGGATCGCGTCTGCGAGGAGCGGCCGCCGGGGGGCCGATATAGGGGCCGGATTCCAACCCAAGCCCTCAGAAGTCGATGTTGATCGATATCGGGAAGGAGGACGCGGCCGAGGCGGACCAACGCCTGGACCTCGTCGGTCTCGATCTGCGTGTGATCCGGCGCGGAAACCGGTTCGTCTGTGGTGCCGAGAACGGCGACGGTCCCAATCGGGACCACAATGTCCCCATCACCGGGAAAGGTACATCGGTTGACCACCGTCTGGACTGGTCGGCCCGCGAAGGCGATCATGGTCCCGCGGCTCAACGCAAGGGGCAGGCGAAGGCCCGCGCGTGACGCCACGCGGCCGGCCCAGGGACCGGCCGCGTTGACAATCAACTCGGACTCGATCCGCAGGGTCCGACCCGTTCGCCGGTCCTGCACCTCGACACCGGTGACGCGGCTCCGATGGCGGAGAAATCGGAGCCCGGCGTGGCGGAGGCGCACCTGCCCGCCGGCCTCCTCGATCGAACGCGCCAACGAATGCAACAGCTGGAACGAGTCCAGGGCCGCATCCTTGACATGGAAGGCCCGCTCCATTCCATGCGGCAAAGCCGGTTCGCGTTGGAGAATCCGACTGGGCGGGATCTCCTCGACCGGCACGGAAGCGGATTGGCATGCGCGTTGCCAGCGATCTGGATACTCAGGCGGGTCGCCCGGTAGGACGAGAAAAACTCCACCTGTGTCCTCGATGCAAGGAGAGACGACTTGCCGGAGGATCGCGTTCTCCGCGGCGCAGTCGGCCGCGGACGCCGGATCGGAAACCGCATACCGGGCGCCGGAATGGAGAAGGCCGTGGTATCGGCCCGAGGTGCCCTCGGCCAGGTCCCCTTGCTCCAGGACGATCACCTTGTAACCGCGCAGACAAGCGTCCCACGCGATGCCGAGGCCCGTGGCTCCGGCACCAATGACGAGGATCTCAGTCGAGAGCTTCATATGTGAAAAAAGGCACACATGGGCAGCGGGGACTTCAGAGGCGCTGGCAGGGGGCCTCAGATCTCTGGGCGGTCCCCAGATCGCGTGCAAAGGCCAAGATGGTGCCCTCCTCCGGATGGCCGAGTGCGATGCAGAACGCGTGCACGTCCCTCTGTCCCACCTGGGATCGAAGAAGCAAATGGGCGACCCGATTCAAGCGCGCAGGCTTCCGCTGCCCAGAGGATGCGTCTTCCGAGACGGTGGCGGCGGGCCTGTTTGCGCACGAGCAGCGTTGCCACCTCCGCGTCTTCGTCTCGCACGAGGTCCCTGGCGACCCGCACGTGGGCGTACCCCAGTAGGCGATCACCCTCGAAGGCGAAGAGAAACCGATCCTCTTTGGGAGGTCGCGCACACGTTGCGCCGCCGCCGGAAAGCCGAGGGCCAATCCTTCTTCGATAAGAATCTCCAGGACCTGGGCGAGGTAGGCGTCCGGAGGCTGCCGGGCGCGGATGGTCTTCAGTCCCAGACCGGGCCCTGAGCTATCGCCTTCGACGCCGAGGCGAGGGTCCCTTGAGAATGACGCGGTCATAGAGCCACGCCGCAAGGCCCCCGCCGACCACGGGGCCGACCAGGTAGATCCAGATCCTATCGAAGTTCCCCATCGCCAGAGCCGGGCCAAAGGTCCGGGCCGGGTTCATCGAGGCGCCGGTCAAGGACCCGCCCATCAGGATATCCATCGCGAGAACGAGACCGATGGCCAGCCCGGCCGCGCTCCCGTTGCGCTCAGCGACCGCCGAACCGAAGACGGCTGTCACCAGGAAGAAGGTCAGGACCGCCTCGATCACAACCGCCTGGATCGAACTGACGCCCGCGCCGGGGAGTGTCATCCCCAGGTTGCCCGAGGGGCCGAGGAGCCAAAGGAGCAGGAACCCCGCCACGGCCGCGCCGAGAAGCTGGACCACGATGAAATAGGCAGCGCGGGACCAAGGGATTCGGCCCACGAGGGCGAGACTTAGGGAAACGGCGGGATTTACGTGTGCTCCTGAAATGGCGCCCCATGCGTAGACGATGACTGTGAGAGCGAATGCATGGGCGAGGGCCACGCCCACCAAGCCCGCGCCGGTCGAGCCAGCCAGCGCTCCCGCTCCCGCGCCGATGAACACGAGCGTAAAGGTGCCGAGGAATTCAGCCACGAGCGGTTTCGTTTCCATTTGTCCTCCTCCGAATCGTCGGATACCCGGCTGATTGTGGCCCAGGGTTGGGCCTGAGGCAAATTGGGTCAGGGCGGGTCCGACTTCGGCTGCGGCAGGGTGGGAGGGGAGGGTGTCAGGTCCACTCCAACGAACGCGGGTGCGCCGCGCAGGAATTGGCTGCCGAGGGTGACCTTACGCCCACCGACTTGCAGGGCTTCAAGGATCAGCGACCCGGAAGCGGCGGCGACGGCCGGCTTTTCGTCGATCGTGGACGTCCGGCCAGCCGGCAAACCCAGCTCGGGACCGACGGATGCGCGCCGGACGATGACTCGGTTGCCATCCCATTCGAAGAAAGAGGATGGCCAAGGTTCGAACGCTCGCACCTGGCGCACCAACTGCGTCGCGGCTGTCTTGAAATCCAAGCGGCCTTGGCCTTTACGCAGCCTCGGCGCCAGGGTGACTCCTGTGTCGGGCTGGGGCCTCGGCGTGATTTCTCCGGCGGCAATCCGGGGAAGGCTGGTGGTCAAGAGGGAGGCACCCAGCTCGGCCAAACGGTCGGAGAGCTCGGCGGCAGTTTCATCCTCGCGTATCTCGGTTCGAGCGAGATCGAGGATCGGACCCGTGTCGAGGCCGGCGTCCATCATCATGAGCGTCACGCCGGTTTCTGAGTCCCCGTGGAGAATTGCCGCCTGGATGGGGGCCGCGCCTCGCCACCGAGGCAGCAAGGAAGCGTGAACGTTGATGGCTCCGATCCCAGGTAGCTTAAGGAACTCGGCGGGAAGGATTTGACCAAACGCCACGACAACCACGGCATCGGGGTGCCACGCTCGCACGGCGTCCAAGACCTCCGGCTGGGAGACTCGTTCCGGCTTTAGGACGGATAAACCCAAGTCGCCCGCGGCACGGGCAACCGCCGAGGGCCTCACGTCCCGGCCGCGACCGGCCGGCCGGTCCGGGCGAGTGAGCACCCCTTGGATATCAAAGGAAGAGGCCAAGGCGCGCAGGCTGGGGACAGCGAACGGAGGCGATCCCATGAACACGAGACGCATAGGGGAATCGTAGCATGGGCGGTCGAGGGTGTAACTCTCTCGGGCGGAGGGGGTTTAAGGAGTCGCGGGCTTGCGCTCTCCACGCGATGGGCTAGAATGGTGGTAGGCGGCGCATCCCTGCAACCTGACCTCATAAGGAGACGAAAGATGACCCAGAAGTCGATGGACGTGTCGAGCGATGACAAGCTTTGGACGTTGCTGGCGTACGTCTTTACGCCCCTCGTTCCCATCATCATCCTGCTCATGGCCGACAAGAAGGATCGCCCGTTTATCAAAGCGCACAATGTCCAAGCCCTCCTGTGGGGGGTGGTCAACTTGGTCCTGGGCTCGATCCTGAGCACGGTTCTGTTCTTCTGCTTAGGCCTCCCCTGGCTCATTCTCTGGGGGATTGGTGTGTACTGGGGCTTCAAGGCCTACCAGGGTCAGTATGTGAAGATCCCGGTCATCACGGACCTGGTGAAGAATCAAGGTTGGGCCTAAGCGTACGGTCAATTCGGATGACCAAGGGCCCGCCTCTGGCGGGCCCTTTTTTCGATCTCCAGGGGGCAATGTGACGATGCATCGTGTTTGGCGCTTCCCCGATCCGATCCCGGAATCTGAGCTGCGGATGCTCGGCGCATTTCCTCCGCTGCATGCCCAGCTTCTTCATCGCCGTGGTCTTCGCTCCCCACGGGAGACGGCTCGCTTCCTCGATGCCCGGACCCCGGATGACACGCAGGGGCAAAGCCTTGTTGGTATCGGAGCGGCGGTGACACGCCTCTTGCGAGCCCGGGAGCAGGGCCAGCGCATCGTCGTGTTCGGCGACTACGATGCCGATGGCGTGACAGCCACCGCCGTTCTCGAGGAATCTCTGAGAGGGTGGGGTTGGATCGTCGGGCACTACATTCCGAACCGGTTCGACGAGGGCTATGGGCTGAATCTGCCGGCGATGAAGGAGCTGGCCGATTCGGGCGTGGCTGTGGTCATCAGCGTCGATTGTGGCATTCGGTCGTTGGAGGAAGTGGCGTGGGCCCAAGACCACGGGGTCGATGTCATCGTGACCGACCACCACGAACCCGGTCCTGAGCTTCCGCGCGCGAAGGCGGTGGTGAATCCTCGGCAGCCCGGCGAAACCTATCCCTTCGTCGACTTTGCCGGGGCCGGCGTGGCGTACAAACTGGTTCAAGCCATCGCGGCGGCCGTGGATGCACCGGAACCCGAAGCTGCGCTGGACCTGGTGGCGTTGGGCACGATTGCCGATCTGGCATCCCTCACCGGGGAAAACCGGAGCCTGGTTGCGCGCGGTTTGGATCGCATGAATCGCACGCCGAGGCCCGGGGTGGCCGCCCTGGTGGCGGCGACGGGCGCCAAAGCGGGAGCCTTAACGGCGGCTTCGGTGGGCTATGTGTTGGGCCCGCGTCTGAACGCCGCAGGTCGTTTGGAATCGGCAGAGCTCTCGCTCCACCTTCTCCTGGAGTCGGATCCCAAGCAAGCGGAGGGCCAAGCGCGCAAGTTGGACGACCTCAATCGCGAGCGGCAGAGGTTGACACGGGAGACGACGGAGCGCGCGCGCGAGATCCTTTTGGCGGAGCCGGAGCTCCTGCCGATTCTGATCGCGGCCGCCCCGGAGTTCCCAGAGGGCGTGGTGGGCCTGGCGGCTTCGCGCCTGGTGGAGGAATTCCATCGGCCCGCCATCGTCGCCACGCTTGCAGAGGGAATCGTCCGAGGTTCAGCTAGGAGTATTGCGGAGTTCCCGATCACGGCGGCCTTGGACTCGTGCCGCAAGTACTTGCTCCGCTATGGGGGCCACACGGTCGCGGCCGGCTTCTCTCTTTCCCAGGACCAATGGCCGGCTTTTTGCGACGCCATGCTGGGCCTGGCGCGGGCGGCGTTTGCGGGAGGCATGCCTTCCGCCGAGATGTCGATCGATGCCGTGGCGGATCCGAACGAGCTTCGGGATGATCTGCTGCAATTCCTGGATCGTTTGGAACCCTGCGGAAGGGGGAACCCGCGACCGCTTCTCGCGTTGCGCGGGGCCGAAGTCCTGCGGGTGCGGCGGGTGGGGAGCGATCAGCGCCACCTCAAGCTGACGCTCCGCGGAGGCAAGCGGATCTGGGACGCGATCGCCTTTCGACAACCTGCCGAAGTGGGCGAGGGGATGCGTTTGGATGTCGCGTTCTATCTGGAACGCAACGAGTACTTGGGGGTCTCCACCTTGCAGCTGAATGTCCAGGACTTGCGAGAAGCCCCGTCCGTCGCGACCTAGTCCACGAACCTGTACTTCAAGAGAGCCCACACCGCTTCGAAGGCGTCCCACAACCCGATCTTCTTGCCTTCCGAATACTCACGCGGATTGAAGGAGATCGGGACCTCGTAGATGCGTACGTGCCGCTTGAGCAGCTTGGCCGTGACCTCCGGCTCAAACTCGAAGCGGCGAGCGCGCAAAGGGATACCTTGAATAGTTTCCCGCCGAAAGAGTTTGTAGCCGGTCTCCATATCGGAAAGGATGCTGTTGTAGAGGACATTGGTCATGAGGGTCAACATCTTGTTTGCGATCATGTGCCAAAACATGGTCGGCCGGCGCGCGCCGCCGAGAAACCTTGAGCCGAAGACCACGTCCGCCAAGCCCTCTTCGATCGGGGCCAGCATCGCCCGGTAGTCTCGCGGATCGTATTCGAGATCGGCGTCCTGGATCAGAACCAACTCACCCCGCGCGGCGGCAATTCCGGTCCGGACGGCGGCCCCCTTACCCCGGTTCCGCTCGTGAAGGATGAGGCGCAGCCGTGAACGGCGCCGGGCGAGCTGCGTTAGGACCTCACGGGTACCGTCTGTGGAGCCGTCGTCCACCACGACGATTTCGGAGGCCAGGCGGACGCGACCCACACGGCGCAGGATTTCGGCGATGGTTTCCCGTTCATTGTAGACGGGGATGACCACGGAGAGCTTCACGGGGGCGGATTGTACGCATGGCTGGGCTAGGAACAAGCGGGTATTGGCTCTGGCTGGACCGCCGCATATAATTCTGGAGAACCCGCGGCGGGTCGGCCGAACCCACGGCATGGGCCGCCCCTCGGGACCCTGGAGAGACCGGAATGTCCTTACCCCGTACGCCCGTCCGAGACCAAGTCGCCTCGCGAGGCGGGACGTCTCCTACCTTACGTTTTATCCCTCCGCCCATAACTCGGGTTGAAGACACAGGTCTGTCGCAGCTCTGGCTCCAAGACCTGGCACTCAAGATTCTTTATTTTCGGGGCTACCTGACCGGCTTCAATGTCGCCGAGGCGATGTGCTTGCCCTTCGCCGGACTGGTCGACCAGATCCTGGAGGCACTGAAACGGGAAAAGTTCGTCGAGGTCAAGACCCAAGTCGGTTTCGGCGAAGGCTCATATCAGTATGCGATCACGGGCGCCGGGATCGCCCGGGCGCGAGAGGCACTCGAGCGCAGCCAGTACGCCGGGCCGGCGCCGGTACCGCTCGCGGTGTACAACGATTCGATCCGGCGCCAGAGCCGCGGGCGCCCAACGGTCCACCCCCGTGACCTGAAGAAGGCTCTGACGGACCTCGTCTTGTCCGAGAAGACGGTCAATCAGATTGGCCCGGCCATCAATTCGGGGACCTCGATTTTTCTCTATGGACCTCCGGGAAATGGCAAGACATCCATCGCGCGTGGGATCGGCGCGCTGAGTCTCCAAGAAGACCTCTACATCCCTTATGCCATCGATATCGATGGCCAAGTCGTCAAGATGTACGACTCGGTAAACCACGTGCTGTCCGAAGAGGAGGAATCCTCGACGGGCACGGGAAGCCTGAAAGGCGGGGCGAAGACCGACCCCCGCTGGCTTCGCATCCGCCGCCCATTCGTGGTCGTAGGCGGGGAGTTGACGATGGCGGGCCTGGACCTGGTCTTCGATGATGTCAATAAGTTCTACGAGGCCCCGTTCCAGGTCAAGGCGAATGGAGGCGTGTTCCTGATCGATGACTTTGGCCGCCAGCAGGTCCGCCCGCGCGACCTCTTGAACCGTTGGATTGTTCCTCTCGAGAACCGCATCGACTACCTCACGCTCCACACGGGGCGCAAGGTCGAAGTCCCCTTCGACGTTATGGTGGTCTTCTCCACCAACCTCCCGCCGCGCGACCTGGTGGATGAGGCTTTCTTGAGGCGCCTGCGGCACAAGATCGAGGTCGCCGACCCTTCCTATGAATCCTACCGGGACATCTTTCAAAAGGTTTCTGCAGCGAAGAAAGTCAAATACTCGGATCAGGGCCTCGCCTACCTGCTTCAAGAGTGGTACATCAAACGCAACCGCAAGATGCGTGCGAGCCACCCACGAGATATCTGCGATCAGATCCTGGACATTTCGCGATTTCTCAATCTGGAGGCGGAGATGAGTAAGGATTTGATTGACCGGGCCGCGGAGTCATACTTCGTCGAACTCTGAGCGGACCTGACGTGATTTCCCAATGGTTCGAAAGGGCCCCGCTGGTGATTGGTCACCGCGGGGCCGCCCGTTCCGCCCCCGAGAACACCCTCGCCGGTTTCAGGCGAGCCCTCGCGGTGGGGGCGGACGCTGTCGAGCTGGACGCCAAGCTGACGGCGGACGGGGTCGCGGTTTGCCATCACGATCGGACTCTCGAGCGGACCACGAACGGGAAGGGCCGGGTCCTGGACTGGACCTGGGAAGCGCTTCGCCACCTCGACGCCGGGTCCCACTTTGGAACTGCCTTCGCCGGGGAGCCCATTCCTCGCTTGGAAGACGTGTTCGCAGAACTGGGGCCGAGTCTCCTGATCAATGTCGAACTTACGAATTACGGGTCTCCGGGTGATGCCTTACCCGAGGTGGTCCACGGCCTGATCCGCAGGCACGGCATGGCAGAGCGAGTTTTGTTGTCTTCGTTCAACACCCGAGCGTTGCGCAGGTCCGCCCGCCTCTCGCCTCGCGTGCCGCTGGGGCTCCTCCTGCGCAAGGACCAGGGCCGAATTCGTCGAGCCCTCTACCCTTGGATCGCGCCTCACGAGGTGACGCACCTCGGCGATTCGCTGGTCACATCCTACGTGGCGGATCGCGAGCAACGTCGGGGCAAGAGGCTCGTGGTGTGGACGGTGAACGATGTAGCCCGGGCCCTCGAACTCTTGGCTCTGGGCGCCCATGGGTTGATCACAGATGAGCCCGAGAGCCTGCGCCCTATCGTCCCCGCGGGAGCCGCTGGACGCAGCCGATAGAATCGGGGGGCCGTCCGTCGCCGCGCTATACTTCCGCTCATGCGGCGACGGGGACGGTGGACGCTGGTGATCGGAGCGCTGGCCCTCGCGGCCAGCGTTTCTTCGTCGGCCTGGGCGCGACCCGAAGACCAGGTGGTCTCGCTCCTCGAGAGCATGACGCCCGAAGAACGGGTGGGCCAGTTGTTCCTGGTCACCTTTCGGGGGACGAGCGCGGGCGTGGACAGCGACATCGCCGACCTCATTCAGAACTACCATGTCTCCGGGGTGGTCCTTCGATCCAGAGGTGCAAATTTCGTCGAAGGGCCCGGATCGGCGGAGTCGGCGCGCGCCCTGATCGCGGCCCTGCAGCAGATTGAGGATCAAGCTGCCCACCCGGAAGAAGTGGCGACGCCCACAGGAGAAACTCCATCCCCGCCCCAGTATGTCCCGTTGCTCATCGGGATCGGACAGGGCGGGGGAGAGCACTCCTTGGCCGAAGTGATGCCCGGTCTCTCGAGCATGGCTTCGGAAATGGCGATCGGTGCCACCTGGGACACCCAGCTGGCTCGCGACGCCGGCGAGGTCCTGGGCAGGGACCTGGAAGGGGTCGGCTTCAACCTCCTACTGGGTCCTTCGCTCGACGTCCTCGAGGATCCCCGTCTCGGGGGCGGTGGAGACCTGGGCGTCTCAACCTTCGGCGGAGACCCCTTCTGGGTCAGTGCCATGGGACAGGCGTTTATTGAGGGATTGCACGCGGGTTCATCGAACCGGTTGGCGGTCGTTGCCAAGCACTTCCCGGGCCTCGGCAGCAGCGACCGCCCGTTGGACGAAGAGGTGGCGACGGTCCGCAAGTCGTTGGATCAGCTGCGGACCATCGAGCTGGCGCCCTTCTTCGCGGTAACGCGGACGGCGCCCGGGACCGATCCGGGGACCGTCGACGGTCTGCTGACCTCCCACATTCGGTACCAGGGCTTGCAAGGAAATATCCGCGCCACCACGCGCCCCGTGAGTCTGGACCCGCAAGCCCTGAGTCAGATTCTTGCCTTGGAGCCGCTGGCCTCATGGCGCTTGGCGGGCGGGGTGACCGTGAGCGATTCACTCGGCTCAAGGGCCATCCGCCTCTTCCGTGACCCGCGGGAGCTGGCGTTTGAGGGCCACCTCATCGCCCGGGATGCCTTCCTGGCCGGAAACGATTTGCTGCTCCTGGCGGACTTTCAGGCCACGAATGACCCGGATGAGATGACGACGATCCGGAGCACGCTGACCTTTTTCGCCCAGAAGTATCAGGAGGACGAGGTCTTTGCCCAGCGCGTCGACGAGGCGGTGATTCGAATCCTGCGGATGAAGGAACGGCTGTATCCCGGAGGGCTCGATTTGACCGAGGTAGTGCCGGATGCCGCCAAGCTCGAGGCCGTGGGGGCGGGGTCGGCGGTCGGGTTCCAAGTCGCACGTGCGGCCGCCACCCTGCTCAGTCCCGCAGGAGGAACGGCGGAAGAGATCATTGGGGGACCTCCCGAGATTGGCGACCGTGTCGTCTTTTTCACCGATGTCCGGACTCGTGCATTGTGCCCTACCTGTCCGGTCCACACGGCCCTCGACCCGCGGGCCCTAGAGGCGACGATCCTCAGGCTGTATGGGCCGCGCGCCGCCGGCCAGGTGGCCTCGTGGCATCTCGTCTCCTACACCATGGCGGATCTGGCTGCGTACCTGGACGAACCGCCACCGGTCTCCGGCCTATCGTTGGCTAACCGTGAGGAACTCGACCAGGCACTTCAGGGGGCGGAGTGGCTTGTCTTCTCGATTCTCGATGCGACGGATGAGGTGTATGGATCGAACGCCCTCAAGTTACTATTGGACCGGCGCCCCGACCTGGCCCGGGCCAAACGGGTGGCCGCATTCGCGCTCGACGTTCCCTACGATCTCGATGCCACCGACGTCAGCGCGATCGACCTCTACTACGGGCTGTACGCGAAATCCACCCCATTCATCGATGTGGCGGCTCGACTCCTGTTCCAGGAACTCGGAACGACGGGCGCGCCGCCCGTCAGCGTTCCAGGTGTGGGGTACGACCTGATCGAGGCGATGCAGCCAGACCCGGATCAGGTCATTACGCTCCTCACCCCCAGCCTTGAAACATCGTTGAACAGCCCCACACCCGGGCCCGCCGGATTTCAGGTGGGCGATACGATCCAGCTCGAAACCGGTGTGATTGTCGACGGGAATGGCCATCCGGTTCCGGATGGGACGCCGGTTGATTTTCTGCTTCAATATCAGGATATCCCTCAAGAGACGCTCCAGACTTCCACCATCGGCGGAGTGGCGAAGACGGCCGTCACCCTCGATCGGCTGGGTCGGCTCCAGATCCTGGCCGAGAGCGGAAGCGCGCGCAGTTCGGAGATCCTTGAGCTGAATGTTCAGGAGGGCATTCCGGCCTTTGTGACGGTGATCGCGCCGACGGCCGAGCCTTCGATCGCTCCGGATCCCACGGGGACGGTCAGGGGTCCGACGCCGACCGCCGAATCCGGACCTGGCGCGGGGACACCTGGGACAGGCGGAACACCTGGATGGGGAGGACTTCTCGTCGGATTGCTGGAAAGCGCCGGGGCAGGCGCGGCTGCCTTCACCTTGGCCCTTCGCTATGGGCTCAAGCGAGAAGAAAGCACGCGCTGGGGATTGGCCGCCCTCGTGGGTGGGCTGGCTGGGCTTAACTACCTTGTCCTTGGGTTTCCCGGCAGCTCCCTATTCGTTGCCGAGCTTGGCATCGTGGCGACCCTGGTTGGGGTGGCGGCTGGCGCGATGGCGGGGGCTGCGGTCATGCTGTGGCGCCGTGGGCAAGGGGGGGCTCGGACTACCCCAATGTCGCCACAATCGCCAGGAGGGTGAGGCCACCCGCGACAACGGCAAGCGCTCGATCGACCTGGCTAGGAAGCCAGCGACGAAGAAAGGACACGGCGGAGATGTCGATGGTCAGCCGACTTGCCCCCCGCTCGCTCTCCAACGCCAGCCGGAGATCGGACGTCTTGACAGGTCGATCGTCGGGATGGAGAGACATGGCCCAAAGGATCGCGTGTTGAAGCTCGGGCGTGATCTCCGGGTTGAGCTCGCGGAGGGGGAGCAAGGAGTCGGGCCGGAGAAACCGCTGCTTGGCCTCGACGGGAGGATGATTTGTGAGAAGGTGGTAAAACGTCGCGCCGAAGGCATACAGGTCACTTCGAGGGTCGGTATGCCCGCTGTCCCCGCCGTATTGTTCCAGGGGCGTGTAGAGCGCCGTGCCTCGACCTTGAATGACCGTGACGGTCATCTCATCGGGGGCCATCTGTTTGACCAGCCCGAAGTCCACGAGCTTGACGAGTCCGGCGGGAGTGAGCTTCAGGTTGCTGGGCTTGATGTCGCGGTGGATGACGGGCGGGGCCTGGCCATGAAGGTACTCGAGCGCATCGGCGAGCTGGACCGCCCAGTTCAACACATCCCGAACGGGCAAGAAGCGGCCTTCGCGGCGGGCGCGATCCATGAGGGCTTTGAGATCGTCGCCGGCCACAAAATCCATCGCCAGGAAGTCCCGATTCTCGGCGGTGAAAAAGTCCGACACCTTAGGCAAATTGGGGTGGTCGAGGCGGGCCAAGACCGAGGCCTCGCGATAGAACTGCTCGCGTGCTTCGCGCTGGGTCCCGGCAGGAAGGTCCGCGTCTTGGAGGACTTCTTTGAGGGCGCACTGGCGGCCCTCCAAACGGATATCTTCGGCGAGGTAGATCGACCCCATTCCGCCGCGGGCGACGATCTGCCGGACGCGGTACCGGCGGTGGAGGAGTTGTCCGGGCTGCAGTGGAGAGGGCATCGGGTTTCTGCGAGCCTCGGGCGGTCGGCAGGCGATTATACCTGCGCCACGGCAAGGATTTCCCTTTGAGAGGCGAGCGCGGGAGTGCGGAACGCGAGTCTCCCGTCCTCATTGCGCTGTCAGGCAAGGTGAACGGAACCCGATTCCCGCTCGACCGCGAGGAGTTTCTCATCGGCCGGGGTCAAGATTGCGCTCTCGTGATCGCGGACCGGCAAGTTTCAAGACATCACGTTAGGTTGCGCAAGGTGGAGGAGGGGTACGTGGTCGAGGATCTCGGGAGTAAGAATGGGACGCATGTGAATGGCGCACGCGTCGCCGGGCCGCTCGTGTTGCAGGATGGGGACGTGATCCAGGTGGCCCTGGCAGCGAAGCTCACGTACGTGGCGTCGGAGGCGACGCTGCCTCTGAGCCTGGGCGAGGCATCCGAGATCGGCTTGGGCCGAGTGCGCATGGATCCTGGGGCTCACCGGGTGTGGGTTACGGAGAAAGAGCTCGATCCGCCGTTGTCTCCCCCGCAATACCGCCTCCTCGAACTCCTCTACCAAAACCCGAGTCGGGTGGTGTCCCGGGAGGAAATCGTTGGCTACGTGTGGGCGGGCGCGGAGGGGGAGGGGGTGTCCGAGCAGGCAATTGACGCCCTGGCGCGGCGATTGAGGGAGAGGCTGGCTGACCTCGATCCGGGTTGGGACTATCTTGTGACCGTGCGCGGGCACGGCTTTCGGCTCCACAACCCTGTGGCGTGATCGAACGGTGCATTCGGTGAAGAAACAAGAGCGCCCGCGATGCGGGCGCTCAGTGGAGATGGCGGGAATCGAACCCGCGTCCGAAAGATTCGGTCCGAAAACGTCTACAGGCGTAGTCGGTCGATGGGTCTTTCGCCAGTCCGGCCCCGACCGACGGGGCACGGGTCCAGCCAGCCACGAAGGCCGTTAGGCCCATCTTTCGCGTGTCCCCATGGCGAGACCCGCGGCACCGTGATGATTGGTCGTCTGACCCCGGAGCCCATCACGGGAGGTTCGGGCAGACGGGTCCTGTTACCAGGGCCTGGCCTATCCACTCGTCTGACTAGGCAGCGAGCGGGAGGGCCGCGTAGTTTGTGCGCTTGGCACTTGGTGCGTGCGCTGGTTTAACGAGCTCGGCGCCTCTCGGCCTGCAGTCCTCGGCCAACCTCCTCCGTCGAGACCATTCATCCCCGACAAGCAAAAGGATACCACGAACCGCCAGAACGCATGCGCATAGCCACTACATGCCCTTCCGCACGCCATCCTCCCCTCCCTCGGTCAATTTCAGGCTACGCGCATAGCACAGGCGCCATATCTCGGGGCGCAATTGCCTGCTAGGGATCATGGGGGTTGGGGGCGGGGGAAGCTGGGTCGGGGTTTAGCGCCCTAGATCGCGGCCGCGCTGACGGGAGATTTCTCGCGCGGCTTCCCGTTCGGCGATCGACTGACGCTTGTCGAATTTTCGCTTGCCTCGAGCGAGGGCAAACTCGAGCTTGGCCCGACCCGCCTTGAGGTAGAGCCGGGTGGGGATCAGCGTGTATCCGCGCTGGCGCACACCCGCGTGAATGCGGGAGATCTCCCGGCGGTGCAAGAGCAACTTCCGCCTTCGCAAAGGCTCATGGCCCAGTCGGCTTGCGGGATCATAGGGAGCGATGTGAGCATTCACCAGCCAGGCCTCTCGGCCGTCGGTGTCCACATACGCTTCCTGGAGGCTGACCTGGCGGGCGCGGACGGACTTGATCTCGCTCCCACGCAGGACCAGCCCGGCCTCAAAGCGATCCTCCAGGAAATAGTCGAAGGACGCTCGCCGGTTGGTGGCGATCACGCGTTCAGAGGAATCCATCCGTGGCACCAGGGGAGTGGCAACGAGGATTTTAGCATGCAGGGTCCACACGACCTGCAGGCTATAATCACGGGCCTCACCATCCCAATCCTGCTATGTCCCGTATTGTCGGCACGTCCTCCTCTGCGGGCGAAAGAAAGCGCCTCCTGAAAGAGGTGGCGTCGGTCTTCGCGCACACCAACGTGGCCCAGCCAACTCCGGCGGAGGAGTCCGATCTCGTTGCCTATCTGGCGCTTCTCTTGGATCGGATCGCCGCGACGGTGGATCGATCCGCTGGGGCCTGGGAGAAACGCGGCTACTGGCTCAAAGCGGATCGCTTGAGACAGGAGTGGACCTGGGTGGGGTCGGCCCTTCGCACCGCCGAGGACACACTTCGAAACGGAACATCCGTCCGTGAGGCATTGGCCGGGTTTAGCGAGCTGCGGGCGAAGACCGAGGCTTTCGCCGCTCCGTCTCGGAGACGAAAAACAACCCCTTGGGCGGGAGCGGCCGAGGCGTGGAGCCAAAGCCGGCGGGCTGCGTCCTTCTAAGCCTCCACGCCCGTCACCTCGATGACTGCACCCTTGAACCCCCCTGAGACGTCGCAAATCAGTTCCCGGGAGTCTTCGGGACGGTTGGTTCGGATGATCGCGGCTCTGGGGAAGATCCGGGACACGTCCCTCGCTCTTGACACCACGATCCACATGGGCCTGGAGCTATTCGGCGCATCCGCCGGGGCAGCGTTTCTTCTCGACGATCGGAATCAACTCCAACGGACCCACCTGGAGGGGATCCCGACTTCGGCAGAAGTCGAGGCCCTTGATGCGCTGGCGCACCTCCTGCTGTCGATGAGCGCGGAGCAGGGGGCAGGGCTTCCCCGAGCGGCATTCCCAGTTGGATTCCCTTGGGTCCTCGCCATTCCGCTTTTCCACCGGGGCGAACTCCAGGGGGGAGTGGGGTTCTTTTTCGTGGAAGACGGTCCTGGCCCAGAGGAGGGGGACCAAGCCCGGATTCTCGCGGGACTTCTACCCCTGGTCCTCGAGAATATCCGCTTGTCCGAGGGTGCCCTTCAACAGTCCACGGAACTGGGCGCGTTTTATGAATCGGCGGCCTCGCTTGGAGAGGACGATGAGCTTCCCGTACTCCTCGCGGTCGTGCTCGAGCGGGCGTGCACGTTGCTCAACTGCCGGGGCGGCGCCGTCTACCTAACTGGACCCGGATCGGCAGACTTCCCCCTGGTCGCCAGCCTTGGGCTCGAACCGGGTCAGGAACCGACCCGGCTCGAGGAGGGCAGTCTCGGCGCCCGGGTTGCGTTGTCGCATGGGGCTCTCCGCCAGGAGCTGACGGCCGAAGCGGGCAGCCTCTCCGTCGAACCCTATCGATCGCACCCTTGGATCCGGCGTGCGCTGGCCGTTCCGCTGACCTGGCGCCGCGATCTCATCGGCGTGATGGAACTGTACGGGGATCCGGACCGCCGACCCTTTCAAGAGGCCGATCTGCGCCGGGCGACCCTGATCGCCCAACAGGCCGCCAACGCCACCGCCATCGCTCGCCTGATCGAATCCGAGAGGCGCCAACGGGGAGTTTCGGAGGCGCTTCAGTCTGCGTCGCTGGTCCTCGGCCGCGACCTCGAATTAGAGCTGGTTCTGGATCGAATCCTTGAGGAAGTCATGCGCGCGATCCCTTGCGACGCGGCCAACTTCCAGGACTACGTCGGGGCCAAGAGCCAGGTCATTCGCTGCCGGGGGTACGAAAAGTTCGGTCTCGGTCCGGCACAAGTCCTCACGCTCCAGCTGACCACCTCGGTGCATGGGAATCTGCGGCGCATGATCGCCGGCGAGACGGTCGTGGTGGGAGACACGGCGCGCGACCCGGACTGGGTCCCTCGGCCCGGATTTGCGTGGCTGCGGTCGTGGGCCGGGGCACCGATTCGATTCGGCGACGAGACTTTGGGATTCGTTAATCTCGACAGTGCGACGCCCTACGCTTTCGACTCGGAGACGGCGCGCGGGCTCGTTGCGTTCGCGGCGCATGCGGGGTCGGCCATGCACCATGCTCAAGTGTTTCGAATGAGATCCCAGGAACACCGGCGGCTCGAGACGGTCCATGAGATCGGGCGTCAATTGTCGGGCACCTTGGCCCCGCTCGAGATCATCCAACGGCTCCAAGAGGCGCTGGCGGCCACGCAGAACCTCACCTTCGCTTTGACGCTAAGGGCTCCCCGTCGCCCGGGCGGACGACTTGAACGCGTGGCTTGGTGGCCATCGGATCAACCCGTCCCTGCGGAGGGCGGCAGCCCGGCCGTCCTGCGGGCCGTGGAGAAGGCGCTTTCACAGGCAGCGGTCGCCAGGGCGGAGGCTCTTTCTTCGGAGCCAACAGCTCAGACCTGGGCGGTCCCACTTCAAGCCGGAGGCGAGTCGTGGGGCGTCCTGCTCCTCGGCGCAGCCTCCCGATCCGAACGCGACTCGACCGAGTTCGAGAGCTTGTTAGCCGCGATCGGACAACAGGCCGGGCTGGCCCTCGCCGTCGCCGAGCGCCACGGTCAGGTCGAACGGCGTCTCACAGAGCTCACGCTGCTGCAAAAGGTGGTCAGCTCGATCGCGAGCCAATTGGAAGTGGATGCCGTGCTTGGCGAAGTGACCGAGCAGCTGCACGCGAACCTCGGATACCCCGTGGTGCACATCTACCGTCGGAGCGGCGAGGCCTTGGACCTCAGTCACCATAGCGGGCCCGCGCCGGTGGTCGAGCACCTTGCCCTCAACCGAGGCATTGTGGGTCGGGTCGCTCGGACGGGCCATGCCGCGTTCGTCCGCGATGTGCGCCGGGATCCCGACTATGTCGCCGGACTCATCGGCACCGTGGCCGAGATTGCCGTCCCCATCCGACAAGGGGAGGACGTCGTCGGGGTCCTCAACGTCGAAACCTCCGATCCGGATCAGCTCGATTCCAGCGCGCTGGAGCTCCTCGAGCTGTTGGCCGACCAGGTCTCTGTGGCCCTACAGAATGCATCCCTGTACGAAGACGTCCGCCAGAATGTCGGGAAACTTGAAGAGCGTGTCAGCGAGCGCACCGGCTTACTCGAAAAAGTCCTCGAGCAGGCTCGCGCTGCCGAAAGGGTGAAGTCGCAGTTTGTGGCCGATGTCTCGCACGAACTCCGGACACCTCTCACCAATATCGGCCTCTACCTCGACCTTGTCGAAATCGGCTCTGAGGATCGACGGGCGGAGTATATGGGCACACTGCGGCGTGAGGTGGAACGGCTGGGTTCTCTGATCGAGCAGCTCCTGGCGATCTCGCATCTCGACACGGAGAAGGTGGACTTGCGGCGGCACCCGACCAATCTCAACGGCCTGGTCGAGATGCTTGTGGAGGATCGGTCGCGTCATGCCGCGTTAAAGGGGCTGACGGTGCGGACGGAGATGCCGGAAGATGCGCCCACCGCCGATATCGATCCGGTGTATGTGCTCCAGGCGATGACCAATATGGTCAGCAATGCCATCCATTACACGCCCCCGGGCGGCGTGATCACCTTGAGCACGGGACGACAGTCCTGGCAGGGGCGGCCGTGGGCCGTATTCTCCGTGACCGACAGTGGACCCGGGGTTCCGGAAGAGGAGAAAAAGAGGATTTTCGACCGCTTTTACCGGGGCTTGGTCGGTCGCACCAGCGGGGTTTCGGGCACCGGTCTGGGATTGGCGATCAGCAAGGAAATCGTGGATTTGCACGGGGGGCGCATCACGCTCACGTCCCAGGCGGGGAGGGGGGCAAGCTTCACCCTGTGGCTACCGGAGCCCACGCAATAGGACTGCCGCGACCTTGCGGGTGGCCTCCGTTCAGGGGAATAATGGAACGAACTGTGCAACGGCCAGATTGAGGTCAACTACCCCCTTTGATTACTATCCCTCAACCGCAGGTCAAACCCACGCTCCTCGTCGTCGAAGACGATCCGGCCATGCTCGTGGCCCTGCGGGACATCCTTGAGGGTGCGGGCTACAACGTGCGGACCGCCGCCAACGGAATGGCGGCCCTGGCAATCCTCGGCGACGAGAACCCGGCCCTGATCCTCTCCGACATCTCGATGCCGGTGATGGACGGGATCGAGCTTTTCGAGAGCGTCCGCCGCATGCCGGCGGGCGCGGCCATCCCCTTCATCTTCCTGACCGCCCGTGGCACCCGGGAAGACATTTTCGCCGGCAAGTCCCTGGGCGCCGATGACTACATCACCAAGCCCATCACCAGCCAAGAGCTCTTAGCCGCCGTCCAGGCGCGCCTGCACCGTTCCGACGAGCTAATGGTGGCCCAACTCCAGGCGGCCTACAAAGCCAGCCTGCTCATGTTGGCCAACGCGATTGAAGGCCGCGATCATTACACCCGAGATCACGTCGACCGAGTCAACGCCTACGCGCAGGCCATGGCCCTCGACCTCGACTGGGATGACGAGCGCCGAGAGACGATGGAGTACGGCGCGATCTTGCATGACATTGGCAAGATCGCCGTGCGCGACGCCCTCTTGAGTAAGACCGGGCCCCTGAGCGCGGATGAATGGGGCGAGATGCGGGAGCACCCTCGGGCCGGCGGGAAGATGATTGAAGGCATTCCCTACCTGGCCCGGGCACTTCCGACGGTGCTCTATCACCACGAGCGCTGGGATGGTTCAGGCTATCCGGAGGGATTGGCCGCCGAGGCTATCCCGGAGGAAGCGCGGCTGCTGGCGGTCGTGGATACCTTTGACGCCATGACCACGAACCGCCCCTACCGACCCTCATTCCCGCCTGACACGGCCATGGAAGAGATCCTCGACCAAGCTGGCCGCCAATTCGACCCGCGTATGGTCGAGGTTTTCCACCGCTGCTGGGAGGACGGACGACTCCAGAAGATCATGCAGCTCTGGCGCCGCAGGCAGCAACAAGACGAGCAAGCCACGCCGGCGCCGGGCTAGGCGCGCGGGGTGGGGTGAAGAAACCCACTCTCTTCCCAAAAAAAAGCTCAATACATGAAAAAACTAGCCGCAGAGTTCCCAACCGGCCCAATTCAGATTCCTCCTTGACAGTCGGGGAGGTGGGCCGTATGATGCTTATGGTTATGATAAGTACCATTATCACCATCACAGTCCGCCTTGTTTTCCACTCCAGGGAGGATCCCGCATGACGATTGACGAAACTATTGGCGACTATCTGAAATCCGTCGCGTTGTCACGCAGTGCCAACACCTCCCGCACCTATCGAAATGCGTTGGCGTCGTTTCGGCTGTCTTTGCGGAAAGAAGGCTTGGACCCGGCCGTGGCGCCAGCTCAGACCATCCGAGAAGACATGATCTCTGCTTTCGCCGACACCCTGAAGGCCTATGCGCCCGCGAGCGAGCGCTTGTATTTGACTGCCGTGGCGGGATGGTTCGAATTCCTGGCCGCCGAGACGCTGGCGGAGGTCAACTTGCCTCGGCTTCGCACCCTCATCCGGCGGCGGGCCCGACGACCAGGGATCCGTTTGCCGCAGTTCCCGGAAGACTCGATCGCCCGTGTGCTCGCTTTCGCCGTTGAGCTGGACCAGGCCCCCGCGCCCGATCGGAGCGCTTCGCTGCGGAACCTGCGCGACCGCGCCTACCTTCTCACTCTTGGTGACACCGGCTTGCGGGTCCACGAAGCCTGCCGGATGCGGCGAGGAGACTTGGATTGGAACGAGGGGCGCGCGATTCTGGTCGGCAAAGGAAATCGGCAGGATGTAGTCCGGTTTTCCCGGCGCTCCCTGCGAGCCCTTCGTTCCTACCTCTCCGCGCGGGCGGCCCTGGATGGAGCCTCCGGCAGGCCCCTGGCCGCACTCCCTGTGTTCGCACGCCACGACCCCGGGGCCGCCAAGAAGGTGCTGCCCATGAGCACGGCGACTGGAAGGGCCATCGTGCACCAGCGCGTCGCCGAGGCGCTAGGCCCCGAGGAGGTCGGGACCATCACCCCCCACTCCTTCCGCCACTACTTCGTAACCACAGTCCTGCGCGGCTCCGGAGGCAACCTCAAGCTCGCCCAAGAGCTGGCCCGGCACCGGAATATCGCCGTGACCCAGCGCTACGCCCATCTGGCCGGCGATGAGCTCGATCGGGCGTACGCGGAGATCTTCGACCCCTCTCCCGGCGACCACTTGAGTGGGCGGGCGCTTACCCGGACCGGACCAGCGCCTCCGCGACGAACTCGATCGGGTGACGAGCCCTGACCCCGGTCGCATCCTCGATCTGACTCCGGCAAGAGAACCCGGCCGCGGCGAACTCGGCTCCCCGCTCCCTGCCCGCCCGGACTGCCGGGAAAAGCTTGAGCTCCCCGATATCCATGGACAACGAATAGTGCTCGGCCTCGTAGCCAAACGATCCGGCCATCCCGCAGCACCCGCTGTCAATCTCTTCCACCGGCCTTCCCAGCGCGCGTAAGAGCTCCAAGGTCGGCCTGCTCCCGATGAGCGACTTGGCATGACAGTGGCCGTGCAGAAGGATGGGAGATCCCCCGGTGGAAAGCCGGAGGCGATCCACCACCCGACCGCCCTCACGAGCCTCGGTCAAGAATTCTTCCATCAAGCGCGTGACGGATGCCACCCGCTTCGCCCGTGGATCATCCGGAAACAGGTCCAGATACTCATCGCGCAAAACAAGAAGACAAGATGGCTCGAGCCCAACAATCGGAATGCCGCGCTGGGCGTAGCCATCGAGACTCGCAAGATTGCGATCGCCCACCTTCACCGCCCGGTCCAGCAGTCCCTTCGAGATCATCGTCCTGCCACAGCAATCCTGCTGGGGTTCCACTTCGACCGTGAACCCGGCCGACTCAAGGACGTGGACCGCGGCCACGCCGGCCCGCGGATGGTGGTGGTTTGTGAAAGTATCCACAAATAGAACCACGGCCCCCGCGCCGCCGACCGATTTCGGACGGGACCTCCACTCGTCGGTGAATGTCCGGGGCGCATAGGCGGGCAATCGGCGCTCTGGCGCGATCCCAAGGACCCGCCGAAGGGTTGCCTTACCGATTCCGGTCCTGCCCAAGAGGTTCACGACGCCCGCCACAGGATGAAGTGCCTTGGCCACGCTGCGCGCTTCACCAAAGAACCGGCTGCGGAGCGGGACCCCGTGCTCCGCTTGATACATGGACAGGAATTCGGACTTGACCCGTGCCATGTCCACGGACGTCGGGCACTCCGCTTTGCATCCCTTGCACTCAAGGCACAGATCCAGGACCTGGTGCATTTGCGGGCTCGTCAGCGAGCCCGCCGGGAGGGCGCCGGAGAGCGCCGCCCGGAGTGCATTCGCCCGTCCCCGCGTGGAGTGCATTTCCTCGCGCGTGGCCTGGAACGATGGGCACATAACCCCCCCATCCTTCCGGCACACACCGGCTCCGTTGCAGGCTTCGACAGCCCCGAGCAGTCCGCCTTCTTTCGTGAACGCAAAAACCGTGGACGGATTGACAGCCGCATAGCTGGGGCCATACCTCAGGTCCGCGTCGACCGCCCCCCTGCCCGGGACGCCTTCAGGCAACGGAACAACTTTGCCTGGATTCATGATCCCCTGAGGGTCGAACGCCTTTTTTAGGTCTCCGAATGCACGCATTAGGTGCGGCCCAAAAAGGCGAGGGTTGAACTCGGTGTGAGACAAGCCGTCGCCGTGCTCACCCGACAGCGCGCCCCCCATCCGCACGACCAGGTCCGCCACTTCCTCGGCGATGGCGCGGACCTGCGCCAATCCGTCTGCGGTGTGAAGGTTGATCAAGGGCCGCATGTGCAGACAGCCGGCCGAGGCGTGCGCATACCACTCGCCGTAGGTGCCGTGCGCTTCGAGGATCCTGCCCACCTCCCGGACATACTCCCCCAGGCGCTCGACCGGCACGGCCACGTCCTCGATGAACGTAATCGGTTTGCGATCGCCGGGGACGGACATAAGAAGCCCGAGCCCGACTTTGCGTACGGACCACAGGTCCGACTGGGCGTCGGGTGTGTCCAATACCCTTCCCCGTTTCGCCGTGGACGCCGCCGCGGCCCTGGCCTCGTCCAATGACCTGCCGGCGTACTCCACCACCAGAATCGCAGCTGGGTCGCCTTCGACGAACCCCAATTTGCGCGCATAGGCGGGCACCAGGCGGGCTTGCTGCAGGACGGTCCGAGGCAGGAGCTCTACCGCCGCCGGGTCGGTCTCCAAGAGTGCAGGCGTGGCGTCACACGCCTCGGCCACGCTGTCGAACGGCAGAACCACAAGGACGGTTGCGACCGGCTTCTCAACAAGTCGGATCGTCGCCCGGCCAATGAACGCGAGCGTCCCCTCCGAACCGCACAGGAGAGGCGCCAGGTTGAAGCCGTCGTCCGGTGGGTATCGAGTCGGTTCGGCGTACCAGACAGGGGGTGTGGTGGCGGAGAACCCGATCAGATAGTTGAGCCCGTAACCGGAGGCGCGGCGCCATGTGCGCGGCCAGGCGCGTCGTATCTCGTCTGCCTGGGAGGATCGGAGTTCGAGGGCAGCCCGGTAGGCCGATGCCTCCACCCCGGTTCCCGCCGCCTTGCCCCTGGCTTCGGCCTCGCTCGTAGGTCCGAAGATGGCGCGGCTGCCGTCGCTGAGAACCACCTCGCACGCCACCACATGATCCGAGGTCATCCCATAGCGAATGGAATGGGCGCCGGTGGCGTTGTTTCCGATCATCCCGCCAAAGGTCGCCCGATCGGAGGAGGCGGGATCCGGGCCGTACATGCGGCCCACCCGTGCGGCGGAGGCATTGAACGTCTGGCACACTACTCCAGGCTCGACGACGGCGCGGCTCGATTCCGGATCGAGCTCCAGGATCTTGTTGAGGTGTCGGGAACCGTCCAGGATGAGGGCCGCGCCCACCGCCTGGCCTCCAAGGCTGGTGCCGGATCCCCTTGGAAGGATCGGAACCCCCCGTTCCGAGGCCAGCCCGGCCACAACCTGGACTTCGTCCAGGTCACGAGGGAAAAAGACTCCTAACGGGAGGATGCGGTGGTTGGAGGCGTCGGTGCTGTACAGCGCTCGGGTGTAGGGATCGAGGTGGGCGCCGCGGCCGAGGCGGCGGACCAGGTCATGCTGCAGGTCTTGAAGGACCTCGTCGTTCACGGCCGAGCCGCTGCGACGGTCATCCGAAGACGAGGGACAGGGCTATTCCCGAGACGGCGGTACGACCGACCCGGAGCCCGTTCGGGCCCCCTGGGGGTCCACCGGTAGACGGTAGCGTTCGAATTCGGGGAGGTAGCGTCGAGGGATACGGCCCTCGAGCACCACCGCCGCCTGCGTGTACTCCTTCCTGTCGATCACGCCCTTTTCGTGGAAGAGGTGGATCAGCCGACCGGCGTCGTAGGGTAGTTGGACGCTCGCAGGATCCATGGCGGACAGGAGTTCCTGGTCCAAGACCACCTCCAGCGAATCCACCCCCTCTCCTGTGGCCGCAGAAATGGGGACCGCCCGTTCGAAGTCGTCCATCCGCTCGCTCAGGCTCTCTCGATCGGCCAGGCGATCGATCTTATTCAACGCCGTCACCATCGGGATCGAACCGACGTGGATCTCCTCCAGCGTTGCCTGAACGGAGTCGGCTTGCGCCGAGGCGTTGGCGTGCGTGATGTCGACCACGTGGAGTAAGAGATCGGCCTCTGCAATCTCCTCCAGTGTGGCCCGGAAGGCCGCCACGAGCATCGTCGGCAGCTTCTGGATGAACCCGACGGTGTCGGTGAGCAGGATCTCCTGCCCGGAGGCGAGTTGGACGCGGCGGGTCGTGGGATCGAGGGTGGCAAAGAGCTGGTCGGCCACAAGCACCTCCGAACCGGCCAGCCGGTTGAGCAAGGTCGACTTGCCCGCGTTGGTGTATCCGACCAACGCGATGGTTGGCAGGTCTGAGCCGCGCCGGCGCGAACGATACGCTTGCCGGTGTTGCCGCACTTTTTCCAATTCGCGGCGAAGGGTGGCCATCCGCCGGCTGATCTCCCGCTTATCGACCTCGAGCTGGGTCTCGCCAGGTCCGCGCAAGCCGACGCCGCCCACCCCTCCCGATCGACCGCCGCCACCGCCCGCCTGGCGCGCCAGGTGGGTCCAGGCACGCGTCAAACGCGGCAGACGGTATTCGTATTGCGCCAGTTCGACTTGCAGCGCTCCCTCCCGGGTCCGCGCATGTTGGGAGAAGATATCGAGGATGATCGCTGTGCGGTCCAGGATCCTCACGTCTTCCCCGAAGATCTCCTCCAGCTCGCGTTGGTGGCGCGGCGAGAGTTCGGAATCGAAGATGACCACATCCGCTAGAGTTTCCTCGGCGAGGGCGCGCACCTCCGCCACCTTCCCGGTGCCGATCAGCGTCTTGGACTCCACTCGACGCAGCCTCTGGCTGGTCTCGCCCGCGACGTCCAGCCCGGCGGTCTGGGCCAGCAGGGCGAGCTCCGTCAAGGACTCCTCCATCGAGAGGACACCCGTTTCCGCGGGCATTTCCACGCCCACAAGAAAGGCTCGCTCGCGAGGGGATTGAACCGGAAGGCTTACTTTATTGCGCATAGAAGTGATTATACAAGTAGGGGCGACGCATATTGCTTCGCCCTTACGGCCCCCGCCATTTGACCATGCGTCCCATTGCCTCCCGTATCCTTTCCACGGGCGTGGCGAGCGAGAATCGGACATATCCTTCTCCACCCACCCCAAAGGCAGTCCCGGGAGTCACGCTGACGCCGGTCGCATCGAGCAGCCGGTCACAGAACTGCGTCGAAGAAGATTCGCCCGCAGGCAGGCCAGCCCAAACATACATCGCCGCCCTCGGAGTATCGGCGGGCATTCCGATTTGCCGAACCCCTTCTAGAACGGCGTCCCGTCGCTCACGATACACGCCATTACGTTCCTGAGTCCACGCTTGATCGCCGGTGAGCGCCGCGACGCCTGCCTCCTGAATCGGCAGGAAGTGGGAAGTGTCAATCTGACTCTTCAGAACATACAACGCGTCGATCGCCGCCGCGTTCCCGACCGCCATCCCCAAGCGCCACCCAGCCATGTTGTAGGTCTTCGAGAGGGTGTGAAATTCGACCGCCACATCCTTGGCGCCTTCGACCTCCAGCAGGCTGGGAGGGCGAAAGCCGTCGAATGCGACCTCGGTGTACGCCGCATCATGAAGGAGGAGGAGGTCATGGGCCTTTGCGAATTCGACGGCACGGCGGAAGAACGCGAGATCCGCGGCCGCTCCGGTCGGGTTGTTTGGGTAGTTCAAGCAAAGCACTTTGGCCCGCGCCAAGCGATCGGCCGGGATGCCGTCGAAGTCAGGGAGGAACCCGCGCTCCCTCGTCAAGGGCATCCACACCACCTCGCCTCCCGAAATGGTCGTGGCCGAGCCGTAGACGGGGTAGCTTGGGTCTGGGACCAGGGTGATGTCACCCGGTTCGAGGTAGCTCTGGATCAGGTGGAATATCCCTTCTTTAGACCCGATCAACCCCAGGACCTCGGTCTTCGGGTCTAAGTCGACTTCAAATCGAGCCCGGTAGAAGCCCGCAACCGCCTCACGGAACCCAGGAGTTCCACCAAAAGGTGTGTAACTATGCGCATTGGGGCGGGCGGCCGCGTCGGCAAGAGCGCGAATGATGTGCGGCGCGGGCGGCAGGTCTGGGGCGCCCATGTCCATTCGGATCACGTCGACCCCCTGAGCGCTGATCACGGTCAGGCGCTTCGCCAGGCTCGCGAAGAAGTACGGGGGGATGCTGGCTACCCGTTGTGCAGGCCGCATGAGTTCAAGTCTCCACGACAAGAGTGCGCATAGGAGTGCCGACTGGCAGCGCGGGGCGAACGGCCTTGAGACCTTCGACGCTTCGACTCGCCTTCGACTTCGCCAAGAGTAGGGGCACTCAGGCCAGGGCTCAGGGCAGGCTCCGTCGAGGGGCGCCGCTACGCGCTTCGCGCCACCGACTGAGTGTATCCCCGGCGGCTAGGAATCCTGCCCGGCGAGCCAGGCCAGAAGCGTCCTCCCCACCTGCTCCAGGCTCGCGGCGGAGATTTTGTCGAGCGTGTCCTGCGTCGTATGCCAGTAGGGGTAATCGAAATCGATGATATCGACGGCAGGGATACCCGCCTGAATGAATGGCGTGTGATCATCCAGGAGCGAGTGGCGGGCTTCCGGGATGAATGCCGTATGCCCCAGGCCCGCTGCAGTTTGCCAGATCTCCGATTGGATTCCGGGATCGGAGTTGCGTTCCCAATACAGTTGGAGATCCGCGTCGCCCACCATGTCGACGATCACGGCCGCCTGCGGACGGATCGTGAGGCGCGACACGAATTCGCGCGATCCGACGACCCAGTCCCAGGCCGCGATCGATCCGCTGTCCTCGCCATCGAAAAACACGAGCCAGACCGCGCGCCCTGGAACACGGGACTCAAGGACGCGCGCCATCTCGAGGAGCACGGCCACCCCCGACGCGCCATCGTTCGCGCCTGGCACCGGGCTGGCCGGATCGAGCGCGTCCATGTCCGCCCTCGGACGCGTGTCGTAGTGCGCGCCGAGGATCAGGATCGGCCCCGACTCCCCACCTCGCCGCGCCACAACGTTCTCGAGTGCGGTCCCCAGATAATCGAAGGTCTGGCGTTCCACGAGCCAGTCCAACTCACCCAACCTGCGCGCAATCCCGTCCGCCGCGGCGGCGTGCGCTGCGGTCCCCGGGATGCGCGGACCGAGAGCCACTTGCCACGCCGCCCAAGATAGGGCCTCGGTCCCGTCGAATTCAGCGGGTGTTGGCGGTAGAGCTTGGCCACAGGCACTTAATCCAAGGCAGAGGAATGTGATGATTCGCATAGTCTGAAGTGCTTTGAAAGGCGGCGTGTCCCTCATCGGACGATGCAGGCTAGGTGGCTATGCGCAGGGGGTCGGAAGCGGACCCGAGGAATGACTCGAGCGCCCCCAAAGCCGCCAAGGCGTGGGCTCGTGCTCGTTCCCGCTTACTCTTGCCTCTCGCAGGCGGCAGGATCCCAAAATTCGCCTTCATGGGCTGAAAGCTTCCCTGCTCGGCGTGGGTCACGTAATGGCATAGGGAGCCCAGCATGGTTTCCCGAGGCAGTTCGACGGGTTCCTGCCCGGACGCGAGCCGGGCTGCGTTCCAGCCAGCCAGGCATCCGGTGGCGATGTTCCCCAAGTACCCTTCCACTCCGGTGATTTGGCCGGCCAATAGCAAATCCTCCCGGGACCGGAGTTGGAGCGTGGGACGCAGAAGTGCCGGGGCGTTGAGGAATGTGTTTCGGTGCATCTGGCCGTAGCGCACAAATCGGGCCGACCCGAGCCCTGGGATCATCCGAAACACTCTCGCCTGTTCGGTATAGGTCAAGTTCGTCTGAAAGCCCACCAGGTTGTACAGGCTACCGACAAGATTGTCTTGTCGAAGCTGCACGACCGCCGCGGGCGGCTCGCCTCCCCGGGGATTGGCCAGCCCGACCGGGCGCATCGGTCCGAAGGCCAGCGCCATTTCCCCCCTCTCGGCCAGGATTTCGATCGGAAGGCAGCCTTCGAAGAACCGGTCTGCCCCCGCCCGAACTCCTCCCGCGATGGCCGCCTCGAACTCGCGCAAGGGAATCCTGGGCGCTGCGACGAGCTCCCGCACGAATCGAACGTACTCGTCGTGTGTCATCGGGCAATTCAGGTAGTCACCCTCGTCCTCTTGTCCCTTACCGTAACGAGAGGCTCTGTAGGCGAACGCCATGTCCACGGTTTCAGCTTCGACGATCGGCGAAAGCGCGTCAAAGAAATACAGGTGTTCCGCTCCGGTGAGTTCGGCCAATCGGGCGGACAACGCGGGGGAGGTCAGGGGTCCGGAAGCGAGGATCGTCAGGCCATCGGGGATGGACGTCACCTCCTCCCGCACCAACTCGATACGAGGATGGGCTTGGATCCGCTGCGTGACCCGCCTGGCAAATCCTTCGCGGTCCACCGCCAGCGCCGCCCCGCCAGGCACGGCCGTCTCGGTGGCGCATTCCACCAGCATGGAACCGAGGCGGCGGAGCTCGCCGAGAAGGACTCCGGAGGCTCGATCCGGCAGGGAGGATCCGAATGAGTTGGAGCACACGAGTTCGGCCAGGTCACCTGTTCGATGGGCCCCGGTCTCATGAGCGGGTCGCATCTCGAACAAGCGGACGTGGAGCCCGCGCTGCGCGGCCTGCCAGGCCGCCTCGGAGCCGGCCAGACCCCCTCCAACGACGGTCACTTGTAGTGGCATAACGGTCATTCTAGCACCCACCCGGGTGGCATGTAACTTGCACCTTGCTTCCTCGCAGAAAACCGTTGCTGTATACTCCCCCAGCGAGGCAGCCATGCTCCAGGTACAAGATCACTCGATCCGGCCCCTCACGACCGCCCACCTGGCCCAGACCATGAGCCTGCTGGCGCTCTCCAACCAGGAGCTGCGCGAGAAGGTCCTGGCTGAGGTGGCCAAGAACCCTGCTCTCGAACTGGTCGAAGAACGCGTCTGCCCCGGGTGCCAACGCAGGCTTCACTCCAAGGGACCCTGCCCGGCCTGCTCGAGCCAAGCCCCTCAGGACCACGCCATCGTCTTCCTTTCGCCACGTGACTTCACACGCCCGAGCTCGGGCCGCCAACTTGAAGAGACGCCCCCAGAGCAAGAACCAGCCGCTCCCGAAGATATTGCTATCCACGTCCTGCAGCAGCTCGCGGCGGACCTTCTTCCGGAGGATCGGCGACTGGCGGCTTACGTTCTCTCAAGCCTGAACGAAGAGGGCTTCCTGCAAGACGCCCCGGCCTACCTCGCCCGGGCCACAAGTTCCACCCTCACGCAAGTCGGCCGCGTTCTGGAAATGATTTCCCACGCCGATCCTCCGGGATTGGCGACCGAGGGACCTCGACAAGCTCTCCTGGTCCAGCTTGATCTCCTGGAAGAGCAAAGCCCTCTGGTCGGGCTCGCCCAGCAGATTCTCGAATCGGCCTTCGCCGAGCTCGGGCGACGTGACTTCGAACGCATCGCAGTTCTCGTCGCCGCGCCGGTCGCTCAGGTCCGCCTGGCGGCCGTGTTCATCCATGACAATCTGAACCCCTACCCTGCCCGGGCCTTCTGGGGTTCGGGCCGTCAGCCGGCTGGCGCCGATCCGAACGTTTACCACCAACCCGACATCCAGATCTCAAGACCCCAGACGGAGAACGGGGGGCCGCTGGTGGTCGAGATCTTCGCCCCCATCGCGGGCTGGCTGCGCGTGAATCCCCTGTTCCGCCAGGCCGTCCAGCCCGCGGTCGAAGGACAATCCGAAGAGTGGACCAAACACCTCGAGCGGGCCTCGCTCTTCGTGAAGTGCCTCCAGCAGCGGAACAACACGATGCGTCGGCTGATGCAAATCCTGGTCGCCGACCAGGGCGAGTTCATCCGGAGTGGCGACCGCTTCCTGGTCCCGATGACGCGGGCCAAAGTCGCGGACCGCATCGGGGTGCATGAGTCGACGATCTCCCGCGCCGTGGCCCACAAGTCTGTGTCCCTGCCGAATGGGCGCATCATCCCGCTCACGCGGTTCTTCGATCGTTCGCTCTCGGTGCGGGAGCGAATCAAGGAGTTGGTGGGCGCGGAGCCTCAACCTCTCACCGACGACCAGATCGCCGCGCTCCTGCGGCGGGAAGGCGTCCGAGTCGCGCGCCGCACGGTTGCCAAATACCGTGCGATCGAGGGCATCCTCCCGGCGCGGCTCCGCCACCGCCGGGCGATGCCGGCCGCGGCCGGGATCTGAGCCCTTGCCGAGCCCACCCACCCCCGCTGGGAGCTTGGCCCGACTCTTCCGACCCGATCCTTATCGAGAGTTCTTTCGTGTCCTGGCCGACTCACTCGACGACGCAGTCCTCGTCGTCAGTGGAGACGGCCGGCGCGTTCTTGGGAGCAACCACGCGTTCCTCCTCCTGAGCGGATACGCGCGCAGCGAGTTGGACGACCTATCTCCGTTTGACGTGTTCCCCGCTGAGGAGGGCGCCCTCGCAATCGGGCGCATCGTAGAGCCGTCCGATTTCGCGGAGCTGCGGCTCGAAGGAATCCCTCTTCGGACGCGGGCCGGGTCCCCCACGACCGTCGATGCAATCGCCCGTCCCGTCGCGCCCGGCCGGGCCGCATTCCTTCTCACCTTAGTCCAATCCGGTGCCGAGAGAGCCGAAGAAGCACGCCGCCGGGCTGCGCAGGAGCGACTGGACCATTTGTCCAGTTTTGCGCGCGACCTGCTCCAGGGGACGGCCGACTCGCTGCCCTCCGCCCTGGCTGCCGGCCGCACCATCCTGCAGGCGGAGCTTCTCGGCCTGTACCGAATCTCCCCCACGGATCCGGACTACGTCCTGGTCGGTTCCTTGACCGAAGAATTCCCACCGCGACTTACCGGGACCTCCCTCAAGCCTTTCCATCGTCCCACGGCGTGGAGCCTCGGCCAGCGGTCGGAATCGCCCCTGGCCAAAGCGGCCCGCGCGGCGGGCATACATGGCCTGCGAACTTCTCCGTTGGGAGCCCCGGAGGCGTGGGTGGGCGTCCTGGTCGCGGGGTGGAAAGAGGAGTCCGACGCGCCGGAAGACGTCGAGCACCTGCTCGAGCTCTTGGCTCATCTCTGCCATGCCGCCCTTCAGCTCGTTTCCCAGCACGGCGCGATCGCAGGTCTCGAAGCCTCCATTCGCCAAGCGGAAGCCCAAGTCGATACGCTCTTCGACGGCGTCTCGACGCCACTTCTCCAGCTCACGTCTGCATTGATGGTCGTCCGCGCCAACCCGGCCGCGGGTCGCGTCTTGGGATATCGAAGTGGAGAGTTGAATGGACTGCTGATCCAAGACGTGCTGGTGGGGCCGGAGGACATCCTGGCCACGCTTCTCGACGCCCGCGGCCACGACCGCATGGCCGAACGTGCCCGAATCACCCTGCACCGCCGCGATGGGACCCCCTTCCCCGCCCAGCTTCGGGCTTTGCCCACGCCCTCGGAAGACGGCGCCGGGCTGTTGATAGAACTGGTCGACCAGTCCGAGCGGCAGGCGATCGAGGATCACACCGAAACCCTTGCCCAGCGCGCTTTACTCGGCGAAGTGACCGCGATCTTCGCCCACGAGGTTCGCAACCCGATCAACAACATCAGCACCGGTGTCCAGCTGGTCGCCTCGCGCCTGGGCGAATCCCATCCTCTTTTCGAGTCCCTGGACCGGGTTCGCAAGGAATGCAGCCGGCTGGACCAGCTGATGGGCGATGTGCTCTTCTTTGCCAGGCCGCTCGAACTCAAGATGGAGGATCTCGACCTGGCGGAACTGATGCGCCGGTTGCTCCAGCGCTGGGCGCCTCGGCTGCAGCAAGCGGGAATCAGCAGCCACACCGAATTCGCACCCGACACTCCGTTCGCACGGGCCGACCCAAGAACGTTGGAACAGGTGATTGTGAACCTTATCACAAATGCGGTCCAGGCGATGGGAGAAGGCGGAGTGCTCTCGGCCAAGCTCCTCCCTGCCTCCTCGGAGCAGGGCCCGATGATCGAGCTTAGGATTGCCGACACGGGGCCCGGGATCCCGGCGCATGTGGTGGAACGCATCTTCGATCCGTTCTTCACCACGAAGAAGGATGGGACCGGACTGGGGCTGGCCATTACGCGCCGCATCCTGACCGCTCACCGAGGTGGCATTTGGGTGGAAAGCTTCCCTGGCGCGGGGACGGTCTTCACGCTGCGGGTCCCGGCTGCAGATAAGGAGAGCCGACCATCATGAGCGCAACTCACGGCCAGGGTCCATCTCACAACCAGGGCGCAGGTAAGGGCGCACTCGTCTCATGACTGCCACCGTCCTGCTCGTCGACGACGAGGCCTCCGCCCGAGAGTTTGTCAGTCAGGCTCTCACCGACGCCGGCTACGAGACCTTGCAGGCGGGCGATCTCAAGGGTGCCATGAAGGCCATCGAGGCGGGCGCCGCCGACATCATCCTGCTCGACGTCGTCCTGCCCGACGGCTCGGGCCTCAGCCTGCTGGATCGAATCGCCCAGGAGAATCCGAGCCCGCCGGTTATCTTGATCACTGCGTTCGGCGAGGTCGAGATCGCCGTCGAGGCGATGAAAAAGGGCGCTCAGGATTTCCTCCAGAAGCCTCTTGACTTGGGTCGACTGGTCCAGGCGGTCGAGCGCGCGCGAGAGATCGTCGCCTTGCGCCGCGAGCTGGCGTTACTCCGCCGTTCGTCCCAGAACGCCGTGGAGTGGGTGGTCGGAGAGACCCCCACGATGCTGCGCCTGGTAGCCGAGGCCCAACGCGCAGCCGCCTCCTCGGTCTCGGTCCTCCTGACTGGTGAAACGGGGACCGGTAAGGAGGTCCTGGCACAGGCGATCCGCAGCCTGGGGGCACGCGCCGATAAGCCCTTCGTTCCGGTCAACTGCGCCGCGTTGCCCGACACCATGATCGAATCGGAGCTCTTTGGCCATGAGGCGGGCGCTTTCACCGGCGCCACCAAGAGAAAGCCGGGCTTGATGGAGGTCGCCGATGGGGGCATCCTATTCCTGGACGAGATCTCTTCGACCAAACCCGACATGCAGGCCAAGCTGCTCCGGGTGCTCGATGAGCACCGCTTTCGACGCATCGGTGGCGTCAACGAGATGACGGTCGACATTCAAATCCTGGCTGCCTCGAACCGGAATTTGCCGGCGATGATCGAAGAGGGGAAATTCCGGGAGGACTTGTATTACCGGCTCAAAGTCGTCGACCTGCACCTGCCCCCGCTCCGAGATCGAATCGGCGACATCCCCGCTCTGGTGGGCACATTCATCCGTCAGATCAACCTTCGAACGGGAAATCAGGTCAAGGGCATTACCCCACGGGCGATCGACGCCCTCAAGGCGCACCGCTGGCCGGGCAACATCCGCGAGCTTCGCCACACCATCGAGCGCGCCATGCTCTTCTGCGATGACGATAGGCTCGATCTGGGCCACCTGGCCCCGGAGTTCCAACCAGGCTAGGTGAACCGCTACCGGCTTCCGCGTTAGGCTCCCGGCCTCCGGCCCCCAGCACCCAGCTACCACCAGCCTCTAGCCACTGACCCCTAACCACTAGCCACTCGCCCTTTGGCACGTCCCTTGCATCTGCCGCCACAGTCCAACGTGGACTGGAGGTGGCCGTGATTCCTTTGAGTCTCCGCGATATGCAGATCATCATCAGCGGTTCCGTTTTCCTGCTCGGTTTCTTGTGCGTCTTGCTGGGGGCGTTCGTCCTGATCTCTCGGGGTTATTCCAGCGAGGTCCGCTCCCTGGCCGCTCACACCGCCCGGCTGGCCCAAAAGGGCGTGGCCCAGGAAGTCAGCGGTCTGGTCACCAGCGCCTCCCAGTTGGTGGGGTCGCTGAATGAGCTCGTGCGCACGGCGAGCGGCATAGGTGTGTTTTTGATGTCGCTCGGCCTTGTCATGATCGTGTCCGCGTATTGGGTGATCCAGCAGATTTCCTGGACGATCGTCTAACCCACCGGACCGACATGGCAACGCTCACCGACGCCGCTCTTCTGACTGGGCTTAGCGAAGGGCTTTCTCCAGGGGAACTCTCGGCCACGCTCGAGCGCGTGCTTCGGGTCCCGGAAGCCTGGTCGGCCCTGCACGAGTCAGAGTTTCTCGAGACCGTCCTGCGCGAAGTCCTGCCCTCGCCGATCACGGCGGGCCGGCTGGCCGCGTTGGCGATCGGCGCGGGGCCGGATCTTCGCAGCCTCCGCCTCCCGCCGGACCTGGAGGCGGATCTCGGCCCTGTCTGGCAGCGTGCCGTCGGCGAGGGTAAGGCACCGAACTCGATGTCGGCTGTCGCGATGCTCGCGGTCGGTCTGTTGAAACGCGAGTCGGAAGACCTTGCCGGGCTTATCCGTTCGATCACGAAGCGGCCGCGCGTTTGGCGCTCGGCTCTTTGCGCAGCCCTCCCGTCCGCCACTCGCCGCGACGAGTGGTTGACGGCACTGATTTCATCGGACTACGAGGTCGGCTTGGCGCTGGCGGCCAATGCTCTGCTCGCCAATTTCGGCGCCCCTGCAGCCGCCGAAGTGATCGCCCGGATCGCTCCGGACCACGTTGCCGATGTCGCGATGGCACTGCGGCGCTGGGGCGAGCCCGAGGCGTCGCGCGCTCTCGTTGCGAGAGCCATGGCAGGCAATACCGGGGCACAACCTCCTTCCGGACCCACGTTGGAGTCGTCGTACGAGTCCGCATCCCTTCGGCTCGCCGAGGGGGACGCCACCTCGGCTCGGCGAATCCTTGAGCTGGCCTGGGAGGCCAGCCTCGACACCTCCGCCGCCATTGCCGACCGGCTGGCGGAAGCCGCAGAAGAGCAGGGAGATACCGTCGTCGCCAGCCATGCCCTGGAACTGGCGAACCAGGTGCGCCCCACCCCATCCCGCCGCGCTCGATGGGTTCACAGCCTGACGAGCTCCAACCGTGCTGGGGACGCCCTTTCGACACTCCCGGAAACGCTTACCTCCCTTGAGGAGAAGATTGCCGCCGGGATGGCTCGACTCCGGAATTCGGAGACGGAAGCGGCACGATGGGTTCTGATGGACGCCGGCCTCCAGTTGGTCACTGCAGGCGATGCGCATCCCGAACCCGTCTGGACGGAAAGGTTGAGCAAGGGCTTGCGAGAGCTCGGGGAAGTGGAGCTCGCGGTCCAGGTGGCAGAGACGTGGGTCAAAGATTCGCCCGGAGTTCCTGCCGCGCGGCTGGACATGGCTCAATTGCTGGCGGACGCGCGCGAGTGGTCCCGCGCCGCCGAGCAATCCCGACTGATCTTGGCTATGGCCCCTTCGACCGTGAGCGCGCGCCGGATTCTGGCCACGTCCCTGCTCGCTACCTCGCAAGCCCCCGAGGCTCTGGCGCACTGGCAAATGCTCGCCTCGACGGATTCTTCGAGCGCGGGATCGCTGGCGGACTGCGCCCTAGTCGCAGGTCGATTGGACTTGGCAGAATCGGTCCTGCAAGAAATGACCTCGGTCGATTCGAATTCCCCCGAGCTGGACATCCTCGGTGCCCGGGTCCTGCTCGGACAGGCCAAACACGCAGAGGCGGCAGCTTCACTTTCCGCTGCGGCCGCGCGTTCGCCGGAATCTGATGTGATTCGCATTTGGCTCGCCCGGGCGCAAGACGCGGCCGGGGATCCGCTCGCGGCGGAGGCGGGGCTCGTCGCCGCTCTGCGCGCCATCCCCTCCTCGCCTGCGATCCTGGCGGCGTTGGCGGAGCGGCATCTGGCTCAAGGCAAATGGGCCGATGCCGCCGACGCGGCGCGACGCGCGTTCGACATGGGAACCGAAGACCCGGCCGTCCTTCTCACCCACGCTCGCTGCTTGTCCGGGCTCGGGCACGAGGCGGAGGCCGCCCCGGTCTTGCGCAAGGCCTTGTCGCGTTGGCCGGGCCTGGCGGAGGCAAGGCTTTCCCTGGCGCTTTCACTGGAGTCGCAGGGGGAACTCGTGGAAGCGGCCGCTCTATTCGCCGGGCGCCCCGACCCCGAATCGCTGCGTGAACGCCAGGCCATGGGTCGGATCTACGCACGCGCGGGCGAGGGCGAGTCCGCCCTGCGTCTGTTGATCCAGGCTCAGACCGAGTCCCCCTCCGACCCCGAGATCGCATTCTGGCTCGGAAAAACTCATGAGGCGGGTTCGGAACCGATCCTGGCCCTGGAGTTCTACCGTGAGTGTCTGCGCCTCGGCGCGACCTCCGACCTACACAATCAAGCCATCCTGGGAACGGCCCGGGCCGCCCTCGCCAGCGGGGATGTGCCGACGGCGGTGTCCACATTGGAAGAGGCGCGACGTACGATCCCGGAGTCGCCGGAGGTGCTTGGACTCCTCTCGAAAGCGTACCTGGCCGCCCGGCTGGAAGATCAGGCTCTCTCGGCGGCGGAAAGCTGGCTCGAGGCCGCGCCGGGTGAAGAGTCGCTCTCCAATCTCGCTCAGATTGCCTCGCAAGCCGGCCGCTGGGATCGGGCGGCAGCCGCCTGCCTCGAGCTCACCACCCGCCGCCCCGCGGATCCCCAAATCTGGCTCCACCTTGCCCAGGCGCAATGGAAATCTTCCGACGCGCCTTCGGCGCGCCGGGCCGCGGCTCGGGCGGTTGCACTTGGCCGGCGAGATCCTTTCATGCTCGCCAGAGCAGCCGAAATCATGGCCGACGCGAACGAGCTGGCCGCGGGACAGCGCCTTCTCCGCCGCGCGGCTGCCGCCGCTCCTGACAATGTCTTGATCTCGAGGGCACTGGGCCAGATCAGCGATCGCATCGGCGACAGCGCCACTTCTCTCGAAGCCTGGTCTCATCTGGCCGCACTTGTGCCGGCGGACGCGGCCGCATGGAAAGGCGCCGCCTCGGCGGCGTGGCATCGCGATCTGCGAGCGGCGGCCATTGGGAATTGGCAAAAGGCTCTCGCTCTCACGCCCGACGACAGCTCGCTCAAGATCACCCTGGCCCGCGCTTTGATTCAGAACGGAGAGGCCGAGCCCGCGATGCAGATGTACTCGGCCGCGCGGGCTCAGGAACCTCGGGATGCAGATCTCGCTCTGGAAGCGGGCCAGGCCGAAATGCGCTATGCCGGGGCCGCTTCGGCGCTCGTTCCCCTGGCCCAGGCGGCTCAGCTCGCGCCCAACAAGCCTGAGGCGCATGTCTCTCTGGCGGAGTGTTTGGTCCTCCTGGGCAAGCCTGTCGAGGCGGGCGACGCGCTCGACATGGCAGGGCGCGCAGGGGATACCTCGGCTCGCGGGCACGCGTTGCGCGCTCTCACGCACTTGGCCGCGGGGGATCACCCGGCCGCCCTGGCCTCAATTGCCGAGGCTCGCGCACGCCCTGCCCGGACCTCCGAGGATGCCCAATGGGTGGCACGCGCCGCACTGGCTCTGGGCCAATGGTCGATTGCGACACAATCCCTGGAAGACCGGCTCGCGGAGAAACCAGACGCCCTTCTTCTGCTGGAGCTGCTCCACACTCGCATCCGCGTGGCCGGCGCCCATTGGGTGTTCACCACGGCCGCCGAAGCCGTTCGTCACGCGCCGGACGAGTCGGCCAATTCACGTAGCACGTTCGAAGGCTGGATCGCGCGCGGGGCCGAACTCGGCCTGACTGCAACTCGGCTCGAGGATTTGCGGGCGGCGTGGAGCGTCTCCCTCGGCGAGGCTTCCCCCGAAGAGCGTGAACGACTCGCGGTTGCGGTCGGCGCCTACCAGGACCCGGAGCTCGCGCATGCCTTGACCATCGGGCAGCTGCGGACCCATACGACCGGACCCACGATGTACCGCCTGGACTTGGCTCCAGTCTCGGATCCTTGGGCCTGGACCGACCTGCTGATCGGGCTATCCCGGGCCGAAGCCGGCGACTTAGGCGGCGCGCTCGAAGCCTATCGGCTCGCACAACGCAATCCGGCCCTGCGCGCCCTCACCGATTGGCTGGGCGGCCGAGCCGCCCTCGCCGTCAGCGAACCCGAGGCGGCTCAACGCGCATTCAATTCCGCGCTCTCGATTTGGCCCGATGAACCCGCCTGGCAGGCTCAACTCGCGTCGCTCTACCTCGATCAAGGCGCGCTCGAAACCGCCCTGCCCCACCTTCAACAGGCGGTTGAGCTCGCACCGGATCACGGTGATTACTTGCTGATCTTCGCCCGTTCGCTTCGGGATGCCGGCCAGCTCTCCGAGGCCTCCGCCATGTACGACCGGGTCGTTCAGGCGATGCCTCGGCTCGGTTCGGTGTGGAAAGAAGCCGCCGAACTCTCGCTATTCGTCGGGGACTCCGAGCGTGCCCAACGCTGGTTCGAGAGAGCGTGCACGCTCTCCCCCGCCGATGCATCCGCCAGAATGGGCGCGGCCCGAGCCGCGCTCGCTCTCGGCCAACTGCGCGAAGCCAACGCCCATGCGCAGACCGCCCAACGCGTGGCTCCGGACGATCCCGAGGTGTTGCTCGGTTGGGGTGAGGTCTTGGCCGCCCAGGGCAAGACGGAAAAAGCTCTGCAAGCGTTGGACAAGGCCAAGTCGGAGGCAGACGATCCCATCCCCGTGCAGATGGCGCGCAGCCGATTGTTGATCAAGATCGGGCGTTCGTCCGAGGCGGTCGCCGAACTGCGCGAGGCCGTGGAAACGAATCCCCACGATGACGGGGCCCAAGCGGCCCTCGCCGAGGCCTGCGAGGCCGCAGGAGATTTGGAGGCGGCTCTCGAATACGCGGCCCAGGCCGCACGCCTCGCGCCCCGGGTGACCGCGCACCACGTGCTGGTTGGGCGCCTGTCCCGTGCCACCGGGCAGCTCGACCGCGCTCTCAGTGAGCTTGTCACGGCGCAATCCCTCAGCCCGACCGATGGACGCGTCGCGGTGGAAGTCGGCCGGGTCCACGAGGAGCGCCGTGAACTCAAGCGCGCTCTGGACGCATACCAACGCGCCATCGAGATCGATCCGGCCTTGGCCTCGGCCCACTTCCGGGCCGGCCTGATTCTCAAGGATCTCAAGGCCTACAGTCAGGCGGCGCGGATGTTCAAGCGCGCCGTCGAACTCGCACCGACCGACTCCGAAGCCTTGCACCAGCTGGCTGCAGTCCGTGCCCTCGAACTCGTCCACGGCGGAATCGCGCGGGCGACGGTGACCTCGTGATCGAGCGAACGACTTGGCTGCGCATCTTGCACGCGGCACGTAGCGCCTCGCGCCACGACTTCGCCCGCGCGGCAGCCGCGGATTGGCTGGGGGCCTGGCCCGGCGACCTCGAAGTGGCCTTGACGCTAGCCCAGGCCGAGCTGGATCAGGCGTTGATCTCTCCAGCAGCCGATCGATTGTCGCGCGCCGTGGTGACGGATCCGGAATCGATCGAGGCCCATGAAGCGTTCGCGCGGGCCCTGAAGCGATCCGGCGATTCCAACCGCTCGCTCGTGCACGCCGCCTGCGCTCAGGCGCTGCGAGGCTTGCCTGCCTCGTCGCCGCATTGGCCCGCGTGGACGGCCTCCCTGAGCCGCGCCATTCGGGCCCTCGGCTCGGGCGACCCAGCCTCGGCCCAGATCGAGGTTCGGACCACCCTCGGCGCCGACCTGAACCTGCCGCTTCCCACCTTGATCGCGGTTCGCGCCCTGGTTGCCCTCGGCGACCGAACCGGCGCGTCGGGCCTGGCGCGGTCCGGACACGATCGCTGGCCCGGGACGGTCGCCTTCCGTCTCGTCGCGGCGCAGGACTTGATTGCATCCGGCGAAGTCAGCCGGGGTGTGGACCTGCTCCACCAGGCTGCCGCCGACGATCCCACAGCCCAAATTGCTGAACGCTATCTTGGCCGCGATCACGCCTACGCTGGCCTTTGGCCGACCGACATGCGTGCCGAACTCAGCCGCCCGATCCCAAATGAAGTCTCTGCCGCTCTGGGCGAAAACCGGTTAGGCGCTGGAACCGTCCGTCCATCCGTTGTAGGGACGGCGCATGCGTCGTCCCTACGTGATCGGTCCCATCTACGCGAGAATTCTTCTCCCGGTGCCTCGTCCGAATCCAATCCACGTTCTCAACAGGTTCCGCATGGCGCCTCTGCGGCGGATATCGCGGCGGTCGTCCCCGCAGCGCGGGAGAGCCGCGCGGGCATGGACCCGTCGCCGGGCGTCATCGTGCCGCCGCCAGACTTTGACACGGACTTGCCCGTTCCGGAGCCATGGGAGGCATTCCGCGGGCCGGATCCTGGCGAGGTCGGTGAGAGCACCGCCCCGCCGGATGAACGCGAGGCGCTGGTGGACATGCGCCGGGAGCTCGGCCGATTGGCCTCGACGATCAACTCCCGGGCCTCGCGCGGGGGCGCAGTCGACCCGGGCATGACCTCGGCCGAAGCCCGGATTCCCGCCTATGTTGTGATCTCGAGCAAGACACGGCTCATCCAGGAGTTCGGCGAGTCGAAATTCCGGCGGCTGGATGAGGCGGTCATGGACCTCGTGGAGTCCGTCCGTCGGCGGCAGGGTTGGGCTGCGTATCGCCTCTACGTCGATGATCCAGAGACGCTTCAACCCTTCTCGCTCGCCCCGGTGGACCCGTCGAACGCGTGGCAAATCAAGCTGCGACTGGCCGATTTAGACCAAGCTCTGGGCAAACGCGGCGAGATGATGGGTGCACTCCTGATCCTGGGCGGCCACCGGATTGTCCCCTTTCATCTGCTGCCTAACCCCACCGACGATGATGACGAGGAAGTCGCCTCGGATAATCCGTATGCGAGCCCCGACGAAAACTACTTCGCCTCGGAGTGGCCGGTCGGGCGCTTCAGCACCGATACCGATGCCGATCTATTGGTCGAGTTGATCCAGCGCGCCACCTCCGAGCACAGTCAGGCCACCGCTCACGTCGCCCTGTGGGACCGGGTCCGGCACTGGCTTGGGAACCGCCTCGCCCGATGGATCGGCAAACGCCCGCGCGCCCTTGGCTACACCGCCAGCATTTGGCGCAAAGCCTCGCTGGCGGTGTTCCGGACGATCGGCGACCCCGCCGCCATGCTCACCTCCCCGCCCGTGGCCGCCGAGTCCCTCCCGCCGATCTCGTTCCGACCGGCGCGGTTCTCGTACTTCAACCTGCATGGAATGCAGGACTCCCCCGAATGGTTTGGCCAGCGCGATCCGATGGCGGATGGCCAAGGAACGGAGGAGTTTCCTGTCGCCTTGCGGCCAGGGGATATCGTGGATGGAGGGCGGGCGCCTCGGGTGGTGTTCACCGAAGCCTGTTTCGGGGCCTATACATTGGGGCGGACCCCGGAGGCCGCGATCAGTTTGAAGTTCCTGGAATCGGGGACCCACGCTGTGATCGGTTCGACCCGGACTTCATATGGTTCGGTGACTCCTCCCTTGATCGCCGCCGATCTGATCGGGCGATTGTTGTGGGACCAGTTGAACCAGGACATCCCAGTCGGGGAGGCCCTCCGCCGCGCCAAGCTGAACCTGGCGTCGGAAATGCACCGACGGCAGGGATTCCTGGACGGCGAGGATCAGAAGACGATCATTTCCTTCGTCCTGTACGGGGACCCTCTGTACACGCCGCGCGGGTCGGCGGCGTCGTTGGGCGAGAAGGTTTTCGTGCGCAAATCGATTCCCGCAGCGATGACCAAGACGGCCTGCGCTCTCGGCGGTCCGAAGTTGGCCGGCGAGGACCTCGATCCTCAGATGTACGACCGCGTGAAGTCGATTGTCGCCCAATACCTCCCCGGTATGGATGACGCCTCGTGCCGCATCCACGCCCAGCACTGCGGATGTGAAGGCGAGGACCACACCTGCCCGACGCACCAGCTTGGGATCAAAGCCGCGGGTGCTCCGGGCCCGGACACGATGGTGGTGACCCTGGCCAAGGAAGTCCCCTCGGGCAACTTGCGTCACTTGCGCATCGCCCGCTTGACCCTCGATCCGTCAGGGCGAGTGCTCAAGCTGGCCGTCTCGCGCTGAGATCAGTTCCCAGCTTCAAGGTTCAATCTCTCGGCTCCCGGCCGCTAACGGCTAAGATTCGTGAGGGGTCTCCTTCACGGGCTGCGAGTCTTTCTAGGAGAGGCACGGGCGATCCCTCGTCGGCCTTCGGCCTGCCTCGGGACGACATCATTCCGAATGTCATTCCGAGGCGCAAGTCGGGATCGAGCCGCGCCGAGGAATCGCCCGGCACACGCCCGCAAGTCCGCGCGACACGTGAAGCAAGGCCAAGAACCCAGCTCCCAGCCTCCAGCTCCCAGCATGGGCACGGCACAAGTCTTGCAATGAACCTGGGACGACCCATGTCCCGCCTAGGCTTCCACTACTACCCTGACGACCAGCACTACACCCAGCGTGAGCTGGAGCATTGGCTCCCCTTGTTGCGCGGTCTGGGAGCCGGTTCGATCATCCTCACAGCCTCCGCACTGCGCTCCATCCCTGAGCCGTTTGTGACCGGATTGCTCGATGGGGGCATCGAGCCGATCGTTCGAATCCCGGTCCCGGTCGGGTCGATGGGCGCTCGCGACGCAGAACCTCTCCTACAGAGTTACAGCCGCTGGGGAATCCGGCATGTCGTCATCATGGATAAGCCGAATCTGCGTTCGGCATGGGCCCAGAGCTCGGATTGGGGCCGCCCCGGCCTGGTGGATCGGTTCCTGGACCGTGCGATTCCGATCTGGGAGGCGCAACATGCCGCGGGACTGGTGCCGATGTTCCCCGCGCTCGAGCCGGGCGGCGATTATTGGGACACGGCATTCCTCGAGGCCGCGCTGCGGGGGCTCACGGCGCGCGGACTGGAATCGCTACGAGAAGGGATGGCGCTGGCCGTGTACGCGTGGACGTACGGACGCCCGCTCGACTGGGGCGCCGGCGGTCCGGACCGCTGGCCCGAAGCGAAACCGTACCGGACCCCAGAGGGCTGCCAGGACCAACGAGGATTCAGAGCGTTCGAGTGGTACCGCGCCGCGGCCGCCAAGGCAGGCGCGGGATCGATCGCCATGCTCGCCGTGGGTGGCGCGCTTCCGAACGAGGCAGAGTCAGATCCGTCGGGTGACATGCATGCGGAACGCAACCTGTCGATCGCGCGCCTGTTGACCACCGCGGAGATCCCAGCCTACGTGCAGTCTTTCGCATTCTTCCTCCTGGCAGCCGCTCCGGATCACCCGCTCGCCGGCGCGGCGTGGTTCCCGCCAGAGAGCTCGCCTAGGCCCGTCGTGTCCGCGCTGCGCCAGATGGTCACATCGTTCGAGAAGCCGCCCAAGTCGGTTGCGCCGCGTTCGATCCGTCACTATTTGCTCCTGGATCCTGCATCGGTTCGGTGGGAAACGCTGGCGGATTACGTGGCCGCCTTCCGGCCCACGGTGGGCTTTTCGCCCGAGGAAGCGCGGTCGGCCGAGCAGGTCTCCCTCGTAGGGGACTCGTTTTCCTCGGAGCTCGAAGCCCGGTTGGTGCGGGCCGGCTGCGCGGTCCAACGCCTGTCGTGGACTTCCATCGCGCGCCGACCGGCACCCAAGGTCACCCTTTCCCATCCGCACAATGTCGCCAGCATGCTGGCAGGAGTGATCCATGGCTGAGTCTGTGATTTCCCCCTTGGACGAAACGTCCCCTCGGGCTGCAGTTTCGGCGTCTCAACCTTGGGATGCACTGCGCCCTGTGGTGGGGGGGCCTCGACCCGAACCACCCTCCGTCGCCCAGGAACCTCGTCGCCCCATCGTCAAAGTTATGGGCCTTGGCGGCGGCGGATCGAACGCCATCAACCGGATGATCGAGATCGGCGTCTCCGGCGTCGAGTACATTGCCGCCAACACCGACAAACAGGCGCTGGCATCCAGCTTGGCCCGGGTTCAGATTCAGCTTGGCCCGCAGATCACGCGCGGGCTGGGCGCGGGCGGCGATCCACGGATGGGAGCCGCGGCGGCGATGGAAAGCAGCAAGGAAATTGCCCAGGCCCTGGCCGGAGCGGACATGGTCTTCCTGACCGCGGGCATGGGAGGCGGGACGGGCACCGGCGCGGCCGCGGTCGCGGCCGAGATCGCTCGCGAAATCGGGGCGGTCGTGATCGCGATCGTGACTCTGCCCTTCGGCTTCGAAATGAGCCGCCGGTCCCAGAACGCCCAGGTCGGCGTGCGAGCCCTCCAGCCCCACACCCACACCCTGATTACCGTGCCGAACGACCGGCTGTTGCAAGTGGTGCCGAAAGACGTCAGCCTTGAGATCGCGTTCCGTCTGGCGGACGATGTCCTGCGCCAGGGGATTCAAGGGATCTCGGAACTGATCACACGCCCCGGTCTCATCAACGTCGACTTTGCCCACGTCCGCAGATTGATGATGCGCGGCGGCGGGGCGTTGATGTCCATCGGCCTGGGCGAAGGCCCGGACAAAGCCAAGATGGCTGTCCAGGAAGCACTCCATCACCCGTTGCTCGAAATCGACAGCCTGGATCAGGCCAACGGGGTATTGGTCGATTTCGTAGGCGGCGAGGATCTGACCCTGCACGAGATCGGAGAAGCGGTGGCCGGCTTGCGGGATGCGCTGCCGGACGAGGCCGAGATCATCGTCGGCGCCGGGACCGAGGAGTCCCTCGAAGGCCGCGCCCAGGTCATCCTGATCGTCACGGGGCTGGCTGGAAAGCCCGTCGCAACGCATGGATCGCAAACTCAGCACGCTGAGCCCTTCGACAAGCTCAGGGCAGGCTTTGTCGAAGGGCGCCCAGGGCAGGAAAGCTCGATTGCTGTCCTCGCGGGAGGCACGCCTCAAGAGGAAGATCTGGACATCCCGGCCTTCATGCGAAGGCGGGCCGCGGTGAGCGGTTAAGGCAGGACGATGGACCGAGACGCGGTGGCGCGGGTGACCCGGCAAGTGACCAAAACGTTTCCCGAGATGGGCGACATCAAGCCGGTCGTGAAAACTCAAACTGCTCCCAACGGGGGCGAGCAATACCTGCTGACGTTCAAGGGCAAGGCCATGACCCCCACCGGAAAAGAACTCACCCGCATCGTCCGCGTCGTCGCCGACGAACGCGGGCAGATCCTCCGAATCTCAACCTCGAGGTAGAAGTGGACACATCCCAGACTCCTTCCGTCGGCTCGACTTCGCGATTTGTCTTCTGGTGGCTCCTGGCGAACCTAGCCGAGACGGCCATCCGCATCCGTGCCACCGTCATGGGAGCACCGCGTTCCACTCAGGCCAGCGGAGCGGAAACGCTGGGACGGATTGAGGTCCTGCCCACGCCACTCGGCATTCCGGAACCGTCAATCGAACCGACTCAGATCGCCTATAACCACTATCCACTATCCACTATCCACTTTTCCTTGAAACCCTTGGCCTTGGCCGGCCTGGCCGCCTACGTAATGGGCATCGCCGTCGTGCTGATGATTAGGGCCCAGATCGTCTGATCCTCTGTTCCCTGGTCCCTGGTCCTTCCGCTTGTTACCCTGTCCCCTGGCCCTTTGAACTGCTTCACGAACAATCCCGCTGACGCGGGATTGTCATTTTTCAGGCAGGGGTTCGAGGCCGTTCGGAGCTCCTCGTGAAGCCAGGGGGCCGTTTGGAGTATATTGCTCCTCCGCACCTCTCGACACACAAGAAGGAGTCTGCAACTCCATGGAATGGCTGACGGATCCGCAGATTTGGGTCGCGTTCGTGACGCTGACCGTGCTCGAACTCGTGCTCGGCATTGACAATGTCGTCTTCATATCGATCCTGGCGGGGAAACTCCCGCAGGCGCAGCAGCACCGGGCACGCACCCTTGGACTGGGTCTGGCCATGTTCTTGCGGATCGGGCTCCTCTTCGCGATATCCTGGATCACGCGCCTCACCGCGCCACTCTTTACCGTGCTCTCGCAGGAGATCTCGGGTCGTGACCTCATCCTCCTCGCCGGTGGGTTGTTTCTGATCGCGAAGAGTACACAGGAGATCCATGCGAAACTGGAGGGCGCAGAGGGGCACGCGTCGGCCCGTGTCAAGCCGTCCTTCGCGGGCGTCATTGTGCAAATCCTCTTGCTCGACTTGGTGTTCTCGCTGGACTCGGTGATCACCGCCGTGGGCATGACGGACATGCTCGGGGTGATGGTCGCGGCCGTCGTCGTGGCGGTCCTGTGTATGATGGCCTTTGCGGCGCCCATTAGTCGATTTGTCGAGCTCCACCCGACGATCAAGATGCTGGCATTAAGCTTCCTGCTGCTCATTGGGGTGGCATTGATCGCGGAGGGATTCGATCGACACATTCCGAAAGGCTATATCTACTTCGCGATGGCGTTTTCGGTGTTCGTCGAGATGCTCAACCTAAGGCTGCGACCGCGTACCGCGCCCGTCAAGCTCCACGAGCCGTACGTCCGTGACACAGAGGGCGTCTTTTAGGCTCGGGCCATTCCGTTGCCGTGGGGGGACGTGCGGCACCTCTTTCAGATGAGGGTCGGCGCGCTGCGGCTTTCGGCAGCACCTAGGGGGGGCCATGCTCCACCGCTCTTTGTGACGTCCTTCACGAACAGACCCGCCTTGGGCAAGGCTAGGGGTAGTGGTTAGTTGCGGATAACGGATAGCGGAAGGCGGGTAGCCGGAAGCCGGATTTCTACGGCGCTGGGAGATCTCCGATCGCATACAAAACTCCGTGCGCCGTCACGACGTACAGGCGATTCTGCACCAGCGCGCCCCCCAGGACAGGTGAAGTGTTTTCAAAGTCGTAGATCCAGGTGGGCTGGCTGGATCGGGGCTCGATCGCCCGGCATTGCGCGTGCCCGCGAACGGAATCGAGCAGGAACCCGCCGACGCGGGTGTCTTGGACGGCGAGGCCACATGCGTACAACCTCGCCCCCCGGTCGACGGCCACCACGTGGCCCGACGCGTAGGGCACACTTGAGGTCCCGACAACCTGACCCTGCGCGTCCAACCAAGCGATGGTCGGGAAGGATCCCCGGAACCCATTGAAGCCGGTCCATACGAAGCCATCCGGCGTCCCGCCTGCATCGCCTGGGGTTCCGCCCAGCTCAAGCGAACGATCGTCGACCCGCGTCCATGACTCCAGCACCGCACCGGTCTCCGTCGCCCGCCACTCCAACCACTGCGACGCGTTGCGCAAGAACACTCTGCCGTCCGCGCCGACGACGAACCCGTCGAACGGGTCTGACGTCGGCTCGTAGACCACCGTCCCCGTGGCGGCGTCAAGGGCGCTGTCCTCAAAGAACAAGAATTGCTCATCCGGGCTCAACTTCAGCACCGGCAAGAGCCAGCTGAATGTCGGCAGGCCGACCCGCCAGATCATGGCGCCCGACTCGTGGACGGCCGTGATTTGCGCCTGGCTCGCGAAGTAGATCACGCCGGCCGAAGACACCAGCGGTCCATCGAGGGTCGCCGAACCACCTGTGGGCAGTGTCCAGAGCACGTGGCCCGACGGGTCCAGCGCGGTTAAGCCTCCTCCCGCACCGGCGACATAGATGTCGCCTTGAGCGCCGAGGGCGGGTGCGCCGAAAACCGGATCCGAAAGCCGAACGCGCCATTGCTCCACGCCATCTGCATTCAACGCCAGGACATCGCCCGCCACGGTCCCGAGGTAGAGCAAACCATCCGAGTCGATGGCGGGTCCGCCGGTGAATCCATCCGGGTTCTCGACATGCCAAAGCTGCACAGGGTCCCGCGGGCCGTCCGCCTCGGCCCAGCGCGTCCCGAAGGCATCGTGACGCGCCGACGCCCACAAGTGCCCACCAGGGACGATCAGCCGGGCCGTGGCCACGACCGATCCTTTTTGCATCTGCCAGAGAAATAGCCCGCCTCCCGCCAGAATGACCAGCGCAGTAATCCCTGCCAACACCGCCGAGCCGGACCTGCGCCAGGCCGCCGCCAATCCGGGCCAGCGATCGACCATCCAATCGTCAAGCGCTTGGGACATCTTCGACCACCACGTATTGCGCCTGCGGCTCGATAGCTGCGGGTTCAGCTGAGTTCGCATGCCCTCGCCGAGAAGGCTGAACCCCAAGACCGACACAAACACGGCCGTCCCGGAAAGGGCCAGGACCCAAGGTGTGTGCTGCGACCGGGTAGCGCCGGCGAGCATCTGGCCCAGTTCGGGCAGTCCACTGGTCAGGAGGGCGACTCCATCATCGAGTTCGATCCAGACGCTGTTCGTGAAGTAACCCATGAAACCCAGCGCGGCCGTCGTCAGCAGCGTGTAGCTCACCTCGAAAGCCAGAAGGATCCATCCCAGCGGAAGCAGGTGCGTCAGGATGTGGCGGTACAAGATCCCCCACTTCGTCGCCCCCACGGCTCGCGCAGCCTCGACAAAGGGTTGATTCTTGAGGCTCGCGGTTTGGTTGCGCATGATGCGCGCCGTCTCGGCCCACCCCGTGATGGTGAGACCAACGATGAATGCCCACACGCCGAATTGGCGGCCGGCCGCGGCAATCACAGCCAGGGCGACGAACAGGGTCGGCAGAGCGAGCGCGCCCGCGATCGCCGCATCCGCCCAACGCCGCGCCCAACCCTCCCCCCACCCCGCTACCATCCCCAGCGCCAGTCCCAACACGAGCCGAGTCGCCGCGGCGACGAGAACGAGAACCAGAGTCGGCCGGACAGCCCAAAGTAATCGGCTTAGGGTGTCTCGGCCGAACTCATCCGAACCCAACGGATACCCCGGGACCGTGAACGGCGGAAACGGGGTGTGAACGAATTCATTCTCAACGAAGACGGTGTAGCTTTCCTTCAGCGGGTCTCGCGGCGCCAACCTTGGGCCGATCACGGCGATGAGGAGAATCGCGCCCGCGAGCGCCAAGCCGATCCACAGCGGCCAGTTGACCGTGGGGCGGTAGGCGGGCGCAACTCGAGACATATCAGCACGGCTAGCCATCGCTCGTGCCTCGCTGCCTCGGGTCCCACCTTTGGGCCAACGTCGAAGCCACAAGGTCGGCGAGAAGGAAGGCCAAGGCGAAGAGGGCAGCCAGTGCCGCCAGGAGCGGAGGGTTCAAGAAGGCGACCGCGTCCGCGCGGCTGGTCAGGTTGGAGGGGATCAGGGTCTCTGCCAGGAGCCCGCCTACACCGGGCCAGTCGAAGAGACGCTCGACTAGGACGAGCTCGCCCGCCAACAGCCGCAGCGACCCAGCCATCACGAGAACCACCGGCGCCAGCACATTGCGCAGGGTGTGACGCCAGCGGATGCGCCTCCAGCTCAAGCCGTGGCTGCGCGCCGCGAGGACGTAGGCCTGGCCGGCTTCTTCCGCGAGGAGACTGGCCGTGGCTTGGGCGATTTGCATCGTGGGGCGGACGGCAAGAGCCAGCGTGGGTAAGACCAGATGCAGATCCCAACCAAAACCCTGAAGAGGCAGCGGGAGAGTCGCGTTCGGGCCTCCCCGAACCGCGTACTCCAGCCCGGCCAGGATTGCCAGAGTTCCGACGTAGAAACTCGGCGTGGCCAAGCCGATCGTGGAAACGGGCACCATCCAGGGTGCGAGGCGCGCCGAGCGGATGCGGACGGCCGCCATGCCCAGCATGAGGCCAAGGACCGCGCTCAGGAGAAAAGCCAGCCCCGCCAGTCCGAGGCTGGATTGGGCCGCCTTCCCGAGCACTTCCGCGATGGGTTGCCCGGCGCCGACAGGATAGGGACCTAAATCGAATCGGAGTACCCGACGCGCGTATTCGCCGTACTCGGCGAAGAGGATGGGCCGTCCATCCGCAGCCAGGTCCCAAGGCCGCAGCCCACCCGCAATCCGGGCGTAGCTGTACCCCAGAAAATTCGCTAGCGCGATGCCGACCGGCAGGAGCAGAAGACGTCGGAGGAGGGTCATGGGGTCGGCTGGAATCCGCGTGCGCTGGGCGCCGTTTCGTCGGCGAACTCCAACAGGTCTGTCACAGTTAGCTTCACCCCTTGGCTCCACGCGGATTCAAACTCGATCTCGCCCACCTTTTCTCGCAGAGCCGAAAGCCGCCGCCAGTGCGCAGTTTGGTCCGCCGGGTCGACACGGACTTCGAACCGACCCAACAGGAATATTTCCAGACTTCGGCTCATGGTGGATCGTCAGCTGGAGTATAGCCCGCTCAATCGTCTAGCTAGCTGTGCGCCCTGTCCATGCAACCGAGGAGCACTGGGTCGGCGGTTGTACAATCAGCTGGGTTTCAAGCGAACTCTCGCCAAGCAAAGGGAACGATATGGCCCCGAAAAAGAAGGCGCGCGCCAAGCAGACCTCGGCGACCGGGAGCGGCGCCCGCGTTCGCGTTGAGAATGTGAATGTCCCCGGACGGACGACCTGGCTGGACAAGGACATGTATGCCGCCATGCGGCGTGCACTCCTCAAGGCGCTCCCGGCCAGGGCGCCAGGACTCACGCAAACGGAGATTCGGCGGGCGGTGGTTCGACATCTGCCCCAGAGCCTCTATGCTCGAGGCGCGAAGGCGGCGTGGTGGGCGAAAGCCGTCCAGCTCGATCTCGAGGCCAAGGGGATCGTGGGCCGCGAGGCATCCCAACCGTTACGCTGGCACCGCAAGGGGAGCAAGAAGTGAATAGTGGATAGTGAATAGTTGTGCTGTTTCAGGACATCGGTGACACCTTTAGAATGC
>JBBDZX010000004.1:0-142374 GCA_040899905.1 Anaerolineales bacterium | reverse complement strand
CCGTCGGAATCGCTTCCACCACCAGATGCGTCGCTTCCCCCAGCCGCATCACCGACCCCTCGCCGTACCGCTTGAGCAGCTCGCCGAGGGCGCGATCGAGCGCCTCATGTTTGCCGTTGCTGCGGGTCTCGACGGGATCTTGGGCGGGCGCTTTCCTGGCCATCGTCATCTCCTGTGGGGACGGACCCAGTATAGCACAGGCGTTCTATCGCGCAAGAGGCCGTTTAGGCGGAGGTTCCGAAATGCGGTTCCGCCTCGAAGGCGTACTACCAGCAGGCGGAACAAAGTCGGGCTGATTGTGAAATCAGTCACAATCAGCCCCGCCCTCTGGGCTCCATTCGCACCTACCCGCCAGTTGTTCTGCTACCGGATTAGTCCTGCTCGTCCGGAGGAGGTGACCCCTCACGCAGCGATAGGCACATTCCATGTTCATCGATCAATCGCATTGCAACCGTCTCTTGGAGGAGATGATCCGTGTTCTCGACACCGAAAGGCTTTCTCACGTACGGCGGAATTGTCTTGCTTGCTCTCGGCGTCATCGGTTACCTTGGCGTGTTTGGTGAGACCTCGTTCCTGTGGCTGACGAAAGGGGAAAATGTCGCCCACACCTTCCTGGGCATCGTGGCCCTGGCGGCGGTATTCGTCCCCGGTCTCAACAAGGCGCTGGAGCCTCTCTACCGACCCATCGTGATGTTGGTAGGGGTCATTGCGCTCTTCTTCGCGGTCTACGGTTTCTACGTGGGATTCACCGGTGTTCTGCCGCTCAACACGTTCGACGTGGCACACTTGAACAACCCGGCCGACAACTTGATTCATACATTCGTTGCGGTCTGGGCCTACCTCGCCACGCGCTCTCCCGCCATGGCGAGGGCGATGTAGCGCTAGCCAATCGTAGACACCAGGTGTCTCCAAGACACCCGGTGTCTTCTTTATCTAGGCAACGGTGCGGGGCCGGTCGAAATGACCGGCCCCGCCGTTGTTGGTCCGGGCCGCGTTGTCTTACGTCTTTTCTCGTGCTGGGCTGGGGACCTGCGCCAGTGCCGTAACTTTTGGGGCACGAACCTCGTTGGGTGTTCAAGATGAGGGAGCTGGGCACGGGAGATGCCGGTCGACGAGAAGGACATCATCCTGCGCGCGGCCAAGGGGGACGCCTCCGCTTTCGCAGACCTCTTCCAGCTACATTTCATCTAGACACCGGGTGTCTTGAAGACACCCGGTGTCTGCTTCTCTTGCGCCTCCGGGATTGAAACCCGCCGCTACAATCTGACCCAATCCTCCCACGCGATCACTCGCTGCCTCTTCCACATCGACTCGTCCCGGAGGCGCTCGACAAAATCCTCCCAATCGGGTCGCAATCGCTGCCACTCACTCCGAGGGACAACTCCCCAGAGGTGGAATGTCCGCCCGATGCCCGCGGCGAGAGTCGATCCAAGTAGGAGCAATCTCGCCAGCTGGTAGTGCCGCGAGCACGGCGGAGCCGACGACGCCGGGTCCGGCCGGGGTCCGAAATCGAGTTGAGTGTCGAATCGAGCCGCGGGCTCAGACCAGTACCGACACTCCGCGTCAAGCTGGCCGCGCTCCGCGTCCGCTGCACGAGCCTCCGTTCCGAGATGCTCGGATGTGACTCCCGCTTCGTACCTGTTAATCTCCGGGCACCTCTCTGCTAGATAACGTGCACAGCGTCCGAAGCCCGAAAACCGCTTCGCCTCGACCAGAATGAGGTTATCCCGTCCGAGCAGAAGCAGGTCGGCTTCGGTCTGACCCCCGTCAATCCACCGCCCTGCCTCGTCGAGACCTTCCATCCTTTCGCCTTCGAGCGACCATCCCCAGAAGTACGGCACGAGAATGTCCTCGGCCACCGCAGGCAGAGGCGTCCCGTGAAGCGGTCGGACGGAGCTCAGACGCGCGAAGGAAAGACCGGGGCGTGCCTTGGGGTAAATCAAATTCCAGATCAGCGCGTTCTCGGAGCGCGGGGACCGCAGATTCGCGATCAGGTCCGGAGTGAGTTTGGCGAAGATCGGTTCGTCGTGCCCGGCCAGGACTTGCTTGGGGAGCCAAGTTCGGTGTCCAGTTTCCAGTTTCCAGTCTCCAGTAACTAGCCCACTCGCAATTGACGCTTGAGGCTTGCGGCTTGAACCTTGAAGCCCTCATTTTCCGGAGCCTTGAACTATCGGTTTCCAGTTTCCCGCCTGCCGCCGGCTCGCCCTGGCACTTTCGGGGGTCTTGCGGGGGTTTCCAGCCTGCCCCTGGCTTCCCCCTGGCATTTTCGGGGTCTTTCATGGGCTTCCAGTCTTCAGTTCCATTCCCCGAAACTTCCGACTTCACCGCTTGCGGCTTGAGGCCTGAGGCTTGCAGCTCGTGCCTTGTAATTTGCGACTTGAGCCTCCAGCCTCGAGCCTTAAGGCTGTAAGCCTTAGACAACACTACTCCTAAAGAGAGGGGCGACTCTTGGCGAGTCGCTCCTCTCTGCTTGTCACATGTTCTTCGCTCTATTCGCAGCCAGTACCGTCATTATCTCCATCAAAACCATGGGGATCTGAACCGACTACCTTGAAATCGCGGAATTGGATGTCGTCGCAATTCAGATCGGGCGGCGGGGGCGGGATGCAAACACCTTGATAGGAAGGGTCGCAATTTCCGCCGCAGGCGGCCAAGCTGACCCCCAAGACCACGGTCAACACCAAAATGTACATTGCCTTCTTCATGTTTGCCTCCACGGATGTGTGCGAAGAGGAAACTTCCCGCTCGAATCGACCTCTGTGCTTCGGGTACTTCACAAAGCCACCCTTGACCCTTGTGCCGTCCTTGCGGGTGCAACTCTATTTTCCGACGACTGCCTGAAACTCAGGGTCGGTACCGAACAGCGTCCAGATTACTTTGAAAACCTTGAGGATGACAGCTTTATATTTCGCCCGATTGTTCGGGTCTTTGATCGTGCTGAGCACCCAAGTAAAACCAGCGTTGATTAATAGGTCTTCCATAGCAGTCTCCTTGCCACCGCACTCGTTCTTCCAATGCCCTTGTGTCTCTCGCAACATGACATAGTGTTGCACAAGCTCTTTGATTCTGCAACGAGTTGCATTTCCTCATCGTGCACTCCAGTGCAAATGCGTAGATGCCAACATACTCCTAGGCTCCGCATTTGTCACTTCCCCGAACACGAATGCTTAGCTTCACAGGTTCTTGCGCCATGGACCCACAAGAACTTCGCAATCCAGAAACTCGCGGCTTATATCCTGCAGCTTGAAGCATTGCAACCTAACACTAGGAACCCCCAAGCGCCCTCACGACCTTGAGCACATCGGCACGTGACGAAAGGTGCAACCCGAACGCCCTTCGCCTTCGGGCCAGCAGCGCCTGCAGGTCGCCTACCGCCTGCGCCTTTTCGAACTGGCCGAACGTAATCTTCCACCCGGGGATCTCGACGTCGCTCTCGGCATCCGCGGTCACGATCAAGCTGACGAACTTGTCCGGCCCTCCCTTTAGGAGTTGGCCCGTCGAGTGAAGATAGCGCGGCCCCCAGCCCATCAGAATCGGCGCGCCCCGGCGATCGCGGAAAGCCGCGCGCGCAACGAGCACCGCTCGTTCGAGCGCCGGGTCCGGATCGGAGTAAAGGAGCAGCGCGAGCACCTCGCCGTCCCGGACCCAATCCCCCAACCACTTCATCACCTCCGGTAGAGTCGAGGACGCCGGCGGCCTGGCCATCGCGGAGGCGTGGCCGAACAAAGCAGATCCCTTCGCGTGCCAAATCTTTTCCGGCAGCTTGAGCGGCTTCCCCGCCCGCAGCGCCTTGACTAGTTTTCCGGCGCGGTCCTTGGCGCTCTGGACGTCCGGCTGATCGAAGGCGTTCAACCCCAGGAAGTGGCAGGCCACGGCGACCGCCACCTCCCACCGGAAGAATTCCGCTCCCAAGCCGGCCTCACCCTTCCGACATTCGAGCACGACGAGCGGTGTCCCCTCACGAGCCCATCCTTGGACCCGAACGTCCAACTCGCCACCGACACGGAGATAAACCAGGAGGCGGTCCGAACCATACCCACCTGCTTCCGGAGGCGGCTCTCCAACCACAGGGATCAACCCATGGCCCGACTTTCCGCTGCTCTCCGCCATCAACTGCTCCGCCCAGATTCCAAATTCGGCGAACGGTGGGTCGGCCAGCAGGGTCACCTTATCGCGGCTGGCTGCGGCCGCGGCCGCCAAGACCGCCCCCAAGAAGATCCCCGGATTCCAATCCAGCTCCTCGGCGCGGCACGCTTCTGCCATTCGGCCCGCGCCCTGGAGCAATGCGTGCACATCAAGACCAAGCAGCAGAGCCGGCATCAGGCCGAAGACCGACAGCGCGGAGTACCTCCCACCGACATCCACGGGTCCCGGGATGACGGCGCGGAAGCCGCGCTGGCGCGCCGTGCTTTCAAGGGGCGTTCCGGGATCCGTGATCGCCACAAACGACGCGCCGGCGCGCTCGCCCTCCTTTTTCACGGCCCGCTCCCAGAAATGGGAGAGGAGCGCTTCCACCTCGGCTGTCGATCCGGACTTGCTCACGGCCAGCGTCAGGGTCACGCCGGGTGAAGCGCGCCGTGTCGCCTTGCTGACCGTTTGTGGATCGGTGCTATCCAGCACCTCGAGCTCGATGCCTTCGCGATCCGGAAATGTCTTGCGCATCACCTCCGCCGCCAGGGAAGAGCCACCCATCCCAAGCAGGATCGCCCGTTCAAACCCCCCTTTGCGGATCTCCTCCACGGCCGCCGAGAGCTCGCCGATCTGCGTCTCCATCTCATCCGGAAGCCGCAGCCACCCTAGTCGGGACTGCACGGCTTCCGATCCCTGTGCCCGGGCCGTCCACAGGGCCGGGTCGCCGACCCACAACCGCTTGGCGACGCGCGCCTCCGTGGCCTCGCGCAATCGCGCCTGCACGGCCTCGGCCAGCCCGCCGATCTCAGCGCGCAGCTTCTCGGCTTTGCCGCGGATTGACTCGAGCAAGGCTTCGTGCGAAGCGGCGAACTTGTCCACGCCTTCCTTCTCGAGATGATCGGTGACTTGCGCCATGGAGATCCCGAGCGTCTCGAGCGCGGCGAGCTGGGCCTGCGAGAGAGACAGGTCTGTTCCAATCGTCAGTTCGGCGCGCCCGTGATCGCGGAACGCCTCCAGGGTGGCCAGAGGCAGCGTGTCGACGGTGTCAGGGCCGATCAGGTTTTCCACGTAGTACGTGTCCGGATACGCAGGGTCTTTCGTACTCGTGGAAGCCCACAAGGGGCGCTGTACTCGGGCACCGCTTCGGCGCAATCGGTCGAACCGCTCCGCCGCAAAGGCGGCTTGGAACTGGGCATAGGCGAGTTTGGCGTTGGCAACGGCGGCTTTGCCCCGCAGCGCGGCGGCGCGTTCCGCCCGCGGACCCTCTTCGCGCAGCAGGGCATCCAGGCGTGCGTCAATGGTGGAATCGACTCGCGAAACGAAGAATGAGGCCACCGACGCCACGTGATCCACCGAGGCGCCCTGCTCCACCCGTCGTTCGAGGCCCCGCAAATACGCCTCGATCACCTCGCCATACCGGTCCAGCGAGAAGATCAAGGTGATGTTGATGTTGATCCCTTCGGCGATCGCCTGCTCAATGGCGGGGATGCCCTGTGCCGTCGCGGGGATTTTCACCATCACATTGGGACGGTTCACCGCCGACCATAAGCGACGCGCTTCCTCCAGGGTCTCCGTGGAGTTGCGCGCCAACGTCGGGCTTACCTCAATCGAGACGAACCCATCGCCCCCATCCGAACTCTCATAGACAGGCCGGAACTGGTCGGTGGCGTGGCGGATATCGGCCAGGGTCAACGCGTCCATGATCTGTTCGGCCGAACGCCCGGCCTGTGCCATGCGCCGAATGTCCTCGGTGTAGAGGTCGGTCTTGGCGATGGCGTGTTCGAAGATGGTGGGGTTCGATGTGATCCCGCGCACTTCGCCGGCGGCGATCAGCCGGGAAAGTTGGCCGGATTCGAGCAGATCGCGTCGAATGTAGTCGAGCCAGACGGACTGGCCCAGCTCGTGCAAACGCAGGACGGGATTCATTCCATGGGCCGGGAGGCTTCTTTTTGTTCCAGCGCGGCCACCTTCGCCAGCCGCCGCAAGTGCCGGTCCTCGCCGGTGAACATCGCCCCGAGGAAGGCTTGAACCAGCTCCGCGGCCAGGGCTGGGCCGATCACGCGGGCACCGAGAGCCAGGATGTTGATGTTGTCATGCTCGACGGCCTGGTGCGCCGAATACGTGTCGTGGCAGAGTCCCGCGCGCACGCCATGGAGTTTGTTGGCCGCCACCGCCGCACCGACGCCCGATCCGCACACCAGGACTCCGCGATCGACCTGCCCTTTCTGAAGGGCCCTGCCCAGTGCCTCAGCGACATCCGGGTAGTCGACGGGATCCGGCGTATAGGTGCCGAGGTCGACGATCTCGTGTCCCGCACCACGGATTGTGGCGATCATCGCCTCGCGCAGGGGCAACCCGGCATGGTCACATGCGAATGCCACCCTCATGGCTGCACTCCGATCGCTGCCGCCTTCTCCCGACTCCGATGGGCCGCTTGTACGACACGCTCCGGGGAGAGGTCGAGCTCTCGGTAGATATCCCGATAGGGGGCGGAGGCCCCGAAACGATGGAGACCGATCGCCTCGCCCGCCTCCCCGACCCAAGCTTCCCAACCCAGAGGCGAGGCGGCTTCGATCGACACACGCGCTCTCACTTCAGGTGGAAAGACGCTCCGCCGATACGCCTCCGATTGCACGCGAAAACGATCCCACGAAGGAAAGGAGACCAGGCGGACCCCGACCCCGTCTTTCACAAGCTCCTCCGCGGCGCGGACGATGATGTCGACTTCCGATCCAGAGGCCATCAGAATGACATCGAGTTCACGGGCGCGCCCCACCCCCTCCGGATACCAATCCGCGAGAACGTAAGCCCCGCGTTCGACCCCCTCGGCCGAGGCGAAGCGCGATCGATCCAGGACGGGTAGATTCTGTCGCGTCAGGGCCAGAGCCGTCGGGCCGTCGCGCTGCTCCAACGCGAGCCGCCACGCATGCACTGCCTCATTGGCGTCAGCCGGGCGGATAAGCGACAAATGCGGGATCGCGCGCAGCGCGGGCAGGTGCTCGATGGGCTGGTGGGTCGGTCCGTCCTCGCCCAAGCCGATCGAGTCGTGTGTGAAAACGTAGATCGCGCCGACGCCCATCAGGGCCGCCAGGCGGATCGCGGGACGCATGTAATCCGAGAAGATGAGGAAGGTCCCGCCATACGGTATCAAGCCGCCATGAAGGGCGATGCCGCTCAGGATTCCCCCCATCGCGTGCTCCCGGACACCGAAATGCAGGTAGCGTGCGGCCCGGTCCTGGACGGAAAACGCAGGTTCCCCAGGGATGTCGGTTTTGTTCGACGGGGTAAGGTCTGCGGAACCGCCGATGAGCTCCGGGAGGATGTCGGCCAACGCGGCCAGGGTCTTCCCCGAAGCGATGCGTGTCGCCATGCCTTTCGCATCCGCCGCAAAGCTCGGGAGTGAGTCCCTCCATGTCAAGGGAAGCTGTCCCGCCTGAGTGCGGTCGAATTGTGCCGCCAGGGCGGGTTTCGCTTTGCGAAGGCGATCGAGCCGCTCCCGCCAGTTCTTGTGCGCCTGCCGGCCGCGGTCGGCCGATGCGTGAAAATGGTTTCGGACATCGTCGGGGATCAAGAACCAGGGCTCGAGGGGCCAGCCCAGCTTTCGTTTGGCGCCGGCGAGTTCCTCTTCGCCGGGCGGCTCGCCGTGCGCTTCCTTGGTGTCCTGGCGCGTCGGGAGGCCATACCCGATATGGGTGCGGCACACGATCAGCGAGGGGCGGGGATCGGACTCTGCCTGGGTGAGCGCTCGGTCCACAGCCTCCAAATCATTCCCGTCCTCGACGACCTGCACGTGCCAGGCGTAGGCGCGGAAGCGTGCGGCGCGGTCTTCGCTGAACGCCAACTCCGTGCTGCCGTCGATCGTGATTCGGTTGTCGTCGTACAGATAGATAAGTCGCCCCAGACGAAGATGCCCTGCCAGCGAAGCGGCCTCGTGCGAGACCCCTTCCATCAAGTCCCCGTCGGAAACGATCGCGTAGATCCGGTGATCGACAACGGGCAGATCGGGCTGGTTGTACATCGCCGCCAGGTGTTCCGCCGCGATGGCCATTCCAACACCGTTGGTGAACCCCTGGCCGAGGGGTCCCGTCGTCGTCTCGACCCCCGGCGTGAGCCCGTATTCAGGGTGGCCAGGGGTCTGGCTTCCCCACTGGCGAAAGCGCTTCAGCTGGTCGATGGGAAGGTCGAAACCTGTGAGGTGAAGGAGGGAGTAGAGCAGCATCGAGCCGTGGCCCGCGGAGAGAACGAACCGATCGCGATCAGGCCATGCCGGGTCGGAGGGATCGACGCGCAGATGTCGGGTCCAAAGGACATACGCCATCGCGGCCGCGCCCATGGGCAGGCCCGGGTGGCCGGAGCGGGCGGTCTGCACCGCGTCCGCGGAGAGGAAGCGGATGGTGTTGATCGCGCGCTGGACCAGATCGGATTCGGGCACGGGCAGAAAGGCCGCCGGGGAATTGGGGATGCGGGAGGATGATAGCACACCAGCACGCCGAGCCCTGAGGTTGTCCAAGGTGCGGGGGGCGTCCCTGGGCAGATTCAGCACGCTGAGCCTGTCGAAGCGCGCTGCACGCGAGAGGCTCATCCAAGCGGCGCCCCTCGACAGAGCCTGCCCTGAGCCCTGGCCTGAGCGAAGTCGAAGGCTTGTCGAAGGGCTCGGGGTGCTGGAGCTCCTCCGGTGGTCAGAACCTCGACGGCGTGAGGCGTTCGATGATCATGCGCTGCCCAACCCGCGGCACGGCGAGCTCGGACGCGTGCCTTCGCTTCCTCGCCCGTGGCCCGCGCGCTCTCGGCCGCCTTAAGCTCCTCGTCGAGTCTTCGGCGCAGCTCAGGCTCGATCATGCCCGGCCCGCGGAGCAGAATGCAACGACAAGAAGCTAGATCTCGAAGTCCCGGCCACCCCGCGAGAGGTGGGCCAGGAATTCCTGCCGGGATGTCGGATTGACCTTGAAGGTCCCGGATAGCGCGCTGGTGACCATGCGGGCGTTGGCCTTCTTCACGCCACGCATCATGGAGCACAGGTGAAGCCCCTCGACGACGACCGCGACCCCGTGGGGGTGAATCGCGGTATCGAGGAAGTCCGCGATTTGCCGGGTGAGGCGTTCCTGAACTTGAAGACGCCGGGCGAAGAGATCGACGATACGCGGGATCTTCGAAAGCCCGATCACCTTGCCCGCGGGCAGGTACGCGACATGGGCGTGACCAAGGAAGGGGAGCAGATGGTGCTCGCAGAGGGAGTAGTACTCGATATCGCGGACCAGCACCATCTCCTCATACTCGACGTCGAAGATGGCGTTGTTGAGAAGTCGGACCGGGTCCTGGTGATAGCCGGCCAGGAGCTCCGTGTACATCCGAGCCACGCGGTCGGGCGTCTTTTCCAGGCCTTGTCGGGCCACGTCCTCGCCGAAACCGACCAGAAGATCGCGAACGGCGTCGCGGATCTCCGGCTTGGATTCGCCATCCCCGTCGACCAGCTCGGCGGCCGAAATCACTTCTCGCCGGTGGATTTCGGAGTTGAGGTGGGCATCCTTTGGGGTCATGGCCTTCTCCTGGAGGTTGGACGCGCCGCGGGGTCGCCCGCGGCCTCACGCGCCGTGATGCTACCACGCCCGAGGGGAGACACGGCAGAAGTAAAATACCCAGCGTGGATGAGTGGGAAGACCTTGACGGGCGCACCGCGCTCGTGACCGGCGGCGCCCGGCGGATCGGGAAGGCCCTGGTCCTCGGCCTGGCCGAACGCGGCGCAAACGTTGTGGTTCACTACGGAAAGTCCGCCGCGGATGCCTCCGAGACGGCACGTTTGGCTCGAGGATTTGGCGTCCAGGCGTCCGCCGTGGCGGCGGATCTAACCGACCCAATCCAATCCGAGGCGCTTTGGGGCGAGGCCGAGCGCACTATCGGCCCGATCGACATCCTGGTGAACAGCGCCTCGACCTTCGGCCCCGGCACGTTGGAGACGACCTCGCGGGCCGAGTGGGACGAACATCTGGCTGTACACCTTTCGGCACCTTTCGCGCTCTGCCAGGCCTTCGCTCGGCAACATGCGGGGTCTACGACAGGCTCGCCCAGCGCACGGCCCGGCGTCGTCCTGAATCTTCTGGACTGGCGCGCCCTGCGGCCGGGCGCGGCGCCTTTCGCGTACACCGTGAGCAAAGCCGCCTTGGCCGCCATGACCCAGAGTCTGGCCGCGGCGCTGGCGCCTGGCATCCGCGTCAACGGTCTGGCTCTGGGGGCCATCCTGCCCCCCGAGTCGTCTTTGCCGGATCCCGATCTCCTGCGTCATGTCCCACTCGGCCGCTGGGGCACGGTCGAAGAAGCAGTCCATGCGGCGGTATTCTTGATCGCCGGGTCCGATTTTATGACCGGTGCCGTCGTCCATGTGGACGGCGGCCGACACCTTCATTGAGGAGCTTGCCATGCCCGAGGACCGTATCGTCGTGCACGATCTTCTCGTGCGCGGAATCCTGGGGACGAATGAATCGGAACGAAAGAGTCCCCAGGACATTCTGATCCAACTCACGCTGTTCGCCGACCTCTCTCAAGCCGGGAAGACCGACCGCCTTGAAGACACGGTCAATTACCGAACCGTCACGAAAGAAGTAATCGCCCACGCCGAAAAGAGCGCCCGGTTCACGGTCGAGGCGCTGGCGGCGGACCTGGCCGCGATCTGTCTACGGCATTCCGGCGTCCAAAAGGTGCGAGTGCGCGTGGAAAAGCCTGGCGCGCTCCGGTTCGCGCGCTCGGTGGGGGTCGAGATCGAGCGTGAGGCCGCCGCGGTTGGTTGAGCGGGCCTTCCTCCTATTGGGGTCCAATGTCGAGCCGGAAATCCACATACCCAAGGCCGCCCATGGGATCGCCCGTTTCGGCAGGATCGGAGTGGTTTCGCAGGTCTATCAAAGCCGGCCCGTCGCACGCCCCGGGCAGCCCGATTTCCTCAACGGCGGCGTGCTGCTCGAAACGGACATGGACCTTCTCACCTTGTCGGACCATCTGCGCGCCCTCGAGGTCGAACTCGGCCGCGTCCGCCGGGCCGACAAACATGCCGCCAGAACGATTGACATCGACATTTGCCTGTTTGGTTCCCGGATCGAGCGTGAGCCGGTCGTGATTCCCGCGGCGGAACTCGTCGAGCACGCCCACGTCGCCGTCCCGATCGCCGAACTCGACCCGGCTTTCCCACACCCCATCACGGGCGAAGCCCTGGGCTCCATCGCGGGACGCCTCGCCCGCGGCGCGCAGCTTCGGCAAAGGGACGACGTCTCGCTCGCGGCGGGCCCGGCCGCGTGAACCCAAACGCCGACGTCGCCGTCATCGGAGCGGGCATCGCTGGCATCTCCGCCGCCCATCATCTAGCGGCGGCCGGGGTCGGCCGCGTGCTCCTGATTGACGTCCGGCCACCGTTGAGCTTGACGAGCGACAAGTCCACCGAGTGCTACCGGAATTGGTGGCCTGGGCCGGGCGAGGCGATGGTCGGCCTCATGAATCGCAGCATCGACATTCTCGAAGGCATCGCCCGAGAGACCGGGAACCGGATCAACCTCAATCGCCGCGGCTATCTCTTCGCCACAGCGGACGCGGGCCGAATCTCCCAGTTCCAGGCCGCCGCTGAGGAGTCGGCCTCGCTGGGCGCGGGGCCGGTTCGAATCCACCGCGCGGGCTCCGTCCCCAGTTACGCACCCGCACCCGGCAGCGGGTACGAGGGCCAACCCACCGGCGCGGACGTGATCCTCGATCCGGCCGTCCTTAGGCGTGACTTCCCCTATCTCGCGCAGAACACGCTCGCGGCCGTTCACGCTCGGCGATGCGGCTGGTTCAGCGGGCAACAGCTCGGAGCGCACTGGCTGGAGAGTGCCTCGGGAAACGGGATGGAGCGGATGGAGGCCGAGTTCATTGGCGCGCAGGTGGTGAACAGCCGGGTCAAGGCGATCCGCGTCCGAAGCGCAAGTGGCGAGGAGCGCATCGAGGTAGGCGCGGTCGTGCTCGCGGCAGGGCCCCTTCTAGGTGAGGCGGCGGCCCTGCTTGGGGTAAGCCTTCCCGTCTACTGTGAACTGCACGCCAAGGCCTCGATGCCCGACCCTCTCGGTGTCGTACCCAGGGATGCTCCTCTTCTGATATGGGCGGACCCGCAGGCTGTTATCTGGGATGGCGAAGAGCGCCGGGCCTTATCGGAGGACCCCGCGACGGCCTGGATGCTGGGCGAGCTGCCTTCCGGTGTGCACGTCCGCCCAGAGGGGAGCGGCGGCAGTTCGATCTTGCTGATCTTGTGGACCTACGACAACCGCCCCGTCCCACCCACCTTCCCTCCCCAATTCGATCCCAATTACGGAGAGATTGCATTGCGCGGCCTGGCCACCATGATCCCTGGCCTGGCAGCGTATTTCACCCGCCGCCCTCGGATCACGGTTGACGGCGGCTACTACCTCAAGACGCGGGAAAACCGTCCCCTCGTGGGCCCGCTGCCCGTTCAAGGCGCGTATGTCCTCGGGGCGCTTTCAGGTTTTGGCCTGATGGCCTCACCGGCATGCGGAGAACTTCTCGCTGCCCACCTCACGGGAGGGGACCTGCCGTCGTACGCGGATGCGTTCCGCTTGGAGCGATACGAAGACCCGGCCTATCGGAAGCTGCTGGAGGACTGGAAATCTTCGGGACAACTCTAGAGAAGTGGTCAGTGGAAACTGGCAAGCGGGTAGGAACCTTGTCGGCCAAAGAGTTGTTTCCAATCGAGCGCTTGACTGAAGACTGAGGACTGAAGCCTCGGGACCGAACACATGAGACGGCTCTTCGGCACGCCCTGGTATCCCATCGCCCTCAGCGCGTACTCCGTCGTGGCGATCTTCTCCTTCAACATCACTGAGGTCAGGGCCAGCATGCTGTGGAGGCCGTTGGTCGCGTCCGTGGCCGCCACGACCGTCATGCTTGTCGTCCTCCAGCGATGGCTGAGAAGCTGGGAGAGAGGCGCCCTTGCGACGGCGGTCCTTTCGGGTCTGTTCTTCTCGTATGGGCATGTCCTAGACTTTCTGGCGGCGCGACATGTATCCTCGCCCGCGCTCGTGTTGGTACCCACCTGGGTCTGCCTACTGGCGGTGGGATTGACCTGGGTATCCCGCACTGTCGGGCCGATCGGGCGGGCGACCCTGCCCTTGAATGCCGCAGGCACCGCCCTGCTCCTGATCCCGCTCACGGGCATCGCTGTCTTCTCCGTCCGGACGGCGTTAGCCGATGCCCGCCATCCATCCTTCGCCACCACCGGCCGCACGCAGCTCGCAGTCGGCGCATCTCTCCCAGACATCTACTACATCATCTTGGACTCCTACGGGCGGGCCGACGTCCTCAAGCGCGTCTACGGTTATGACAATGGGGAGTTCATCGGTGGCTTGGAGGAAATGGGTTTTTACGTCGCGTCGTGCAGCCAGAGCAACTACACCCGCACGGAGCTCTCGCTGGGGTCGTCGCTCAACATGGAGTACCTGCAGAACCTGAATCCCGAGGAATTCGTCCCGGAGAACTTGGACCGGGCCGCACTTTGGGAGCTCCTCCGACACGGATCCGTGCGCCAAGCCCTGGAGGCGGCCGGCTACCGGACGGTCGCGTTCGCGACCGGATTCCCGTGGAGCGAGTGGGCAGACGCGGATGAGTTCTGGGAGCCGTCACCCCTTTGGAACCAGTTGACGGAGTTCGAGGCGTTGTGGGCGAGGACGACCGGCGCCGAGGCCCTGGACTCGCTTGGCCTGATCGACCTCGACGAGGCGTCGGCGGAGCGGTTTCGTGAGCGGACGCGCTTCGTCTTGGACAGTTTTGACGAGCTGGCTCACCTGCCGGGTCCGAAGCTCGTGGTGATCCACATCATTGCGCCCCACCCGCCGTTCGTATTCGACGCGGACGGCAACTCGATCGACCCGGGCCAATTCCTAAATGAGGGGGGCACGTACACGAGGTCCTCCTACGCCGAGGGGTACCAGGGCCAACTCACCTTCATCAACCGGGAAATCCAACGCGCCGCGGCTCTCTTGATTGACGAATCCTCCTCGCCGCCTGTGATCGTTATTCAGGGTGACCATGGGCCCTGGTTGCTGCCCCCCGACCTGCACTTCAAGATCCTCAACGCCTACTACCTGCCAGGTCACATGGACGCGCTGTATCCTTCGATCTCGCCGGTCAACACATTCCGAGTCATCATAGACAGCTACCTGGGGGGGAATCTCGGTTTGCTCGAGGACACCACCTACAACTCGCCCGTGCCGAACATCTATCAGTTCACGCCGGTCCCCAATTCGTGCGGAGTCGAGACCGCGCCGGAGTCCTCCAGCCGCTAAGGAAGGACAAACCCAGTGGATAGTGGATAGTGGATAGGTGCCAGTAGCTATGGTTGGGTAGGGATGGTGTCGCTAGATGCAGGGAGCTGGGTGCTGGAGGCTGGAGGCTGGAAGCCGGGAGCCGCTAGGCTCTCGGCCCTTACGAGAGAAGGCCCGCACCGACGAGCGCCGCTCTGATTTGCTCCTTCTCCGCCGGCGAGATGTTGATCAAAGGATGCCGGACCGGACCCCCGTAATATCCGATCCATTCCAGGGCGGCTTTCAGGCCGGCGACTCCAAAGCGTTCCGTCACAAGCGCATTGACCTCGATCAGCCCCAGCTGAGTCTTCCGAGCGTCTTCGATGTCGCCCCGACCGAACGCTTCGGTCAGTCGGGCCAGCGGGCGCGCGGCCAGGTTCGCCAGCGCCAGCACACCACCGACGGCCCCGGCGGCGAGCGCTCCCAGAAGAACACTGGCGGATCCTGCCAGAACGGCGAATCCGGGCGAGCACAGATGGATCATCAGGCCCATCTTGGCCACATCCGGCGTGCTCTCCTTGATCCCCACGATATTATCGTGAGCGGAAAGCTCCACCACCGCAGGCACGGGTAGGTCGACGCCGGTGTTGGCCGGCATGTTGTAGAGCACAACCGGCACGGGCGAGGCATCCGCCACCATCCGATAGTGCTCGACGAGCGCGGCGGCCGTCATCTTTCCCTTGTAATAGGAAGGCGTGACGACGATGATCGCATCCGCCCCCGCCTCACTGCAGGCGATGGCCATTTCGACGGTCGCCCCGGTCGACTCCATCGAAGCACCGCCGATGACCGTCCTGCCTGCGGGCCGCTCGTGCACGACGCACCGCAGCACCTCCAGTCGTTCCTGGGGCGTGAGCAAGGGGAATTCGCCCGTCGATCCCCCGATGACATAGCCCGCCAGGGGTTCGGCATTCCACCTCGCCACATTCAGACCCAATTCCTGAAGGTCGAGGGCTTCATCCGCTCGGAACGCGGTCGGCAGAGGCGCGTAAACCCCTCCCAGGCGGAGTGTGTGTGGGACCATGCCGGCGCTAGTCCTCGACCAGGATGGCGCGGGCTGGAGCGCCGTCCGAGCCCACGAGCTTTAGGGGCAGACAGGTGAGGCGATAACGCCCGCGGCGGATGCCGGTGAGGTTGACCCCCTCCACGATCACCACGCCGGCCTCGAGCAAGATGCGGTGAGTCGGCGTGCTGTTACCGAAAGGCGCCACCGAAAGGTAGTCGACCCCCACCAGGCGCACTCCGCGCTCCACGAGCCAGGAAGCGCCATCGGCCGTGACGGCCACAAAGTCGCGCCGGAACTCCCGCTCGCCGGCGGCCCACCACTTCGAGTTGCGCGTCTTGAATAGGACTCGCTGGGTCCGAGGCGGGATGCGGGCCGCCTTCAACGCGGCCGCATCGATCTGGTCAGCCTTGGGGAGATCGACGACGAGAGCGCGTCCCGTTAAGACATCCAGCGGCATGCTATCCACCGTGCTTGCGCCGTCGATGAAGTGAAACGGCGCGTCGACATGCGTCCCGGTGTGCACGCCGCACGCCAGGTGCGAGGCGTTGGCGTGGTCGCCTGCGGAGATGCGCTTCACCAGCTCGAGCTGAACGGCCGGATCCCCGGGCCAGACGGGGATGGAGGGAGAAATCGGGATGGAGATGTCGTGGATTCGCATGCAGGGATTCTAGGACGAGGGTCCGGCTTCAGCAACTGGTCTCATTGGGATGAGCCGCTGCGCCGTCAGAGGCCTCAAGCCTCATGCCTCAGGGGCTTTCGCATCCTGAGCCCTTCGACAAGCCTTCGACTTCGCTCAGGCCAGGGCTCAGGGCAGGCTCTGTCGAAGGACGCCACCAACCTCCCGCCCTCCTTGGCCGCGCTTCGAGAGCCTAAGCGTGGGAACCCTAGGTGCAGAGGTGCCACAGCTCCAAGTCGCGGCCTCCAAACCCTGAGCTGCATGCCGCAAGCTGAGTTCCGGTGGATGGAATCTGGAAGCCGATAACCGGCAAACTGGGAACTGGAAGCTGGGAGCTGGCGGCTGGGAGCTGGCGGCCGGAAGCCGGGAGCCGGAATCGGAAAGCGGCCAGAAGCGGACAGGATGGCGGATGGCGGATGGCGGATGGCGGATGGCGGATGGCGGATGGCGGGTCGACCCTCGCGGCCCTTGCGTTTGGCTCTGGCTCCAAGCTCCAAGCGCCGGCCAAACCCAGGCCGGCATCAAGCTCCAAAGCGCAAGCTACTTGCCGGGTCGGTGGCGGTTTTGGGGCGAGCATGGAGCTTGAGGCATGGAGCATGGAGCTTGAATACCGCGCTACAATCCGAACCCCTTTCGAGGAAGACACGATGACCGACTGGAAAGCCGTCGACGGTGCCATCGACTCTCAGATGAAAGACAGCCTCGCCACCCTCGCCCGCCTCGTAGCGATCCCAAGCGTCTCCGCCCAGGGCGAACACATGGGGGAATGTGCGGACCTGGTCGTCGAGCTCTTGAAGCGCCGCGGCTTCCGGACGGAGGTGCTGCCCACCGGCGGGCACCCGGTTGTGTTCGGGGATCGGCCCGGACGATCGCCTCGGACACTCCTGCTCTACAACCACTATGATGTCCAGCCGGCCGAGCCGTTCGAATTGTGGGAGTCGCCCCCGTTCGAGGCGGCGGTCCGCAACAACAAGATGTACGGGCGCGGCGTCAGCGACGACAAGGGCCACCTCGCCTGCCGCCTGGCGGCGCTCGACGCACTGATTGCCGTAGAGGGCGACCTTCCCTGTCGCATCAAGTTCTTGGTCGAGGGCGAGGAAGAGGTGGGCAGCGTCCATTTGCCTGCCTTCATCCAGGCCCACAAGGACCAGCTGGCCGGCGAAGCCTGTGTGTGGGAATTCGGCGGCATCGACCACACCGGAGTGCCCGTACAGTATGCCGGCATGCGCGGCATCTGCTACGTCGAACTCACGGTCGAGACGGCCGCCCAGGACGCACACTCGGGCCTCGGCGGATCGATCTTCCCCAACGCCGCGTGGAGATTGGTCTGGGCCCTGTCCACCCTCAAGGGGTCAGACGAACGGATTCGCATCCCTGGCTACTACGACAACGTCCGCGCGCCGACCCAGAGAGATTTGGAATTGCTCGCGGCGATGCCCGAGGTGGCCGACGAGTATCGAAAGCGATACGGTCTGGCCCAATTTGTGAAGGGCCTCACAAATGGTGTGGATCTCCGGCGGGAGGAGGTCTTCGTGCCGACGTGCACGATTTGCGGTCTGACCTCCGGCTATCAGGGCCCGGGGTCGAAGACCGTCCTGCCGGCGCGGGCCAGCGCCAAGGTCGACTTCCGATTGGTGCCCGATCAGACGCCGGAAGAGACGCTGGATAAGCTGCGGAGGCACTTGGATGCCGAAGGATTTGCGGACGTACAGATGACCTATCTCGGAGGCGAGCCTCCCGGACGGACCGATCCGGATGATCCGTTTCTCCAGATGGTCGTGAAGACCGCCGAGCCGGTGTACGGAGTCCCCATGCGAATCTCGCCCATGATCGGCGGATCGGGACCCAACCACGCGTTCCTGCACACGCTGGGCGTCCCCGTCGCAACCGCCGGCATCGGGTATCCAGGGACGGCGGCCCACGCGCCCAATGAGAACGTGGATCTGGATCACTTCCGCAAGGGTGTCCAGCACTCCGCCCGGATCGTGGTGGGGTTTGCGGAACTCAAGAGCAGCGGTTAGTGGCGAGTGACGCGTGAATAATGGTTGGTAAATAGGTGATTGCGGTCTTGCTTTGTTGGGAGCCGGAAGCTGGCAGCTGGGGGCTGGGTGCTGGGCAGCTTGAAACTCCCCTCTCGACGAGTCAACCGGTAGCACGATCGCCCAGCGTATAATTCTCGACCTATCGTCGGGGCGTGGCGCAGCCCGGTAGCGCACCTGCATGGGGTGCAGGGGGTCCCGGGTTCAAATCCCGGCGCCCCGACCAAGGAACTAGACACCCGGTGTCTCCAAGACACCGGGTGTCTTGCTTGAGGACACCGGGTGTCTTGTTGTCCTCATCTTGTATCCTGTCGGCCTCGGAAGTATGCTCAAGGGAACGAACCCAGAGGCCCCCCCATGTCGATCCCTGCCGCACCAGCCTCCATCCCCGCCCCAGGCACAAGTCTTCCCTGGACTCAAGTGTGGCTGTACGCGCTCACGCGGCCTTCGGAGGCGACGTACAACATCCTCATCAACGATCCGGCCGCGAAGCCGACCCGCGGGTTGCTGTGGGTCGGTCTGGCCAGCCTGTTCATCAGTCTGGCCGTCCTCGTGTTCCGGGTCATCTTCGGCCCGAACATGGACCAGATGGTGGACCTCCTTCAGCGGGATGCAGGCGCGGCTGCCCGCCCCATCAGCATCCTCATCGTCCTGCTCTGCGGCATCCCCGCCGGAGCGGTGGTCGCGGTCCTTGGGACCGTGATCTACACCGCCCTGGTTAATTTCACTGCCGGCGCCCTCGGCGGGACGGGGAACTTCAACCAACTCATCTATCTCTTCTCCGCGATCACTGCCCCCCTCAGCCTGGTCTCGACCCTGCTGGGACTCGTGCCGATCTTGGGATGCCTGGGTATCCCCTTGGCCATGTATTCCGTCTACCTGGACATTGTCGCGGTGAAGACGGTGCATCGATTGGATTGGGTTCGCTCGGCGGGGAGCGTGCTGATCCTCGTCGTCCTCGGTCTCTTGGTCGTGGCGGTCTGTGCCGTCGCCATCTTCGTGCCGCTGTTCACCACCATGATGCGCAATTCGTTCTAGGCGAATCGGCCACCGATGAGCGCGTCCCCCATCCCCACCTCATCGAAAGACCGGGGCCCCAAGGTGCCCTGGTTCCAAGTCATGCTCCCTGCTCTGACTCGGCCGACGGAGCGGGCCTATCGGACCCTCGCCTCCGATCCCGGGGCTAGCTTCTTTCGGAACCTCACCTGGGTGTTCGTCTCGAGCTTGCTCGCCACCATCGCCTTTTCGGTCGCCCAAATCGCGTCGGGTTCCAACATGACGCAGACCATCCGCCTCCTGGGCTGGGATCCCGGGACGGAAGGGGAAAGAGCCAGCTCTGTCATTCTGCTCTTCGCGTGCCTCATGCCGTTCCTCGCCGTCCTGGCCACGCTGGCCATCACCGCCTATACATCCCTGGTGCACCTCACCGCCCGCGTGTTCGGAGGCCAGGGGACGTTCCCGCCTCTCCTTCACATCTTCGCCGCGATCAGCGCCCCGGCCACGCTGGCCATCGCGGTCATCGGCCTTCTACCGATCGTGAATCTCCTCAGCATCCCGTTGGGCTTGTACGCGCTCTTCCTCCAGGTCCTGGCGGTGAAAACGGTCCATCAACTGGACTGGCCGCGCGCGGCGGGGGCGACTCTGACCCTCGTAATTCTGTTCTTCTTGATTTTCCGAGTCTCTTTGGTTGGAATCCTCTGAAACAGAGGGTGGGGAGCCGAAATGATGGAGGGGGCTCTCTCGTGAACAGGGAGGGCCTGTTCGAGGCCATCAAACAGGGAGACCCGGCCGCGGTCCGCTCCCTTATCGATCAAGATCCTTCGCTGCTTGACGCGAACGACGCGGAGGGCATCTCCCCGGTCCTCCTGGCGGTCTACCACGGACGAAAAGATATTCTTCACGACCTCCTGGCGCTCAATCCCAGGTTGACGATCTTCGAGGCCTCGGCCGCCGGGCAATCGGAACGAGTTCGCGAGTGGGTGTCCAAAGATCCGGGCTTGGCCCTCACCTACTCGCCGGACGGCTACACGGCGCTGGGGTTGGCCGCCTTCTTTGGCCACCTCGAGATCGTGACCCTCCTTCTCGGCCGGGGCGCCGAGGTCAATACGGTCTCCCGGAATGCAATGGAGGTGAGGCCCCTGCACTCGGCCGCCGCCGGCCGGCATCTGGCGGTGGCGCAGGTCTTGCTCGCCCACGGTGCGGACGTCCATGCGAAGTCGCACGGAGGCTGGACGGCGCTGCATTCCGCCGCCGACCACGGGCAGATCGAATTCATTCGCCTCTTGCTCGAGCACGGCGCCCGGCCGGACATACGCAACGACGAGGGCATTAGCCCCCTCGATCTGGCGCGCCGGGGCGCCCACTCCGAAGTCGCCGACCTGCTCGCCAGGCGGGGCGGATGACCCTCCCGCCTGCTCTCTCACCGACCGCGCAGCGAGTCCAGGACGCACTTCGCGCCCAGGGGTTCGCCTATCAGGTCTTCGAGCTCAGCGTGCCCACGCGGACCGCGGCCGATGCGGCCCGGGCCGTGAATTGCGAGATCGGCCAGATCGCCAAGTCGCTCGTGTTCGAGCGTGTCCCCGGCAGCATGCCCGTGCTCGTCATGGCCAGCGGCGCCAATCGAGTCGCGGAGGCCCGCCTGGCGAAGGAGTTGGCCGTCGCCTCCGTCCGGAAACCGGACGCAGAATATGTGCGCCGCTTCACCGGTTTCGCCATCGGCGGAGTCCCGCCCCTCGGCCACGACACCTTGATCGACACGTTGATCGACGAGGACCTGCTTCGCCACCGCGTCATTTGGGCCGCCGCCGGCACCCCTAACGCGCTGTTTCAAATGGACCCGGCGGACCTCGCTCGCATGACGGGCGGGCGCGTGATCTCCATCAGCTGACGTCCGCCGCTCGATGAACATCTTGATCACGGGAGCGGCGGGTAACATGGGCTCCCTCACCGCACGCCACCTCCTGCCGCGCGGCCACAACCTCCGCCTTCTGGTTCACCATGCGCCTTTGCCTTTGGACCTGGCCTTGGCTCAGGGGGCGCAGACCATACGGGCTGATCTGGCTCAGCCCGAATCCCTATCGGACGCGGTTTCAGGGATCGAGGTCGTGATCCATTACGCGGGGGTGCTATTTCGGCCGCGACCCGAGCAATTCCTGCCTCGCACCAACATCGGCTTCGTGAGAAACCTTGTGGGCGCAACCCTCTCCGCCGGCGTGCGCAAGTTCGTGCTCGTCAGCTTCCCTCAGGTGGAGGGGGAGACGACGCCCGCGCATCCCGCGATCGGCAGGCTGGACGCGCATCCGAACTCGATCCACGCGCAGACCCGGTTGGCCGCCGAACAGCATCTTCTTGAATCTGCGAGGTCAACCAGGATGACGCCGGTAATCCTGCGCGCCGGCGTCGTGTACGCGCGCGGGCTGCGTCTGATCGAAGCCGCGCGCGGGCTCATGCGCCGTGGGCTCCTGGCGATCTGGCCCGATCCGACCTGGTACCACATGCTCGCCTTGCCGGACTACCTGGCCTGCCTCACACGAATCGTCGAGGATCCACCGACTGCCGGGGTTTACCTGGCCGCCGACGACGAGCCGATGCCTGTGCAGGCGATCCTGGACAGGCTGGCCCGGCATTGGGGGTACCGCCGCCCTTTGCGGCTGCCTCGCCCGGCGTTCACCGCCGCGGCCGCGGCCGTCGAGTCGGTGGCGGGGATCTTTCGCCTACCGGCACCTCTCACGCGGGATGTCATGCGCATCGCCATGGCATCCCATGTTTGCGACACGCGCAGGATGAAATCGGAGCTTCTGCCCCAATTGCAATACCCAACGATCGAAGACGGACTCGTGCTCGTGTGAGCGGCGGATCACCTCCCGAACGATAGTTCTCCAAGACAAACAAAACACCCAGCACCCCGAACCCTTCGACTGCGGCTCCTTGACAAGCTCGGAGCCTCCGCTCAGGACAGGCTCTGTCGAGGGGCGCCACAGGGATGGTCTCCCCCCTTAGGGCGCGCTTCGACGCTTCGACTTCGCTCAGCGCTCAGCGTCTGGGCTTGTGGGACGGCGCTGCGACGGGCCTTGGAGGGGCTAAGGACGACTCTCTATCAACCTCACCCCGGCCATGTCCTCCAATACGCCAATCACGGCCGAGTTGTCCAGATCCCGCATGCCCTGCTCGAGCATGGCGGCGAAGAGCTGGGTGTGCACCGTGGCGGAGGGCAGAGGCATCCCGTAAGCGCGCGCGGTGTCGATCACGATCGCCAGGTCCTTATGCATCATGTGCGCCTTGAATCCCGGCCTGCGCTCCCCCGCGAACAAGCGCGGCGGCTTGACGTCGAGCGTCCAACACTGCGCCGCGCCGGCGCGGATCGCCTCGACCACCCGGCGGGGGTCCACGCCGGCCATTTGCGCCAGCAAGAGAAGCTCGCCCATGGCCACCATCTGGGCTGCGACCATGACCTGGTTGCATGCCTTGGCCACCTGCCCCGCCCCGCTTTCCCCCACATACGTGATCGTCTTTCCCATGGCTTGAAAGACCGGCATCACCTTGTCGAAGGCCTGCCGCGGCCCCCCGACCATGATCGCCAGGGTCCCGTTTCGGGCCCCGATATCGCCGCCGGAGACCGGCGCGTCGAGGGCAGCCACGCCCACCTCGGCCAAGGTGGCTGCAATCCGGCGGGTTGCTTCCGGTTTGATCGAGCTGTTGTCCACCCAGATCATCCCGGCGCGCCCTCCTTCGACGATGCCGCCCGGTCCCAAGACGACCTGCTCCACGTCGGGCGTGTCGGGGAGATTGGTGAACACGATGTCGCTGGCTTCGGCCACATGTCGTGGCGATGCGGCCTCGGTCGCGCCCTCTGCCACCAACTCGGCCACGGCGGCGCGGCTGCGGTTGTGGACGGTCAAGGGGAAACCACCTTTGAGCAGATTGCGGGCGATGGATTTCCCCATCAGACCGAGGCCGATGTAACCAATTCGTTGGGTCATGAGATGCGTCTCCACATGCGTAGGGGGAGGGGGTCGTGCATCAGGGTCGCGGTGGGCCTCAAGCCACAAGCCTCAAGCCTCAAGCTGGAAACGGGTGACTGGAAACTGGAGACATTAGCCTAGACAAAGGCCGCAAACACGCGATTGGCCAACAGTCGCCCCGGTCGGGTGAGGCGAACCCGATCCGTCGTCCGTTCGATCAGGCCCAGGTCGGAAAGTTCGTTCAACTCTGCCGGGTAGCGGTCCGCGATCGCCACTCCGAAACGCCCGCGGAACTCGGATTGCCTGACGCCCTCGCCCGTCAACCGCAGCCCCAGCATCATGGTCTCGCCCATCTCCGTCTCGACGTCGACGGCTTGACTGCCCTCGAGCGCAGGTGAAAACGGGTACGCCCCGGGTGGGCCGGCGGCGATCCTTTCGAGGTAGCCGCGCGGCGATCGGACCACGGAGTAGCGCGATCCGGCGGCGAACCCATGTGCCCCCGCGCCCAATCCCAGATAGGGCTGGTTTCGCCAGTATTGCAAATTGTGGCGGCATGCTCGTCGAGGAGGCGCGTCCTTCGCGCTCTCACCGGGCGAGAGCCGGGCCCAGTTCGAGATCTCGTACTGACCGAACCCCCGGGTCTCGAGAGCCTCGCTCGCCGCCTCGTACATGTCCGCAGCCGCGTCCGGGTCCGGCTCGACGAGCAACCCTCTTCGGACCCAGGCCTGCATCGGGGTTCCGAATTCCAAGGACAGGGCGTAGAGGGATAGGTGGTCCGGCGCCAGGTCGAGGGTTCGCTCAAGCGAGTCGCGCCACGCACCGAGGCCCTGCCCCGGCAAACCGAAGATCAAGTCAAGGTTGAGATTGTCAAAGCCGGACGCCCGCGCCCAGGCTACCGCCTGCTCGACCTGCTCGAACGTGTGCAGGCGATCGAGCAATCGAAGCTCGGCCGGCTGCGCCGACTGCACGCCGAAGGACAGGCGGTTGATCCCAATCCCGCGGAACAGGGCCAGCGAACTCGGTCCGACCGTGCCCGGATTCGCTTCCATTGTGATCTCGGCGTCGGAGCGGAGCTCGAACGACTCTCGAATCGCGTCCAGGACCTCGCCCAAGCGCGCAGGCGGCACGAGCGAAGGGGTGCCGCCGCCGAAAAACACGCTGTGCACGGTTCGATCGGCTCCATCGGGGCGCGCTTGGCCGACCCGGCGGACTTCCTCCGCCAGGGCGCGCGTGTAGGGTTCGATCAAGCTCTCAAGTCCGGCGTAGGTGTTGAAGTCGCAGTACGAGCACCGAACCGTGCAGAACGGGATGTGGAGATAGAGGCTGAGCGGCATCGGGACACGGATTCTAGCATTCCCCAATTCGATCCAATGGGGTGTAATCTCGCCGTCTCCAAATGGAGGACACTATGGCCTCGTTTGGCGTTACGGTCTGGAGACCGACCCACGCGGCGACCGATAAGTGAGAGAATTCACAACTCTGGACATGAAGACATCTTCTCGCGCTACGACGATTCAGGTGCTGGAAATCACCGTGGCTTGCGGTCGCTGCGGGCAACCGTTCACCTACCGGCACGACCTGCTCGGGGCCACGCGTTCGGTGTATGGTCTTGCCCCTGCGGGCGATGCCGAGAACCAGCTTCAGAAGCAGGTAACACGAATACGCTCGGGCTCGTACTCCGACCTTCCTCCGCGGCCCTGCCCGAACTGCGGCGCGCTGCAGAGCTGGATGCTCGAGGCATCCCGACGCGGCGCCGGCGAACGCGGCGGGTGTGCCGTAGCGCTCATTCTTTTCGTCCTCGGAGTCGGCGTCCACGCCGTCCCGGGCGGACCGGCGCTGAATGCGCTCACCGGCTTGGCGGTCCTTCTGGCAGCGCTCGGTTTGGGCGCGCTGGCGGACCGATGGATCCGGCGCGTGTGGAAGTCCGCTCCGGCGACTCCGGTCCAGGACGCCGCACCTGAAATCCGTTTTCTCTGACCCGCCTACCTTGCCCACGCGCCGGTCTGAGGTTGCGTCCCGCCGACCCGATGGTAGGATGCAACTGGAGTTCGATCGGGGAGAATTCACATTGGAAAGCACGCCCCTCGGGGAGATTCGCTATCAGATCGGGGGCCGGCTCGAGCTGGATCCGGTCATCGAGCTCTACCGTCTTTCCACCCTGGGCGAGCGCCGGCCGGTTGACGATCGAGCCTGCATGCAGCGCATGATCTCGGATGCGGATCTGATCGTCAGCGCCTGGGACGGTTCCGACCTGGTCGGGATCTCGCGCAGCCTGACCGATTTCTGCTACGTCGCCTACCTCGCCGATCTTGCGGTGCGCGTCTCCCACCAACGCCGCGGCATCGGCCGGGAGCTCGTCCGCCGCACGCGTGCCGCACTGGGGCCGAGGGCCATGATCGTCCTCTTGGCCGCTCCAGCCGCAGAATCGTATTACCCCCACATTGGGATGGAACAGCACCCTCAGGCCTGGATCCTGCGCCCCGGACAGCCCTGGCCGGCCTAGACCATGCCGCCAAGAGCACCTCCCACGGAGTTGCAGGAGCTCGAGACGACGGGCCTGATCCGGCGCCTCTTCGATGAGCCCGAGCCGGAATTTCAGTTCCGCCACAACCTGATCCAGGAAGCGGCCTACGGCATGCTCACTCGCGTGCAGCGCAAACAGCTGCACCGACGCGTAGGCGAGACGCTGGTTTCGATGTATCCGGATCGGCTGGATGAGTTCGCCGACATCCTGGCGCGCCATTTCGGCGCCGCCGGGGAGATCGCGGCGGCGATCGAATACGCGCGTCGTGCCACACGCCGCGCGGCCTCCACCTACGCCTACGACGAGGCCTGCGCCCACCTGGAAGCCGCCCTCGAGCTCTTGAACGAGGCGGGCCCCCATCCGGAGCGACGCACCCTGCTCGAGGAGCTGGGCGATCTCTATCGCAGCTGCCGCCTCGGCGGCAAGGCCATCGCCTCCTTTCAAGCGGCCCTCGCCGAGGGGCAGTCCGATCCGACCCTGAACCCGCAAGCCGCCCTCTGTCTTCATCGCAAAATCCTCCAGACCGTCGCCGACATCAAGTGGGCGGTTGAAGAGGCCGAATTCCAGGCGGCCGAACAAACCGGGATCGCCTCGCGACGGGCCTTGCTTGAGGGCTTGCTGAGCACACGCGGCGCGGCCTTGGAACTGGAGACCGCTCGCCATCTGACCGTCCTCTCCGTGGACGCCTGGCGCACTCTGCTCCCTCACGACTGGGAGGCCGCCCGTGTCTACGCCGAGGAGGCCTTCCAGATCGCGGAGAAGTTCGGCGACCGGGTAGAAATGTCCTCGGCGCTCGGGGCTCTCTCCCAAGCTCACTTCGGCCAGGGGTACCTGCGCGAGCATCTCGAGGCCGCCGAGCGCCGGCTGGCAATCACCGAGGATCCAACATTCGAAGACTTACGCGAACGCGTCGACAGCCTGCGCGAGGTCGGCTTATCACGTTTCGCGCTGGGCGATCCGCGCGGCGCTCTTCCGTACCTGCACAGGACCGTTGAGCTCGCCCGGCAAATCAGCGCCATCGACCAGCAGTTCAACGCCTGGACGCTGATCGCGCAGTGTCATCTACGCCTCGATGAATGGGATGAAGTGCTGGCCGCCGAGGACCGCTGGCGGGAAATCGCCCGCGGCTACACCCGGGAACAGACCGGCGCCACGTGCTTTGCCGTGGCGCTGAGCGCTATGGTGCGGTCTTTGCGCGGCGAACTCGAGCTGGCTGAGGCTATGCGCCAGGAGTCCTATGACATCATGGTCAAGGTCTCGGGTAGCGAGGTCCGTTGGGAGCGCAACCAGCACTATTGAAGAAGTCTGCCGCTGATGGCAGAGGGCGAGTTCGCCCTCGTCCGCGCGACTCTGGAAACGGCCCTTCCCAAATCGACCGTGCCGACCAAGACCGGCGCCACCGCGCTGGAGCACGATGTGGTCACGTACCTTGCCGACGCAGCTGCCAACGCAGGCGACGCAACCGCGGCCCGAAGCTACGCCACGCGGGCGGAGGCGCTGGCAACGTCTTATGGCCATCCTCTGTACCTTGGCATCGCTCGGCGAGCGCTAGGAATTGCGGAACGCCTGGAGGGGAATTCGGAGCTCGCAGAATCCCGCTTGCGCCAGGCCCTGCTGGGGTTCCAGCAGTTGGGCACGCGCTGGCAGGTGGGGCGGACGTTGGTCGAATTGGGACGCCTGGAAATCTCGCGGCGTCTGCCTCAAGCGGCACGGGAGTTGTTCGAAACCGCGCTGGCAGAATTCGAGGCTCTAGGGGCCACGCCCGACGCCGACCGAACTCGGGAAGCTCTGGCCTTGCTGTCGTAGTTCGGATGTCACCCTAAGGAGAGGATCTGGATGAGCGCTTCAGAGGAGACGGCTGGAATTCCCATTCCGCCGCCCGCGATTCCGTTCGGCGTTTTCACAGCGGGGGCGCTGGTGCATTGGGTGGCTTCGATACGCCGTTGGCCGTCCGACGGAACGCCATGGCTCGGCTGGGTCCTGATCGCGATGTGTTTTATCCTGGCGGCAGCCGCCGTCGCCGCCTTGGCGCGGGCCGGGACGCCCGTCGACCCCGACCATCCGGTCCGGGCTCTCGTCGTGTCCGGGCCGTATCAGTACGTTCGGAATCCGATCTACGCGGCATTCTGCCTCCTCTATTTGGGCCTGGCATGGGTCCTGGGTTTCTGGGTTTGTCTGGTCCTCTTTCCGCTGGTGCCCATCGGATTGATGAGGATCGTGATCCGACGCGAAGAAACCTACCTCGGGAATCGGTTTGGGAAAGAGTACGAGGACTATCGTTCCAAGGTTCGGCGATGGGGGATCCTTTAGTGAACTCGGATCCACCTTCCCCGTCGAGCACGGTGGCCGAGGGCGCGCGGCGGCAGCTGGCCCTCGAGGTTAGCCCGCGCCTCTACCAGAAGATCCGGCGGCTGTGGATCAAGCACTCGCGCGCGGAAGACGCGCGGGACGTGGAAGTCTTGATCTCCACCCTGTCAGAGGACTGCGTCTATGAGATCGTCCCCACCGGTCAACGCTGGGAGGGCCATGACGGAGCCCGCTCTTTCTACGGGGAGCTCCTCGGCGCCTTCCCCGACGTCCATTTTGATCTGATCGACATTGTCATCGGGCCGCAGGGAGTGATCGAGGTGGTGGACATGACCGGGACCCACCAGGCCCCCTGGGCCGGCATGCCGGCGACCGGGCGGCGTGTGAATCTTCGGGTGCTGATCCACTTTCCATGGGACACCTCGTCCGGCAAGTTTGCCGGGGAGAGGGTGTACTTCGACAGCGTAGACATCCCGTCCGCCGAATGAACGCGTGACGAGGGGTCGGGCGCCAGTCCCCTTATGATCCGCACACCATCCGGGATTCGGATTCGCAATGACGAGATCGAGCTTTCCTTCACGCGTTCGAGCGGTCCGGGTGGCCAGAACGTCAACAAGGTGGCCACGACGGTCCTCCTCCGGTTCGATGCCGCGCACGCGCCGGGGCTGCCCCCGGCTGTCCGTCGCCGCCTGATCCGAGCCGCCGGTCGCAAAGCCGATCGGTCGGGAGTCATCACGATCCGGGCACGGAAGCATCGGACCCAAAACGCAAACCGGCGGCTGGCGCTTCACCTGCTTGAGGAGATGGTCGAGGACGCCCGAGTCGAGCCGGCAGACCGAGTGGCCACATCTCCCTCCCGGGGCGCGAAACGCCGGCGTCTGGAAAGCAAACGCCGGCGATCCCATGTCAAGCGCCTCCGCCGCGGTCCCGGGCCGGCCGACGATTGAGGAGACACGCGGCGCCCTTGTCCGTAGATACCGGGCCCCTCCTCGCATGAGAAGGAGACCAAGACAGGCCTCGGTCACCGCCCTCAGTCTAAGAATCTAATTGTGAAATTCGGCGCAAGGCGAGTCTTCAACCACGACCTAGCCGGTCACCCTCCACAGGACCACGAGCCCGACGACCCCGAGAAGGGCGAACACGCCCAGTGATCCCCGCGCCTATGACGACGCCATACGCAGCGGCCAGCACCAGGAGGGCGAAGGAGAGGCGAGTCAGCCGGTCTTCCCAGAGGATGAGGGTGGATAGATTCAAAGCGAGTCGCCTCCTGCGGCTATCCGGGGACTAGAGTCCCACGCTCGTCGCACGAGGGTTTCGCAGGGAAAGGTGGCGAGGGAGAGGCTCGAACTCTCAACCAAGGGCTTATGAGTCCCCTGCTCTACCATTGAGCTACCTCGCCAATGCAACGGGCCATTTTACCTCGCCGTCTCGGCCGGTCCTGGGGTATATTGGCGCCCGGCGCGTGACAAAGGCGCGCGGAGGATCCGATGCCCGAAATGCCCGAAACGCCTGCAACGCCCCCTGCCCCCAGCGGCTTGCTCTCCAGACCTTGGCTCCTGATTGCCGGGGGTGTGGGCGCGTGCGCCGTCTGCGGATGCGTCGCCGTCGGGCTCGCTTTTGCGACGGGGATTGCCCCCAACCTTGTCGCCTCCCTTCTCCCCGCCGAGAAAGCCCCCTCGGAGGCTCAGGGACCGGAATCGCTGAGTTACGAGGACCGCCTTGCCACCGAAGAAGCACAGGCCCGTGCGCAGGGGCAGCCGGAAGACCAGTCGACCAGTTCCGCCAGCCCCATGAGCCCGAACCAGGGCGCCTTCGAGACGGCGAACGCCTATGCAGGCAATTGGAGTGGAAGTTGGACGAATCAGACTTTTGGTTCGACAGGGGATGTCCGCATGACGATCGATGTCTCCCCCGACGGTACGGCGACTCTGACGGTCGACCTCGATGGGCTCGTTTTCGGCCTGCTGGACCCTGAGGCCGCCACCTATGATGGGTCCTATACCGAGGAGGGCGCAGAGTTCTCGATCGCGGACGATCCGGTCTTCGGAGAGCTTTCGATGGTCGTCGATCCCGAAGGGAACGTCGTCGTCTCCGCGCCGAACGTCCCCTCCTCCAACATCCTTTCCTTCTCGGCCACGGGCAGCCTTACTACCGAAGCGCTCCACCTCGACTATTTCGTGCTTTTCATCGAGGCAACTCCCGCCCAGGGCGTGCTGGATATGGACAAGCTCTCCCCCTAGCTGCGGGTAGACCGATTCCCCTCCGACCGGGGTGAGAATCGAGGAAGCGCCCTCCCCCCGGGGCGCTTCTGATTCACGGGCAGGTCAGGCGGCCAGCCGAGGGTTCCTCAGGGGCGGTGGGGGTTTCCGGAGCGCTGGGCTCGGAAGTAGGTACGCACGCACTTCCAGTCCTGCGCACATTCCCCTTCGAATAGAGCCAGGGCTTCTTCGGCGGCGACGTTGTAGATACGGGCGATCTGGTTCGCCATTCGGATGCGTTGGTCCAAGGCCTGGCGGTGCCCGCAGTCGGGTTCACCCGGACATTCTTCGTCGAGGGTCGTATCCCTTGAAGGTCGACCCTTCGTCTCGGCATCGATGGACCGCTCAATGACGCGCTCGATGGCTTCCTGAACCGCATCCGGGACATGGGTCTGGACCTGCTCGAGCACGGCGATATGCCGTGTCAGCCTGTCAAGGACCTCATCGTCTCCTCGGGCCGAGGGCACCTCGACGGCGGCAGCCAACCGTTCGACGGCCGCGGTGTACCCCTCCAACCCAAGAAGAAGATCCTCCGTCCGCCCCTGCGCGGCCAGCAATTCGATCTCGCGTAGCCTCTCATCGACGTAACCGGCCAAGAGGGACGCGTCGGAGGCCGGATCGAGGTTGAGGCCCAGGCGGACCTCCTCCAGCCCCCGCTTAATGGCGTAGAGTCCGTCGCCGGGAAGGGCGGATGCGGACGCGCGTGCCACTCCCAGCGACCCCAGGCTCAAGGCCACCACCAGCAGCGCACCGATAAATACAGGCCGGAGCACCAAGATTCCGGACACTGCGCTGCGCCGCGCCGGGCGCGAACGAACCGCGGCGGTGGACGCCAAGGGGATCCGATCCAACAGCCGGCCTTCCGAGAGTCGGGCGTATTCGCCATCCGGTTCCAGGGCCGGCCGATCGCGAGCCGACTCCACGGCGGCTTCGAGCAGCGGTCTCAGTTCGGAAGCCCAGTCCGGATTCTCCGCCAGGCACCGATCGACATCCGCCGATCCCTCGCTCAGGCGGGTCAGGCAGCGGTCCAACACTTCGTCGAGGGAGGGTTTAGCCATTCTCATTGGAGGAGTGCATCTCCCCCCGCAGCGCTTTCAGCGCGCGATGCAGCAGAACACGAATCGTGGCGGGACGGGCCCCCAACCACGCCGCGACGGTTTCCGTCGGAAGGCCGAGCAGGACGCGCAAGCGGATGACCTCCTGATACCGTTCCGGGATCCGGGCTAGGGCGGCCATGCTCTGGTTCTTCTGCTCGCGATCGACCAGGGACGTCTCTGCCCCGGGGGCATCGTCCGCATGATCTTCCATCGCTTCCAGCGGGACGGATGGATCCCGGGAGCGATAGCTGTCGATCACCGTGTGCCGGGCAATCTTGTAGAGGTATGCCGCGAACGGCGTCCCACGATCCCGATACCTCCCCAGAGATTCGAATGACTTCAAGAACACCATCTCGGTCAGGTCCTCGGCCTCATGCACGGTCGAGACTCGCAGCCGGACGTAGCCATAAATGCGCGATAAATATCTCCGGTAGATTTCCCCGAAGGCCTCGCGGTCGCCGGCCTGAGCCTGCCGGATCAAATCCCCATCCGTGGCGCTGGACGGCTGCACATCCTTGCCCATTAGAACGACTCCCTCGCGCCTTCGTTACAGGTCGATGGGCAGAATACCACCTCCTGCTCGTCGGCGGCACAACAGCAGTACCAGAGGGGGATGCGATCGGTGTAACGCCCCGCGGAGGCGTCCGTTCTACCTGGTGAACGACCGCCGCGTCGGCCCGCGACAGGAGACGAAGCAATGCGACAACTCATCCACCGGTTGGCCTTGATCGGCGTGACCCTCGGTACGATGGCGCTTCCGGTTCAAACCTACGCTCAGACGGGCCTTGCGATGAACGCTTCGGCGACGGCTGCATGCGACCTCGCAACCTTCGCACTTGATGTCAGCGGTGGAAGCGGCTCGTACGATCTCACGTGGGGCTTCGGCGATAGTGAGAACCTGATCGAGCCCGCGGTGGCGACGTATCCGCACGCGCTAGCCCACACCTACCCTGGTTCGGGCGAATACCCCTGGACTGTCCTGGCGAACGACGCTTCCGCCCCAGAGCTAACCGGTTTATCGAGCGGGACCCTGGTCATCGGGCCGTCTGTGTCCCTGACCAGCGACATCTTCCCGCCGGTGCTCACGTTGCAGGGCGGGCAAGCGAGCCTGACCTTCACGGCCACGGCTGCAGGAGGCGAACCTCCCTACGCCTACGCCTGGGACCTCGACGGTGATGGCACCGTGGATCCAGGCTCCGACCCAGCCTCATCGGTCGCGACCTTCGTCTACACCTCCGCAGGCACGTTCACGGCCTCCCTGACCGTCACGGACAACTGCGGTCTGACGGCGACGGACACGTTGACCGTGGTCGTTTTTGATCTGGAAGCGGCATGCCATCCTCGAGCTCTGCAGATCGCCCAGGCCGTCGAAACGTTATTCCCTGGGCAGGCCAGCAAGCTCTACTCCTGTGAAGACATCTTCAGCATGTTCAACGGGGGCCTGACCGGCAGTCAGCTCGGCTTCGGCCGAATGTGGCATGCCTACCAGTTGGCCGTGGCGATGGAGGAACTCACCTGGGAAGAGATTCTCGACTGGCATCTCAACGGCACAGGCTGGGGGCTGCTCACCCAGCTGGATCGATTCGCCGATGCGTTGGGCGAAATCGACCTCCGCCAGCTCTATGAAATGGTGATGGCCGGCGAGGCCTCCGTCCAGGACATTCGGACGGCGGTCCAGGCCGCCGCCCGGTTCGGCGCAGATTTCACAGATGCCCTGGATCGGCTGGCGGAGGGTGCGACGCCCGGAGAACTGAGCCGCTTCTATCGAACCGCCCAGGACCTCGAGATCGACGCGAGCACCCTTGACGCGTATCTTGACTCGGGCATCAGCCTGACGGAATTGGCGCACGCGGGGAGAGTGGCCGAGCGCCACGAGGCGGATCTTGAGCTCGTGGCCTCCGCTCATGCAGGCGGGCAGAGCTGGGGCGAGATTGGCCAGGCTTACCGGCTGGCCGATGGCGAGACCAGCGCCGACGAGATTCTCGCGCTGGGCGCGCATGCTTTCCGTGAGCAGGAACGAGTCGAGGACCAGGAAGCCCGCCAGGCAGAGCGCGAGACACGGCTGGCCGCCAGGTTGGCGGAGCAGTACGGCGTGACACTTGGCGAAGTCGACGACCTGTTGGGCGCGTGCGCGGGAGACTGGTCATGTGCTCGCGAGGCGCTGCGGGCCCACGAGGACACCAGCTCATCGACCTCGTCCGTCCAAGGGCCTGCCGAGCGGATTTCCCGCCAGTTTGGCGTGAGCGTGGACGCGGTCTGGTCGGTGTTCTACGACTCGTGCGCGGAAGACTGGTCATGCGTGAGGCGTCACTTCCGGGAGAGCGCCCACCCAAATAAGCACCCGTAGACGCCGCGAGGGAGCCTCTGCGAGGCCGGGAGGACGGAATCAAGAAGCGCCCGATAGGGCGCTTCTTGATTCAAGGTCATGGCCATCCGCGCCCGCGAGGTTACCCGCCGCCCGACGCGGCCGCTTGGCACTCGGGTGGGAACGCGATTTCCACGGGTTGGTTGATCTCACCGAGCGACAGGTCGTACGAGGAAATGGAGTATTCCGCTTCGGGATCGCCTTCGGGCCCTGAGCGCAGCTCCAGGTCCAGTCGGTAGCGCACCAGGAAATCGCCGTCCACCGCGATGGCATAGCTCCCGTCGGCGCGGGTCGCCTCTGCGTCCGACGCGGCGCCCAAGCTCCGCACTTCAAACGTGTAGGTGTCGGCGGATACCCCGTTGACATCCTCTTGTCCAACATGCACCGGGTTCTCGATCAGGGGGTTGAAGTCCACGACTTGAGACATCAGTTCGGCCATCACCTGCGCCATATCGCTCATGGAGGTGACTTCGGCCTCTCCTTCGGCGACGGTGCAAGACTGATTGCCGATGATGTACTGCTCTTGGACCTCCTCGGATAGGAGTTCCCCGTCCCCGGTTTCGACCCGGGTCTCCGTTCGGTTGTAGCTGGCGTCCGCATCCCGGTTGTTGGACACGACCAACGTGGTCACGGTGCGTTCCTGGGCTACCGAGTCAAGCATGTCGGTGGTGAAGGTCATGCTGTAACTGTCCAGGCTGGCGAGACCCTGGTTGATGGAAACGGGCACCATGTCCGCGCCCGAGTTCTCCTGAGCCTCAGGCTCGGGGGTGGCTCTGCCGGTCTCCGGGCCCCCGCCTTCCGGGGTGGCCCCGCTGGACAGTATTCCACACGCGCTAGCGACGATCAACACCATCACTCCGAATCCGACGATTCCCTTTCTTGACATCCCTTCTCCTCCTGGAGCCAGACTGCTTAGGGATTATCTCTCATTCCGCGATCATGAGTTCGACCACGCGCTTGCGGCCCATTACCCAGACCGGAACGAGGACACTGAGCAGCGTCAGGAACCCCAGCCAGACACCGGTCGAAATTAGGAGGTCGGTCGTGAGCGCGGGCCGCAGGCTGACGCCTGCCACGGTCGGGCGCATCCAGCGGAGGAGCGCCAGCGCACCCAGAATCCCGGCAGCCCCTCCGGCGAGCGCGACGAACGCGCCCTGGACCATCAGGTAGATGGCAAAGATGCTTCGGCGGAACCCCAGGCTTCGCAGAACCGCGATCTGCCACTGCCGCCTTCGTGCCAGCCTCCACAACATGGCCGCGAGGGATAGCGCCGCCGCCACCCCGATCGCCTGCGTAACGGTCTGAATCACCGCCATCAGTCCCTCCCACTGCTGCGGGAACGTCGACCACAACTCGCCCCGCCGGGCCACCGACACGCTGGCCAGAATCTGCTCACCCGGCGCCAACAAGCCATCGTCCGCAACGACGTAGAGGGAAACGTCCTGACCCCAACCGAGGAGGTCTTGCGCCCCAGCCAGCGAGACCCAGACCTCGTTCTCCGTGTACGAGCTTGTCTCGAAAACGCCCACGACTTCGAAAGGCCGCCCGCGGAGCAGGATCGTATCGCCCGGCGCGGCACCCAGCCGTTCCGCGAGCCGCCTACCGAGCATGGCCTGACGCGGAGAATCGCCCGGCTCGAGTCCTCGCCCTGCGAGGATAACGTACAGGTCCAGCTCCGTGTATCGTTCCAAATCGACACCCTTCAGGAGCACCGCGTCTTCCAAAGAAGTTCCCACAATGGAGTGGATTTCTGCGATGGCGCCGACGACGCCGAGGTTTTCCAGAACGACCTCGATTTCCGGAGAGAGGCGGCTTCCATAGAACTCACCGAACGACTGGGTCTCCTGGACCACGAGTTGATCCTGCCGCGGCGGGCCATAGTCGCTCGTGAGGGCCACTCGGTAGCTGCCCAACCCGACGAACGCTGCGACGGCGATCGCGAACACCGTCCCCATCGCCGCAGCCTGCCGCCAGTGGACGGAGAGATCGCGCAGGGCAAGCCACGCCGCCACCCTCATGCGAAGCTACTCCCCGGTCCCCGCCCCAGCAGGGAAGCCGGAGAGGCGCTCAAAACTCGGCGTATCGAGAGCCAGGTTCCCGTCAGGCTTGCGGCGCAGGTCAGAAAGAGTCCTACGACGGCCGTCGTCGGACTCAAACTCAATGCGGTCTGCGTACCTCCAATCGTCAGCGTGTTCGACCCAATCCCGAGCCGGATGAAAAGGATCGCTGCCCCCAGAGCCAGCAGGTACGAAGCCACCGAGATTGCCCCGGCCCGAAACAGCAGGTAACGGCCGACGGCGGGGCGGTCGAATCCCACCGCGCGCAGGATCCCGAGTTGGCGTTTCCGGTCCTCGGCCGCGAGCCACGCCAAGTTGTGCGATCCAAGCGTGACGGCAACGACAGCGATCGCCGACGTCAAGAGCGAGAGGATGCGGAGATCGTTGAGCGCCGCGCCGTATTCACGCAGTAAGGCGTCCTCGAAGTACGCGTCGTATCCGCCGTCGGTCGAAGGAAGTCCGTTCTCCAGGTCCTGCCTGGCGACCAGAGGGTCCGCGGACGGTTGTAGATGCGCCACAAGCAACTGCGTGCCCCTCTCCGGCCCGAAGAGTCCGAGCGCAGCCGCGTGGGTCATCCACACCGTCTGGGTCTTGGTCCCCGGTCCGTCGGCGATACCGGCGACTCGAAAATCCTGCCCGTAGATGCGGAGGTCGTCCCCCGTGCTCCAGCCGCCGGCCTGGGCCGCCAGCTGACCGATCACGATTTCGGAGGCATCGGATGGCCATGCTCCTTCGATCAACTGCAGGCGAAACGTCGTCTCCCACGACTCAAGGGCCACCCCGCGCAGCTGGATCGGTTGATCCTCGACGCGCAGGATGCGGAAGATCACGGGATCGACGCGGTTCAGGCGATCACCCAGGATGGCCGACACGCTCTGCGCGAGGTCGGGAGCGATTCTGCTCTGCTCAGGCTGCAGGACATCCCGTTCGATGATGATCAGATTCTGCGGCAGTCCACCCGCTTCTCCGAAGCGGTTGAGCGCCAGGGAAAGCGGAATCAGCAGCAGGAAGGCGAAGACCAGCACCCCGATGCCCACCACGCTGAAAGCGAAGGTGAGCAGGTCGTGGCGGAGATCCCGGAGGGTTAGTTGGATCATGTCCGCAGCGCCGGGGCGGCCATCCGTCCGTTGGTGAGCTCGATCACATGGGTCGCGCGCGACTCCAACCGCGGATTGTGGGTGGCGATCACGAAGGTGGCGCCCAGGTCCCGATTGAGCGACGACATCAGATCGAGGACGATTTCGGCCGAGGCCGAGTCGAGGTCACCGGTAGGCTCATCCGCCAGGACCAGGGCCGGTCTGGAAATCACGGCCCGCGCCAGGGCCACGCGCTGCTGCTCACCGCCCGAGAGCTCGGAAGGGCGATGCGTCGCCCGGTCGCCCATTCCAAGGGCGGTGAGCTCTACCGCGGCCTGGTCGCGTGCCTGCGCCCAGCTCCGCCCCTGCGCGACGAGAGGCAAGGCCACATTCTCGAGCGCGCTCAGGTTGGGGAGCAGGTTGTTGAATTGGAATACGAAGCCGACGTGGTCGCGTCGGTACCCGTCGAGTTGGCGCTCGGTCAACGAGTCGAGTTCGAGGCCGTCGACCCTAACGTGCCCGCGGGTCGGCCGGTCGATCCCACCGATGAGGTTGAGGAGGGTGGATTTTCCGCTGCCGCTGGGCCCGAGGACGACGGCAAACGCAGACGGCGCGATCACGAGCGTCACGTCCACCAAGGCGTGGACGTCCTCGGAACCCCGCCGGAACGTGCGTGTCAGATTGTGTGTCTGAACGTAAGAACGGGGCAGACCGGGAGAATCGTCATCCAGCCTATCCGCTTCGGGATGCAAGGTCCGCCATTCTCCGTCGTGATCGCCCGAGGATTCCTAAGGCGAAGGGTCCGGGTGCTTTGCCATGGCGGACCCCCATGGGGACGATGTCGCCGTGGGTTGGCCAGGCGAGATGTCCGGAAAGAGGAAGGCGCCTTCTCGGCGCCTTCGTCACAGGTAGCGGGGGCAGGATTCGAACCTGCGACCTTCAGGTTATGAGCCTGACGAGCTGCCACTGCTCCACCCCGCAGTGAGGCGGCGAGTATAACATCGCCGCGAAGCGGGGTCAAGCATCAGCGCCCGATGAGGAGCGCCCACCAAACATCCCAAGGGCTCGGCAGCGGCTCCGCCGTCTCGGCGGCGGGACGAATGGGCTCTGAGTTTCCCTCCACCGGGACGGGGATCATCAGCCGTTCGCCAGGCCGGACCATCTTGGCCTCGCGGCGGGCCCAGGCTTCCACCTGAGCGTCGTCCACGACCGCAGCAATGGCGGCCTGGAGCCGATCGTGTTCGGTCTCGAGCAGGCCGACGTCCATCTGGAGGGCGATTGCGTCACGTTCCAACCGTTCGGCGTCGGCCATCCTGCGGTTGAGATCTCCCAGAATCAGGATTCCCACCGCTGCCAGGGCGAGTAAAGCGGCACGGGTCAGCCCCGGTCGAGCCACACGAGAGGTCACCATGATGGATGGGATCTTACTCCCGGCCCCCCTCCTGCCGCAAGGAGAGCCCGCCATGTACGCGAGGCAGCCCCGTGGCCGGGGCTGCGGGAGGCGGATAGAAGTGTGCCGAAGGAGGGATTTGAACCCTCATGAGCGTGAGCCCACTGCGCCCTGAACGCAGCGCGTCTGCCAATTTCGCCACTTCGGCGTGCGACAATTCTACCTGATGGCGGCGGCCCGTCAATGACGACGGCCGATTAGGGGTCATAGGCTTGACGGAAGCAAGATTCGGGCCAGCCATGCCGGTGGATTGCCCAAGACTTAGGAGGGCGATTTGCTCTTTGCATTGAAAACGAGACTGTCCGCGTGCATCCTCGCGGCAGCGATTCTTGCAGGGACGAGCCTGGTGGGCATCCAAGCGTTGGCTCTACCGGTCGACCTGGGGAGGATTTCCTGGGCCTGGGTCCTTGCCGGCGCGGGGGCCATGCTTTCCTCTGACGCCGCTCTGCATTTCTTTTTGTGGAAGTTCGGGGGTCCGGAGTATCGATCGCGATTCAAGTCCTTGGTTGAATACTTCCAGAAGCAAGGATTCGGCGAGATCGCTGCCGGGTCGGTCCTGGCGGCGTCCGAAGAGCTTTTCTTCCGGGGTTTCCTCCTCGCGTTCCTCGTCGGCGTGCTCGGGGCCTCCGGCCCGCTCTCCCTCACGCTCACCGCCGGCGCATTCGGCCTTGCTCATCTCCTTCCCAAGCCGTGGGCGTGGACCTTCGCGGTCTGGGCTGCTTGGGAAGGGATCCTTCTTGGAGTCGTCTACCTTGCATCTGGATCTCTTATCACGGTAGCCCTAACGCACGCGATCCATGATGCCGCTGGATTCGTTGTGTTCTTAAGGCTGAAGGCTAAGACCAGGGGATAGTGGCGAGTGAAGACAAGAAAGACACCGGGTGTCTCCAAGACACCCGGTGTCTGGTACCCGACTGCTGACAGCTGACGGCTGGCTGCTGGGCGCTGGGAGCTGGGAGCTGGGAGCTGGGAGTTGGTGGCCGGCGGCGGACTCTAGGCCGCCAGGCTCTTGACCGCCTCGTCCAGGCGCAGGCTGATCACCTGGCTGGCGGAATCCGGACCCATGCTCACGCCATAGACGGTCTGGGCGGCTTGCACGGTCTCCCTATTGTGCGTGATGATCAGGAACTGGGTGTCGGCGCTCAACTCGACCAACATCTCGCGAAACCGAGCCACATTCGCTTCGTCGAGCATGGCGTCCACTTCGTCCAGAACGCAGAACGGAGTCGGGGACACCTTGAGCAAGGCGAAGACCAGCGCGCAGGCGGTCAGGCTTCGCTCTCCGCCGGAGAGCATCGCCAGGCCTTGCTCACGCTTTCCCGGTAAGCGGGCCTCGATTTCGATGCCCGCCTCCGAAAGGTCATCGGGATTGACGAGGGTGAGGCGGGCGGAGCCGCCTTGAAAGAGGCGCGTGAAGGTCTCGCGGAAGGCGGCGGCAACGGCGTCGAAGGTCGTGAGGAATTCCTTCTGCATCAGCTCGTCCAGTTCGCCCACCACCTGGCGCAGCTCGGCCTCAGCTTGGCGCAAATCCCCGGTCTGGGCGGTTAGAAACTCGACCCGCTCTTTGACTTCGTGGTACTCCGTGTCCGCCTCCGGGTTCACCGCCCCCATCCTTCGGATTTGTCCACGCAGGCGCTGGACCTGCATTTCGACTTCCATCGGCAGATACTCGACGAAGGGCAAGCTCTGAACAATCCCTTCCAGGGGCAGAGGCTCGGGTGCGGGCACGCCGTCTTCGGCCGGTAGGGACACCAGCCCGAAATCGTCTTCGATCCGGCGCCGGAGCGACGTGGCCTCTTCCTCGCGGCGCGCGAGCTCAATCAGGATTCGCGCCGCCTCGGACTCTTCGGTCTGAAGGGCCAGGCGCCCCTTCCCTTCCTCGGCTTCGAGCCGCTCGCGTTCGGATTCCGCCTCGTTCAGCGCGCCTTCGGGCGGCAGGCGCTCCGTCCGCAGGGCCTCGAGGGCGCCTTCCACCTCGGCCAGCCGGCCACGAGTTGTGGCGAACTGTGCCTCGGTCTCTGTTTGCAGGACCCGATTGGTCTCGAGACGCATCCGGCGCGATCCCACCTCCGCCTCAACGGCCGACACGCGCTCCGACCTCTCTTCGACCGCTCGCCGCGCCTCGGCCAGCGTTCGGCGCAACAGCTCAATCCCGGCCGCCGTCCCTGCCAGCAGGCGGGCCGCTTTCTCCCGATCGGTTTCGCGGCGGAGGGTCTCGGCGTGCGACCTGCCCTCCACGACCTCCCGACCCTCACCCTCTAACCGCTGGACCTCCGCCTGCGCCCGTCCGAGTTCCGCCTCGGCCTCCTGGGTCTGGCCGCGCAGGAGTTCTGCGCGCTGGTGGGCGGCTTCTCGCCGCAACGCACTCTCATTCGTCATCATGGTTGCGTTCGCGGCTGTCTGCCGCGAGTGAGCGAGTGCCGATTCGGAATCGGCCAGTTGCTGAGAGAGAGTCTCCAAATCGGTGGCCAGCCGGCGCGTTTCAGTACGGTTGACCTCCAAGCCGACGCGTATCTTTTCCAGATCGGCGGAGAGGCGCTGCTGGGCGTCCCGGCCAGTGTCCCGCCGCGAGACCAGGACCGGCCCGCCCGGGTGGAAGACCTCGCCTTGAAGCGTCACGACCCGTCCATCGTGGGGGACGATCGATTGAAGCCTGCGGGCCGCCGCCGCCGAACTCACCACCCAGGTGCGGCCGAGGAGCCAGTCGACAACGGACTTCATCTCCGCCGGCGCACTGACCAGCTCGGCGGCATTTCCCAGATACTCGGGGTCGGCCGGACCGTCCAGCCGCGGCGGGGGATCGCCCGCACCCGCGGCCAGAAACGCGGCCGTCGCGGGCGCGTCGGCAGAGCCGAGCTCGCCCAAGGCTCGGTCCATATCGCCAAGGCTCTGAAAGCTCAGGCCGTCCGCGAACTCCCCCAGGGCCGCGGCGATAGCGGTTCGATGTAAAGCCGCCACCCGCCACTGATTCGCCCAGCGCCCGATAAGCCCAGGAAGCTTGCCCTGCTCTCCCGCTTCCAACAATCGCGCCAGGGTCTGCTCGCGCGCCGCGATCACCTCCAGGCGCGCCTGAAGCGCCGCCTGCCTTTGGAGAATTCGCGTTTGTTCCTCTTCGGCGCGCTGCAGTTCCGCACGGGCCTGTTGCGCGCGGGACCGAAGCTCGTCGACGCTGCCCGAATCCTTGCGGGCCGCCGCCTCCAAAGCTTCGGCCTCACCGCGGACTGCTGTGAGTGCGGAGTCGGCCCGCGTCCATTCGGCCGTATGGATCCCCAGATCCGCCACCAGTCCGTCCAGCCGGCGCCGCCCGACCTCTAGAGCGAGCGTGGCCGATTCGAGGTGCGCTCTCCAAGCCGCCTCGCGCGCGACGGCCGCCTCGAGAGGGTCCGGCACCGCCTCCACAGGACCTGGCTCGGATGGTGTTTCCCCCGCCGCCTGAAGCGCGTCTTCTTCCGCGGCCGCCTCAAGCCGGGATCGCTCGAGGCGGGCCCGGGCTTCTTCTAAAGAGGTCTGCAGGGTTTCGATCTCGCTCGCGAGCGAATCGCCTTGCTCTTGGAGCCAGCGCAATCGCTCGCCGTCGACGGCGGCGCTTCGCTGAAGGTCTTCTCGTTCCGCGTCCAGGTCCCTGCCCCGCTCGATCGAGGCATGCAATTGGCCGCGCAGGCCCCCGATTTCGGATCGCCGCCGCGCCAGCTCGACCACGGCCAGCGCCTGACGCTCTCGCAGGCTGTCGCGCACGGCGACGCGTTCCTCGGCCTCACGCCGAGCGGCCGCGACCAGACGCTGGCTGCGATGCCAGTGGTGGCCGTACCACTGAAGGAGGGACGCCTGCAGGGCGAGGCGGACCGCCTCATATTCCTGCGCCCGTTTGGCCTGCCGTTCCAGCGCCCGCAGGCGCGGCCGAAGCTCCGCCAGGATGTCCTGGACGCGTTCCAAGTTGTGCTCGGTCGCCTCGAGCCGGCGCAGGGCTTCCTCGCGCCGCGTCCGGTACAACCCGATCCCGGCCGCTTCCTCGAACAAAGCGCGTCGTTCCTCGGCCCGCAACGAGAGAGCTGCATCGACCAGACCCTGCCCAATGATGGTGTACGTTCGCTGCGCCAGACCGGATCGCGCCAGGAGCTCCACGACCTCTCGCAGGCGGACGCGTTGGCCATTGAGGAGATACTCGTTCTCCCCGTCCCGATAGGCTCGGCGCCCCACGCTGACTTCGCTGAACTCGATCGGCAGCCATGCGTCGGAGTTGTCGAACGTGATCCCGGCGCTCGCCATGCTCGCCCGCGGCCGCGCTTCGGATCCGGAGAAGATCATGTCATCGGTCTTCTTTCCCCTGAGCAGGCTGTAGGCCTGTTCGCCCAGGACCCACCGGATGGCGTCGGAGATGTTCGACTTGCCCGACCCATTCGGGCCCACGATGGCGGTGATGGTCGGGGCAAAGGCGAAGACCGTCCGGCTGGCAAAGGTCTTGTAGCCTTGCAGGTCTAGCGATTTCAGACGCGGAGGTCGTGCGGCACTCATCGGGCGGTCTCCAGCGGAGGCGGGGCCTGTCCGGCGCGCACTAAGGCATCGGCCGCGGCGTGCTGCGCGGCCTCTTGCTTGCTCCGGCCCTGCCCACTGCCTCGCACCAGATCCGCCACGACGACCTCGACGACGAACTCACGGGCGTGATCGGGACCGAGGGAGCCAACGGTGCGATAACGCGGCGTCTCCCCCCATTCGGCCTGCGACCAGATTTGCAGGACGGAGCGTGGATCGAACATGGCCTCGGTGCGCACGATTTGCTCCGTGGCACGCTCGAGACGCGGTTCGATGAATTGGCTGACGGCCGGCAATCCCGCTTCCAGGTAGAGAGCCCCGATCAAGGCTTCAAACGCACCGCAGAGAAGGGCCGGGCGCGTACGGCCTCCGGACGCCTCTTCGCCTCGTCCCAACAACAGTGCCTCCCCGAGAAAGATCTCCTCGGCAAACGCCGCCAGTTGTTCCGTCCGAACCAAGGCAGCCCGCAGGCGCGTGAGCCCACCCTCGTCCATCTCGGGGAAATGGCGGTGGAGCCATGCCGCGCTGAGAAAGTCCAACGCTGCGTCGCCCAGGTACTCGAGTCGCTCGTTGTCCTCGAAGTATTCCGGGTGCTCGTTCACGTAGGAGCGATGCGTCAGGGCTCGGCGGAGCAGACCCGGATCGGAAAAGGAGAGGCCCGCCGCACGTGCGAAGTCGGCCGGATGGGTCATGGTCGGGGGACGAACGTGGGGGGGCGCCGGGCACTCAGCCTGCGCTGCGTGCACTGCGTTCCCCCAGTTCTCGTCTGGGTGAGCGGCGGCGAGGCGTTTATCCGTCAAACTCCCGGATCGCCAGCACCGCATTGTGCCCGCCGAACCCAAAGGCGTTGCTCAGGGCGGCGCGCACCCTGTGCTGCCGAGCCTCGTTGGGGACATAGTCAAGATCGCACTCCGGATCCGCCTCCACTAGGTGAATCGTGGGCGGCACGATCCCCGTCCGGATGGCCTGGACGCACAGAATCACTTCTACGGCTCCGGTCGCCCCCATGAGATGTCCGGTCATGGACTTAGTGGAGGAGATGGGGATCTCGCGAGCGCGAGCACCCAAGGCGGCCTTGAGGGCCTGGGTCTCCGCCAGATCGTTCAATTGGGTCCCGGTACCATGCGCATTCACGTAGTCGATTTCAGCCGGCGTCATCTCCGCGTCGACAAGCGCCTTTCGGATGGCCTTCGCCCCCCCGGAGCCATTTTCCGCCGGCGCCGTCACGTGAAATGCGTCCGCGGTCGCCGCGTATCCCATGAGCTCCGCGAGGATATCGGCCCTGCGCTTTTTCGCGTGATCGAGCGTCTCCAGGATGAGGACCGCCGCCCCTTCCCCCATGACGAGCCCGTCGCGTCCCTTGGCGAAGGGAGAAGGCGTCTCCTCCGCCCCGCGCCGCGAGAGCGCGCCCAACCGATCGAACGACCCCAGCCCTAGCCGAGTCAGGGGCGCCTCGGTCGCTCCGGCGAGCGCGACATCGACAACCCCGTTTCGAAGGAGCCACATCGCCTGGCCGATCCCGTCCGCGCCGGAGGCACAGGCCGAGGCTACGGAAAACGCCGGACCCTTTGCGCCAATGTCGATACCGACTATGCCGGCGGCCCCATTGGCCATGAACATCGGGATTACGAACGGGCTTAGCCGGCGGGCATCCCCTCTCTCGATCATGAGGGTCGTGTTCTGGACGGTGTCCAGGCCGCCCGCGGCACACGAAATGATCACCGCGACCCGGTCGGCCTCTTCTTCGGTGACGGTGAAGCCGGAGGAGTCCAGGGCCTCTTTCGCGGCGGCCGTGGCCAATTGCTCAAACCGGTCCCGACGTCGGACTTCCTTGTGATCCATGTACGCTTTGGGGTCGAAATTCTTGACCTCCGCCGCGATGTGGACGCTCATATCCGAGGAGTCGAATAGGGTGATCGGACCAATCCCCGACACCCCTTCGATAGCGCCGCGCCACGTCTCGGCGACATTGGAACCGATCGGATTGATGGTCCCCATCCCCGTGATCACCGTGCGAGGTTTCATACCACTCTCATTTGGGCCGGCATCCTCGAGGAGCCGGGGCGGTTTTCACAACTGGGGGTGTTTATACCCCGACCCGGACAGGACTGCCACCACGGGTTCGGCCATCCGGCTCACGCCCGCGCGAAGAGCGGGCCACACGACGGCCGAGGTGGGCTCAACCCAAAACCCCAATCGGGCCAACGCTTGACGGCCGACGGCGATCGCCTCCTCCTCCACGGCCTCGATCCACCCGCCCGTGCCTTCCACCGCCGCCAACACGGCGTCGCCTCGAATCGGGGTCCGGATCCGGATTCCCTCGGCGATCGTCTCCCCCTCCCCCATGAGACGCAGGCCCGCGGCGCCTGCACGCGAGACAGCCCAAATCGGCGCACAGGACATCGCTTGGACGCCGACGAGCACGGGCGTGCGCTCGATACGGCCCGCGGACTGGAGGGCCGCAAAGCCCCGCGCCAACCCGAGCAGCAGCGTGCCCTGTCCCACGGGTAGGACCACAGATCCGGGGGCACGCCCGAGCTGCTCGTAGATTTCGAAGGCTGCGGTCGCCATCCCCGCCAGACCGTGCGGTTGGTAGGCATGGCTTGCGTAAACCGTCCCGCCGGCCGCTATCCGAAGGACGACCTCCGACGCATTCGAACGCGGCCCCAGGACACGTACGACCTCCGCGCCGTAGGCGCGGATCTGAGCCAGCTTAGTGGGCGAGGCGGAATCGGGGACGACCACGCGGGCACGGATCCCGGCGAGGCCGGCGTATGCGGCAAAAGACGCGCCCGCGTTGCCGGATGAATCCTCCACCGCGGCCGCTACCCCTGCCGCCACGAGCGCATTCACGAGCACCACCGTCCCGCGGTCCTTGAAAGATCCAGTGGGGAGCATGAATTCGCACTTGAAGTGGATGGTTCTACCTTCGACCACCGCAGGAACCAGCGGGGAGTCGCCCTCTCCAAGGCTGACCCACGGGGCATCCGGAGGCAAGGGGTAGCTCTTTCGAAATCGAGCCAGACCGCCGCCGCGGGCGACGGTTATCGCTTCCGGAACGTAGGCGATCGGTTCACGATAATCGAAGACACCGCCGCAGGTAGGGCATCGAAACGGAAATCCGATGGCAGGATAAGGGCGACCGCAGCTTGAACAGGCGAACGGTGGCACCCAGGGCGTCTCGCCCTTGGGGCTCACGTGCGTCGAGGCGAGGGGGAGGACTCCGGCGAGGCAGCGCGGGACGAATCCGCTCGCGCGGATTCGTCCGCACGAGCGGCCGCCGAGGAGCGGGCTTCGGGCGTCGAGGGATCAAAGTGACCCTCCACCCAGGCCTCGCCCTCCGGTCCGACTTCCTTTTTCCAGATGGGCACGATCTCCTTGAGCCGGTCGATCCCGTAGCGGGCGGCTTCGAATACCCCGCTATCTCGATGGCTGCCACTGCAGGCGATCAGCACCGTCGGTGTCCCCGGCATCAGTCGCCCCACGCGCTGTACGATCGCGATTCCGTCGACCTCCGGCCAGCGGACCCGAATCTCTTCGGCCACTTCGGCCATCTTCTCCTCGGCCATGACCGGATAGGCCTCGTATTCAAGATGCGAGGTTTCTTTGGGGAGTCCGCGCTCCGTCCGGCCCCGGACGACGCCGCTGAAAACGCATGCCGCGCCGGTAGTCGGGGACATGAGGCTGGCAAGAAGTGCGTTGAGATCGAGAGCCTCTTCCGTGATGCGTAGAAGGGTCTGCCCGGCGCCCCCGCTCACCGGAGGAAACACCCCCACCTCGTCGCCATCGGTCAGGGGCTCGCCCGCCGAGGCGTACTCTCGGTTGACCGATACCAGCGCCGATCCAAGAGCGGGTGCCAATTCCGCGTGAAGGACCGCCAGCTCGCGCTTGAGCTCTCCCACCGTCGCCCCTTCCGGGAGGGAGATCTCCTCTTGGCGCTGGCCCGTCCTGGCGCGCAAGCTGGCGAAATACAAAACCCGGACGTTCATCCGCCCGATTCGTCGGCCACGTAATCGCCGCTCTTTCCGCCGTGCTTCTCGAGCAGTCTGACCTCGCCGACCCAGGCGCCCCGTTCGACGCCTTTGATCATGTCGTAGACCGTGAGGGCCGCCACCGAGGCGGCCGTCATCGCTTCCATCTCAACTCCGGTCTGGGCTCGGGCGCGGACCGTGGCGGTGATTCTCACTCCCGGCAGTGTCTCCTCCCACTCCACCTCCACCTGTACATGGTTAAGGGGCACGGGATGACAGAGGGGGATTAACTCATGGGTCCGCTTGGCGGCGATGATGCCGGCTAACTCTGCGGTGGCCCGGACATCTCCCTTCGGGAGATCACCCTGGCGAAGCGCGCGCAGTGTATCCGCCGACGTGTGGACCCGCGCCCGGGCAACCGCCCACCGATCGGTGACCGGCTTGGCTCCGACATCCACCATTCGGGCGCGGCCCTGGGCATCCAGATGGGAGATCCCGGTTGGCTTCATGGTGTGGATTCTACACCGCTCTCTTGACAGGCCGTCCGGCAGGGATATAATTCGGGTCTGCCTGCCCGCTTGGGCAGGTTCTCGTATCCAGCATCGCGGAGCTCGATTGAATGCCGCCGCTCCCGAAACGTAAACACAGCAAGGGGAAGAAGGGCCGGCGCCGGTCCCATGACGCCCTGGCCCCGCGCGCCCTCGTCGCATGCCCGAATTGCGGAGAGAAGCGCCTGCCTCATCACGTCTGCCCGAACTGCGGCCATTACGCAGGCCGGGAAGTGATCGAGGTCAAGAAAGACTGACCCTGAGGGGGCCGGACAGCCGGCCCCTTTGGATCGCGTGCCCCTCGATCCCCGTCGGACCGCCTTCGTTTTTCCAGGACAGGGATCCCAGATCGTAGGGATGGGCCGCGGCCTCGCGGAGAGCAAGCCGGAAGCGGCCGCCGCTTTTCGCGAAGCGGACGAAATCCTCGGACTCCCCCTATCCCGAATCTGTTTCGAAGGGCCCGCGGGGGATCTCGATCAGACTGAAATCACCCAGCCAGCCTTGTTCACCCATTCGATCGCCGTCCTGCGCGCCCTGCAAAAGCGACATCCAGACCTGCGGCCCGCCTGTTCGGCGGGCCATTCGTTGGGGGAATTGAGCGCGCTGGTGGCGGCTGGCTCGCTCTCGTTCCCCGACGGCCTTCGTCTGGTGCGGGCCCGCGGCCTGGCGATGAGAGACGCCGGCGCGAAGTCTGCTGGAGGCATGGCCGCGGTGCTGGGTCTGGATGTCGAAGTCGTAGAAGCCGCCTGTCGCAAGGCCGCCTCCGGCGGCGCCGTCGTCCAGGTCGCCAATGACAACTGCCCCGGTCAGGTTGTGATCTCGGGCGACGAGACAGGATTGTCGGCCGCTCTGGCAGTCCTCGAGGCCCGCGGAGCGCGCAAGCTCGTTCGGCTTGCAGTGAGCATCGCCGCCCACTCCGCTTTGATGGGAGCGGCCGAAATGGCCTTCGGGCGCGCTCTGGACGCGGCCGCCTGGTCGGATCCGCAGGTCGTGATCTGGGGCAACGTCAGCGCCACACCTCTTCGAACGCGCGAGGAGATTCGGGCCGACCTTGCGGCCCAGCTCACTTCGCGGGTCCGCTGGACCGAATCGGTCCGGGGCATGATCGCGTCCGGGATCACCCACTTCATCGAGTTGGGCCCCGGGAGCGTTCTGACCGGCCTGCTGCGCAGAATCGACAAGACGGCGACGGGCATTCCCCTGGGGGATCCGGCAAGTTTCAGTCAGCTTGAGACCTGACCGCTCTCGCATGCGAAACTTCCTGCTGGCGCTCCTCGTCCTCTTCGTACTAGGTTTTGTGATCACCCGAGGAGCGGAGGTCCAGCAGATTGCCGCCACGCTCCAACGAGGCGATGTCCGTTGGATGTCGCTCGCGCTAGCGATCCAGTTCTTGTGGCTCATCAACGTCGGGGCCACTTTGCGGGCGATTTTCCGCGCCCTCGGCGTGGAAGAGCGACTGCGGGACCTCGTCCCGATGGCGATGGTCGTCAACCTCGTGTCGGTGGTGACCCCGACGAGCGGCTTGGGCGGTATGGCTTATTTCATCGGGCGGGCCCGGCAGCGCGCCCTCCCGGTCGGCCGCGCCACGACGGTCGCGGCGATGTACCTGCTGTACGACTACTTCGCCGTCCTGGTCGTGATCGCCCTGGGGTTGATCGTGCTGGTGAGGCGGAATCAACTGAACAGCGGCGAGGTCTTTGCCGCGCTGTTCCTTGCCTCGTACGCCGGGGTGCTCGGCTTCCTTCTCTATCTGGGGACGCGGTCCGCCCACCGATTTGGGGACGCGCTGGCCTCGCTCGGGAATATTGGGAATCGCATCCTGCGGCCTTTCGTCAAGCGCGATCGCTTTGACGTGAGCCATGCCCACGAATTCGCTCGGGATATCGCCGAGGGGCTGGAGGCGGCTCGCCGGACTCCGGGCGGCCTGATCCTGCCGGCGGCCCTGGCCCTGAGCAACAGGGCGCTCATGATCGCCACCCTGTTTCTGATATTTTTGGCCTTTGCGCAGCCGTTCTCCGTCGGGACCCTGATTGCTGGCTATAGCATCGGAGCGTTGTTCGCCGTCGTATCGCCCACCCCCTCCGGCCTGGGATTCGTGGAGGGCGCCATGACGCTGGTCCTTACCACGCTACACGTGCCGCTGGCCTCGGCAGCGGTGATCACGCTGGCCTACCGGGGTGTGACCTTCTGGTTTCCTCTCCTGCTCGGGTTTGTGGCGTTGCGCTGGACGGAACGCGTTTCGCACCGACCCGGTCCTGACTGAGCAGGCCACCCCCAAAACGGCGGAGTATACTTGCCCTCCTCCGCCCCATCCGCGGTGCGCGTCTTCCAGTCTCGATGCCATGACCATTGACGTCGTTCGCCGGCTTCTGCGCGCCCTGATTGGGAAGCCGCTCGATACCAAAGAGATCCCCCACCAGTCGATCAGCAAGGTCGTCGGTCTGGCGGTCTTCGCCTCGGATGCACTCTCCTCAACGGCCTATGCGACCGAGGAGATCCTGGTGGTGCTGGCCCTGGCGGGGGCCGGCGCCTTGTCCCTCTCGTTTCCCCTCGCCCTGGCCATCGCGGGCCTTCTCGTCCTGGTCACGATCTCGTACGAGCAAACGATTCATGCCTATCCCGGAGGCGGCGGGGCGTACATCGTCGCCCGCGACAATCTCGGCGAAGTTCCGGCGCAGGTGGCCGGCGCCGCCCTGCTGACCGATTACGTTCTCACGGTCGCCGTCAGTATCTCCAACGGCGTCGCCCAGCTGGCCTCCGCGGTCCCGATGATCTTCCCCTATCGCACGGCCCTCGCGGTGGCCTTGATCGGTGCCATGATGCTCATCAATTTGCGAGGCGTGAGGGAGTCAGGTCGCGCGTTGGCCATTCCGACCTACTTCTTCCTGGCCATGGCCGGGTTGACGGTGGGAGCGGGGCTATTCCAGGCCCTGCGCGGCACGCTCGGCAGCGTCACCGGGGTCGACCCGATCCCCGTGACGGTCCTCCAACCGCTGACCTTGTTCCTGATCCTGCGGGCGTTCTCGTCCGGCAGCACGGCCTTGACCGGGATCGAAGCCATCTCGAACGGGATCCCCTCGTTTCGAGAGCCGCGCAGCCGGAACGCTGGGATCACCCTGCTGTGGATGAGCGCCATCCTGACCAGCGTGTTTGTCTGCATTACGTATCTCGCCAACGAGGTGCACGCTTTTCCCTCCGAGTCGGAGACGATCATTTCGCAGATTACACGGACCGTGTTCAGCGGGACCGGATGGCCGTACATCCTCATGATGGGCGGCACGACCCTGATTCTCATCATGGCCGCCAACACCAGCTTTGCCGGATTCCCTCGCCTGGGCGCCCTTCAAGCGGCGGATGGCTTTCTGCCCCGCCAACTGACGGCCCGCGGCAGCCGGCTGGTTTTTTCGCGCGGGATCGTGACCCTGGCCTTTTTTGCCAGCGTGCTGGTCGTCATCTTCCAAGCCGAGACCAACGCCTTGATCCCGCTGTATGCGATCGGCGTGTTCCTGAGCTTTACGCTCTCCCAAGCCGGCATGGCCGTGCGATTCGGCCGGGTCGGCCGGCTCCAACCCGGGCAGGAGATTCGCGAGCGACATACCGTCCTGGCCCACGACCCCCGCTGGCGGATCAAGCAGGTGATTAGCATGGTGGGCGCGTTCGTCACCGGCGTGGTCATGGTGGTCTTTGCGGTCACGAAATTCGCCCAGGGCGCATGGATCGTCGTCCTTCTGATCCCTTGCCTCGTCTTGCTGTTCCTTCGTATCCACCACCACTACCTCGACGTGGCCTCCCAACTCTCCTTGGACCGACCGCCGCGCACGCGTTCCGTCCAGCGCCATCGGGTTATCATCCCGATTGCGAACGTTCACCAGGGAGTCCTTCAGGCGTTACAGTATTGTAGATCTCTGTCGGCGGATGTGACGGCCGTGCACGTCGCCATTGACCCCGAGGAGGGACGCGCGGTCCGTGAGAAATGGGATCGCTGGGGCGATGGAACGCGTTTGGTCGTGATTGACTCTCCTTACCGGGACACGATTCGTCCCTTGATCGACTACATTGAGAACATTGAGGATCAGCTGGGTCCGCACGACATTCTGACCATCGTCATGCCTCACTTCGTTCCCTCCCGCTGGTGGCACTCCTTCCTCCACAATCAAACCGCGCTGGCCATCCGGCTGGCTTTCCTCTTCCGAAAGGGAACGGTCGTCGCCGATGTCCCGTACCGTCTCAGCGACTGACCCAGCCCGCCTCCAGGAGGCAGCATGAGGGTGATCGTGATCGGCTGCGGTCGCGTCGGCTCGGAGCTGGCGCGCTCCCTCTCCACCCAGGGCCATCAAGTGGCCGTCATCGACCGGGAACAGGGGGCCTTCCTTCGCCTGGGCCCTTCCTTCGGCGGCCGGACGGTGATGGGGGACGTCATGGACGAGGCCGTCTTGCGCCGGGCGGGGATCGAAACCGCCGAGGCGTTCGCCTCGGTCACGCCCAGCGACGAGGCCAACCTGGTGGCGGCAAAGACCGCCCGGGATGTATTCCACGTACCCCACGTGGTCGCCCGGGTCTACGACCCGGCTTTTGCGCAGGTCTTCACCCACGCCGGCCTTCCGTCCGTCGCGTCCTCCTCCTGGGGTGCGCGGCGGATCGAGCAGGCGCTGACGGGGTCGAACGTGGCCGAGGTCGAATCGTTCGGGAACGAGGATGTGGTGCTGGTCCAGATCCGGGTTCCTTTGAGCTGGGCGGGGCGCACGATTGCCCAAGTCTCCCAGAGCGCCGAGGTGCGGCCCGCAGCCCTCGTCCGCGTCGGGGAGGCCCGGCTGGCGGACCCGGAGACTCGTCTCGAAGAGGGGGATCTCTTGATCGCGGCTTCGCGTCAGGAAGACCTTGGCCACCTGCGAAACTTGGTCGGCGGGGAGGCGAGCTGATGTTCGTCATCATCGTCGGAGGAGGCAGGGTGGGGTCGCATCTTGCGGGGCTCCTGCTCGAGCTGGGCCACAAAGTGCGCGTGGTCGAGAATCGCCCGGCCGTGATTGAAGTGCTGCATCGAGAGCTTCCCACGGAAACCCTGGTGATCGGGAACGGGCTCGACCCCACCGTCCTCGAGCAGGCGGGAGCCCGATCGGCACAGGTATTGGTCACGGCCACGTCCGAGGACGAGCGGAACCTGGCGATCGCGTTCTTAGCGAAAAACGAGTTCCGCGTGCCACGCGTAATCGGACGGGTGAACCACCCCCGCTACGCCTGGCTCTTCCGCCCCGAGATGGGGGTCGACGTGGCTCTGAACCAGGCGGACATTCTTTCGCGCATGATCGAAGAGGAAATGTCCCTGGGCGACATGATGCCGCTCCTGAAGATCCGCCGCGGCGACTTCTCGTTGGTCGAGGAGAAAGTCCCCCCGGGCGCCCGGGCCGTCGGAATCGCCATCCGGGATCTGGCGTTGCCCTCCAATTGCGTGATCGCGGCCATCGTCCGCCAGGGCGAGGTCATCGTCCCCCGCGGTGTGACCACCCTCGAGGCCCATGATGAAGTGCTCGCCATCGTGGACCGCGAGGCTGCCGAACACCTGGCGGGGTTGTTCCAACCTCCGTCCCGCCCCGTGGCCCGCTAAGTCCGCCCATCCCTGAGCCCGTCGACGCCCTTCGGCAGGCTCAGGCAGGCTTTCGCCCTCGCTCAGCGCTCAGGCGGATGTGGGGCGTGGGTCGGTGGACCGCTGTGTTAGAATGCGTCGCAAGGGGCAACCCCTCGCACCATGACCCTGAACGATGCAGCGCGAATCCTCATCTCCACCCTCGGCAGCCAGCTCTACCTCGCCTACATAGCCGTGGTGGTGCTCGGCACGGCCGTGGCATCCGTGCTGATAGCTCGCCGAACGACGCCCAGACCCTTTCGAAATCGCGCCGCTTTGTACTCCCTTCTGGCCCTGCGAGTAATTCTCACGGGAGCCTGGTGGGCCGCGTTCACTTTCGCGCCGGGCGTAGCTGCAATCCTGCCGGGCCTCGAGCGATTCGTCGCCTTCCTCGGGTTGGCACTGTTGGCATGGCCGTTTCTGGTCGACCGCGATCATTCAGCTATAGACACCGGGCTGGCCGCGGGCATTCTCGTGAGCACGGTAGGGCTCGTCCTGACCGTGGCATTGGCCCCGGCCGATGGACGCTTCAACCGCAGTTCGGCCGACGCGGTTTGGACGGTGTCAAGCCTGCTCGTCGCCGCGGCCGCAACGGCCTCGCTGGCCGGGCGCGTGGATCGCCAACCCCTGGCCGCATCGGGCATGGGCGTGATGGCCCTCGGATTCGGTTCTCACATTCTTCTCGGGCCTTCCGGAGGGGATTTCCCGGCGTTAGTCCGGCTGGGTGAAGCCTTCGCGTATCCGATCCTTTGCGCGGCGGTGCTGGGGTTCCGCCCACCCGCACCGAAACTGGAAATCGAAGCCGTACCTCCCGGACCCGCGGATCCGGCCCCGACCGTTCGGCCGGGTGTATTCATCGAGCTTGTCGGTTTGGGACTTTCGGAAGACTCTCGAGAGCTCACACGCAGGCTCGTCCGCGCCCTGGCACGCGCCCTCGGGGCCGAGATGTGCCTCCTTCTCTCGCCTCCGGACGAGGCCGGCCGATTCGCGATCGCGGGTGGCTATGACTTGATCCAAGAGCGCGAGGTCGAGGGAGCCTCCTTGGACGATCGGCGCAGTCCCGTCCTCGGGGACGCCCTCACGCATCGCCGCGCGGCCTCCCTTCCCGGCCGGAGCCGATCTCCGGACATGGACGCGCTACGGGGAGCGCTCAACCTTCGATCCGCTGGTCCCGCCGTCCTGGCGCCTCTGGAATGCGATGGAAGGATGTACGGAGGCTTGCTCTTGCTCGCGCCGTATACGCGCCAGGAGTGGACCGAGGATCAGAAGCAGGCTCTCTTCGGAATTGCACCTCTGATCGCTCGCAGGCTCAGGCGGCTGGAACAGAACGATGCCGATCTGGGGACCGCCGAATCGACCAGCGAGGGGAACGTCTCCCTACCCGAGCTGGAAGACGCGATTTCGACACCGCCCGAGGCGCTCGCACCGACCGGAGTGATGGACTCGGAGGGGGTCCCAGGCGACGACAGTCATCCGACCCCGGTCGGCCTTTCACGCAAGACGAAAATGCAATCGGCGATTGCCGGTCGACCTCGAGCGACCGACTCGGGTCAATTCCAGCGTGTTGCGTTCGAGCTCCAAATGGCCCTGCAGGAGTTGGCCGATACTCGATCGCGGCTGGGGCGGGACGATTCGGACGCGTCGGCCCCCGATCGGCTCCCGCCTCGGCACGGCGCGGGGTCGGAAGAGATCATCGCGCTCGTGCGCAGCGTTCGCCAGCCCATCGCCTCGGGGCTGGGATACACGGACCTTGTGCTCGGGGAGTCCGTGGGTCTTCTCGGCGCCATGCAGCGCAAGTTTCTCGAACGCGTGCGCGAGGGATTGCGCAAGGCCGATGAACTGCTGCATGAACTCGTCCGCGCGGCGTCAGCGGCGGAGGTCGCGCCCGCCCCGCGTGCGCCCGTCGAGTTCGGCCGATGCCTCGACGAAGCGATGGGTCGCACGGCTGGAGGCGTGCGGAACCGGGCGCAGAGTTTGCTGACCGATATCCCGCCAAGCCTCCTTGGGGTGCTGGTGGAAGAAGACGCCCTCCCCCAGATTCTGGAACACCTCCTGGCGCATGCCTCGACCGTTTCCTCCACCGGCGCGGAAATTGGGCTGGGCGCCCGAGTCCAGCCGGAGGAGTCTCCGGCCTTCCTGCATTTGTGGGTGAAGGATCAAGGGCCCGGCATCCCACCCACCGAACTCGGTCAGGTATTTGGAAGCCTGGGGGCCGGCGTCCAGGCCTCGGCAGCGGATTCGCCCGAGTCGGGCGGCGACCTGGCCATCGTCAAAGCCATGACCGAGGCCGCGGGGGGCCGAGTTTGGGTGGATAGCCTCCTGGGGGAAGGCACGACGATCTCCGTCTTGCTCCCGATCTCCGCCTGGACCCAGCCCGGGCCCGGAGCCCTGCCGGGGTGACTCCTCTGCGGAAGGGTTCTCCGGCTATGAGCCCCTAGGCCGGGAACTTGCAGCCAGAGTGGGTCGTCCTCCATAAGAATGGCGCCGATCTGACCATGCCTGGCCTGTTGTCGGGACGAAAACGTGCGGGGATTGCGCTGGGGGTCACCCTGGCCGCAACGCTCGCGTGCGCCAGCCCTCTCCAGGGCCTCGTCCCCGGATCCGGCGGGCTCGTGACGGCAGATCCGCTTTCTTCGGCCACACCCACACCCTTCGGCCCGATCCCTCCCACGGGGGCCCCACCTCCGACGGCCACGGCGACGGCGACGCCGCTCGCGACTCCGACGACGGTGAACCCTTGGGGATATTTCCCCGGACCGCGAGAAGCGTCGTCAACTCAGGTCCCCCGCGAAGCCCCTCGCATTCCGGTCGGCCCCCACGTCGTCAATCTGGTCTTCCTGGGCTCGGACCAGCGTCCGGACTCGTACGGCTTTCGCACTGACGTGATGATGATCGTCTCGCTGGACTCGGAGAAAGGCACCGCGACTTTGATCTCCATTCCCCGCGATCTCTACGTCTTCCAGCCCGGCTGGCGGGTCGATCGGATCAATACCGCCGACCCACGCGGTGGGCCGGACCTCGTGGCGATCACGCTCCTGTACAACTTCGGGGTGGAGATCCACCACTTCGTACGTGTGAATTTCTCGGGCTTCACGTCTGCGGTCGATTCGCTGGGCGGAATCGACGTCCAGGTCGGTCGGGCGATGTCCGACAAATGCGGGAGCACCCGCTACGCGTATGTCCCCGGTGTTTACCACATGGATGGCTGGACCGCCCTGTGCTACGTCCGCATGCGAAAGGCGAGCAGCGACTTCGACCGCCTTCGCCGCCAGCAAGAAGTCGTTCTGGCCATCTTCTCGCGCCTGATAACCCTGGACGGGCTGCGCCGTGTGCCGGAGATGTTCGGACAAATGCAGGGGCGGGTGCAAACCGATGTCACGTTATCGGAGCTGGTCGAGTGGGTTCCTCTTGCCGAGAGGCTGGCCTCGGATCCGACGCGAATCCGCCGTTTCGCCATCGACACTAGCATGGCGGACGCCTGGAGAACTCCGAGCGGGGCGGCGGTGCAGCTTCCGGTTCGGGACGCAATCCTGGCCATGCTGGCGACGGCCTTCGGCCCTTGAGGCACGCGGCGCGAGCCGCCGCCCTCACGCTCGTTCTGGCGGCCTGCGGAGGGTTGAGCAAGGCCCAAGTCGGCGGCCCTCTCCTTCCCAAGGGCCCCTTGGACGCAGATCACCCGACTCTCTCCATCACGCTGGTCGCGGCCCCAACCCATGAGCTCCAGGTTCGGCCGTCCATCGGCCTGACTCCCTGGCCCCCGCTCTACACCTACGGCGGAGGCACACCGCCTCCCACGGCGGTGCCTCCTCCGGCGGAACCGTATGTGTTCTCCGACGACGTCACCAACATCTTGCTTCTCGGATCGGACCGGCGCAGTCCCACCGGTTCCTCGCGCACGGACGTCATCCTGCTTCTGTCCCTTCACCCAGCGAGTGGAGCGGCGGCGCTCATTTCCTTCCCGCGCGACCTCTATGTCTACCTCCCGGGTTACACCATGGGGCGGGTCAACACCGCCTGGCTATTCGGCGACTTCCTTCACTACCCGGGCGGGGGCCCGGCCATGCTGAAGGACACCATGCTGTACAACTTCGGCTTGCAGATTGACCACTACGCGCTGGTGGACATGTCGGGATTCCGACAGATCGTTGATTCGCTCGACGGCGTCGACGTCGAGGTGGCATGCGCCTACACGGACTGGAGGTTGAAGCGGCCGGGCATTTCGCAAAACGATCCGGACAATTGGGCCCTGTACACGGTCTTGAGCGGCGAGCATCATATGGATGGTGAGTTCGCCCTGTGGTACGCCCGTTCCCGCCAGCGTTCCTCGGACTTCGACCGTTCCCGGCGCCAGCATGAGGTCCTGCGGTCCTTCTACCGCAAGGCTTTAGGATTGGGGTGGCTCTTCCAGATCCCGGAGATCTGGGAGAGCCTGAACGAAGTCGTCACGACCGATCTCCAGCTGACCGACCTCCTGGCACTCGCCCCACATGCGGCTCGCATCGACCTGACCAACGTGCGCAGCCGATTTCTCAACCTTGAAGAGGTGACGAGGTGGACTGTGCCCACCTCGGGGGCGGCGGTCCTGCTGCCCAAGCCCGAGGGCGTGCGCGCTTTGCTCGATGACGCGTTTGCCTTCCAGGCCGCGGATCCCTCCCAGCCCCGCTCCACGACCACCGTCGAAGTGATCGGCCACCCGAATTATCCGGACTGGGCGGACCTGGCCGCGGAACGGCTGACCTATGCCGGTTTGGGCGCCTACACGTCCGATCCGGAAGGCGACGGCCCACGGGCGACCGTTCTGGTCGAAACCCAACCCGGGGATTTGGATTTACGCGAGCGCGTCCGCGAGGCGCTGGGGCTCTCCCCCGCCGCGGTGCTCCTCCAGCCCGAGGCGAGCGCACCCTTCGCCTATCGATTGATCCTGGGAGATGACTACCGCCCGTGCTTCGACCCTTCGCAGTTTCGGAGCAACGGCCCCCCCGTCGGACCCTAGCCCCTCCTCAGGTTTGACATTTCGAGATGGCGACGCTAGCATCGCCTCCGACCTCATCATGGCGGACCGGGCCGATCCCCTCCCGCTCTTCTCCGACAGCGCATCCCTCGGGACCCACCCGCTTGCGCTCGAGACTCGGCTCAGCGCTCAATCGAGCCTGAGCGCGGCGATCCACGTTTGGCAAGAAGCCCTGGTCGGGGCGGGCCGCTCGCCTCACACGGTCAAGGCGTTCGCCGGCGATCTGCGTCTGCTCGGCCAATTCCTCAGCGCGGGCCAATCCGTGAGTGCGGTCGGTACGGCGGACGTGCGCCGATTCTTGGATTGGATGGCCCACCGCCGAGGCATCCCGTGCAGCCCCAAGACCTACTCTCGGCGCGTGACCTCGGTCAAAGCGTTTTTCCGTTGGCTGGCAGGGAACGGAGTGATCGCCGTCGATCCTGCGGAACCCGTTCCACAGCAGACCGTACTCAGCCCCCTTCCCGATGTCCTCACGCCCTACGAGATGGCCGCGGTTTCCAAGACGGCGCACACCCTTCGCAAAGGGTCGCCGCCGGACGCCCGGCCGGCCGCGTTGGTGAATCTGCTTCTGCACACCGGCATCAAGAAAGGGGAATGCCTCGCGCTCCAGATTCAGCACATCGACCTGGACGGGTCGGACGGGGCCACTCTTTTCGTCCGCTACGGAGAGGTCCGTAAACGGTACAAGGAACGCAAGCTCAGCCTCGATCCCGCGTGGGTGTCCGTCTACCTCGAATACCTCAAGCAGTACGCGCCGCGCCAGCAGGTCTTCCCCTGGTCGCCGCGTCGATTGGAATACATCTTGGAGGACCTGGGTCAGGCGGCTGGCCTGGGCAAGCATCTTTCGTTCGACATGTGCCGCTGGACGTGCGCCCTGCATGACTACCGAGCGGGGATGGACCACGACCGGATCCGGCAAAAGCTGGGGATTTCCAAAATCCAATGGCGTGAGGTGGGGGCCAAGCTGGAGAGCATCGCCGCCCGCGAGCGCTGAGTTCCAGACACCGGGTGCAGTACGGGCACGCCATGGCGTGCCCCAACGTAATTACATCCTCTTCACCACAATATCCCCGATCACGTTGGCCGCTTCGTCGCCGCGGTCCGCCGCGTTCGAGAGGTGGCGGTACACCTCGCGAAGCTTCAGCATCTTGACCACGTGGTCGATATCCTTGGGCATGTGGAAAAGGTCGGCGATCGCCTCGCGGTAGACACGTTCCATCCGGTTCTCGAGCGCCTTGGCCCGGACGGCGTGATCCCCGGCCACGTTGGGATGGTCCTCCAACCGCAGGACGCCCTCATAGATCTCGCGCGCCGCATCCGCCAGGAGGGACACCATGCGCTCCAGATACTGGTTGGGCTCGATCTCGAGCATGGTCATCTCCTCGACGGTGGAATTGGCGTAGTCGAGGATGTCGTCCACGGTGAGGGAAAGGGCGAAAATGTCCTCGCGGTCAATCGGGGTGACAAACGTCCGGTTCAGCTCGTCGATGAGAATCCGACGCACCTCGTCGGCCTCACGTTCGGTCGCCGAAACGCGGGCGGCCAGCGCCGGGTCCGGCTTCTTGACGTATTCCAAAAGGGTCTGCAGGCCCTGGACGGTGCACTCGGCCTGATGGACCAGGAGCTCGATGAACCGATCGTGTTTGCGCCGCGAGAATAGTCCCATGGCCTCAGGCCGCTCCGGAGATGAACTCGCCTTTCAGGAACGCCGCCGTGCGAGGGTCCGCCGGGCGCGTGAAAAATGCATCGCGCTCGGCGATCTCCACCACGCGGCCTGCCAGGAGCAGACCGACCCGGTCCGCCAGGCGTCGGGCTTGAAAAAGATCCTGGCTGACCAGGACGAGGGTCGTGGAGCGCTCGGCGCGGACGGTTCGAATTATAGCCTCGAGGCGGCCGGCAGCGTACGGATCGAGATTGGCCGTCGGTTCGTCGAGCAGGAGGAGTTCCGGCCCAAGGATCAAGGCGCGGGCGAGCGCCACACGTTGGGCCTCGCCGCCGGAAAGGCCCCGCGCCGGCGCGCGGGCCAGCTCGGTCAGTTCAAACCTCGCCAGGGCTTCGTCAATTCGATGAGGATCGATCACCCCGCGCAGGCGCAAACCGTAGCCCACATTCTCGCGGACCGTGGTATGCAGGAGCAGGGGGTCTTGGAAGACCGTCGTGATCTTTCGGCGCAGCTCGAGCGGGGGTGGCCATCCCACCGGCGTGCCCTTCCATAGAATCTCCCCGGAGCTGGGCGGCTCGAGGAAATTCAGCAAGCGGAGGAGCGTGGACTTACCGGCTCCATTCGGGCCGACGAGGGCGAGGAGCTCCCCCGCGTGCAGGTCAAGCGAGTCGATGGAGACCACGCGTCGGCCTCCGTATTCACGAACGAGACCTCGGACTTCCATCAAAGGGACGGTCACGTCGGCCATGTCCCGGGCCGGCGCTGAAGCCGAAGCAATGCCGCGGTGACCAGTCCTGTGAGGCCGATCAAGGCTCCGCCCAGCGCGAGGGCGAGCGCAAACTGCCCCTGCCGCGTCACGAGGACGATCGCCGTGCTGAGGACGCGGGTCCGCCCGTCGATATTTCCGCCGACCAGCATGGCGGCCCCGACCTCCGAGAGGATGCCCCCCATTCCGGCGATCAGAGCCGCCGCGACCCCCGGCCGCGACTCCCAAAGGAGCGCTTCAATCTCCTGGCGCGGACGTGCTCCCAGGGAACGGATTTGTTGCCGGAGTCTGGGGTCGACGGCTTCAATGGCGGCCATCGTCAGCCCGCAGACCAGCGGCAGCGCGATGACGGTCTGCGCCAGGATCATGGCGGTCGGTGTGAACAGCCAACCCAAGGTTCCGAGAGGACCGGTACGCGAGAGGGTGAGATAGACGGCCAATCCCACGGCGACCGGCGGCAAGCCCATCCCGGTGTAGATGGCCAGGACCAAGAGCCGCCGCCCAGGAAAGCGCGCCAGGGCCAGGGTTGCGCCGCTTGGGATTCCAAGGACCGCACTAAGCCCGAGAGCCGCCCCACTTACGGCGAGAGTCCGGGAGACAATCTCTCCAAAAGGTCCCCAATCCATCCGTCTTCGCGGCCTCGCCTAGGCTTGGAGAGCGATATCGAGTCGCCCAGCCCCTTGGCGGATAGGCTCGACGAGCGGACCGCCCTGCAGAGGTCCGAGCTTGACGCGATTTGTGAAACGCTTCACAAGTCGTCGGTCACGGGGTCACGGTGAGTCGGCCAACCATCCCGGCCTCGAGGTGGCCGAGTTCGCTGCACACGACCGGGTATTCCCCTGCGACCTCCGGGGCGGTGAAGGTGAAAGTCTGCGTTTCACCAGGCTCCACGCGGCCTCGCCAGATCGCGTTCGGCTCATCATCCTCGTTGAACGGCGTCGTGACCGTCGAACCCGGGCGCATCAGGACCCAGTTGTGAACGACTGCGCCGCTGTTCGTGAGAGTGAGCGTCACCTCCGTGCCGGGGACGACGGAATACGTGGCCGGGCTGAATGCGAAATCCGTCATGACCACATTGAGGTTGGCGGATGGCGTGCTGCAAGCCGCAAGGACGATCGCGACCCCGAGGCTAAGAAAGACAGACCGTGCTGAACGTACCGTCATCGCATGTCTCCTTGAGGCCGTCGGTGCGAACCGAATTCTGCCGCCGGGGATGACCATTCTAACTGCTTCGACGTCGAGCGTAGCTGGGCCCTTCAGTTCGGCTTGACAGGGCGCGCCCTCCTTCCGAGAATCAACCCGATGCGTGAAGACTCTCCCCCACCGGATCACCGGAGCGGTTTTGTGGCCGTCGCCGGGAAACCGAATGTCGGCAAGTCGACGCTGATCAACCGCTTCGTCGGCCAGAGCATCGCCGCGGTCTCCGCCCGGCCCCAGACGACCCAGCGCAACCAGCTCGGGATTGTGACGCGGCCGCTTGCCCAGGCCATCTTCGTCGACACTCCGGGACTCCACCGGCCCCATCACAAACTCGGACATCGGATGAACACGGCCGCCGAGCACGCCATCCGCGACGCGGATCTGGTCCTGGTCGTGCTCGATGCGTCGCATCCGGCCGATGAAGAGGACCGGCGCGTGGCCGAAGGGGTCTCGGCCGGTGCGCGGGCTCATCCGGTCGTCGTTGCGCTCAACAAGGCCGACGCGGCCTCCACCGAGACTTCCACAGCGTGCCGGAGGGCGCTCTTCGAGTGGTTGCCGGCTTCGGAGGTCTGGCCGGTATCCGCCCTCCAGGGCGAGGGCGTGGCCGAGCTTCTCGACCGGCTCCTCCTACTCCTTCCGCAAGGCCCAATCTACTTCCCCGAGGACCAAGTCACCGACGCCTATGAAAGAGATCTGGCCGCCGAGCTCATCCGAGCGGCGTGCCTTCACTATTTGCGGCAGGAAGTCCCCTATTCGATTGCCGTGTACGTCGAGGAGTTTCGCGAGCGAGCGACCGGGGGCGCCTACCTCGCCGCGACCCTGTATGTCGAAAGAGAATCCCAGAAAGCCATTGTGGTCGGCACGCGAGGCCAGATGATGAAGCAGATTGGAACCCGCGCCCGCCTGGAGATCGAGGCGCTGACCGGCCGCCGCGTCTACCTCGATCTTCGGGTTAAGGTGCAGCCGGGCTGGCGCGACGACGAAGGAGCTCTCGAACGGTTCGGTTACGCGCCCCAGAACCGGGACCGGCGGCCTGGGGCGTAGGTCGGAGTTACTCGATGACCCGCCGGAAGTCCCGTCCCACGCGCTCGAGCCCGTTCGGTTCCCGCGGCCGCATCAGCCACGATTCGACAGACTTCTATGCCGGCCGTCTGTACGACGGACGGCGCGTGGGTGATCCGGCCGTGGCTCAGGAGGCCGAGCTCCCGGCCGACCTGCACAACCGGATGTTTCAGAAATCCTCAGAGGCAATGACCGAAATCCCTGACTCCTCGATCCACCTCCTCGTGACGTCCCCCCCTTACAACGCCGGTAAGGAGTACGACCGCGATCTCACGCTCGAGGAGTACCGTGGGATGCTTCGGCGCGTTTTTCAGGAATCGCATCGCGTTCTTGCCACGGGCGGCCGGGCGTGCGTCAATGTCGCTAATTTGGGCCGCAAGCCTTACCTGCCCCTGCACGCGTATGTGATCGAGGACATGCTCGGACTGGGTTTTCTCATGCGGGGTGAGATCATTTGGAATAAGGCTGTGGGCGCGGGACCGTCGACGGCGTGGGGAAGCTGGCGATCGGCAGCCAACCCGGTGCTGCGAGACGTCCACGAGTACATCCTGGTTTTCTCGAAAGGCGCTCTGTCACGTCCGGCGCTCGGGCGGCGGAGCACCATCGAGCGCGAACAGTTCCTGGAGTGGACGCGCAGCGTGTGGACGTTTCCCCCGGCTTCGGCTCGAAAGGTGGGGCATCCTGCGCCGTTCCCAGAGGAGCTCCCTCGGAGGTTGATCGAGCTGTACACCTATCACGGGGACGTGGTGTTGGATCCTTTCTGTGGTTCGGGCACCACCTGTGTGGCCGCGCGGCGCGCCGGACGTTCCTACGTTGGATATGAGATCGACGCGCAGTACGTCCGGTTGGCAGAGGCCCGCCTGAAGAAAGTCGAGCCGGCCTCTGAATGACCGCTATCGCTCCCGTCTCGGCGTGAGACGCCTCACCCGGCGCGATCTCGCATTCGTCCTGCTTGCGCTCGTCATGGGCGTGGCGTGTATCCGTTTGGGGTTCTGGCAGCTCTCTCGCCTGGCCGAACGCAAAGCCAGCAACGCCCTGATGGCGGAGCGCATGGCCCTGCCCTCCCTCGATCTTGCCCAGGCGGTGGGGAGCACGGACGACCTCGCTTTCCGCATGGCCGAAGGCGAGGGCGTCTGGGACCCCACGCACGAGTTCCTCCTCGCCAATCGCTCCCTCGCCGGCGCCCCCGGCGCTCACCTGGTGACTCCGTTCCGACCCGACGGCAGTGACCTGTCGATTCTGATCGACCGAGGCTGGATCTCACAAGAGTCTTCGAACGAGTCGGCACGGCAGGAATATCGGCAGGAAGCGAGGGTCCATGTTCGCGGCCTGTTGAAACCATCGCAGGCTGAACCGACTTGGGCATTCCTGGCCGATCCCACTCCCATCCCGGGTGGGCCCCCCCGCCAGTCCTGGCGGGTCCTGCACATCCCCGGAGTGCAGCAGCAAACTCCGTACTCCCTCGCCCCCTACTTTCTCGAGCTCACCGAGGCGCCGGCCTCGGGGCACAGCCCGAATCCTGACCCGGCCATCGACCTGAGCGAGGGCCCCCATCTGGCCTATGCCATTCAATGGTTTGCGTTCAGCGCGATTGCGTTGGGCGGGATCGGAGTTTGGGTCCGGAAACGGCTGCGCCCGGCGACGTGATTTCGCCGGGCACAGAGTGGCTCTCGGACCAGGTTAGAAGAGCAGGTACTGCGCGCTCGACATCCCGACGATCGTAATCGCGAGCAGGATCGCGGTGGCCCGCCCACCGGCCGAAATGCGTTCCTGAAGCCCTTTGACCTGAGCGAGCTGCTCGGGGGTCGGCGGCTTGCCGGAGGCCTGCATCAGCTTGCCGAGGTCGGCCATCTTGATGCTCGCTCGCCCGGTTACGCCGTAGCCGACTCCAAACGCGACCAGGGCGAAAACCCCACCGATCGTCAACGCGAGCCCGCGCCCGCTCACCATCCACGCGGCGGAGAAGTCACCGGAAACCCTCCAATACATCCACAGGCCAGTTACGATGGTGATCCCGGCCGCGGCGCTGGTCCGGGCGGAGATCTTGCCCTTGTCCGCCAGGCGCTGCATGAACTTGCCGCCCTCGGCTCCCAGGTCCCGAATCGTGGGTTCGATCGCGGTCACGAGCAGGAAGGCAGTCCCGGCCCAGAACACACCGCCGAGGATGTGTAGGATCCGGAGCACGATCATCGTCCAGTCCATAGGAGCCTCCTGAAATATTTAGTCCACGCCCGTCTGGGGCGACGTCCGACCGATGATGGCACAAGCGAACCGAGGGCGCTACCGCTCCCGATCAGGCTTCGAGGAAGTGCTCGGCTTCGATCGCTCGCCAGTCGGCCGGGGCCGGCAGCCGCATGCCGGCCGCCAGCGAAGGATGCACGTTTCGGATCTCTTCGGCCATGCGGAATGCCAGACGCCGGACGGAGAAGTGTGCGTTGGCGGCCGACCGAAGCTCGCAAAAATGATAGGCCTCACGCAGGTTCAGGACGAGGGCGACGCGACGCCGGAAACCGTTCGGCACCACATACGCGGCCACCTCGGGTTCCCACGCCGCCAGTTCGCGGTACACCTTGCCGGCCGCCTCCATCGCCCGCCGGTAGTCGGGCTCCACGCCTGCCTCCCGAAATAGTTGGGGCGTGGCGTACCCGAGCTCCGCCGTCAACCGTTGAGGCGATTGCGTCATCATCCGATGGCGTTTCACCTCGAAATACGCGCCCTGGTCCATGACCGCATCGAAGGTGTAGGCCGTGTGCTCGAGGTCGCGCAGGGGGATATCAAAACGGTCCATCCCGCCCAAGAGATCGACCACCAGTCGCGCCCGCATCGCGGGATCCATGGCCTCGACCTGCCTGCGGACTCCGGCAAGAGTCCCAAGTCCGTGTCGGAACAGCGCGGCAGCCAACACGGCCTCCTGCCCGCGCGGATCATAGTTGACGAGCTCCAACCAATCGGCACTCCGCGGCACCGAGCCGTCCGAGGGCCACGACTGAAGGCGGGACTCGGAATCCACCAGGTAAGGCGTCCGGTCCGCGTACTTGACCAGCGTCGGCACTTCGGCCTGGGCCGCCTCCTTGACCAGCCTGCCAATCTGGCGCACTTCCTCGAGCGGATGCGAAAGCATTTTCCGGATCGCGTGTTCCAACGCGCGGGCGTTGGCGGTCATGCCGACATTGGCGAGGGCGGAGGCGGGGAGCAAGAATCGGCACACGTCGACGTAGCGGGATCGAATCCGCCCCTCCCAACGCGCCTCGGTCTCCTCCTCTTTCCGCGGGACCCGGCCCTGGACCACGGCCCGGACCGGTTCCAGAGAGGCCTGATAGGCGGCAAAGAGATCTGTACAGGTCTGGGAGTACACCTTCTCGAACGGCGAACCGCGAATCTCCTCGGGAATGTAAAACCCATCCGCCTCCCACTTTTGGTAGCGAGTGGATTTCTCGGTGTAGGAGGCGAGCCGGTTCGATTCGATGGTTTCGATCGCCAGGCGGGACACGTTTTCGAACGCCAGATGCAGGACGGCGTGCTCGGCCACCGATGCGTGCCCGTAGCCGACCACGTACTTCTCATGGAATTGGGCTGACTTTTCTTCGGAGAGCTCGGCGGCGATTTCGCGGAAGGAGGCCGGGGAGCGCGAGGTCTTGGCAAAGGTCACGGCGATGGTCTCGGGCGGCAAGTCGCGCGCTCGAAGAAGGTACACCTGGCGGGGATAACGCTCAGCCATCGGCGCCCACCGCTTCCGAAGTCAGGATCTCCTCGGCTCGCTGGATGTCGCGTCCGATTTGAGCCCGAAGCGCATCGGGGCCGGAGAACTTGCGCTCGTCCCGCAGGCGGCCGACGAATTCGAGCTCCACGCCCTGGCCGTAGAGATCGGAGTCGAACCCCAGCAAATGGGCTTCCACCACCGGCCGGGAGGAGGTCTCCTCGAATGTCGGGCGCGTCCCGATATTGGTCACGGCTCGGAACCGAGCGCTGACCGTCTGCGCCATGCACGCGTAGACGCCTGGGCCTGGGATGACCATTTCCGCCTCGATCTCGAGGTTGGCCGTGGGAATCCCGAGTTGCCGTCCCCGCCCCGCCCCGCGCTGCACCAAGCCACGCAAGCTGAATCGCCGGCCGAGATACGACGCCGCGCGGGCGACATCGCCGGAGCGAAGAGCCTCCCGCACCCGGGTCGAGCTGACGACTTCGCCGTCTAGGAGGAGAGGCGGGACCACCTCGACAGTGAAGCCTCGCTGAGAGCTCTGGCCGCGCAAGAACCCCACGGTCCCAAGACGATCGTGGCCGAACGCGAAGTCTTCCCCAACCCAGAAGGAGCGGACCCCCCAGGCATCCAGGACCCGATCCAGGAACAGATCGGCGGAGATGTGCGAGAAGGGCAGGTCGAAGCGCTGAGTTACGACGTGGTCGACGCCCAGTCGGCGGAGGAGCACCGCCTTGTCTTCCGGGAGTGTAAGGTAGTGGGAGGAGTCTCTTCCGCGCAGGACGACCGACGGATGGGGGTAGAACGTCAAGACGACCGAGGGCATCCGCTCCGCGCGGGCCCAATCCACCATGGCCAAGACCAGTTTCTGATGGCCGCGGTGAACGCCATCGAAGGCGCCGATCGAAAGCGCACATCCCTCCAGATGAAGGTCCGAAAGTTCAGAGGCTACTTCCATCGGCTCACGACAGAAAGACCTTGCGCGGGTGCCACATCTGGCCATCCGATTGGGCTTCCAGGATGGCTACGAGATTCCCGTCCGGGCCAATTCCCGCCGCCAACCCTTCGGCGCCACCGTGTGCGGTGATCGGATTCCCGTTGCGGATGTGGGTCCATCCCTCGGGCGAAATCTCCACCCGGGGCAAAGCCGCGATGGCGTCCGACGCCGGGCGAACGTGAGTCTCCCAGGACCCGTCTTGGAAACCCGCCTGTAGCTCCGCCAGGGTTACGGCGTCCGCAAGCGTGAATGGACCGGCGCGCGTTCGGCGTAACGCCCAAAGGTGGGCCCCGCACCCGAGCCGCTCACCGAGGTCGTGCGCCAGCGAACGAATGTAGGTCCCGGCCGAGCACTCAACTCGGATGGCTAGATCCGGGGCTTCATAGGAGTCCACCTCGAGGGCCGACACCATCACCGTCCGCGGACCCAACTCCACGTCCTCGCCTCGGCGTGCCAGCTCATAGGCCTTCCGGCCCGCGACCTTAATCGCGCTGAAGGGCGGGGGGACCTGCTCGAGGGTGCCGACGAATTCGGGCAGGGCGGACTCGATCGCAGCCAGGTCCGGTGAGTCACCCGTATGGCGAGTCACCTCCCCGTCGCCGTCGTATGTCTGCGTGGCCGTCCCAAATCGGACGACGGCTTGATAGCCTTTGGTCGACGTCGAAAGGTACTCGCTCAGCCGGGTGGCATTGCCAAGGCAGAGGACAAGGACACCCGAGGCGCGGGGATCCAGCGTCCCGGCGTGTCCCACCTTTCGGATGCCGGTCCCAGTCCGGACCACACTCACGATGTGGTGGGAAGTCGGCCCGATGGGTTTGTCGACCACAATCAGGCCGAAGTTTTTCATTTCGGTCCTTGGATGGAGGCAATCGCCCGCCGCGCGGAAGCGAGGACTTGGAGCTGGACATCCTCGAGGCCCCCATCCAGGGTCGCGCCGGAGGCCAGCTCATGCCCGCCGCCTCCAAAGGAAGAGGCGAGCTCGGCAACGTTCAGCCCGGGCCGGGCTCGCCAGCTCACCTTGGTCCTCGACGGATCATGTTCGACAAACAAGATGACCAGGCTCGCGTCTTGGATAGTGGTGAGCAGGTTGATCAAATCGGCGTCATCCGCGCCGGCATACCCGGAATCCCGACGATCCTGCGCGGTCAGAGCCGTCCACAACAGCGGTCCTTCGCGCTGAATTCGGATGAGCGCCCTTCCCCAGTAGCGGACGGCTTCCACCGAGCGCCCCATCAGGGTACGTTGGTATACGTCGGTCAAGGGGACACCGAATTCGATCAAGCGGGCGGCGGTGTGGAGGAGTTCCGGTGTGACACTCTCCGTGCGAAAGCCGAGAGTGTCGGTCACGATACCCGCCATCAGATTGGTGGCGACGTCCCGGTCGATCGTGAGTCCCCATGCCGGCAGCAATTCCGCAAGGATCTGCGAGGTCGCGGCCGCCTTCTCGTCGACCCAGTTCCAACGGCCAAAGAGCGTATTGGTGGGATGATGATCGATGTTGAGATCGATGCGGGGTAGCGGCGCCCCGGCATGCGCGGAGGTGACGCGGCGGACATCGGCACAATCCACGGCCACCAGCACAGAGGGAACTTGGGGAAGGGTTTTCTTCACTTGATCGGCTCCGGGGAGAAACCGAAACCTTCCCGGCATGCCTTCGGCGAGCACGGGGACTGCCGTCAGACCCGCTGCTTGCAGTCCCAGGGTGAGCCCGAGCATCGATCCGATGGCATCCCCATCGGGGTGTTCGTGCGAGAGCACCACTACCTGCCGCCCCGAGTCGAGGATCTCCCGGCCTTGGCGCAGGTCGTCCTTCATGACTTGTCCCCGGATGGCCCGGGGGTCTTGCGACGAAGCCCGGCGAGCAGATCTTCGATTCGAGCCCCACGCTCGGGCGACGGATCCCAGCGGAATCGAAGGCGTGGAAACGATCGCAGTTGGATGCGCGCCGCGAGTTCCCGGCGCAGGAACCCGCCCGCTCGACCGAACGCCTGAACGACCTCTTCGGGGGGCCGGGCCGGGTCCGCGGTGCTCAAATAGATCGTGGCCTGGGAAAACTCTCGGTCCACCACGACATCGGTGACCGTGACGAGGGCCAGGCGAGGGTCGGCCGCCTCACGCCGCAGTATTTCGGCCAGTTCTTCGCGGATCCGATCGGCGAGACGCCGGGCTCGCGCCGGGGTGGGCATGAAGCCCGCTTAGACCGCGGGGACCTTCTCCTCGGTGAAGCTCTCGAGGAGGTCGCCGACGGCGAATTCGGTGAACCCCTTGACCCCGACCCCGCACTCGAAACCCTCTCGGATCTCGCGTACGTCTTCCTTCTCGTGGCGGAGCGAGGTGATCTGTCCTTCATGAACCACTTGATCGCCGCGCAAGACGCGGACGGAGCTGTTCCGGCGAAGCTCTCCCTTCACCACTCGGCAGCCCGCCACCTGGCCACCCTTCGGGATTCGAAAGACCGCCCGGACCTCGGCTCGCCCGAGGACGACCTGGCGGCTTTCGGGCTCGAGCATGCCCTTGAGGGCCTTCTCGATGTCCTCCGTCATCCGGTAGATGACGTCGTAGAGGCGGACGTCGACGTGTTCCTTCTCGGCGGCCCGCATGGCGGCCACTTCGGCCGTCACGCTGAAGCCGAGGACGATCGCATTCGAGGCGGCCGCCAACATCACGTCGTTTTCGGTGATGTTACCGGCCGCGGAGTGCAAGACGTTGACCGGGATCTCCGCGGTGCCGAGGTTCTTCAGCGAAGTGACAATCGGCTCAAGAGAACCCTGAACATCACCCTTCACCACCAAGCGCAGATCCCGGGTCTGTCCATCCTGGAATGCCTGGAACACTTGCTCGAGGGTGCGAGGCGCGCGTGGCTCCGCCGGCCCGGGAAGAGCCTGGACGCGGGCTGCTTCGGCAGCAGCGCGCGCATCCTTATCCCCCTCGGCCACGCGGAAGAGCTCGCCCGCCGTGGGGACATCGGAGAGACCCAGGACCGACACGGGAGTGGAGGGCGCGGCTGACTGGACCTGCGCCCCCTGGAAGTCGAACATGGCGCGGATTCGGCCATACGCCGCGCCGGCCACGACGACGTCCCCTGTTCGCAGCGTTCCATTCTGGACCAGGAGCGTGGCCACGACCCCTTTGGCGCGATCCAGTTCGGCCTCGAGCACCGTGCCGATGACCTTGCCCTTCGGGTTGGCGCGAATGTCGGCCTGGCTTCCGACCATCGCGATCGCCTCAAGGAGGTCCTCCAGGCCGGTTCCCTTCTTGGCGGAGACCGGGACGATGAGCGTGTCCCCATCCCAGTCATCCGCGACCAACCCGATGTCGGCCAGTTGCTGCTTCACCCGATCGGGGTTCGCGTTGTCCCGATCGATCTTGTTGAGGGCAACGACGATCGGGACTCGGGCGGCGCGGGCGTGGGCGAGGGCTTCGCGGGTCTGAGGCATCACCCCGTCATCGGCCGCCACGACGAGAACCGCAATATCCGCCCCCTGCGCCCCACGGGCTCGCATGGCCGTGAACGCGGCATGACCCGGAGTGTCCAGGAACGTAATGAACTGGTCCTTGTGCTTCACCTGGTAGGCGGCGATGTGCTGGGTAATTCCCCCCGCCTCACCTTCGGCGACGTTGGTCTTGCGGATCGCGTCCAGCAGCGTAGTCTTTCCATGGTCCACGTGCCCCAGGATGGTCACGACCGGAGGGCGCGGGCCCAACTGTTTGGGATCTTCCCCTTCGATCCAGCGCCGCCAAACCGGCATTTCCGGCACGTCGGCGACCGGCGCCTCGGGTGCGGCTGTGGGGTGGGCCTCAAAGCCAAACTCCGCCATCACGATGGCGGCGGTGTCAAAGTCGATTTGCTGGTTGATGTTGGCCATCACGCCGTTCGCCATCAGTTGTTTGATGACGTCAATCGGGCTGGCCTGGATGGTCTCCGCCAATTCGCGCACCGTAAGGGTGGCGGGGATCTCAATCACTTTGTGGCCGTTCTCGCCCATTGCTCACCTCCCTGGGGGATCTGCGGCCAGGCCACTGCGCCCGGTCGGTCAGTCTGTCACGGCGTGCCTCATTCGGGTCGCGGCTCTTCTGCCAGGCCGCTCAGGAACGCCGTCAAGGCGGCCCTGGACTCTTCGGGGATGTCGCCCTTCAAAGCCCGGGCCAGCGAACCCTTCAGCCCCGCCTCCCAGCACGCCCGCCGGTCGTGGAGGTAGGCTCCTCTTCCGGCGGCCTTTCCGGTCGGATCGATCTGGACTCCCCGCGCCGTCCGCACGATGCGGATCAAGTTCCGCTTCGGCAGGACCTCGCGGCATCCGACGCAGGTCCGCTGGGGGACGTGCCGACTACGGCCGCCGCCCCGTGGGGTCATGGCGGGTGACCGAGCCGGGGGCCGTCGCCCCTCGACGGATCATCAAACTTCGGTTTCTTCCCATCCCTCTGCCCGACCCGGCTTCCGGCGACGGTGGACCACCATCTCGCCGGTGTCCGGGTTGTACTCGACCACCTTGTCGACCTTCTTGTGTTTCTTCGTTTTCTTTCCGGTCTCGTCGGTTTCTTCTTCCTCGTCGGCCGACTCCTCGACCACAACCGGGAGAGGTTCACCCACCGCAAGTTTCTTGGCCAGCTCATCGAACACTTGCTCGACGGGCCGGGTCTCGACCTCAGGAGCGGCAGCTCCGAGTTCGACGGACACCACCTCCGCCTCCCCGGCCGCGACAACGGCTGGCTCGGCGCCATCGACCAGGGCGATTGCCTCGGGAACGGCCTCTTCAATCGGCGCGGGCTCGGGTTCGATGACCACGGGCGCCGGCTCGGGGTAGGAGAATGCGCGCAGTTTTTCGCTCAGTTCCACGAGGGCTTTCGGGCCGATCCCTTCCAGGCCAAGGATCGCGTCTTCCTCGACCAGCATCTTCTCCCAAGCTTGTCCGGCTGTTTGGAACCCGGCCTCGGTCAGAATGTTCAAGACGCGGGTGGACAGACCGACCTCCGCCAGAGGGGTCTCGTTCGCCATGGGCGGGATTTCGGCGCGGGCGCGGGCAAGTTTTTCCGCGCGCTCACGCCGCTTCGCTTCCCTGCGGGAGAGGACGTGCCGCTGGACGCGATCGACAAAGCCGGTGAGGATCTGGTACTCCTCGGGCGTGACGGGCCGGTTCTCCGCTTTCTTGGCCAGAATGGCCTCGATGGTCGCCAGGACGTCGACCTCCCCGCCGGCCATTTCGGCCAGCTCGGGATCGGTCTGAAGCCGGCTGAAGCCTTCCGACGCGGCTTCCGGAAGACTCTTGATATCGATCCTCCAACCGGTCAAACGGGCGGCCAGCCGCGCGTTCACGCCGGCCCGGCCGATGGCGAGGCTCAGCTGATCTTCGGGAACGACGACCATGGCCGTGTTGCCCCGCTCGGGGTCCTCTTCAAGGTAAACGCCGGACACGCGCGCCGGGCTGAGGGCCTTGGCAATAAACGTCGCGGAGTCGGCGTTCCATTCGATGACGTCGATCTTCTCGTCGTTCAGATCGCGAACGATGGATTGAATCCGAACGCCGCGCAGTCCCACGCACGCGCCGACGGGATCCACGCCTTCGCGCAGGGCCGCCACCGCCACCTTGGCGCGCTTGCCCGCTTCGCGGGCGATGGCCTTGATCTCGACCAGTCCCTGGCTGATCTCCGGCACCTCCATCTCGAGCAGGCGCCGGAGCATATTCGGGTGAGTCCGGGAGACGACGATCACCGGGCCCCGCGAGGACTTGCGGACCTCCAACACGTACACCCGGATTCGGTCGCGAATGCGAAAAGGTTCTCCAGGGATTTGTTGGTTCCTCGGCAGGATGGCTTCGGCGCGGCCGAGGCCGACCGTCACAGCCTGAGGCGTCATCGAGTGCACCGTACCGTGCACCATGTCGCCTTCCCGTTCGATAAATTCCTCATATTGGGCGTCGCGCTCGGCCTCGCGGAGCCGCTGCAGGATGACCTGCTTGGCCGTCTGCGCCGCCACGCGACCGAAGTCCTTGGGCGTGGAGTTCACGAGCACCATCGCCTCAAGAGCGGCTTCCGGGTCCACCTTGCGGGCATCTCCCAGCGAGACCTCCGTCTGGGGGTTCTCGACCTGGTCGACGACCTCCTTTTCGGCGAAGACTTCGACCTCACCGGTCTCCGGGTCCACCTTCGCCTCCACCCGTTGTGCCGTGGAGGCGTTCACCGCGCGACGATAGGCCGAGACCATGGCGGCTTCGAGAGCAAGCATGACGGTATCCCGGCCGAGGCCGAAACGCTCGGTGATTTCGTTGAATGCGAGGGCGAATTCGCTCTTCATGGTTCGACGTCCACCCCGTCTCGCGGGTCAGGCGGATATATGAAGAAAAGTGGGGGGCGCCCACTTTTCCGCGGACCAGTGCGAGGAACCGTACACGGTCATTCTAGCACAGCCTACGGCCGCTGACAAGGCTCTGTGTGGCTTCAAGACATGTGGGACAGATAGGCTTTCGGGGAGCCAAGGGGTGGTGGAGTTTAAAGGTACTCCGCGGTTGTGGTTGCACACCCAAGGATGGCGCCGATGCACTCTTTCCGCTAGTCGACCTGACCCAGATGTGTCCGAACCTGCTCACCACCATAGCGCGACGGCCGTGGCGAGCCTCTCGGACTATCGTGCGATGCGGCCCGAGCCCCCTTCCCGCAATAGCTGCTCCACCTCCCGGACCGTCGACCGGTTGATGTCCCCCGGGATCGTGTGCTTCAGGCAGGAAGCGGCGACGGCGAATTCGAGCGCGGGCCGATCGTCGAGTCCCGCCAACCAGGCGTAGATCAAGCCGGCGGCGAAGGCGTCCCCGGTGCCGACGCGGTCGACGATGTCGGTCACTTCATAGCGGGCGCTGCGCAGGAACTCAACTCGATCATGCAGGCAGGCCGACCAGCTATTGTGATCGGCGCTGTAGCTTTCGCGCAGCGTGATGGCCTGTTTGCGGAGCGCCGGGAAGGTCTCGAGAACGCGGGCCGCCAGCAAGGAGTAATCCGCGGCCTCGCCCGGCTTGCCCTTCGGGAGGTCAATCCCGAGCGCCTTCTGGCAGTCCTCCTCGTTAGCGAGGCCGATGTCGCAGTTCTGAACCAGCTCCGCCATGACTTCGGGAGCGCTTCGGCCGTACTTCCAAAGGTTCTTCCGGTAGTTGTAGTCGCAGGAGACGGTCAGGCCCATCTTCTTCGCCGTCTGCATCGCCGTCCGTGCCAGCGCCGCCGTGTTCGCACTCAGGGCGGGTGTGATTCCGGTGACATGAAACCATTCGACCCCTTCCAGGATCCGCGGCCAATCGAAAGAGTCGGGCCCGGCCTCGGCAAATGCCGATCGGGATCGGTCGTAGATCACGCGCGATGGCCGCTGGTTCGAACCGCTTTCGAGAAAGTACAACCCCATTCGGTCGCCGGTCCGCACGACATGAGACGTACCGATGCCCAGCGCGCGCAGCCAGGAGGCGCAGGCGTCTCCGATGGCGTTGTCCGGCAGGGCCGTCACAAGGTCGACGGTCACGCCGAACGCGGCCAGCGAGGCTGCCACGTTGGCCTCGCCCCCTCCGAACGTGGCCTCGAGCCGGGGCGACTGGAGGAGTCGCTCGTGGTCCGACGACTTCAGTCGCAGCATGACTTCTCCGAAGGTGACGACGCGCGCGGTCACGAGGATCCTCCGCGAGTCTCAGCCACGAGGGCGACGGCCTCGCGGGCCAGCCGTTCGACCTCGTCGAATCGGTCGGCCTCGAGGAGCTTCGCCGCCACCATCCAGCTCCCACCCACGGCCAGGACGGACGGCAGCCGAAGATACGAGGCCAGGTTCACAGCCGAGATCCCTCCCGTGGGCACGAAGCGCATCCCGCCGAAGGGAGCTCCCACCGCCTCGACCAGGGGGACGCCGCCGAGCGCTTCGACCGGGAAGACCTTGGCCACGTCCAGATCGAACTGCATGACGGTCAGAATCTCCGTCGGCGTGGCCACGCCCGGCATCACCGGAACTGACTCGCGCCGACACCATTCGATGACCGGCGCGGCGATCCCGGGAGAGACGATGAAGCGCGCCCCTGCGTCCACGGCCTGGCGCGCCTGATCGGCTTGCAGGACGGTCCCCGCGCCGAGCAGCAGATCCGGGAAGTCCCGGGCGATCAGCCTCATGGCATCGACGGCGCCCCGGGCGCGGAACGTGATTTCGGCGCATGGCAAACCCCCGGCTAGGAGGGATTCCGCCAGTCGGCCGGCCGATTCGGGCCTGTCCAGCCGCACCACGGGGATGAGCCCGATGGTACCGAGCGTTTCAAAGAGCGTCTCCATCGATCCCTTCCTTCCTCACCGTGCACGGCCGCGGGCCGTGGTCCTCTTGGTGCTCGAGCCGGCACGGCTCGAGCTCGGCCGCGGCCCGACCCGGACGATCATTTCGACCTCGATCGGGATGTTCCCCGGGAGCTCCGCGACGCCGATGGAGGTCCGCGCGTGTCGGCCCGGTTCCCCGAAGACAGCGAGCAGGAGATCCGAAACGCCGTTCATCACGGCCGGCTGATCGACGAAGCCCGGCGCGCTGTTGACGTAGCCATTCACCTTGACGACTTGCGCGACTCTCCCCAGGTCTCCCAGTTCGTAGCGGAGAACGGAGAGGAGGTTGAGCGCGGTCTGGCGCGCCGCTTCCTGGCCTTGCTCCGTCGAGAGATCGCCGCCCACCTTCCCGGTGTACATCGGTTTTCCCCCGAGGTAGCACGTGGTGCCGGAAAGGAATAGCAGGTCCCCGGCTCGGACCGACAGGCTGTAGGAGGCCACCGGGATCGGCGGAGGCGGAAGTTCGAGATCGAGCGACCGAAGGCGGTCTTCCGGGGTCATCGTCGGCCCATCCACATCCAGTCTCGGAGGTGGGTCGACGCCGGACGGCGTCGACCCACCCGAGGTCCCTTTCGTTAGAACGTGCCCTCCGGGTTGTAGTATTGCAGGACGTTGTCCTTGGTAATCAGCGGCGAAGGCAGGTAGGTGTCCTTTTCGGGTGTCCCTCCGCCCAGGATGGACATCAACCGGTTGAAGGCGGCGCGGCCGATCTGGTCCGAGTTGTTCAAGCCGGTCGCCGCGTAGTTCGTTCCGTTGAGGATCGCCTCCAGGGCGGCGTTCTCGCCGTCGACGCCCACCAGGAACATCTCATCCGAGCGACCGGCGTCGGCGATCGCCGTCTGCGCACCCAGGCACATCGAGTCGTTCTCGCAGAACACGGCGTCAATCTGCGGATTGGAGGCCAGCAGGTCCTCCATCAGAGTAATGCCGCCGTCGGCACCCCAACCGCCGAAGTCCGGCGCCGTGACCACCGTGATGCCCGCGAACGTCTCGAGCACGCTCAGGACGCCGTTGCTGCGGTTCAACCCGATCGAGTTGTCCGCCGGTCCACCTCGCAACCGGACGACGACGCCCTCCCCGCCAAGTCGATCGGCGATGTATTGGCCGTTCTGGACTCCGATGGTGAAGTTGTCCGGGCCAATGTAGGACGTGTAGGCACTTGCGCTTCCTGCGCCAAACTGGCGATCGACGAGAACGGCGGGGATCCCCGCCGTCGCCAGGGCATCCAGGGCCGCCGGAGCCTCCTCGAGCCATGCGCCCGAGATGATGATCCCGTCAATGCCCTGGGCGATCAGGTCTTCGATGTCCGACTGGAACTTGGCCGCGTCGCCGTTGGCATCGGTGGAGATGATCGTCACGTTGGAGAAGGGCTTCGCCTCCTCCACGACGGCGTTGTTCATGCCGATGAAGTAGGGGCAGCACTGGGAGAAGTTGGCTATCCCGATCTTCAGCGGGCCGGCTTCGCCTTCCGGTGCCGCCACGGGCGCAGCCTGTGCACAGGCAGCGAGCACCACCGCAAGGCCCACAACGAGGGTCAGGGCGAGATTGCGTTTCATCGAGAAATCCTCCTCTTCACTCCATTCTGGATTGATCGGTTAGGATCGGGACGGAATGCAGGCTGTCTCCTCACCTCCTTCCGCTCAAGCCGGGCCAGACCGGTTGATCGGCTATTGCTGCTTGCGTCGCGCCAGGACCGCGACCAGGATGATCACGCCCTTGAAGATCTGCTGATAGTAGGACTGCACGTTGAACAGATTGAGCAGGTTGTCGATCATGCCCAGCGCCGCAACTCCGGCCAGCGTGCCGAACACGCTACCCCCTCCGCCGCCCAGGATGGCGCCGCCCATGACGCAGGCCGCAATGGCGTCCAGCTCGAATCCCTCGCCCACGCTGGGCTGGGCGATCCCCAGGCGCGAGGCCAGCATCACGCCCGCCATCGCGGCGAACAAGCCGGAAATCATGTAGGCCAGAAAGATGTGCCAGGTGACACTGATCCCTGCCAGGCGAACCGCTTCCTCATTTCCTCCGATCGCCGTGATGGCGCGTCCGGACTTCATCCGATTGATGAAGAACCACACGATGGGGTAACAGGCCAGCATGATCAGGGCCGAGATCGGAAAAGGCCCGATGAATCCTCCCCCCAGGACCGCCCGGAAAGCGGGATCCTCGGGAGTGATGGGGATGTCGGAATAGACGAACACCAGACCGCGAAGAGCGATCATCGAACCCAGGGTGACGATGAACGGCTGCAGCTTGTAGCGGGCAATGAAGTACCCGTTGCCCGCCCCGGCGGCGATCCCGACAACCAGGCAGACCAGAATCGCCAGTGGGAGAGCCATCCCCTCCTTCGACAGGCCCGAGACCATGACCGCCGCCAGCGCCACAACCGAGCCGACCGAGAGATCGATACCGCCGGTCAGAATCACTACCAGCATGCCGAGGCTGAGCAGGCCATTGGTCACGGCCTGCCGGCCCAGGTTGCTCAGATTGCGCTGGGTGAAGAAGACGTCCGACACCGTGGCGGTGATCGCCAGCAGAAGCACGAAGGCAACGATGAAGGCATAGTCCACCCATCGGCGCCGAGGCCGACCGCCGGACCCGCCAAACAGCCTCGCTCGCAAGCCGCCCTCTGACTTGGCGGTTGTGGAAGGCGTCGAGGCAAGACTCCTGGTCATTGCTTCACCCCAGCGGCGGCGGCCAGCAGTCGCTCCTCGCTGGCCTCGGCGCGGATGAACTCTCCTACGATCCGACCCTCCCGCATCACCAGGGCGCGGTCGCTCAATCCCAGGATCTCCGGCAGCTCGGACGAGATCAGAAGGATGCCGATGCCTCTGGCGGCCAGATCGCTGATGAGCTGATAGATCTCGACCTTGGTGGCCACATCGACCCCGCGCGTCGGCTCGTCGAGGATCAGAACCGTGGCCTGCGTCATCAGCCACTTGGCCAACACCAGCTTCTGCTGGTTCCCTCCGCTGAGATGACGGGCCAACCGCTCGAGCAGCGGCGGACGGATATCCAGTTCGTGCACCTTCTGCTGCACCTGCGTTGCCTGCGCGCTTCGGTTGATGACGCCCCACCGGCTCAGCTTGTCATACGACGCCATGCTGACGTTGTCACGAATCGTCCAGTGCATCACCAGTCCGTCGCGTTTGCGGTCCTCGGTCAGGAGCGCAATCCCAAATCGAACCGCCTCGCGAGGTGAGCGGGGGTGGATCGGCTTCCCACCGAGATGGACCTCTCCCGTGTCGAAGGGATCGGCGCCGAAGATACAGCGCGCCACCTGGGTCCGCCCGCTTCCCACCAGGCCCGACATTCCCAGGACCTCGCCTCGGTGGAGCGAGAACGAGATGTCGGAGAAGGAGCCGGCCCGGGCCAGGTTCTTGACCTCCAGGGCAACCTCGTCCAGCGAAGGTTGGCGCGAGGGGAAGATCTCGCCCAGCGACCGACCGACCATCATCCGGATCAGCTGGCCTTGATCGGCTTCTTGCGGTCGCACCGTGCCGACCCGTTGTCCGTCCTTGAGGACGGTGATCCGATCGGCGATCTCGAATACTTCATCCAGGCGGTGCGAGATGTAGAGAATCAGCGTCCCTTCCTGTTGGAGGAGCCGCACCAGAGCGAACAGGCGATCCAGTTCCTCCTGCGAGGCGACGGCCGACGGCTCATCCAGGATCAGGATCCGCGGTCGCACCGCCACCGCCTTGGCGATCTCGACCACTTGCTGATGGAAGACGCTCATGTGCCGCACGACCTTGCGAACATCGATTGCGACGAAGCCGATCGATTCGAGGATCTCATCGGCCCTGCGATAGGCCTTGCCCCAATCCACGGCGCCCGGCACGCGGGACGAAGGCATCTGGCCGAGCAAAATATTCTCCGCCACGGTGAGATGCGACACGAGGCTGAATTCCTGGTACACGGCCCGGATGCCCAGGCGATGGGCAGCGAGGGGGCTTCGGGCGTCGGCGGCGACGCCGTCGAGCAGGATTTCGCCTGCGTCGCGGGGGATGGCCCCCGCCAGGATCTTCACCAGGGTGGACTTGCCGGCGCCGTTTTCCCCGACGATCGCATGCACTTCCTGGCGCTCCGCGGAGAAATCGACGCCGCGCAAAGCCTGCGTGCCGTCGAAGCTCTTATGAATCCCGCGCATCACGAGCATCGGAAAACTCGTCGCCTCCCTACATCGCCGGAAAGGCGTTGTGGACGATGATCGTCTTCTGATCCGTCATTTCTTCGAGGGTGTCGTGAACGCCCTCGCGGCCGTGACCGCTCATCTTGATTCCGCCAAACGGCAGGGTTTCGACCCTCAGGGCCGACGACCAGTTGACGATCACCCCGCCAGCCTCCAGACGGTAGGCGACCTCGAAGGCCCGGTTGATGTCCTGGGTGAAGACCGCCGACTGAAGGCCGTAGGGCGAGTCGTTGGCGAGGCGGATCGCCTCCTCCAGGTCCGAGAAGCGAACGAGCGGAGCCACCGGACCGAACGTTTCCTCCCGGAACAGCTCCGCCTTCACCGGCACGTCCGTCAGCACGGTGGGATCGATGAACGCTCCGCGCCGCCCGCCTCCGGTCCGGACCTTGGCCCCGGCCTTGACGGCATCCTGGATGACCGCCTCAACCTCCTGGGCAGCCGCTTCGCTGATCAGTGGACCGACGTCCGTGGACTCTTGGAGTTGATCGCCAACGTGGAGCTCACGGGCGAGCGCCGTCAGGCGCTCGGCAAAAGCGTCATAGATGGGCGCTTCGACGAAGATGCGCTTCACCGCGCAGCAGATCTGGCCATTGCCCCGCGCCAGCCGGCCGAGGACGACGGCCTCGGCGGCCTTCTCGACGTCGGCATCGGCCAGGATGATCATGGCGTCGTTGCCGCCGAGCTCCAAGTGGACCTTCTTGAGGTTCTCGGAAGCCAGCCGGGCGATGTGTTTGCCCACTTGCGTGCTGCCGGTGAGGGTGATCATCTGCACGCCCGGGCTGGCGGCGAGGAAATCGCCGATCACCTCGCCCGGACCGGTGATCATCTGGTGCGCCGCGCGCGGCAGCCCGGCCGCCTCCATCATCTCCGCGATCTTGAGCAGCGTCAGCGGGCAGGCGCTGGGCGGCTTCGAGATCACCGCGTTGCCGGCCGCCAGCGCCGCGGCCGCCTTGTGCCCCCACAGCTCCACCGGGTAATTGAAGGGGACGATGGCGGCCACGACTCCCAGCGGCTGCCGGATGGTGACGGCGAAGTGGCGCTCCTGACCGCGCACCGCGTCCGTCGGCATCACCCGCCCGAAGATGCGCTTGGCCTCCTCAGCGAAACCGCGCATGATGTTGGCGGTCACGCCCACCTCGGCGCGGGTCTGCAGGATCGGCTTTCCATTCTCCTCGGCCAAAAGCCGGCCGAGCTCGTCCACCCGACCCTGGATGGCGTCGGCGATCGACTGGAGCAGGTCGTAGCGATCCGCCGCCGTCAGCCGGCGCATCGACTCCTTTCCGGTTTGTGCGGCATCGACCGCCCGGGCGGCATCCTCGACCGTCCCCCGCGGGACGCGGTCTATGACCGTGCCGGTCCCCGGATTGCGAACCTCGACGGTCGCACCGTTGCTGGCTTCGACCCACCGGCCGTCAATGAGCATCTTCATGAGCCTGGCTCCTTCCGGTATCGGATCGCCGCCTTATCCGGCGTATCCCATCCGGAGTGAAATCAAGCGAGCGGCATCGCGCACGATCGGACCGAGGTCGGCCGAGCGCTTGCGGTCGACCCGGTCCGTGGGTCCGGAAAGACTGATGGCGGCGATGAGGGTTTTGGAGAAGTCGAAGACCGGAGCTCCGACGCAGCGAACCCCGTTCTCGTTCTCTTCGTTGTCGACGGAATAGCCCCGGCTCCGGATGGCGGCCAGATCGGCTTCCAGCGCCGCCGGCGTGGCGATGGTGTGCGGCGTCCGCGCCGGCATGCCTGCTTCGAGCGTCTCCCGCAACCAGTCGCCCGGACCGAAGGCGAGCATCGCCTTGCCCAGAGCCGTGCTGTACATCGGCAGCCTTGCGCCGATGTAGGAGTACATGCGCACGGCGTGCCGGCTCTCGACTTTGGCGATGTAAACGACCTCGGCCCCGGAACGGACCGCCAGGTGCACGGTTTCATTCGTGCGCGCCGAAAGGTCCTCCAACGTGCCCTGACTCTCCTCGCGCAAGTCGCTCGCGGCCAGGTAGACCCCGGCCAGTTCGAGAACCTTTGTACCCAGTCGAAACCGGTCGGAATCGCTGCGCTGGGCCAGCCCCAGCTCGAGCAGCGTCGCCAGATATCGATGGACCGTGCTCTTGGGCAACACGACGCGCAACGAGAGATCGCCCAGCGTCAGGCCGCGTTCCGTCTCGGGCGCCAGGGCTTCGACGATGCCGAAGGCCTTGGCCACCGTCACCGATATCTTGCGCCGGTCGACCAGATTCGCCTTGGCGCCGCGCTCAGGTTTCTTCGAAGGATGGGGATGGACCGCCACGTTCCGCCTGAAGTGAGATCAACTCAAGGGTGGAGGACAGGGAGGGGCTCCGGCGAGCCCCGCCAATATTCGGAACTCTGTTCCACATTGTAGCACCCCTACAGAGATGGAGTCAACAGGGTGTGTGGGCTCAAGACTTATGAGACAGATAGGCCTTCGGGGAGGCCGAGGGGTGGTGGAGTTGAAGGGACTCCGCGGGCGTGTTCTTGGCAAGCGACCGGGGGGGCCGGATCGTGTTGTAGGTGAGCTCCCAGCAGCGGAGCGCCCGGTTCATGCTGGCCAGGTACAGTTCGCCGTCGCACAGCTCGTAAAACTCTTCGTGATGGGTGGGACGGGCTCGCTCGACGCAACCGTTCAATTTGGGCGAGCGTGGTGGCAGGACGTAGAGCCGGATGCCGCGGTCGGCGCAGGCCCGCTCGAAATCGGCTTGGAACTCTCCTTGGTTGTGGTTGCACACCTCAAGGAAGGCCTCGATGCACTCTTTCCGCTAGTCGACCCGTCTCAAATGTGTCTGAGCCTGCCCAGGCTCACCCTTCTGTGGCGGCCGCGGCCCCTGGCTATTGCCGGGTTCGCGCCGATGGGTTAGAGTCTCGCATCAAGCCGCCTGGCCTTCGGGCGGGCCTTCGTCCGGAGGTGAGTTCGTCCGATGTCCACCCACGCCGCCCGACCGGCACGGCTATCGCACCTGGCCCTATTCGCAGCCGGCGCCCTAGCCTGCTCGGTGCCCTTCTTTGGGCCGCCTGCCACCTCCACGCCCGCGCCCAGTGCCACACCCCTGCCGGCCACAGCGACACCGCTCCCGTCCGCCACGGCGACCTCGACGCCTTTGCCCTCTGCCACGCCTGCCCTCGAGGTCTTCATTTCTGCGGACGGCGGCAATCTGAATGTCCGACGTGGGCCGGGGCCCGAGTACAACGTTGTCGGGTTCCTCACGAACGGCGCTCGCAGCCAGGCCATTGGGCGGAACCCCACGGGGAACTGGCTCTACGCGGAAATCCCGAATCGTCCCGGCACGTATGGCTGGGTCTCCGCCGACTCCACCTACTCCGCCGTCGAGGGGCCTGCTTCCGGCCTGCCTTTGACGCCTTACGACGCCGCTTCCCCGGCCTACATTCGCAACTGCACTTTCCACCCCATGCTGATCCAACCCGCGGGCTTCATTCTCAAAGAGCAGTTCGACGTTCCGAACAACCGGCACCAGGTGAATCCAGGACGCTATGAGGCCTGGGACCAAAGCGAGGTCATCCTGGTGCCGTCGCAGACAGTGGACATCCGCGAAGGGCAGACGGTCGATATCAACTTCGACGGGTTCCACACCGCCTATTACTGCCCGTAACGGGCACGTTGACGGCCGCGCGGGGAACCCCATCCCCGCGCGGCCGGCCTCGCACGTAGGAGCCACATGGAAGTCGGCCTGATCCGTCAAATCGACATCGACCAGGAGATGAAGCAGGCCTACCTGGATTACGCCATGAGCGTGATCGTGGCGCGGGCGCTTCCGGACGCCCGAGACGGGCTGAAACCGGTCCACCGCCGCATCTTATACGCCGTCCACGCGATGGGGATCGGGCCCTCTTCCGAAACGAAGAAGTCCGCCCGGATTGTGGGCGAGGTGCTGGGCAAGTACCACCCGCACGGAGATATGGCCGTCTACGACGCGATGGCCAGAATGGCGCAGACCTTCTCCTTGCGCTACCCGTTGCTCGACGGCCAGGGCAACTTTGGATCTCAGGACGGCGACCCGCCGGCCGCCATGCGCTATACCGAGGCGCGCCTGGCGCCCATTGCGGTTGAGATGCTGGCCGAGATCGAAAAGGACACGGTCGATCTCCTCGACAACTTCGACGGTTCGCTCACCGAACCCACGGTGCTCCCTTCCGGAATTCCCAATTTGCTGGTGAACGGGGCAACCGGCATCGCCGTCGGTATGGCCACCTCGATCCCTCCCCACAATCTGGGGGAGGTTTGTTCCGCTCTGATCTACATGCTTGAACATTGGTCGCATCTCGACAAGATCACCCTCGACAGCTTGATGAAGCACATCCATGGACCCGACTTCCCGACTGGCGGGATCCTCCTCCGAGTCAAGGGCGAGGAGGAGGGACTGGCCACCGCCTACGGCTCGGGGCGCGGGAAAGTCGTCGTCCAGGCGGATGCCCACCTGGAGGAAATGGAACGCGGCCGGGCACGAGTGATCGTCACGGAACTGCCTTACCAAGTCAACAAGAGCAGCCTGATTGAGCGCATCGCGGAGTTGGCTCGCGCCGGCCAGCTCGAAGGCTTAGCGGACCTTCGCGACGAATCCGATCGCCAGGGCATGCGGATCGTGATCGAGCTTACGAAGACGGCCGACCCCGAAAAGGCGCTGGCCATGCTCTACGAGCGCACGCCGATGCGGGTGACCTTCTCGGTCATCATGCTGGCCCTTGTTCACGGCGAGCCGCGTCTGCTGACGTTGAAGCAAGCCCTGCGCGTGTACCTCGAACATCGGCTGACGGTGGTCCAGCGGCGCACGCAATTCGACCTGGCCCGTTCCCGCGAGCGGGCGCACATTCTCGAGGGCCTGCGAGTCGCCCTTCAGCACCTCGACCGCGTGATTGAGTTGATCCGCGGATCCAGGGATGTCGAGCAAGCCCGGGAACGGCTGAGCCGGCAGTTCAAACTGAGCGAGATTCAGGCGAACGCGATCCTCGAGATGCCGCTTCGCCGCCTGGCCGCCCTCGAGCGAAAGAAGATCGAGGACGAGTACAAGGAAATCATCGCCCGGATCCGTGAGCTCGAAGACCTCCTGGCCTCCGAGAAGAAAATGCGGCAGGTGGTCTCCGATGAATTGATGCGCATTCGGGAGAAGTACGGCGACCGCAGGCGCACGCAGATCATGCTGGCCGAGAAGGGAGCCGCCGCACGCGAGGCGCTGACCGTGGGCGAGGTGGCGAGCGCCGACGCAGTGTGGGTGGTGGTCACCGACACGGGCCTGATCTCGCGCTCGCCGATTGGACGTCTCCCCCGCACCTCCGGCCGGACCGCCCCGCGTTTAATTCTGGGCGCGGGAGGACGCGACGTAGTGTACTTGGTGGACGCGAACGGCACCGCCGCGGCCGTGGCGGTGCAGGCGATTCCGGAGTGCGAAGACCCTCGGGAAGGCGTTCCGATTTCTAAGGCGTCGCCATTTCCGGCTGGGTCGCACGTGGTGGCCGGGTTTGCCCTGCCTCCGGAACGCTCGCGCAAGTCGTTGGCCCAAAGCTTCGTGTTGTTCGCCACGGTCGGAGGCATGCTGAAGAAGACCGCGATCGGATCCCTGCCCGGGCCGGCCTCACGAACGTTCCGGGCGATGAACGTCGCCGCAGGGGATCGGATGGGCTGGACCACGTTGACCACCGGGGAAGACGAGCTTCTTCTGGTCAGCAGCACGGCCAATGCGATTCGCTTCTCGGAGACGGACGTACGTCCGACGGGCCTGGGCGCGGGCGGCGTGACCGGCCTGAAGCTGGAAGGAAAAGGGGCCCACCTGGCGGGCCTGGGGATCGTCTCGCCCAACGCCGATCTCTTGCTCGTGAGCGTGGAAGGAAAGGCCAAGCGAACGCCGGTGACAGAGTTCCCACGGCAAGGCCGCAATGGAAAAGGCGTTCGTGCGTGGAAGTCGAGCGAGAACGTTTTCGTCGCCGCCGGCCTCGTGGGATTGGCGACGGACCGCGGCATCCTCCATTTTGCGGAGGCGCCGGCGAAATCCTTCCGGTTTAGCGAGGCGCCGCGGCGACCCCGCACCGGCAGCGGCCTCCGCCTGGTCGAGACCAAAGAGGGCGACCTCGTGGTTTGGGTGAACGCCCTATTTGAGAGGATTCGGCTTGACCGTTCGAACGGACGTCCTTCCACGAGTGGGAATGGAAGACCGTCCGGGACTCGGACGCCGGTCCGCCGCCCAAAGAGAAAGGCCGGCCGGGGCAAGGCCAAGAAACCGCGGCGAAGCCGCGGCGGCCCCCCCAAATCCCCCGCACGCAAGTCGCGCCGCTCTAAACGCGGCTAGGACGGGCGCGGCGCCGTTTCGTCGTCCATTCACACTACGGGAATTCGTAGAGAATTCGGTTCTCGAGGCTGGTGCAGGTGCAAGCGGGGACTGTGACGGATCCTTTCACCAGGGTTCCCTCGTAGGCCACCTCGCCCTCCGTCGGGAGCCAGCCATCGAGAACGAAAGCCGGAGGCCCAATGACCGAGAGCCATTCCCCGTTGTAACGGCGGGCGATATGAAAGTGGGTCCCGGTGGCCTGGCCCCCTTCGCACGATGGATGCCCGAGCAATGCCCCCTCCGCCACAGCCGTCCCCTCCGCAATTCGGTCCCGGCTGGCCACGTGAAAGAAGAAGATCGTCCACCCGGTCCGTTCATCCCCATCCCCGTCTAAGTCCAACACGATCGAAGCTGCCGCGCTTCGGGCCACGACCCCGGCGGCGGGCGCCGCGATCCATTCCCCGGACTCGGCACAACCTTCTGCAACGGCCGGAGGCGCGAAGTCCAGGGCCCCCCACGGCAAGGCGGTCCCCCAGGACGCGTGTGGGCCGCCGGTGAATTGCCAGATTCGGTTGGGTTGGAAGGGTAACGCGAGCTCGGGCTGCTGAAGGTTCCCGGGGATCAAGTCCTGCGGGGTGGCAAATGGGTCTCCCCAGAGTCGGACATACGTTGCGTACACCCCCCCCTCCCCGGTTGCGCCGGCAAACTCTTCCCGTCCCGTGACACCCGCCAGGAAGTACTGGATGGCCACCGTCCCCGCGTTCAGCCAGGAATCCGGCCGGACAATCAGGCCATCCTCCGTTTCGAATTCGTCCAACCGGCCTTCCCGCCAACCGTAATACCCTTCATTGATCCGCTCGGCCGCCCATAATAGTTGACGAAAAAGACCGCGGTACCGGGACGACGAATACCCGAGCGGATAGCTGGCGGAATCGCCCTGAGCGAACGGTGAGCTCAAGGCCTGAGTCTGGTATTCGAGAAGCGTCAGCAGGAGACGTGGATGGATGGAATATGCCTCGGCGACCGCATCGACGACCTCCCATGAGGGTCGTTCCCTGCGATAGGCATAGTCCGACATGCCGGTCAAGAAGCCGGCGCGCTGCTCGATCGCGTCTCGAATATCGAAGCCCACAGCCGCAGGCCCGTTGACCACTTCCGAATCAGGAAGAATGTGAAATGGTGACCCGGTCAGCGTTTGATAGTACCCCGGGATCTGCATCGGATATCCGGGAGGCAATGTCGTCACATCCGACGGGACATCAGGATTCGCAGATCGAATCTCGTCCACCGTGGTGTGGAAGTGGGCTGCGATCGCAAGCAGGGTGTCACCGCTTTGGGCCGCGTACGGGAGAAGGGTTCCGGGGTCGTAGGCTTCGCGCGTCGGAAGGGGCGTGACGACTGGAGCCGGGAGGAGGGCGCCCGGAGTCGCGGTCGCCAACGCGGGCGGGATGGCGGAGGGGCCGCACGCGGTCGCGAGCCATCCGGCGGCGAGCATGGAGGTAATCAGGGGACCGCGGCGGATCATCGGGAAATCCGGGTCTCCTGGGAGGCGCAGGGGCAGGCCAGCACCCGCTGGGTGCCTTTGACTAACGCACCCTGGTAGGGATTCGATCCGGCTTCCGCGACCCAACCGCTCAAGTTGAAAGGCAGCGCTCCTGCGGCGAGGATCCACTCCCCGTTGTATTTGCGGGCGATGTGCACGTGGGTCCCGGACGCAATCCCTCCTTCACAAGAAGGGTGTCCGATCAAGTCACCCTGCTCGAGGAAAGCGCCATTGGCCACACGTCCTTGGGTGGCGATGTGTAGATACAACAGGACCCACCCGGTCTGTTCCCGGCCGTCGCCGTCAAGATCCAGGACGACCACTCCGGCTCCGCTTCGAACCACCAATCCGGCAGAGGCAGCGACCACCCAATCCGACGACGCGGCGCAACCGGTCTCCACCGACGGAGGGCTGAAGTCCAACGCCGCCCACGCGGCATCTTTCTCCCAGGCGCCATGCGGACCTCCAGAAAAAGCCCAAACGTGGCCGGGTAGGAAGGGAAGGATCATCGGCGGCTGGGCCAAGCCCGGCTCATACAACGGATGGACAAACGACCACGGATCTCCGAACAACTTGCGGTAAGTGGCTACGAATCCGTCGGGGGCGAGGGCCTCGGCCCACTCACGGCCGGAAGAATACTGAGCGAGCAGATATTGGATCGCGACCGTACCCGCGTTCAGATCCGGTGCAAGGCGAACGATGGACCCGTCGCGGAACGTGAGCTCGGTCAGCGTCCCGGACCGCCAACCGTAGTAGCCCTCCCCCAGCGCATTCGAAAGCCAGGTCAGTTGCCGGTACAGCCCTGGGATCTGCGGATCGATCCGCCCCAATGGATACCTCCACGCGTCGCCGGTGGGCCGAGTGGGATCGGTGACCCAATTCGATAGGTATTCGAGCAGTGCCATGAGCAGTCTTGGATTGAAGGAATTGTCCCGCCCGGCCAGTTCGATCACATCCGCGCCGTCGTACCACCGATTCCCCAAATACTCCTGGTAGCGGTTCAGGTAACCGTCGAGTTCGGCCGCGACACCGGAGCCATCGAAGTCGGCGGCGTGCGGCGAGTCCACAACTTCGCTGTCCGGGATCAATCGCTCCGAGGGTCCCGTCGGGCCGAGGCGTCGAGGCAGGACCAGGAGCTGGTCAGGGTCAATCAAGGAGTCCGCACTCACCGGCAAGGGGGAAGATGACGTGATGTCCGCAGGCAATACGCCGAACCGAATAGCCAGTGCGCGTAGGGTGTCTCCGGGTTGGGAGGCGTAGACGATCGACTCCGGCTCCGCCTCGGCCGGCAAGGTAGGCGTCGGGGGCAACGTCGGGGAAAGGACCGGCTCGGGTTGATCGGGCGTGGGACTCGAGCTGGCCGTCGGGGTGAAGGCGGCTGCGCTCGGGGCGAGGGTCGCCGGATCGGTGGCGGGCGCCAGCGTGATTTGTGAAGGGCGCTGCGTCGCCGGTGCCTGGACATCCGCCCGCGCGCAAGCCAGAACGGCCAGAGCGGCCGCGGCCGCGCTCAAGCCAAGGATCGACCTACGGCGGCGCATCCCGCGCTCGCCCATGATCAGCGGGAGATCTGGTTCCCCGCCGCGCGGCAGCCGCACGCCTCGAGGACCACGTCGCCGCGAGTCATGGTGCCGTCATATTCCGTCCCCTCGCCTGCCGAGACCCATCCGTCCATGACAAATGGAAGGATCCCGTCCGCCGGGATCCACTCGCCATTATACCGGCGGGCGAGGTGCACATGCGTCCCATTCGAGATTCCCCCCTCGCAGGAGGGGTGCCCGATTCGATCCCCGGAACGCACGTACTCTCCCAAGCCGACCCGGTCGTTCTCGCCCACGTGCATGTAGAGGACGACCCAGCCCGTGCCCTCCAAGCCATCTCCATCCAAGTCTTGCAAGACCTCGCCATGGTCAGACCGGACGATCAACCCATCGGCAACGGCGGTCACCCATTCCTGGGAGTACACGCATCCCAGCGCGTCCCCAGGCGGTGCAAAATCCAGCGCTGCCCAGGCCGCTCCACTTCCCCAGCCCGCGTGGGGCCCGCTGGTGAAGGACCATGTGGTCCCGTCCTCCATCGGAAGTCGGAAGACAGGCTGCTGAAGATCCTCCGGCACGAGAGGCTCTACAGCCCTTCGGAACGGCGATCCAAAAAGACTTGTATAGAGGAGCGGGAACGCATCCGGGGCAAGTCGGAGGCGCCAGGCCTCGCTGGAGTCCCATTGGGCAAACAGGAATTGTAGGGAAACGGTGCCGGCGTTCAGGCCCGAACCGGGGATGACGCTCGCCCCGTCCTCCAGGACGAACGGCCCGTTCCAACCGGCTTTCCAAAGGTAGTAACCGGAATTCAACTGGTCGGCCGCCCACGAAAGCTGGCTGAACAGCCCCTCCCATCCCGCGCGCACGTATCCCATGGGATAAGTCCGATCCAGGCCCGCGACTTGACTTGCCCTGACCCAACCACTGTGGTCCTCCAGCACGGCCAAAAGCACACGCGAATTCACAGAATACCGTTGTGCCACGAGCTGGACGATTTCGGGTCCGCGCAGGACGTTCCCCTCCACTTCTTCGTAATACGCGACGAGGTAACTCGGCCACTGGGACGTAAACCCGGAAAGATCGAAATCCGCGCTGGCGGGCCCATAGATCAGTTCCGAGTCGGGCAGAATTTTGTTGGACGGGCCTGGTGGATCCACCACGGGCGGAGGAATCATCAAGACCTGGCCCACGGAGAGCACATTCGGATTGCCCAAGCCATTCGCCGTCAAAATGTTTTGCGGTCCAACCGCGAATCGGGCCGCGATCCGCCCCAGGCTGTCGCCGGGCTGGACGACATAGGTCAGCGTTTCCGATCGAATTGCGGGTGTCGGGCGCGGCGTGTCGGGAGTCGGACTCGGAAGGGGGATCGCCAGGTCTTCGGTGGGAGCTGACGTTGGTTCCTCAGCCGCCTGCGTCAGGAAAGGTCGAGGTAGGATCGGCGCCTGGCCGATCCAAGGATCAATTCCCGTCGATCGGACCACCGGCGCCGCCTTCACGCAGGCACCCAGAATGATGCACGCGCAGGCGATCCCGGCGACCTGAGCGAGGACCGGCGACCTACCCACGTTCGGAGCTCCGAGTCCGCCTCGGAGCATGGCGGTCCTAGCCCGCGCGGGCGCGACGATGCGCTCGCGCGTCACGAAGGGTCCCGTTGGTGCCAGCGGATCCCCGGAATCAACCACGTTGAAGGCCGAAGGTATACCACGTAGATGAATCTCGGCTCGATAGGTTCAAGAATCGTGCCATCCGCGGGACGAGAGAAAGCGGGGGCTAGGCTGGGCCTTGTGCGGCGGATGATGCGGAGAGATCCTTCTCGAGCAGAAACGAGGGCTCGAATATGTGTCGCAGTTCGCCTTCATCGTCAATGTACGACCAGTTCCCGGGGTCCTCGGCGAACACGTGGTAGCCGAGCCTCTGGTAGAGGCGCAGGGCGCCCGCGTTTTCCTTGGCCACCGCAATCACGACTCGCTGGAACTTCCTCTGCCGCAGGTCCTTTTCCGCATGGGCCATGAGGGCGGTCCCGACCCCTTGATTACGGAAAGGCGGGCGGATCCGAAGCGCGTAGAGATATCCGGTCGGATGTCGTCCCCCGGGATCGAGATGAACATTCTCAAACTGGACGAAGACCTGGCCCACCACCTGGCTCTCGACCTCGGCTACGAGCACCAAACGGAGGTCCCGACGCGCGTCACCCATGGCGGCCCGGTACACCCGGCGGAAGTGCCGATACTCCCCGTCCCATTCCAACGCCGGGAGATCGGCTTCGGTCGCGCGACGAATGAGGACGGCCGTCCGCTCAACCATGGGCGACCTCCTGGGCGATCCATTCTGCCCTGGCGGATGCCTCTTGCTCCTCCGACGTGATCTCCCCATCCAACCAGCCCGCTCGAAGGCGCTCGAGCAACCTCCGATAGCCCGGTCCCGGAGGGACACCCAGCTCCAGCAAAGCCCGGCCATCGGTTACGGGCCGGACGTGCCGCCACTGCGTGAGATAGGTCTCCACCGCACGAACGATGGCGGGATCGGCGGAGTGAGCGAGCCGGACGGCGGCCAGGGCCAGCGCATCGGCGGCTTCCATCCTTGCCGTGAGCGCGCTCACCTTATCGCCGCGAGCGATGGCTCGCGGCAGCTCGCGGAACAACTGGTTGGCTTGAAGCCACACCGCCTGTTCCGCCCGCGAGACTCGCAGGCGGTCCGCCCAGGAGGCGGCCTCGGCCATCGATCGGCGGATCACCCACACCGCGTAGCGCAAGGGAAGAGCGATCGAACCCTCTTGGAGACCCCATGTCTCCGGGGGTTGGAAACGGCCAGCCCGCTCGAAGGCTTCCTCGAGCCACCCATCCCAATCCAACGCCGGGTGAATCGCTGACAGCAGGTGTAGTTCTGCCAGGCGAGCAACCATTCTCAGGGTCTCGGGCCCGGAAAGAATGACATCGAGCTCGTTTCGCAACCGCTCGCCACTTACCGCAGCGAGCTGGGGCAACGATTGAGTCAGGAGCCTGAGAGTCTCCGGGTCGATTTGGAAACCCAATCGCACCCCAAGCCGGACGGCCCGAAGCACACGTGTCGGATCATCGAGAAAGCTTCGATCGTGGAGGACGCGGATCGATCGATTCTGAAGGTCTCGACCTCCGCCCCAAGGATCGAGAAGCTCCCCGTAGGCGGGACCGTCCAACCGGATGGCCAGCGTGTTGATCGTGAAGTCGCGACGCTGAAGGTCGTTCTCGATCCCACCTCGCTCGACCGTCGGAAGCGCGGTGGGGTGATCGTAGACCTCTGTGCGAGCCGTCGCCAAGTCAATGGTGGCGGGAAGGTCATCGTCTCCGGTCGCCGCGCCCAACGCCTGGCGAAGGCGTGGGTCGTCGCGATGGAGGTGCCACTTGGCGGTCCCAAAGCGAGGATGGGTGACCAGCGCCCCCCCGAAATCCATCGCCAGGTCGCCGGCCAAGGCCAAGGCATCCCCTACAACCACGAGATCAAAATCGGCCGTAGCCAGGTCAAGCAGAAGATCGCGCACGAAACCGCCGACCAGGTACAGGGCCGCGCCCCGTTTCTCCGCGTGGCTCGCAGCGAGACGCAGCAGCGCCATCCGCCCAGGGGAAAGGCTCTTCTCGAGGGAAACACCCGGATTAGAAGGGATCGATGGCGGCAAGTCACTCGCGCGTTTCGGGGAGTTGTCGGGGCGGGTTGTGTTCATTGGAGGGTAAGGGCGCGGGAGGGAGCTCCCCACTCGGCGACGGATTATACCTGCGGCGGTGGTGCGGCCGGCGCCGCAGGGACCAGGATCATTCCCTCCCAGGGTCCAAGAGAGAGACGGACGTGCCCGTTCGAGACCTGAATTGGGGCTCCGCGGATCGCGTCCATCACAACGAGATCATCCTGCCACCCCGCCTCGGAGAGTGACACGTCGAAAGATTGCGGATCGGAGGAAGCGTTGGCCACGACCACGGCTGCATGACCCTCCGACCGGCGGACGTAGGCGCACAATCGGCGGCTGTCGTCGGCAAACAATGGGACCATATCCCCCCGCCTCAGCGCGGGGCTTTGGGAGCGGACACGGATCAGCGCCTGAATCGATTTACGGAGATCGACATCCCAGGTCGACTCCTGCCAGGAAAAGGCGCGCCGCGAGTCGGGATCCTTGCCCCCTTCCAATCCAATCTCATCGCCATAGTACAAGGCCGGCGCTCCGGGGAAAGTGAATTGGATCAACGCCGCCAGACGGACTCTTGGCGATTCGCCCGAGCACAGAGTGCGAAATCGCTCCGTGTCGTGGGACCCGATCGGAAGATAGTGATGGTCCCGGAATCCATCCGGGAACTTCCGCGTTAGAGATGTGATCTCCTCCAGAAACTGGGTCGCCGAGAGCGTTCCCGTCGCCACGAAGTCAACGAGCAGTTTCCGCAGCGGGTAGAGCATCAAGCCGTCGAAGTGGTTTTCGCCGACCCATCGTGGGTCGGCATCCCAGATTTCCCCGACCAAGTACGCATCGGGGTTCGCCGCCTTGACCTGGGCACGAAACTCGGCCCAGAACGTATCGTCGTCAATCTCATTGGGCACGTCGAGCCTCCATCCGTCCGCGCCCCGCTCGATCCAGTGGCGAGCCACGGTCAGAAGATATCGACGGACGTCAGGATGGGAGGTGTTGAACTTGGGAAGGCTCTTCAAGTCCCACCAGGCGCGATAGGCCTTGGCCACCCCCGGCCCGTAGGCATCCAGGGGGAACTGCGTGACATGGAACCAGTCCCGGTAGGGCGAGTGAGCTTCCCGTTCCATCAAATCGTAAAAGGCGAAGAAACCACGGCCGCAGTGATTGAAGACGCCATCGAGCACGACGTGGAATCCACGCATGTGGGCGGCGTCCAACAGCGCGGTCCAGTCTTCGGTTCGGCCGAGGCGAGGATCGATCAGATAGTAGTCGGTCGTGTTGTATCGGTGGTTCGAGGCGGCCTCAAAGATCGGAGTGAGATACAGCGCGTTGACTCCCAGGTCCGCCAGGTAATCCAGCTTCCCGAGAATCCCGCGAAGGTCCCCGCCCTGAAATCCCCAGGCGGTCGGGGTCGACCCCCAGGGATCGACGCCGGGAGGGTCGTTGGAGCGGTCCCCGTTGGCGAATCGGTCCGGGAAGATCTGATAGAAGACTGCATTGGAGACCCAAGCAGGAGCGGGCAATGTCCGAGCCTCCTCGGTCGAGTGCCTACGGCGCGGTCGGAGTAATCAGAAGGCGGTACGAGTCCAACGCAGTCTGCCAGGCCAACTCCGGTTCGGTCCGCTGGACCGCGACCGCCCGGGCCGCGCGTTCCAAGATTTCCGCTTCCGGCGGGATCCCGGACAGCACGGGACGAAGGACTCCGGAGCGCAGCACTTCGAGGAGTTGGTCCTTCCAGGGATCGATCGCACCCAGGTCCGTCCGGACGGTCCGCCATCGTGTGCCCGGCGTGTTCAGTAGGGCCTCTTGAGAATCGGGTTGGATCAACGAATCCAGAAACGCGGCCGCCATCGTGAGCTGTGCGGGATCGGAATCCGAAACGAGGAACGCGGCTTCGGTCCACACGAAACCGGGGATCGTGAGCCCGGAGAGGCCGTAGACCGGCCAGGGATCCACCCGGACGAAGTCGGGACCTAAGGCGGAAAGGATTTCAGCATCGTTCTGTGTGTCATCGATCAGCCAGCCCGCTCGGCCATCCAAAAAGACCTGCCGATCTCCCTGCGCGTCCGACGTGATTGTGCCGGCGCCCGCGATCAAGCTCACGAGACGTATCCAACAGGGTCCAGCCTGCACCTCGATCACCACGTGAGCGTCCAGGGCTTGCACCGACCCATGGCAGGCCCAGAACCATGGAGCGATCGTCAGGTAACTCAAGTCCAGCGCCGCGCCGACGGCCTCGGGTCCTCGTAGCGCCATGCCCGCGCTCACCCAGTCCTCCACCGTGGGGGACGGGTCCGGGGCGAGTCGGAGATTCCGGTACCAGACATTCCCGGAGAGGGAGAGAGGGATGCCGAATACCACGCCATCGCTCTCCACCGACTCCCATGCGACGGGCAACATCCCGGGAGGCGGTTCGGCCAGAGATACGCCCGGGATGGCGTGGATTTGTCCAGATTGAAGAAGATCTGGCCCCCACATCGAGGGTCCAATCAGAATCGTCGGCCGCTCGCTCGAAGCCACCCCCGCCAGCGCGGGCAGCAATTCGTCGGGACCATAGAAGGACAAGTGGAAGCGCACCTCGGGATGCTCCGAGGAGAAGGCTTCGGCCCTTTGACCGAACGAGGCCAGATCGGGTGGGCTTCCGCCGAGCCAAACCGTCACGTCGACGGAATTCGTAGCCGGCCCTGAAACAGGACTCGCGGATGGATCCGTCGCCAGCGGATCGGGTCGATCGGTCGACATCACAGGAGTCGAGACGCTGGGCTCTCGCGGACCACACGCGGCAAGGACCAAGGCGGTGACGAGAAGCGTGTCCCGAGCCAGGTTTCGCGATGGTACGAAGGAATTTCCCAGGGGCGCTTCGGACCGAGGTGGAGAGGCGCAGTTGGGCGGAAGGGTCATGCGGATTGGGCGCGCAGTGTACCACGGCGATCGATCCCGACCGGTCCGAGCCCTTGGCTATAATCGGCCGCATGTCGGAGCCTTCCAAGACCTGGCGCCTTATTCGATCTCCGGCTGCCTCCGGGGCCAGCAATATGGCTGTCGACGAGGCGATTCTCGAATCGGTCGACGACGGCGCCTCGGCTGCGGCGTTGCGTCTGTACGACTGGTCCCCCCCTTGCCTTTCCCTTGGCTACGCTCAGGAGGTGGAGGATGTCGACCTGGAGCGGCTGCGCGCCCGAGGCTGGGGTCTGGTCCGCAGGCCCACCGGTGGGCGAGCGATCCTCCACGCCGACGAGATCACGTACGCGGTCATCGCCCCGGCGTCGAATCCCGTTTTCGAAGGAGGGATTCTGGAAAGCTATCAGCGCCTGAGCTCGGCGTTGGCGGCCGCTTTGCGCGGCCTGGGGGTCCGAGGGCACACGACCGCCGCTTCGGTGCGGCCGGTGGAAGGGAACTCCGATCCGATCTGCTTTGAGAACCCGGGCCCCTTCGAAGTCACGTTCGCGGGTCGGAAACTGATCGGAAGCGCGCAGGTCCGACGGCGATCCGCCGTCCTTCAGCACGGCTCTCTTCCTCTCGGCGGCGATCTCGGCCGCATCTGCCATGTGCTGCGGTACCAGGACGAAGCGGATCGCGAACGTTCGGTGCAGGTCCTGCGGACCCGTGCGGCCACGCTCAGCGAGATCCTCGCAAGACCCATCGGCTGGCACGAGGCCGCCACGGAAATCCAAAAAGGTTTCCAGGTCGCCTTGGGAATCCTGTTGGAGGAGGCCGACCTCACTCCGACCGAACGCGCGGCGGCGGGCCGGCTACACGCGCAGTACGCCGATCCTGAGTGGACGAAGGCCCGCCGTGAGCGGCCGCCGGTTGTGAACTATGGGGTCGAGGAGGCTTGCGGGTTGGGAGTCGCGGTCTCGAGGGAGGAGGGGACTCCCGCGGTGGTCTCAAAGATCACATCGGAGTAGCCGAGGGAGCGCAAGAGTCGATACAGATAGGCCTCGGCGTTGGTCTGCGCCTGATCGAGGATCCCGTCGTCCAGCGCCGCCTGGCGCAAGGAATTCTCGGCGGCGCGACGAGCCGCCGACTCGAGCTCCACGTCCCCACGGCGCAAGATGCCCGTGTCCCGGTCGTACACGTAGGATTTCTCATTGTCCAATGCAGTGACGAAAATCTCCGCCGGCGGCACGTGCAGAATGACGCGGCCCAGATCGTCGAACTCCACGTCGCTGGGCGCCATCCTCCCCAGGTCGACCCCGGCGATCACCACGCCGTGGGCGACGAAGATCAGGCGATCGCCGAACAAGAAGCCGAACGGACCCTGCCCGGTTTCCGCCGTGATGACCTTCTCCAAGCTGTATTGGATGGTTTCCAGGCGAGCGAGCGAACGGATTTCGCGCACGACGGTCACGGGATCCGGCAGCACCGTCGGCGTAGGATGCAGAAGCTGGGCGATCTCAGTGCCGAGATTGGCCGAAATCTCGCGCAGCGGCGAGGTCGTCCGCTCGAGGCTGGACCCGACCCAGATTAACGCCGCCACAACGACGAGCAAGCCAAGGATGAAGATCACGGTCATAGAATTCTTCATGCGCGGAATTCTACCATGAGCCCGTTGGACCCGGTCGGCGATTTTTCGCGGCGCAGGAGGAGGGCAGAATGCCGATCGCCACGCTGACGTTGGAATTGCTCCTTCCGGGATGTACGACGTTGAAAGAGAAGCGGGGAAGGCTCAAGCCGTTGCTCTCCGCCCTGCGGAAGGAGTTCAACGTGGCGGCGGCGGAGATGGGGCACCACGACCACCACGAGGTGGCGACCATCGGCCTCGTGACCCTGGGGAACGACGCTCGAACCCTCGACCAGTTCCTGGCCGTCATCCCTCGATGGATCGAATCCCGTCGGCCGGACCTGCAGTTGATGGACCATCATTTGGAGATCCTCTAAGAGGTGGCGGCTCTTCGTGCTCGTTCGTGAAGAGCTTCACAAAGTCGCCCCCCTCGCTTGAGGTCCCCCGGAAACTCAACCACGCAGCCGAAGCTGCGTGGTTTAGAGTGGAAACGCGGTTGCCAGCCAGCGATCCTAACGAGGGGGTTAAGCCGCCTGCACCGTCTCCTTGACCGCCTTGCGCCGCACCAGGGCTCGCAGGCGGGAAGCGAGCAGGCTCGCATGAACGGGCTTGATCAAGTAGTCGTCCGCCCCGGCATCCAGGGCGCGGGCGACGCTCCCCGGAGCACCCAGAGCCGAAAGGATCAGGATGGGAACATCCGAGAATTCCCGGATGCGCTGGCACACTTCCCAGCCATCCATCTCGGGCATGAGCAGATCCAGGATGACCACATCCGGGCTGGTAGAGCGGGCGGCATCGATTCCTTCTGCCCCGGTGAACACCGCATCGATGCGGAAGTCCTGCCCCCGCAGGAGCGTGCGGAGCATCAAGGACAAATCTGGATCGTCGTCGATGAGCAGGACTTGAAGAGTCATCCGAGCGGCCTCACGTTCATCCATTATGCAGGGAAACCTGCCTGGAGAGCCTTACAGGAGACTTTCATCTGCTCGTCTTGTTCTTGCTCTGGCCTACCATAACGGCTATCATCGTGCCTGCCGGCGATGTGGTGGTGGGGGTACTATGGATCAGCCCCAGGCACCGGCGAAAAGGGAATTGCTGGCCTGTCCTCAATGCCAGCACCCCCTCCCCGGTGATGCCAGGACATGCCCTAACTGCGGGGTGGATCTCGCCCTGCTGGCCCTGCTCGCCGAGCGCGCTTTTCTGGAGGGGGTCCCACAATCCGCGCCTCTCCCCGCCACACCGGAATCGATCGTCCCTCGAATCGGCGAATACCTGCTGGAACAAGGCCTCCTTCAACCCGCTCAACTTGAGCGTGCCCTTCAAGAGCAACGGAAGCTAGGCGAGAAAGGGACCCGCCGTCTCCTCGGCCAGACCTTGCTCGAAATGGGGCTGGTCGATCGGGAGACTCTGGACCGGGCGGTCACCCGGCAGATCATCGGGCTGCACGCCGCCCTGCAGGACGCCAACCGCGCTCTGGAGGGCCGGGTCGCCGAACGCACCGCCGAGCTGCGGCGGGCGCTGGAACGCCTCACGGAGCTGAACCAGATCAAAGCGAACTTGATCTCCAATGTATCCCATGAGCTGCGGACGCCTCTGGCGCATATTAAGGGATACGTCGAGCTCATGGCCGATTCCCAATTGGGCCCCCTCTCGGACGATCAGACTCGAGCTCTTGGAGTCGTCCACCGTGCCGTCGATCGGTTGGGTCGACTCATCGAGGACTTGATTGAATTCTCTACGGCTTCCCGGGAGGGCCTTGCCTTACACCTGCAGCGCGTGACGGTTCAAGAAATGGCCTCGCAGGCTCTGGAAAGGACTCACGAGAAAGCCGAAAAGGCGGGAGTCCAGCTGGCGACGGAACTCGGGGACGGGCTCCCTCCTCTTACAGCAGACCCCATCCGCTTGACCTGGGTCCTGCACCAGCTTCTCGATAACGCGATCAAGTTCACCCCCGGGGGTGGGCGGGTGACGCTTCGCGCCCGTTGGGCGCCGCCTGACGTGCTCATTTCGGTCGCGGACTCGGGCATCGGCATTGCCCCGGCGCGATTGGAAGAGATTTTCGAGCCTTTCCACCAACTCGATGGGTCCCCCACTCGCCGTTACGGCGGGACCGGGCTGGGCCTATCGCTCGTGAAGCTCATTCTCTCCGCGCATGGGACACAGCTCACCGTGGAGAGCGAGGAAGGGAAAGGAAGCACGTTCAGTTTCTCGCTACCTCCGGATGGCGCGATCGAATGACGGCCCCGCTCGGATCCCCCGGTCCGCTAACCCACGGCACCGAGCTCAATGCCGTGTATGCGATCGCCCGGATCGTTGCCGAGACCTTCGATACCGAGTCCGGACTTAACGCCGTCTTCCGCCTGGCGCGCACCATCTTCATTTTTGATGTCGCCACCCTTTACCTTGAACACGAAGACACCGGCCAACTCGAACCGGTTTTCGCCCGCGCCTTGGGCCGCGGCCGATCCCATGAGGCCGATCTCGCCTGGGGCGAGCCCGCCGCCAACGATGCGTTCCGCACCGGGCAGACCGTCTTGCGGCAAGAGGACATCGGGCCGTCCGTGAAAGGGCGCGAGCGTCGCCGGGATTACCTCGGGCTGCCGATGATGGTGGGCGGCCGCTGCGTGGGCGGCCTCGTGTTTGGCAGGTTTGGGGGTCCGCCGTATCCCCCCGAACACATTCGCCTTGGCGAGTTCGTCGCCTGGCACGTTGGACAACTTCTTGAAAACCGGCGGATGGCGAAACGGATCGCCAGCCTGGAGGCGCAGCGGGAGCTGGCCCGAATGCAGGATGAGTTCATTTCGACCATCTCTCACGAACTGCGCACACCGCTCGGATTCATCAAGGGCTATGTCACCACGCTGATGCGGGACGACACGGAGTGGGACCGTGACACACGCCTTGAGTTCATGCGCATCATCGATGAAGAAGCCGATCGGCTTCGAGAGTTGATTGATAACCTGCTCGATTCTTCGCGGTTGGAAACGGGGACTTTGAGCATGACCCCCGAACCCACCCGGCTGAATGGGCTCATCCGCGACACGGCTGCGCGCACGCTGTCGGTCTACCCGGATATGGATCTCCGATTGGAGATCCCCGACGAGCTGCCCCTGCTCCTGGTGGACCCGGCGCGGATCGCCCAAGTGCTGGACAACCTTCTCTCCAACGCCCGCAAGTACGCCCCGGGCAGCCGAGTCATCCTGAGGGCCATCCCGCAGGAGGGCAGCTTGCGCCTGGAGGTGGAGGACGACGGGACCGGGATTCCAGCCGAGCATGCCCCTCGGTTGTTTGAGCGGTTCTTTCGCGTCCCCGGGCAAACCAGCGGGGTGCGCGGCACGGGGCTGGGTCTGTACATTTGCCGCAAAATCATCGAGGCACACGGGGGCGAGATCGGCTTGGACCCAAGTCCGGGCGCCGGGACACGCTTCTACTTCATCCTGCCGGCGCCCCAGGTACTGACCGAGACGGCCGGGGAGGGCGCGCATGAGTCCCAAGAAAACTATCCTGATCGTTGACGACGAGCCACGCTACCTCCGGCTCGTCGAAGTCAACCTGACGACCGAGGGGTATTCGGTTCGCACGGCATCCGACGGACAGCAGGCCGTGGAGGCAGTGGCGTCGGAGCAGCCGGATCTCATCCTTCTCGACGTCATGATGCCGGTGATGGATGGATTCACTGCCTGCGAGCGAATTCGCGAGTTTTCCAATGTCCCGATTGTGATTTTGACAGCGAAGGGGGAGGAACGCGATCGGGTCCGCGGCCTGGACGTCGGGGCGGATGACTACATCATCAAGCCCTTCTCCGCACAGGAGCTCCTGGCCCGGGTGCGCGCGGTCCTGCGGCGCGCCGAACGCCAAGCCGCCGCCGACTTCCACCAGCCGATCTTCCGGCACCACGAACTGGAAATCGACTTACCCCGCGCCCGGGTCACGTCTCTCGGTCGGGAAATCTCTCTCACGGCCACCGAGTACCGCTTGATCCAAACGTTGGCCGCCGCGGTGGGCCGGGTGCTCACGCCCGAGGAACTCCTGACGGGTGTCTGGGGCCCCGAATACCGGGATGACAAGGAGATCCTGTGGGTGTGCTTGAGCCGCTTGCGCCAGAAGATCGAGCCGGATCCGAAGACTCCGACCCACATCCTCACGCGACAGGGTCTCGGGTATTACATGCCGGCGGAATCCGAGGAGCCCAGCGCCAGTGAGGTCACAGGGGCTTGAGGGAATGGAAACCACGCTGCTGTTGATCGACGCCGACTCGCGTTCTGCGGAGTTTATGCAGGTGGCTTTGCGCAAGGCGGGATACGATGTGCAAAGCGTCGCCTCGGGCAAAGAGGGTCTGATCGCCGCCTGGCGCGACCAGCCCGATATCATCGTCCTGGAGCTGGCCCTGCCCGACCTGGACGGCGTGGAGCTCGTCCGCAAGTTGCGGGCCGACCCCAGGACAGAGCGAAAGCTCCTGGTGGGCCTGACGGGACGATCTTCGCCGGAAGAGACCAAGGCCGGCCACGAAGCGGGACTCGATCATTACCTACTCAAACAGCCGGACGCGTTGGAGCTGCTGCTGAGGACCCTGGCCCATCATCGACGGGGCGACATCGGCGCGGGAGGGACTGCGCCTCTCCAGCCCGGTCAGCTGATTGCGCTCGCGAGCGCCCGGGGCGGAATTGGAACCTCCACCCTCACCCTGAATCTTGCATTCGAGTCGGGGCGCGGACACCCGGCGGAGTCCGTGGGTGCCATGGACCTTTCGCTCCCTCTGGGAACGTTGGCCTCGATGGGAGGCGTGGAACCAAAGACCGATCTGATCGAGCTGACCGAGTTGGGCGCCAACGAGCGTATCCCCACGGAGTTCAAACGGCACCTTTCATGGCTCCCAGGATGGGGCTTCTACCTCGCGCCCGGGCCCAAGGATCCGCGCAGGGCCACTCAGCTTCGCGCCGATGCCCTCGGCCCTGTTCTCCAAGCCTTGCGGGCCACGTTCGATATGACGTTCGTTGACCTCGGGCGAAGTCTCTCGCGACTCGCCTTTCTTCTCTTTTCGCAAGCCGACCTGGTGGTGTTCCTCGTCGGACCGGATGAGCCGACGGCCCGGAACGGTAAGCACATCCTGAGGTTCCTCGTCGAGGAAGGCGTACCCGCGGATCGGTTCCTTGTCGTCTCCAACCGACCCACGGGCGGGGAACCCATGGCGGCCCAAGACCTGGAAAGCCAACTCGGCCGTCCCGTTGACCTGGCGATCCCTAACTCCGGGTCCCATTTCGCACTCGCCAACAGCCTGCATGCGCCGTTCGCGCTGCGATTTCCGGAAGAGAGCGCAACGCTCGCCTTGCGTGAGCTGTCCGAGAAAGTGGCCGACAAGTTGCGCGTTCCGGCCGGCTGACCCGGCGCACGAGGAGCGATCGGACCATGAGCGTTCGCTATGACCCCAAGGGGAAGTACTTCACCGACGTGGTCAGCAAAGTGCCCGTGGTGGCGTGGATCCAGACCACGAATCAACGTATTCGCGGCACGGTCCACCTTCACCCAGACAACCGCTTGCTCGATGAACTCAATCAGGGCCCGGAATACCTGGCCGTCACCGACGCCACGGTGTACGAGCAGGATCGAGAATGGAAGACGGCCTTCCTGGCTCTCCACCGCTCCCAATTCATTTGGGTGACCCCGGAAGCGGATATGGATCCGCCCCCGGACCCTGGCGGCCGTGGCTGAATCCGAGTTGACCGCGGAGCAGCTGCCCCGGTTGCGGGCGTGGCTGGCCGATCAGGTGACACAGGGATTGGAATCCCTGGCGGCGGACGTCGCTCCAGGATCCGAGGCCGGACGGCTCTTCGAGGAGGCAGTTCAGAGGGCCGGTGTCTCCCTTTCCGCGGTCCTCCGAGGACAGCTTCAAAAAGAGATCCTTGACGACGTCCTGGGTTTCGGGCCCATCCAGGCTCTCCTCGATGACCCGACCGTCACGGAAGTCATGATCAACGGCCCCCACAAAGTCTTCGTGGAGCGAGGCGGCCAGCTGAGCAAGACCCTGGTGACTTTTCCCGACGATGCCTCCGTCCTGCGCTTAATCGAGCGGATCATCCTTCCCCTTGGGCGAAGGATTGATGCGGACACACCGACCGTCGACGCCCGGCTCCCGGACGGCTCCCGCGTGAATGCCGTCATCCCGCCGGTAGCCCTCGATGGGCCGGGCCTTACGATTCGTAAGTTCGCCAAAGAGCGCTTGCACATCACGGACCTCGTCCGCTACGGATCGCTGACGGATGGGATGGCCCGCTTCCTGGAGGCCTGCATCGTCGCCCGGCTGAACGTCCTTGTTTCCGGCGGCACAGGCTCCGGCAAGACCACACTTCTCAATGTTCTCTCTGAGTTCATTCCCGAGAATCAACGCATTGTCACGATCGAAGACGCGGCCGAACTGCAGCTCGACCAGGATCATGTCGTTCGACTGGAGACGAAACCGCCGAATGTGGAGGGAACCGGTGAGGTGCCCATCCGCCATCTGGTCCGGAACGCATTGCGAATGCGGCCGGATCGGATCATCGTAGGCGAGGTGCGCGGCGGGGAAGCTCTGGATATGCTGCAAGCCATGAACACGGGGCACGACGGGTCGCTGACCACCATCCACTCCAACTCCCCCCGAGATGCGGCCTCGCGGCTGGAGACCTTGGTCCTTCTGGCCGGGTTTGAACTCCCCCTTCGGGTTGTGCGCGAGCAGATCGCCTCCGCCATTGATCTCATCATCCAGCAGAGCCGGCTGCGCGATGGCTCGCGCAAGATCACATCCATCACGGAGGTGATCGGAATGGAGGGGGACACGATTGTGATGAGCGAAATCTTCGGCTTCAAAGAAACGGGCGTCGGGCCTGATGGGCGAGTGATGGGGCAGACCCAGCCGACCGGCATCCGGCCGATGTTCGGAGATCGGCTTGAGTCGGCAGGTTTCAAACTGCCGGCGGAGATCTACGGGGCTGACACCCTCACGGTTCGGCCTCCACCGCGGCGACGCTGAGTCACGCGAAACGGATTCCTGTGTAACGGAAGGAGCCTCATGGATCCTCAAGGTCGTGCCCTACGCATGAAGATGCTTGGGGCGATGCTTCGCGAGGCCCGGCTTTCCTCGGGAAAGAGTCTGCGGGAGGCCGCCCGAGTGTCGGGCATACGTCCCGCCACGCTGGCCTCGTACGAGGCGGGGCGCAAGGCCGCCTCCCTGCCGGAACTCGAGCTTCTGGCGTTCCGCCTGAAACTCCCCCTCCAGCGATTCTGGTCCGCCAACGCGGCCGTCGCCGCCTCCGACGTCACGGCGGACTTTGATCCCGCCACGGTCCTGAGTTTGCGACACCACATGCTTGGGGCGCAGCTTCGGTCTCAACGGCGCGCCGCGGATCTCTCGATCCGCCAACTCTCGGAGAAGGTTGCCATTCCCGGCAGCCGCCTGTCCGCATACGAACGCGGAGAGCGGCCCATTCCCCTTCCGGATCTTCTCAGCCTTGCCCAGGCGTTCGGCAAATCCATCGAGGAATACCTCGATCAGTCCGGTCCCATCGGCATCTGGGAGTCGAGCCAAAAAGCATGGGCCGCTCTTTCCGAGCTTCCGGAGGAGTTGCGTCGTTTCGTCGCCGACCCTGGGAACCGCGCGTACCTCCAACTCGCCAAAAGGCTCAGCGAGCTGTCGGCGGAAAGGCTCCGCGGGCTCGCCGAAGAACTGCGCGAGTTGTCGCAGTGAGGGAGATCGGGGGGCCGGCTTCCGAAGCCGAACGCGGGTTGGCCGCCTACCGGGCGGGACGCCTCGAGGAGGCGGTGCAAGCCTTGATCCTGGCTGAATCGGGCTACGCCCGCATGGGAGATCGAGTCCTGCAAGCCGAGATGGCCAACAACCGGGCCGTCGTCCTGCTCGCGCTGGGCAAAGCCTCGGAGGCGAAGGCGGCAGCCACGGGGACGGAAGGAATCTTTCTACAGGCGGGAGATCTGAGCCGCGCAGGGAAAGCGGTAGGGAACCTCGCCGCCGCCCTCGAAGCGGAGGGCGACCCCGCCGGCGCGGAGAGCGCCTATCGGCGCGCCGCCGACCTTTTCACGCAGGCGGGAGACGAGGAATCCCGGTCCCAGACACAACGCGCTCTATCGCAGCTTTTGTTGCGACGCGGTCGGCATTTGGAGGCCGTCGCGGCAATGGATCAGGGCCTGCCTCAAAAACCGAGGTCTTGGACTCAACGCCTCGTGCGCTGGCTGTTGCGTCTCCCGGTTGCATTTCTGGGCCGCTGACCAATCGGTCGACCCCGCGGCCGTGCCCCCGACATCTCTTCAGGTGCGGTCTGCCGCGCTCTCGGACCGAGGCCGGACCGAGGAGATTCTCCGATCCTCGCGGTGGCGGCACCAGCATCTCGACTGGGAACACCCCCTGGATCTGATGGATCGCGACCCTTTCTTGCTGGCCGTCGCCGGAGGCGTTCTCGTCGGATGTTTGGCCTGTCCAGAAGAACCTCCCGGCATTGCCTGGATACGACTGTTCGTTTCCCATAGCCCTTCCGCAGTGGAGGAGGTCTGGGGGGCGCTCTGGCCGCGTGCGCAGACCCAACTCCGATCCTCGATGCCGAAGTTCGCCGCGCTGACGCGGCAGGCATGGATGAAGGAGGTCCTGCAGCAATCCGGATTTCGAGAGACTCATACGGTCCTTTTCATGGAGTGGCAAGGGCCAGCACCCGCCGCCATCCCGCTGGAAGGGATTCGGTTCCGCCCGCTGCGCTTGAACGATCTCGACGATATCGGGTCCATCGATTCGCAGGCCTTCTCCCCGCTGTGGCAACAGTCACGTATGGCGCTCGACGCTGCTCTTACCCAATCCTCCCTCGCGACCGCGGCCGTCGACACACAGTCCAAGATGGTCGGGTACGCGCTCAGCACGTTTTCCGCCCTGGGAGGCCATGTGGCCCGGCTTGCTGTCCTCCCTTCTCACCAGCATCGGGGCGTCGGTCAGGCTCTGATGGTCGATACCCTGCGCGATCTGGTCGGACGAGACATGCAAACTGTGAGCGTGAATACACAGTCTGACAATCCGCGGGCGAGAGAGCTCTACCGCAGGCTTGGCTTTCGCGAGACGGGGCAGGTCTATCCGGTTTTCGAACGGCCTTGGGAATCCGAACCGCTCGGATAGAGTTCGACGCGGTCGCCTCCGATCACGCCCCGCAAGCGGGCGCGGAGGCGGGGCGCGCCGTACGGGATGCGGCGTTGGGGGCGTAACATTCTTGCCACCCGGGCGGACGGGTCGACAGACACGTCGCCCCATGGCACAATCGGGATGTCCATTCGCGGAGACATCATGAGCCGAAGCGCATTCGCCCGATCCCGCCGCCCTTCCAATCCGAACCTGCCGATTTACATCCTGCTGGTGGGCATGGTGGCCCTGATCGTCGTGGTTCTCCTAATCCTGCCTGGCCTGTCTTCCGGCCCCGGGGTCGTTATCCCCACGCCGCTCCCAAGGCCGGCCTCTATCGACAACACCCTCGGCGACCCTTCCGCGCCAGTCCGCGTCGAAGAGTTCGCAGATTTCCAATGCCCGTTCTGCCGGCGTTTCGTTGAGGAGATCGAACCGCGCCTCATCCTCGAATATGTCGAGCCCGGCGTGGTCTTCTTCGTGTACCGCCAATTCCCGGTCCTGGGAGCGCCGTCGGTCCGGGCGGCCGAAGCGAGCCTGTGTGCGCGCGATCAAGGTGCCTTTTGGGCGTACCATGACGTCCTCTACCTGAACCAGGATGAGACCAATCCTCAAGCCTTCTCCGACTCTCGCCTTCTGGAGTTCGCCAACGGGATCAGCCTCGACTCGGGCGCGTTCAGCACCTGCGTAGATCAGCGCCGATTCGCCGGGGAGGTCCAAGCCGATGCTCAGGCCGCTCTATCGGCGGGGTTGAACGCCACACCCAGTTTCATAATCAATGGGCGCAGTCTGGTGGGCCTAGTTTCGTACGGGGAATTTGCTCAGCTTCTTGAGGAAGCCCTTCCCTGACGATCGTAAGGGCTGCCCCGTAGGGTCACGTGCCCCTGCGAGGCCGGCCGTTTACTTCTCTCTTACGAACTGGCCTTGGCCAGCGGAGGAGTCGCCACCCCTCCCCGCTCGTTCTCCCACAGCGCCAGGACGAAACAGAGCGACGACAAACGATTCAGGTAGCGAAGGAGGTCGGCGTTGGGCAGGCTGCCGGTGCGGAGGAGACCCGCGAGCCTGCGTTCAGCGCGGCGAACGGTAGTCCGGGCGTGATCCAGCGCGGCTCCGGACGACGTATCCCCGAACACGACAAAGTCTTTGGGGATTTGCACTTGGCTTGCGAACCGGTCGGTCTCGTCCTCCAACCAGGCGACCCGGGCGGCGTCAATCCTTCGGAAGCGCTCGGCGAGGTCGGCGGAGGCGGCGAGCTCAGCCATGACATGGTAGAGGTCTCGCTGGGCGACGAGAAGTGCGGACCGGGTCTCGGCGGACTGCGCCTGAGCGCGAGCGACGCCCAGCGCGGCCGAGGCCTCATCCACACTCCCATACGCCTCGGGCCTCGGGTCATCCTTAGGGACACGTTCCGGGCCCAGAAGGCGGGTCGTTCCATCGTCCCCGTCGCGCGTGTAAAAGGGTGGCACGGCCCGCGATTATAGTCTCACGCCCATACGGAGGTATCATGGAGCGCACGCGTATCTCCAAGGGGGAAAGACCATGCGCGCTCGACTCGAGATTCTCCTCACCGGTCTGCTCTTCGGCCTCCTCGCCTCCGGGCTGATCCTGCTCCTGATCGCAGAGCCAAGGGGCAGCCCTGTGACCCTCCTCCCGCCGCCCACCCCCAAGCCTCTTTACATCCACGTCACCGGCGCCGTGGTGCGACCCGGCGTCTATCCTCTGCCCTTGGGCGCTCTGGTACGGGACGCGGTGGGTGCGGCAGGCGGAGTCCTGCCGCAGGCGGCTGTGGATCGCCTCAACCTGGCGGCACCTGTGGCCGACGGTCAACAGGTGGTCGTGCCTGCGATCCCAACCGCATCGCCCATTCCGACGCCTGGGACCGCGCTCCCTGCCTCTCCCAGCTCGGGCTTGCTCTCGCTGAATTCGGCTACGGCCACGGAGCTCGAGACTCTGCCAGGAATCGGCCCCGTCCTGGCGTCGAACATCATCGCGTACCGCGAGGCCCACGGACCCTTCGCCCGGATCGAGGATCTTCTGCGCGTGCCGGGGATTGGGCAGGCGAAACTGGACCAAATCCAGCCCTTCTTGCAGGTCCCCTGAAACTTGAAGGTACGGAGCCGTCCATCGGTAAACCGGTCAAGGGGTCGATCGGGGAAGGGGGAGCATGGACCCATTCCCTTTCTACTATCCACTATCCACTATTCACTATTCACTCGTTACTCGTCCGTCCTCATTTCGGCGGCGAACTTTGCCCTCCAAAAGGCAAGGGTATAATTCCTAGCCGTGCCTGAACTCCCGGAAGTGGAAACGATCGCGCGTCATCTGCGCGAAGGCCATGACGGAGTCCCTTCCCTCCAGGGGAAGCGCATCGAGACCGTCACGATCCGCTGGCCGCGCCACATTGCCCGCCCCTCGGCCGGGTCATTCCGGCGGCACATCCGCCATCAGACGATTCGCGACGTCGGCCGGCGCGGGAAGTACCTGGTCTTCGGCCTCGATCAGGGGTCGATGCTCGTCCACCTGAAGATGAGCGGGGACCTGTACCTAACCCGCGCCCACGAACCCCGTCAGCGCTTCGACCGAACCGTGTTCCATCTCGGCGACGGCTGGGACTTGCGCTTCAGCGATGCGCGCAAGTTTGGCCGGGTTTATTGGGTCGAGGATCCTGCCAGCGTGCTCGAACCTCTGGGGCCGGAACCGTTGTCCGTCGAATTCACCGCGGTCGAACTGACGAATCGGCTCCGCGCCCGGCGCAGGGCCCTGAAGCCCCTCCTTCTGGACCAGACGTTCCTCGCGGGCCTGGGGAATATCTACGCGGACGAGGCGCTCCACAGAGCCGGCCTCCATCCCCTACGTCGGAGCGACAGTCTCACCGCCGTGGAAATTGGCCGGTTGTGGGCCGGAATTCACGCCGCCCTGGCGGAGGGCCTTCATCACAACGGCGCCAGCATTGATTGGGTCTATCGAGGAGGGGGGTTTCAGAATCACTTCCGGGTCTATCAAAGGACGGGCGAACCTTGCCCAGTGTGTGGGACCGCCATTCAGCGGCGCGTGATTGGACAAAGGTCCAGCCACTTCTGCCCAAAGTGCCAACCCGCGAGGCGAAGGTAATGGACAACCAATTGCTCACCGGAGTCGTTCTGATCGCTGCCGGCCTGGCGTTGGGCCTGCTCGCGTACGCGATCGTCATCAGCCGTAGGGAGCGCGGTTCCGGCCAAGAGGCCGACGCCTTGACGAGTGTGGAACCGGCGCCCGCCCCACCCCTCGCTGCACCGGAGCCACCCCCGCCCAGCCCGGTCGCGCGGGCGGCTCCCCCCACACCCGCGCTAGCCCCGCCCGCGCCCGCCATTCCGGTGGCCCCGCCTGCGCCCGCCATTCCGGTGGCCCCGCCCGCGCCTCGGCCGGCGGCGTCCTCCGGGCGCGCCAATGTCCAGGTCGCCACGCTCGAGCGCAACGAGGTGACAGGGGAACTGATCGTTCGTGTGGGTGACAAGGAATACCAGTCCGCGAAGGAGCTGCGCGCATCCTCCGATTGGACGCGGATCCAATACGCGTCCGGCGACTTGCAGCGATGGATGACCGACGTCGAGGCCGCCCATCGGCCGCGGGGTGCACCGCGTGAGGTCGCCACACCTCCAGCCCGCACCATGATCGAACAGATCAACGGGATTCTGGCGCGTAAGATCGCGGAGACCGGCGTCGGAAAACAGGGCGTACGCCTGGTCGATTCTGCCGGAGTGGTCCAGGTGTTCCTGGGGGTCGAGCGTTATGAGATGGACAAGGTCCCCGACGAAGGCGTCCGGAAACTCATCCGCGAGGCGGTGTCGGAGTGGGAAGCCCGTCCGTGAGCTCGGCGGCCGCGGCGGGCGCCTCCACATGGAGGCGCCCGTTTGATTCTCGGGCCTGACCCACGGGAGTGAACGGATCGTGGGGGAAGAAAATCCACGCACCCGTATGGACGGCCCACGCTTGGGTTCGCCGCTTGGTGGCCAGATTCTCGAGCGGCAGGACATCGTAGGCGGTGAGCCACGCCGTGTGCGAGAAATGGATCGCGTAACTGGCCAGATCGGCAACGCACAAACCCACCCACTCTCCTGAAACCAGCCGCACGCCCTGTTGCCCGCGCGTGTGTCCGGGCAGGGGAATGCACGACACGTGGGAAGTGAGCGACGTCTCGCCGTGCAAGAGTCGGAAGCGCCCCGCCCGCACGAGCGGCGCGTAGTTTTCGGCGAAGTACGTCGACCGGGTGCGGGCATCCGGATGGTTGGCATCCGCCCACTCCATCCGCTGGACCCAATAGGTCGCACGTGGGAAACGCGGCTCGATCCCGGACGAGGTGGTGACGGTATTGCCCCCACAGTGGTCTGCGTGGAGGTGCGTGTTGATCACTCCGTCGACGTCGTCCACGCCGAGGCCGAGCCGGGCCAAACCGGCCTCGAGGCCGCCCGGGGGGCGGACCCATCCCCAACGTCTCTGTTCCGCGGGGCTGAGCTTGGTTCCCAAACCATTGTCGATGAGGAAGGTCTTGCCCTCGGATCGGACGACGACCACATGCAGGCTCATCGGCACGCGGTTGCTCGCGTCCGGCAGCCAGGTCTTCGCGTACACGGCGCGGGGCACCAGACCGAAGGGTCCCCCGGCATCGACCCACACGACTCCGTCGCTGATGATGTCGATCTCGAGATCGCCGATTCGCACGAGGTCGCTCCGCACGCCGACGGCTGCGACTCAAAGAGTCATCAGCCATCTGTCCTCAGTCTTCAATAAGAGCGGTCCTGACAGCTGACGGCTAATGACTGAGGATTGATCTAGGTCCCTGCCCGGAGCATGGGGCGGCTCCGTCCTATTGTGAAATGCAGCACAAATAGAGAGGGGACGGGCTGAGATTGTGCCTCAGCGTCATCGGTGGCGGCGCCGCCGCTTGCGTTTTCCCGCCTGATCACCCTCCGACTGGGCTGGCGGGCCGATCGACCCGGCGGGGATGGGCGGGTCTGTGCCCGGACCCGCGGCCCCCGGCGTCGCCGATCGCACCTGGAAGCGAAACATCCGCGAGACGACGCCGGCGCGGATATCGCCCAGCAGCTGCTGGAACATATCGAACGCCCGGCTCTTGTACTGGACGAGAGGATCGCGCTGGCCGTAGGCTTCGAGCCCAATCGAGGTCCTCAAGGCTTCCATTTGGGTGAGGTATTCCACCCAGAGCCGGTCGCCGACAGACAGGATCAGGGATCGGTAGGCGCCGGTCAGTGCGGCGCGCCCGACCGCCCGGGTTACGTCCGGGTCCTCTCGCAAATCCACCGCGGTCCGCCCGGACACCTCCCGCAGCCTCGCCTCGCCCAATTCCTGGAAGAGGCGCGTGCGCAGGGTTTCGTCGAGCGACCCGATTTCCTGATCCCCGAGCCGAAGGAGCTCCGCCTTGCCGACCGCGAGGTAGATCGCGTCCTGGCCCGTCTCGAGATGATCCAGGAGGCGCTGGCGAAGCGTTTCCGCGGGCAGACCCTCGAGGAACCGCGCCGCGTAATACGGATACATGAGGCGGGCGACCAACAAAGACCGGCGTTGGTGGGTCTTTCGATCGAACAGCGTGCGCTGGGTGTAACTCATTTGGAGCAGGAGCCGGAGTTTCTGGACGGATTCCACTTTTTGTCCATCCGGAAGCGCCTTCCCCAATTCGGTCTCCAGCTCGGAAAGCGAGCGCTCCACTTTCTGGGCCCAGGCCTTGTGGAACGACTCACGGATCGACTCCGCCGCGGCCTCCCATCCGCCCTCCGGTGGATTGGCCGCGAGACCGAGACTCTCCCCAAGACGATTCTCCACCCAGGCGACCATCCCGGTCCAAATCCGCAGGCCGACGCTGGCCTCGAGGAGTTGAGGCAGGACACGGCGGATCGACGTCGGGTCTCGACGCAGCGCTTCGGAGCCGGTCGGATCCATCTGGATACGCACGCCGGCGGTCTGCTCCACCGTGGCGAGCAGGGCTCTCGGGTCGACCGGCGAGCCGGTTTCCTCGGCCTCCGCGATGGCCCCTTCGACGGCGGTGTCCGCGAGATCAAGCCTCTGGCGAACGAGTTCCACGTGCCGCTCCGAGGCGCGCTCGAGTTGCTCCTCGACCGTGGCCTCCAAGTGCTCCCCTTGCGCGGCCAGCGAACCCTGGGCGATCTCGAGCAGTCCCTCCCGGACCGCACCGCCTTCCCCCCGATCCTCGAGGTGCTCCAGCAAGAGACGAAGGAGGTACGAAGGGAACGGTTCGTTCGTTTCGCCGCCTAGAGTCGGCTGAGTCTCTTCGAGCCAGGCGAGCAGCTTCCAGCCCCCCTCCGCGTCCGCCTGAGAGACCTGGACCCTGCGTTCGACTTCGACGTCGAGCATTTGGGACAGATCCTCGCCCAGGTCTTCTTTCTCGAACACACGGTTGCGCTGACCGTAGTACACCTCGCGCTGTTGATTCAACACATCGTCGTATTCGAGGAGATGCTTGCGGGTGTCGAAGTTGGCGCCTTCGACTCTCGACTGCACTTGCTCGATCGTTCGATCCACCATTCCGTGCGCGATGGGCATGGCATCGTCCATGTTCAACCGCTGCATCAAGGCCGAGACTCCCGTGCCCCCGAAAAGGCGCATAAGCTCGTCTTCGAGCGAGAGGAAGAACTGTGAGGAGCCGGCGTCGCCCTGGCGGGCGGCCCGCCCCCGCAGCTGGTTGTCGATTCGCCGTGATTCGTGGCGCTCGGACCCGAGCACGTGAAGGCCGCCGGCCTCTTTCACCTTCCGTTCGTTTTCCATGAACGACCGGAAGAGCTCCGCCTCGGGACCGTAGATCCCGATGTGCTCCCGGTCCGCAGCTTCGAGGCGCGCCAGCCGCTCCTCCAGGTTGAATGCGTCGGGCTGGTCCACCCCCGCACGGCGCAGGATTCGATTCACCGCCGCCAGGACCTCCTCGGCGATCTCGCCACCGAGCTTGATGTCCACGCCGCGGCCGGCCATGTTGGTGGCGATCGTCACCGCGCCCAGGGCTCCGGCGTCGGCGATGATGCGCGACTCCTCGTCGTGCTTCTTGGCGTTCAGGACATTGTGGCGGACGCCCCCGGCAAGGAGCTTTCCCAGCGCCGGCGCGTGCTCCGCCTCGAGCTCGAGCGCGGTCGCCAGGCGAGCCAGGAATTCAGGATGGCTAGGCGACGCGGGCAGATTGAGCTCGCGGGCCATCGTGCGCAGCGCCGCCAGATCGAGCTTGTCCATGGGCGCGTAGAGTGGGTCCAATGCCTCCACCCGGACTCCGTCGTCCGGAATCTCGTGCGCCTGGAGGTAGGCGGCGCGCACGACCAGGGTTTGCGCCAGCTTCTGAAGGAGCTCGGGCCGAAGGCGGCCGGAAAGCCGTTCCGAAAGCTCGACCGAAGTGGTCCCTACCAGGAGCGGCTGACCGAGCACGTGGCGGCGGACGATCTCCCCGGTGGCGGCGCGCAATTTGGCTTCTTCGGTCCGGAAGACGACGTCCGGGTGATCTCTGCGCCGCCAAAAGATCGGTGTGCGAGCCTCATCGCTTCGGCGGGCGAAGAATGTGATCCGGGAGCCGTTCTCCCGGTCTTCGACTTCGACCAGGTCCGATTCGGTGAGCGAAGCCCGGTATTCGAGGTTCGTCGGCAAGGGGACGACGTCCATCCTATAGATCTTGTTGAATTCTTCCGCCTCCGTAACGGCCGTGCCGGTCATCCCCGCCAGTTTTTCGTACTTGCGGAAGTAGTTTTGGAGCGTGATCGTGGCATAGGTCACGTTGTCCTGCCGGATCTTGACGCCTTCCTTGGCTTCAATCGCCTGATGCAGGCCGTCCGACCAGCGGCGTCCCGCCATCAGGCGCCCGGTGAACTCGTCGACGATGATGACGCGGCCCCCCTGGACCACGTAGTCTTTATTGCGGCGGAAGAGGTTCTCCGCCCGAAGCGCCTGCTCGAGATGCCCCAAGAGCCGGGCCTGCTCGGGGGTGATGTCCTCTGGCCGCTCCGGATCGCGCAGGGTGGTGCCGAGGAGCTGCTCGACGTGGTCTTCGCCAATCTCGGTCAGCGCGATCGTCCGGTCGCGCTCTTGAACCTCGTAGTCCTCCGGGTTCAGCCCCTTGACCACCCGCGCCATTTGCTCGTACAGACGCGGGTCTTCCTGCGACGGGCCCGAGATAATGAGCGGGGTCCGGGCCTCATCGATCAGGATGTTGTCCACCTCGTCGACGATGGCGTAGGCGTGGCCACGCTGCACCCGGGCTTCGAGACTCTGGGCCATGTTATCCCGCAGGTAGTCGAAGCCGAATTCGTTGTTCGTGCCATACGTGATGTCGGCCGCGTAGGCGAGCTTGCGGTCCACGAGACGCATTTGGTGGGAATCCTCGTGCGTGGATTCTTCGGCCGGGTCGAAAAGGAAGGCCTTGTGGCCGTTTTCGGTTCGGGCGGCCTCTTGCAGCACGCCCACGCTGAGGCCGACGCGGTCGAAAACCGGGCCCATCCAGCGCGCGTCGCGCCGCGCCAGGTAATCGTTCACGGTGACGAGGTGAGCTCCCCGGCCGAGCAGGGCGTTCAAGTACAAGGGCAGCGTGGCCACAAGGGTCTTGCCTTCACCCGTGCGCATCTCGGCGATCTTTCCCTCGTGGAGCACGATCCCGCCGATCAGCTGGACGTCAAAGTGGCGCAGGCCGATGCTGCGGACGGAGGCTTCCCGAACGGCTGCGAAGGCCTCTGGAATCAGCCCCTCGAGAGGCTCCCCACCCGCCAGGCGCGCGCGGAAAGCTTCGGTCTTGTCCCGAAGCTCATCGTCGCTCAGGCGCCGCATCTCGGGCTCCAGCGCTTGGATTTGGTCGACGAGGGGAGTGAATCGTTCGATCGCCCGGCGCGTAGGATCGGCGCCGAGAATCTTTCCGAGTCCTTTCAGCATGCCATGGGATCCTGGGGGCGAATTATAGCACCGCCCCCGGCCGTGCATCTTGCTCGGCCGAACGTGCGACTCTATACTCCCGCCCCCGTCCTGCGGGAGGGTCTGGAGGCCGCCGATGTCGATGCCGCGAACAGGAATCGTGCTCCTTTCGGCGCTGCTCCTCGCCGCCTGCGCCGCGGGGAGCACGCCGGCTGCCTCCACCACCCTGAACCGGGCCGGACTGGTGGTGTTGCATGCCGACGGTTCGACACGGACGGCCTGCGTCGAGTTTGAAGGATCGACTCTCCCTGGCGAAGAACTGCTGAGCCGCTCGGGCATGGCGGTGAGCCTGGATTCGCGCAACGCCATGGGGTCGCTGGTATGCTCGATCGACCAGGAAGGTTGCGCCTTTCCTTCGGAACCGTGCCTCTGCGGCTGCGGCACCCCGGGCGCCTGCATGTACTGGGCCTACTTTCACCGCGATGGCGGTGCCGCATGGGTGTACTCGGCGCTCGGCGCGCAGATGCGCCAGGTGGCTGCGGGCGAGCTCGACGCGTGGGTGTGGCTGAGCTCGTCCGGCACGGCGGATTCAGACGCCGTGTTGGAGCGGCTTGAGATTTTCACGTTCGAGGGCGTTTGTCCTGTGCCATGACGGCGATGGGATACAATCTCGATGGGGCGGTGGCGGAATTGGCAGACGCCGGGGACTTAAAATCCTCTGAGGGCGACCTCGTGTGGGTTCGACTCCCACCCGCCCCACCCGCTGGGCCGACTGCGCCAGAAAGTGGAGGTCTGAATGCTCAAGCGCAATAGCATCCTTGGCCTCTTACTGCTGAGCGCTGCGGCGGTCTCGTGCACGCTTCCCGGGCTTGCCTCCCCGACACCTTTTACGTTTCCCACACCCAACCTCACCCTGACCGTGATCTTCGCGCCGACGGAGACACCGACCGCAGAGGTCCCCACGCTGCCGCCCCTCGCCGGCTCACCCGAACCAACGGCCACCCTGGCCGGACCATTGGTCACCGTCTTCGTTCCCACCGCTCCCTCCGGCGGGATCCGGCCCAATGGCTCTCCGGCTTACGCGCCGCTCCGGAGCTCCGCCCCCACCATCGACGGTGACCTCGGCGAATGGGCGACGATCTCGTACGTGGCGGACGCGTGCACGTACGGATGCTCGCTGTGGTCCGGCTCGACCGATATGAGCGGGACGTATTACTTGACCTGGGATGCCTCCAACCTCTATCTCGCGGTCCGAGTTCGGGACGATGCGCACGTGTCGATCGCCCGCGGATCCCGGATGTACCGGGGCGACATTGTTGAAATCCAATTCGATGCCAATCTCGATACCGACTTCACGCAAAAAACCCTGAGCTTGGACGACACGCAGCTTGGCCTTTCCCCCGGGAATTTCGGGTCCCTCGCCCCCGAGGCATACCGCTGGTACCCGAAAGCGTACGCCGGCTCGGCCGCATCGGTGCACGTTCAGGCGGACTCGACCAGCGACGGCTACACCCTCGAGGCGAGCATCCCGTGGACCCTCCTCGGGGCCACACCCTCGGCCGGAAACCGGTACGGTTTCGCGCTCTCCCTCTCCGATGATGACACGGCGGGGACCACCCTTCAGCAGACTCTGGTATCCAGCGTCTCGACGCGGAAGTTGCTGGACCCGACGACCTGGGGAACCCTGATCCTTCAGTAAGGGGTCGGTGATCGGAGAGACAAAGAGGACCCGGCTTGGCCGGGTCCTCTTTGGATTCACACGAAGGTAGCCATTCCCTGAGGCAATCCGCCGTGGACCTAACCCCCGGCCCCTTCGCTTTCCGGGAAGGGGGGGAGCGAGTTTGCCCCTCTCCGGAGAGGAGAGGGGATGGGGTAAGGTCGGGCAGCAGAGCTAGAAGAGGACCGAGGCGAGTTCCTCGCGGTAGGTCCGGGTCCGCGGATCTTCATCCCCCAACAGCGAAAATAGTCCGAGCAAGATCTGCCTCGGGAGCCCCTTCCGGTAATTCCGGTCTTGTCGAAGGATGCCGAGCAAGCCGTCCATGGCCGCTTCGAGATTACCGCGCGCGATCAGCCGGCCCACCTGATGCAGACTGACACCCAAATCGTCCTCGCCCGCCGAGTCGCCGCGGGTTTCGACCTGGCTCAGCAGGTCGGCGAGGGGGATCAACCTCTCGGCCCGCGCCCATTCATTCCCGCGCGGGAAACTTTGGAGCAGCTCGCGAGCGTCCCCGCCCTTGCCTTGTAAAAGGAGGCTCTCCACGAGGCCCAGGGCGGCGGCCGCATTGCCTTCACTTCGCTCCAGCACCGAGCGAAACTCGGCTTCGGCCTCGTCCCAGTGGCGCGTCGCCAGCAGGCTGCGGGCTTTCTCGACGGCCTGTTGATCGGCGTCCGGACCGAGATCTTTCAGGAACCGGCGGACCATGTTTTCCGCCTGCGCGCCGGCAAACTCCGATTGGACCGTGCCACTGCGGAACGCTTTGACCGCAGGAATTCCCTGGACCCCGTAGCGAGTGGCCAATCCGGGATTCTCGTCCACATTGACGCGGGCGAGGTGGAAACTGCCTCCGGCCTCGATCGCCATCCTCTCCAGGAGCGGGCCCAGGACGCGGCAAGGCCCGCACCAGGGCGCCCAAAAATCAACCACCACGGGTACCTCGTGCGAGCGAAGCAAGACTCCGCTTTCGAACGACGCCTCATCCACATCGAAGATGTACTGCGACAGGGGCACGCCTAGGATCCTTTCGGTACGCCTCGGATTCTAACCCCGGACCATTGGAGGGACATTAGCAGGCCCCCAAGCCGCCTCAATCGGGCGGCTCTTCGGGCGCCGAGGGCTGATCCACGCGTACGACCTGACCATGCAGGTCGACCACCACCCGGAAACCCACCATCCCCAACCAGGCTCGAGCATCTTCGGGGATGCCGCGTTCCAAGAGCTCGTCGAGGTGATCGCCCGCCTGGCGAAGGGATCGTTCCAGGGCCGCCTGGCTGAAAATATCGTTCTGCCCCATCCGTCGGAGCGCTTCCTCGGTGAGCTCCCCCTCTTTCCCGCGAATCGCCTCGTGCAATACCGCCAAGACCTGGCGATCTACGCTGGCGCTGTCGACGTGGCGCTTGAAGCCGCTGTCGTCGATGACATAAAACGACTCGTCACCGACGGTAGTGGTACGGACGGGATTCTCCGCCTCATCCACGACCAGACCGCCGAACAATGGGGACCGCGCCACACCCGGATGATACCAGAGGACCCTGGGCCCCAATCCCGCAGGGTTCATTCTCCCGCAGCCGCCCGCAGACCATCCAGACCCGACTTCTCCCGCGGCTCGTGCTGCACTTCCAGACGAGAGGCGCCGGCGTAGGCGAGGAACTCTCGGAAACAATCCCGAAGGGCAGCTCGGATGGCCGGCGACGGTTTCACGCCCTTCTCCCACCACCAGTTCTTGATCACAAGAACCCCGCGCTCCGGGTCCCGCGCGGGATCGAACCGGGCGACGAAACGATCGCCGTACAGGACGGGCAAGACGTAGTATCCATAGCGTCGGCGCTCGGGCGGGACGTACACCTCCCAGCGGTAATCGAATTCGAACAGCGCTTTGAGCAATCGCCGGTCCCAAAGGAGATTGTCCAGCGGCGCGATCACCACCGCCTGCCTGGGTGATGATGGGGAGCTGGCTGTCTCCTTGAACCCCGTCCAGTCTTCCGCACGAACGTAGAGGGGATCGGCGATCCCGTCCACCCGGATACGCAAGAGCTTCCCCGCCTCCAACAAACGGGCTAGGATGAGTCTCCGCTCCGGGCTTTTCATCGACGATATCCCCAGCCAAGCCTCGCTCATCCTCGCCCACAGGAGCCCGACACCCCCAATGCGACGCAGCACCCTCCACTCCCGATACGCGCGTTCGCTGCCGTGGGGGTCCGGCGTGGATAGCAACTCGGGTGGAAGGGCGCGCTGGGCGAGGTCATAGATCTTGCGGCTGTGGACGCGGTGGTGCACGACGAGCTCACCCCAATAGAACATGCTGTCGAGGGCGGCGCGGGCGAGGCGAGACGTCGACCAATCCCAGCGCACAATCTCTCCGAACTCGAGATCGATCGAGGAGAGCGGACCGCGCTGCTTGAAGGCGGCCCGCACTTTCGGCAAGATGGCGCTTACCGGCAGGCCGGGCGCTCCCAGCCGCTTGCGATACGCGCGGTGCGCGCGGCGGAAGGCGGGCCAATCCCAGGCACCGTGCACGCTGGCCACCTTGTCGAATCCATCCAGGACGTCACGATCGTGATACAGCATGCGCCGCAGGAGCTCGGGCCGATAGTCGCGCACGCGGGCCTGAAGGACCAGGTCCGGGTTTCGTCCCACGACGTCGAGCGGGTCAAATTGGATGCAGCCGACGCGGCGGAGGAAGGCTTGGACCCCACGGCGCCCGCGCAGGGTTCGCGGGGGCGACAATCCTTGATGCTGGAGCAGGAAACGCCGCGCCTGTTCGCGAGTGAGGGAGAGATCGGAGTTCGGCTTGGACTTAATGGTCAAAGAGGGTGGCGCCGACCGAGATTAAGGCGAGGCGGCACAAAAATGATCCCCACGCTGAGCCTTGGCCTGAGCGCAGTCGAAGGCTTGTCGAAGGGCTCAGGATGCGGAATCTCACCCCTTTTAGACTCAGGACCGAATCGTCACTCGAGTCCCGGAGTCCTCCCAGGCCTGCTGGATTCCCGTCGGGACGACCGGCAGGGTCCAGCGGTAGATCCATTTCGCGGCTTCCGCTGTCAGATTGATGCACCCGTGGCTCCGCGGCACACCAAAGTCATTGTGCCAGTACGTCCCGTGAAGGGATATCCCGTCCTCGGTGAGATACGACACCCAAGGGACGCCGACCAGATCGTACCCGGAGGCGCGATTTCCTGCCGACATGTGGCGGGAGGCCCGTTTCCAGAACGTGGAGAACTCGCCCTCCGGCGTGGCATATCCGCCGTCGGCGAACAAGCGGCCGGTCGAAGCCCGGGCGGAGAACACGAGATCCGCGCCTTCATAGCATTCGACCCACTGCGACCCGAGGAGAACCTCGATTCGTTTCTCCGCGGCCGGGACATCGGCGGCGATGGGCGTGAGTTCGGCGAGCGGAATGGGGCGAAGCGCCTCGGCGGGCGCATAGAAATGGTAGTCGTACTTGTCGTCGTGGATGTGATACCAACGCCGGGCCCGCGAGTCGCGGACGACTCCAATCACCCAGCAGGTGCTGGAGTAGTAGTAGCGGTACGCGAGCTCCGCGTCCAGCTTAGGCTTCCACAGTGCGTCGACATACGGGATCGTGGTTTCCATCAGCATCCCGCCGTACGGGATTCTGGCCAGGGGCTCGTTCGGCCGGTTGTGTACGGGTTGCAACGACGCCGAGTGCAGAAAGCCGAGGTTGGGCGCCTTGTACCAGATGCGGTTGTGGTCGGGGTAATGGTCCCCCATCAACGCTTCGTCCAGGGCGACCACATCGTCCTGCCAGAGCAGCTTGACCTTTTCGCTCGAGAAGCTCGGCCTCCGGAATACATCGGCGGTCGGGTCCAAGACCCGGCCCAGGAGGGCATCCCCCGGGTCGGATGGATGAAGCGATCCGGCCCACCGCAGAGGTGGCGCGAGGGCCAGCATCTGGAAAGCGCTCAGGCCGAGGAACTGGCGGCGCGAGATCCGTTCAGGGTTGCGGGGCGTCTTCGCCATGGCGCTGGGGGGTTACCCGGTTTCCGTTGTGCAAGAACCGGGCCTAAGGATGGACGTTGACGAGCGTCCCGACCGAGGCGAAGCCGAATAGCCATTCCGCTTCGGATGTGCGGAGGTTGACGCATCCGTGACTCATGGGCGTCCCGAAGTTATTGTGCCAGTACGTCCCGTGGAGCGCATACCCGCGATAGAAGTACATCGTGTACGGAACGCCTGGAAGGTAGTACCCCGGGCCGGACATGGCCGTGGCTCGGAGCTTGATCCAGATGCGGAATTGCCCGGTGACGGTCGGATGGGCCGCTGTCCCCGTCGAGACGACGAAGGACCGGACCGGGGTGGCGCCTTCATACGCGGTCACACGCTGCGCGCTCAAGTCCACGTCAATCCAGCGTCCCTCGTCCGCGAGCTCGTTCGGGTCGAACGAGTATGTCCAGACCACGGCGGGACGCGGGGAGGGCGTCGATGTCGGGGTGGGCGTCAACGTGGGAGTGGGGGTCGGCGTCGACGTCGGGGTCGAAGTCGGAGTCGACGTGGCAGTCGGAGTCGAGGTCGCCTTGGCCACCGGATTGGCGGCGCGCTGCGGTTGACGCGCGTCGGCCGGCTGGCCCCCGATCCAGATCCCTACGCCCAGCGCCAGACCGAGCGCGGGCAGTGCGTTCCGAAAGGAAAAGGCCCGGCGCAGCGAGAGGCGATCCAGCGACAGGGTTGCCGGCTTGAGGTCCTCCGGCAAACGAGCTTCCCGCCAGGCATCGGCGCGTTCCGTGGCCGGCAACCGCCGGACCATCCAACGAATGGCTTTGCGCGCCGCGGGACTGCGGGGGTTGATCGCCAGCGCGCGGGCAAGGTAGGCGAGGCCGGCGCGCGGCTCGGAGGCGGCAGCCAAGAAGAGCCACGGCGCTTCCTGGTCCGGCGCGAGGCGGATGGCTTCTCGCGCCCGCCTTCGGGCCTCGGCCCGATCCTGATGACGCAGTGCGGCGCGACACGCATCCAGCGCGTCGCGCAGGGCGTCCGGCGGTGCGGTTGTCATGGAGCGGGTTCGGCCGGAAGAGTTGCCGGCTGATTGTGCAGGTAACAGAGGATACCCTCGACGATTCCGCTGGCGGCCTTCTCCGGACTCTGGGTCAGAAATCCCCGGTCGAGATAAAGGAAGCCGACCTCGATGATGGCTGCAGGCGTGGAGCTGTGGATCTCATAGAACGTGTGGTATTCCGTCATGTCCCGGGTGATGCTCCCCGGATGGAAGGGCAAGCCGGTGGCGCCCGCGTACCGGTCCGCCAGGCAGGTGACGAGGCGCTGCGAACGATCGGGGATGGCCGTGTCCACCGCGGCGGCAACCTTATATCCGGTGGCCTCCGGATTGATTCCCAAACACGAGTCGGTATGAATCGAAACCAGGGCCACGCCGCGATATCCGGTCAGGCGCGGATCCCACTCTAGGAGAAGGTCCGGCTCCAGCCCTGCGAGTCGCAGGCCCTCGACGGCGAGTTCGGCGATAGAAGAGTTCACCTGGACTTCGGTCAACCCATCGGGGCAGACGGCCCCCGGGTCGGGGATGCCCGTGTCCGGGTGAAGGCCGGAGTGGCCGGCCACGATGCCAATGCGAAGGCCTTGGGGAAGCGCCCCCGCAGCCGGGACCGCGACCTGCGCGCTCTCGGGAGCCCCCTGGCCCTCTAGCGCTGCGGCAAGCCTCTCGGCCAGTTCGCCTGGGCTCAGAGAGGCGGGCGTCCAAGCGGTGAAGACCGTGGCCATGAGCGCGGCGACACCCGCGGCCACAGCGAGGTGCCTCATCACGCTGGGTTCGGATGCGCCGCTCGCGCGACCGGACTTGGTTTCCGTGGTTTCAGCCATTGTGGGTAGTCGCCGATCCGCGCTGGCGTCATTATATCAACCCGCCTCGTCCACGCGCGCAGGACATCGGTCCCTCGGAGGGCAAGGAGCGTGCCACCCTTAGGTCAAGAGATACATGGGTATCGAGTGGTCAATTGGGAATTGCGAAGACGATCGGGTCGAGGGACTTAGAATTCCGCCGGGTCGACCGATTAACCTATTGACCCGATCCACATTGCGGCGGACCTATCGGGGAAGCGTGGATACGTCCAAGGTGATCGACAGAGGCAGCCCGGCCGCCTGGCTGAGAAGACTCTCCACCGAATTCTGCATGCGATGCGCGCTCAGTTGTGTGGCCAAGGGCGCGGCCTCGGCCGCCTGATCGGCGCTGGCGAGTCGCAGACAAAGGTCGAGCGCCTCGTCGGCGGTCACCAATAAGTTCGAGATCTCCGTTGCCAATCGCTGCGCAAGGGCCTGATTCTCAGGCGTGACGTCCGGCGAACGCGCCGCGCCCAAGAGGAGCTCGCGGTACACGCTCAAGTAGGGGACCAGGCCCACCGGATCCCCGGGATTCTCAAAGCGTCCATTGCCATTCCAATCCGCGAATTGGTCGCCCGATGCGCCCTCGACAATGTTGATGACGTGCTCCGCATGGGTGTGCCCGCCGCCCAAATCGCCCGCATTGATACTCCCCACGGCGAGATCGAGATGGCTGTTGTAGGGGACAGCTTGTCCTTGAAGGCCGAACGTCACCGCCTGGCCGAGAGGCGCTCCCCGGGACTCGGCCTCCACAAGCTGAACCCACGCGTGGATCTCACTTTGGACCTCGGCAACGTACGCCACGTGGTCTGACATCGCCGGACTGACGTCGGGCTCAGGCTCCAGCGTGATGACGTATCCGAGAAACTGCCCCAGCAAGTTCCTTCCCGAGGGATCGATTTGTTGGAGGGAGACCTGAGAATCTGCCGGGTTGAGCCTCCCCAAGCTTAGGGGTTCGAGGTCGGGGCCTGTCAACCAAGCCTCGTATACGAAACCAGCGGGCGGTGCGATCAGACCCGCGATCGTGCCTGTGAGCGCGGCGTCACGAAATACCAGGAGACCGCTCGCGGGCGGGATTTCAACCAGGGGGGCGATCGTGGCGGCTTCGCCAGGCGTGGTCGATCCATCGACGATCCCTACCGGGGCGGACGTCGCCGTCACCGTCGGTCCGAACCATCCGCCCAGCGCGGCCCAACCCACGGCGGCCATGCAACCCACGGCGAGGACCACGGCTGCAATGCCGCCCACCATGACGCCGGTTCGCCTGGGCTTCCCGGCCTGAGTCTTGCTTGCCCCCGGTGGTGGCGCGGCCACGCGGGTCGCGGCCTGGGCCGATGCCACGGGGACAGCCGATCCAGCGATCCCGAGCGCCGCCTGCAATTCTCGGGCGAACTCCCCCGCCTTCTGATACCGCGTGGTGCGGTCCTTCGCCAGGGCCTTGGTCACCACACGTTGGACTTCCGGAGAGGTGTTGGGCAACGGCGGAGGCGCGACGTTCACATGTTTGTACAAGACCGAAGCCGGCGTGTCTGTATCTGCCACAAAGGGCGGCCGACCGCCGAGAAGCTCGTAGACCATGATGCCGAGGGAATAGATGTCGGACCGTGCGTCGACCGGCTCGCCCAGGACCTGCTCCGGGCTCATGTAAGCCGGTGTCCCCAGGATCGTCCCCGTCGCCGTCCGCGTCGTTTGGCTCGCGATCCGCGCAACGCCGAAGTCCGTCAGGACGGGCTCGACATCGACCGGCAGCGGGACGCCGAGGGCGAAGGGCGCGGACCCCTTGCGCAGCATCACGTTGGCCGGCTTGATGTCCCGGTGGACGATGTCCCGAGCATGGGCATAGTCGAGCGCGGAAGCGATCGCCACCGTCAGCCGGTTCACCGTGTCCAGCGGCAGGATGTGTCCCATCCTGTACAAGGCCGTCAGATAGTCCGCCAGCGACATCCCATCGACCAGTTCCATGATGATGTAGGGACGACCGTCGATAATGTCAAAGTCGAACACCTGGACAATGTTCGGGTGCCGGAGTGCCGCGACCGACTGCGCCTCGGCATGGAAGCGGCTCATCAGCTGGGCATCCTCCGAGTAGTGCTCCTGGAGGATCTTCACGGCGACGGGACGATTCAGGGTGGTGTGGAGGCCAAGATAGACCTCGGCCATCCCGCCTCGGCCGATCTGCTTGTCGATCTTGACCTTCGAAAGGGTCCGACCGATCCAACCCGTCACGCGAGGTCTCCTTGCATCGTGGAGGTCATTCTACTTGAGCGCCGCGGCACCCGACAGACAACAGCCCTCCGCCTTAAGTCCCAAGGTCGCGGGGCGTCTCTTCTGATGAGCAATACGGTCGGAGCACAGATTCCCATTGCTCGGGCCAACTCGACCTTGACAATGCGGGTTTCGACGGGGTAATATGCATGAAGTTTCTCATAAAAATCATCGAAATGGAACCCTACTTGAGATGCACATGTCCGAGGCGGAGGTACTAGCCGCCTCGTCCTGAGCTCCGCCCTCCAAGGGGGCAGAGACGGCCAATCGACGAGGAGCGGCGGCCTCCGCAGGTGGTCCCGAACTTGGGACCGGCGCCCCGCCACCGCCTTGCTGATTGGCCGTTGTGATTCCGAAGGTGGATCGAATGCACGAGAACTCCCCTCAGAGCGCGCTACTGACCCTCCCGGCCCAAGCCGAGAGCCTGTTGTCGATGGTGGGCAATACGCCGATCCAACGCCTGACCCGCGTCTCGGAGGGGCTCGCGCCCGAGGTGGAACTGTGGGTTAAGGCGGAGTGGTTCAATCCAGCGGGCTCGGTCAAGGACCGCCCCGCCCGCGGGATTCTGTTACGGGCATTGGAGCAAGGGCTTCTGGGAGAGGGTCATGTCTTGCTCGACTCGACATCGGGCAACATGGGCATTGCCTACGCCACTTTTGCCGCCGCCCTGGATGTGCGCGTCCACCTCGCCGTTCCGGCGAACGCCGGCCCCGCGAGACTGGGCCACCTCAGGGCCCTCGGCGCCGAGTTGACCCTCACGGATCCACTCGAGGGCTCGGACGGCGCGCGTGTCGTCGCGGCCGGGATGGCCGACTCGTGTCCGGACCTGTATTTCTACGCTGACCAGTATTCGAATCCCGAGAATTGGAAGGCGCATTATTCCGGGACGGGCCCGGAGCTCATGGCGCAGACCGAAGGCCGGATCACACATTTCGTATGCGGGCTGGGCACGACCGGGACGATGACCGGCGCCGGCCGATTCTTTCACGAGGCGAGCCCCGATACCTCGGTGATCGCGGTTCAGCCAGACGGTCCCTTGCATGGGTTGGAAGGGCTCAAGCACCTGACGTCCAGTCCAGTGCCGCCCATCTTCGACGACACGATCGCCGACGAAACCAGACCGGTCTCGACCGAACAGGCGTACGAAATGGCCCGCCAGCTCGCCCGACGTGAAGGCCTGCTCGTCGGGGCCTCCGGCGGCGCGTGCGTTTGGGCGGCGCTCGAGATCGCCCGAACTCTCCAAAAAGGCGTTGTGGTCGCCCTTATCCCGGATTCGGGCCTCAAGTACCTCGACACTCCCCTATGGAACCTTCGATGACGCTGCGCATCGACCCGGCTGCGCTCGATCACATCCGGCGGCACGGAGAGGAGAGCTACCCGAAGGAAGGCGCGGGCTTTCTCCTCGGGCGAGATCACGACGGCGATCGCGTGGCCGTGCGTGCCCTGCCGCAGGCGAATCGCGCGCCGGAGGCCTCGCAGTCTCGGCGGTACGAAATTGGACCCGAGGATGTCATGGCGACGGAGAACGAGGCGGAAAAGGCCGGCTTGGAGGTCCTGGGGATCTACCATTCCCACCCCGACCATCCGCCGATCCCCTCGGCGACCGACCTCGAGACGGCCCTGCCCTGGTATTCCTATGTGATCACGAGCATCGACCGCGGAAGAGCGAATCAATCCCGTTCCTGGCGTCTGTCCGAAGACCGCCGCGAGCTCTTCGAAGAGGACCTCGACGTGGCTCCACCCGGCTCCTTGGAGAATTGACCCGATGACCAAAATACGACTGCCCACTCCCCTTCGGCCGTACGCGGAGGGCCGCGTGGAAGTCGAGGTGGAAGGCGCGAGTGTGGGCGCCGCCCTTGAGGAACTCACGCGGCAGTATCCGGGATTGCGGCCTCACCTCTACGCCGACGGCGGAGGCTTGAGGGCCTACGTGAATGTGTTCAGGAATGAGGATGATGTCCGAACCCTTCAGGGCGAGGCGACGCCGCTCCGCGACGCGGATCGCCTGCTGATCGTCCCGAGCATCGCCGGGGGAGCCGGGTCCGCGACGCGACCTGTGGACTACTCGGCCCTGCGCACCAACCAGGCGCTGATCATCTCTCTTGTGATCCTGGGATTCGTGACGGACCAGCCTTGGATCGCGGCCGCCGTTGGAGTGGTCATGCTGCTGGGCTCTCTTCTCGGCCGTCCCGGTTTCATCCTCGTCTACCGAGGGTTACGCGCCGCAGGTCTTGTCCGGCCCGACCCGGTCCGCGATCACGCCCAGCCCCATGTCTTTGCTCAAGGATTCGGAGGCGCTGTGCTTGGGGTCGCATGGCTGAGCCTGGTCGCAGGCACACCGACCCTCGGCTGGGCCCTGGCCTGGGTCGTCGTCGGATTGGCAGCGCTGAATCTGTTCGGCGGCTTTTGTGTCGGCTGCGCCATGTACTACTGGTTCCACCGCCTTCGCATCCCTGGATTCAGAGTCCCACCGCCTCCCGGGGCCATTCCGGGCCGTCGGCCGCCCGCAGAGGCTTGATGCTCGAACGCCTGGGGATCGCATTCGTGATCGGTGCCGCCGGGTTCGCCCTGTACCATGGGCTGTCGCGCCTTTGGCTCTGGCGGAACTCGCGCGCGGCCCTAGGCTTCCCCGGCTATCGGCACGGCAGACCGGCCGTGCTGTACTTCACGGCCCCGGGTTGCCAGCCCTGCGAGGCCGTGCAGCGACCCGCTTTGCGCGAACTGCGTGCTCGCTGGGGCGACCGACTCCAGGTCTTTGAGATCGACTCTTCGACTCGTCCGGATCTCGCCGATCGCTGGGGCGTCCTGGCGGTTCCAACCACGTTCCTGATCGACTCGACCGGCAGGCCAAGGCGCGTCAACCATGGCGTCGCGCGCGTGGATCGGCTGGCTTCGCAGCTGGCCGCCATCGGCGAGGTCCCGGCCGATCCGGCCCGCGTCCCAAACCTGGCGGCGGAGGAGTAGCCCATGAGTGGGAATGGCGACACGATGCGATCGAACCCGCTGTCCGAGTTGACGCATGAGGAGATCCTGCGTTACTCGCGGCATCTCTTGATGCCCGAGGTGGGGCTCGAAGGCCAGAAGAAACTGAAGGCGGCTTCCGTTCTGGTGATTGGAACCGGTGGCCTCGGCTCCCCGGTCTCGATGTACCTGGCCGCTGCCGGGGTGGGAAGAATCGGGCTCGTCGACTATGACGTCGTGGATTTCACCAACCTGCAGCGACAGATCGTGCATGGGACCTCTCGGTTGGGCGACCGCAAGGTCCATTCGGCGCGGGACCGCCTGCTCGATCTCAATCCCGCGGTTCAGGTGGACGTGTACGATGAACCGTTCACGTCGGACAACGCCCGACGCATTGCGGAGCCGTACCAGATCCTCGTGGACGGGACCGACAACTTCCCGACCCGGTATCTCGTCAACGACCTGGCGGTGTTGACGCACAAGCCCAACGTCTATGGCTCGATCTTCCGATTCGAAGGCCAGCTAAGCGTGTTCTGGGCCGACCACGGACCGTGCTACCGGTGCTTGTTTCCCGAGCCTCCTCCTCCGGGCCTGGTCCCCTCCTGCGCGGAAGGCGGCGTGTTTGGAGTATTGCCCGGCACCATCGGGACCCTTCAGGCGACCGAGACGCTCAAGCTGATCCTCGGCACCGGGACGCCCCTGATGGGGACTCTGCTCTTGTACGACGCTCTAGCGATGAGTTTTGACACGGTCCGCTTGCGCAAGAACCCGACCTGCAAGGTGTGCTCCGCGCAGCCCGAGGTCAAGGACCTGATCGACTACGAGGCTTTCTGCGGCGTCCCTGGGCACGACCGCGAGGAGGACCGCCTCGCGCGCGAATGGGAGATTGAACCGGCGGAGTTGGCCGAGCGGCTCGCACATGGCGAGCGGATCAAGCTGATCGATGTCCGTGAACCGCACGAGCTCGAAATCTCAAAACTGGAGGGCGCCCAACTGATCCCCCTGGGAAGCTTGGCGGCGCGGATGCACGAACTCGACAGCGCCGAAGACATCGTCCTCTTCTGCAAGATGGGCAGCCGGTCGGCCCGGGCCGTGGAGCTTCTCGCGGGGGCGGGCTTTCGCAAGCTGAAGAACCTGCGCGGGGGCATCAACGCGTGGGCGCGCGAAGTGGATTCGAGTCTTCCGGTGTACTAGGAACGGCTTCCAGCTACCGGCCGCCAGCACCCAGCTCAGGCCAGGGCCCGGCAAGCTAGGCGTGAGGCTTGGGTCGCCCGACTTGTGAAACACTTCACAAATCGAGCGGGGCTTGACTCACCGTAATCCATGCGCGACAATACTCGGACAATTTATTGAACCAGAGCGACGAAGAGGACGAGTAAGCGCCGGAACACCGGCTCAGAGAGCGGAGAGAGTGGTGAAATCTCCGCCCGGACGGCGGCGCTGAATGGCCCTCGGAGCTGCAGGGTGAACCCTCCTGGAACATGGAGGCAGTACCCCGTGCCGGAGTTGCCACCGTTATCTGGGCAAAGGGCATCGCGACGCCGGTCGCTGTGCCCGAAAGAGTGAGGCTGGCCCGAACCCCCGCTGCTCATCACCTGCGGGGTTTTGTTTTTTCCGGGCAAGCCTAAGGCGGGGTGGCACCGCGGGCAGGCACTCCACAAGTCGGAGCGCATGCGCCCGTCCCCGATCGGGGACGGGCGCGTTGATTCCCATCCCCGGGATCAAGGCCGAGCGCGGGTAAGCCGGCACCCCGCCCCACTCCAAAGGAGGCACGCCATGACCGATCGAACCCGTTTCACGCTCGATGAGAAGGATCTTCCGAAGGCCTGGTACAACATCAACGCCGACTTGCCGGTCTCGCCGGGGCCCGTGCTCCACCCGGCGACAAAAGAACCGGTCACGCCGGACTTCCTCGGGGCTCTGTTCCCGATGCGCTTCGTCCAGGAAGCAGTGAGCGGGGAACGCTGGATCGAAATCCCCGAACCGGTGCGCGAGGCTTATCGCACGTACCGCCCTTCCCCGTTGGTGCGGGCCCGCCGCTTGGAGAAGGCGCTCGACACACCGGCCCACATCTACTTCAAGTATGAGGGGGGTTCGCCGGTCGGCTCGCACAAACCCAACACGGCGATCCCGCAGGCGTTCTATGCTCGCGAGGAAGGTGTCCCCGGGTTCACCACCGAGACCGGCGCCGGCCAATGGGGATCCGCCCTCGCCATGGCGTGCAGCTTCTTCGGCCTGGAGTGTCAGGTCTTCATGGTCAGGGTCTCCTACCTTCAGAAGCCCTACCGCCGGATTCTGATGGAGACTTACGGCGCTTCGGTCACGCCAAGCCCCTCTCCCAAGACCGAGTACGGCCGATCCCTGCTGGCCGGTGACCCCAATCACGCGGGCTCGCTCGGGATCGCCATCTCGGAGGCCGTCGAGGCTGCGGTGGCTTCGGGCGGCCGCTTGAAGTACTCGCTCGGATCGGTCCTCGGGCCGGTGCTCATGCACCAGACGGTCATCGGCCTGGAGGCGCTCCGGCAGTTCGAGCTGGCCGGCGAGTATCCGGATGTCGTGATCGGCTGCGTCGGAGGCGGTAGCAACTTCTCCGGTTTTGCCTTCCCCTTCCTGCACCAGAACTTCACCGGGGGTCGCACGACGCGCGTGGTCGCGGTGGAACCCGCCGCCTGTCCCTCCCTGACGAAGGGTGTGTACACCTTCGACTACGGAGACTCAGCCGAAATGGCGCCCATCGTCAAGATGCACACGCTAGGACACTCTTTCGTCCCACCGGGGATTCACGCCGGAGGCCTGCGATACCACGGGATGGCGCCGCATGTGTGCGCTCTCTACGACCATGGGGATATCGAAGCCGTCGCCGTGCCGCAAAAGGCCACCTTCGAGGCCGCCGTCCAGTTTGCGCGCGCGGAGGGAATCCTGCCCGCACCCGAGTCGGCCCACGCCATCCGCGTGGCCATCGATGAGGCTCTGCGCTGCAAGGCCGAGGGCGTGTCGCGGGTCGTCGCCTTCAACCTCTCCGGCCACGGCCATTTCGACCTGGCCGCCTACGACGAATTTCTACATGGCCGGCTCGAAGACTTCGCTTACCCCGAAGAGCAGATTCGGCTGGCCATGGAGAGACTGCCCGCCGTCCCTGCTCCTGCCTGACTCTCCTCCTCACTAACGCCCCGGGCCGGACGATGTCCGGCCCGGGGGCACGCCCATCCCTCCCGATGCCCGGAACCCGGTAAGTAAGGTAGGATTGCGCCCCATGGCCAAGCGACGTTCCGCGGCCTCCTCACGGTCTTCCTCCGCCCTCTCGTTTCGTCGAGGCTCGGAAGCTCTGCGTCGCGATCCCTACCCGCTCATTCTTCTTCTGGTATTCGCGTTGGGGGTGATCCTCTCGTGGGGGATCCCGCGCCCGATCGTGGGCGTGATCACACTCAACGATGCTATCTACTGGTCCACCGCCCAGGACGTCATCGAACAGATTCGATATGCGCGGGGCGATCCGCGTATTCGGGCCGTGGTTCTGCTGATCGACAGCCCGGGCGGTACGGTCACGGACACCGAAGCGGTGTATCTTGAACTCGCCCAATTGCGAGCCATCAAACCGGTCGTGGCGATGATTCAAGGACTGGGGGCCAGCGGCGCGTATTACCTCTCAGTCGGTGCGGACTACATCGTCTCCGGGCCCAATGCCCAGGTCGGCAACGTCGGGGTGATCGCGCAGCTCCCGCCGGTCCCGGTGATCTACGAGGACGTGATCTCGACCGGCCCGTACAAGCTTTGGGGCTCGCCGCGGGACACCGTCTTCCGCGAGATCGAAGCCATCAAGCTGGGGTTTTACGACGCGGTCCGCCTCGGGCGTGGGGACGCGCTCAAGCTCGATCGTGACTTCCTGCTTCGTGGGCAGATCTGGCAGGGTACGGAAGCTCTTCGGCTGGGGTTAGTGGATGAGATCGGATCGCAAGATCTGGCGATCCAGCGTGCGGCGGAATGGGCCCACATCTCGCATTTCGAGGTGGCGAACCTGCGCCAGCTGGCGGGGCTTCCCGAGGTGGTCGTGTACCCGTTCTTCCTGTCCACGGAAGATGGGCGGCAGACCGCGTATCCGATCGAGCCCGGCACCTATCTGCTCTATATCCCGACGGGCGAGGGGAGGGCGCCATGAGCCGCCGAAACTGGGTCCTGGTCGCGGCGCTCATCGCGCCGATCGTCCTGCGGTCGTTGTGGTTCTATCAGGGCGCGTACGCGCGGGGCCTGCCCGTCTCCACGCCGGACTATGCGTCATTCCGCCAGGCGACTCCACCCCTGGGATCCCCGGTGAGCACGGCGTCAGACCCATCCCCGACGTATGGACTCGTGCTCCTCGACTGGGCGCACCAAAACCAGTTCGCGGTACCTGAACTAGGGAGCCTCGCTTCGGCCCTGGCAAACCGAGGGGCGCGCGTCGAAGTGGCCAGCCTGTCTTACGATTTCAGCGCTCTGCCGCTCGAGGAGCGGCTCAAATACGCCGATGCGTATCTCGTCGCCGCACCGACGCTCGAGTTCACGCCGGCTGAAGTCCGGGCGGTGGCGCGCTTCGTCGAGCGGGGCGGCCGCCTGGTCGTGATCTCGGATCCGACGCGAGGCTCCACCGCCTTTGATCCCTTCGGCTTCTACCTGGGCCCATCTTTCGGCGATGTGGCTGTGGCGAATGGATTGCTCGCGCCGCACGGCCTCGTCTTCTCCGATGATTACCTTTACAACGTCCATCGGAACGAGGGCAACTTCCGCAATGTGTTCCTGGAGTCCGCCACCGAGGATCCCATCACGGCCGGAGTTGATTCGGCAGCGTTCTACGGGGCGCGATCGATCACCAGCCTGCGTGGAACCGTTCTGCTTGTGGGAGACGACTACACGTTTTCCTCGAAGACCGATCGGGGCGGGGAGTTGGCCGCCGCAGCCACAGACCCAAGCGGCAACGTGCTCGCCCTGGGCGATCTGACCTTCCTCATGCCGCCCTATGATGAGGTGGCGAGCAACGCCCGCCTGGTCGAGAACGTGGCCGGTTTTCTTGCCGGCGGCGGGCGGCTGCGCAATATGGAAGATTTTCCGTATCTCTTCGCTCGACCCATTGCGATCGTCCCAACCGATGACTTCCCTCTCACCGCCGACCACTTGCGCTCACTGGCGGCGGCCCAAATCGTGTTGGGATCCCTGGGTCAGGATGTGAGCCTCGCCTTGAGTGGGGCCGGCGCGACCGACCAGGTGGTCTTCGCCTTGTTCGACAATCCCGACGCGATCCGCCCCTACCTCGACGGTATTCCGCTCGTACTTCCATCCGAGTCGCAGGACGGCAAGCTCACCATTCCCGGCCTCCCACCGTTCGACCCGACCGGCGTGGGCGTCTTGCTTGTGTCCCACAACGCGGGCGGGACGACCCTGATCGTGCTTGCGCAGAACAGCGCCGACCTCGAGGCAACCTTCAATCTCGTAACGAATCGAGACCTGTCAGGATGCTTCGTCCACGGCGCGGCCGCGATCTGCCAGGTGGGCGCTGGAGGCATCTCCGGATTCACCTTCAACGACACCGGGCTCACCGATTTCGGCGGCGACCTCTTCCTCCCTACCCCAAGCCCCTGAGCCGCAAGACTCATCCGTCCCTCCAATCACATAGGAACTTACCGTCCCGACCCTACGGGACGCGGACCGTTTGTTTTGCGGCGGTGGGGGGTCTCGTCTTGATCGTCCTGGTCGGGTGTGCCGGCCCGGGAGGAAGCCCAAGACCCACGGTCCCAGCCTTTTCCACGGAACCCGCAGGGACCCTTGGGTCCCAAACCCCAGAGCCGGCGGTCACGTTCCCGGAAGTCCGATTGTTCCCCGGGGGGGACGCAAGACGCTGGATCGTCGTGGGCCTGGCTCGGAACGAAGGCTCGGGTGAGGTTCGCGATCTCAAGATCGAGGTCCGTCTTATCGACTCTCAAGGGCTCGACCTCGCCCACACCATCGTCTCCGGAATGATCTCTCACCTTGGGCCCGGCGAGACCTCGCCTTTCCTGGCTCGTTTTGAAGTGGACGCCACGCCCTCGAGCGCGCGCGCTATCCTGGGCGAGTATTCGTTAGGCCCGCCCGCGGTAGAGCAAGCTCCGACGGCTCGTGTGTCCCTTGTCCGGGAGTTCACCACGGCCGACCGACAGCTCGGATGGCTTGTGCGGGTGGAGAACACCGGCGGCAATCCAATCCAGATCGACGAGATTGCCGAGGTTTTCCGGGACGATGGCGGTACCTTGGCCGGAGCCGCGAGGGGCGCCGTCGGCCTGACGGCAATCCCCGCCCGCGGCCACGTCAGCTGGCTGCTCCTCGGCGAGGCGCTCGCCGGAAGTGTCCCCTCCGACGCGTTTACCAACGCCCGGACTTTGGCCGAGATCCCCCCCAGCCAGGTGCATCTCGTGGGGGACCTGATTCTGGGCTCGACCTCGCGAGGGATGGTGTTTGTCTCAGGAGAACTGGTCAACGACTCAGCCGATCTGCTTTGGGCGAGGGGCGTCGCGACCCTCTCGGTCGATGGCAGGGAATTGAGCCTTGCCTCGCTCGCGTCCCCCCTGCCACTCCCTCCTGGAAGTCGACTTCCGTTTGTCCTCCCGGCATTTGCCGGCATTGGATCGTACCCGGGCGATGGGGCGGTTTCCCTTGAACTCGATCCCATCGCCTCAAGCCGTGCCACCGGCTCCCTGGAATCGCTCGAGCTGGAGATCGATCACATTGAGGTGATCGGGAGTTCCCTGTTCGTCCGCGGCAGAATCCGAAATCCAAGCGACCAGGATCTCGAGGGTCCCTCGGTGATGGGGGCGGTGTATTCGACATCGGGCGAGCTTTGGACGGCGGGATGGACCACCCCGCAGGAGATCATCGGGAGTAACGACCAACTGGAGTTTGGATTCGACCTGCCGTGGCCCGCTGGCTTCGACCTGGCCCAAGCCGAGTATGATTTCCGCGCCCTGGCCGTAGCTCCGTGAGGCGCGGCGCGGGCACAACACACTTCCGAGACTGTTATAATCCTTGCTTATGTTCAATCCCTCCGGCCCTCGAATCCGGTGCGAGGCACAAGTGTTGAACAGGCCATGACCGACAAACGACGGATTGCCAAGAAGGAAGTGCAGGACAGGCTCGACACTCCCGAGCTCGTGCGGCTGTACCACGAGATGGTCCTGATTCGCCGCCTCGAAGAGAGGGCCGCCGATTTGTATCAGGCCGGCAAAATCGGCGGTTTTCTGCATCTGTACATCGGCCAGGAGGCCGTCGCCAGCGGCGCGATCTCGGTTCGACGGCCCCAGGACCGCGTGATCACGGCGTACCGCGACCACGGTGTGGCGGTCGCCTGCGGCATGTCTGCACGCGTGATCATGGCGGAGCTCCTAGGGAAGGCCACGGGCTGTTCCAAAGGCAAGGGGGGGTCGATGCACTTGGCCGACGTCCGTCTCAATTTCTGGGGAGGCCACGCCATCGTCGGGGCCCACTTGCCCCTGGCCGCCGGTATGGCCCTGGCGGACCAATACCGCCATAGCGACGCGGTCACGATCGCCATGTTTGGCGACGGGGCGACGAACATCGGCTACTTTCATGAAGCCTTGAATCTGTCCATGGTGTGGCAGCTCCCCATCCTCTGGCTTTGCGAAAACAACCAATACGGCATGGGAACTGCCGTCGAACGCGCTTCCGCGGTGCCGGAGATCCGGCAAAAAGCGGAAGGGTACGGGATGCCGAACGGCCGCGTGGACGGGATGAACGTCATCGAAGTTCGCCAGGCCACTGAGGCTGCCCTCGAGCGTGTCCGTTCGGGAGGACCCTTTCTCCTCGAGGCCATTACCTATCGCTACCGCGGACACTCCATGGGGGATCCGGAGCGATACCGGTCCACCGATGAAGTCCGCAAGTGGCAGGAAGACGACCCGATCGGGATCTACCGCACCCATCTGGTAGAGGCAGGCATCACCGTCAAGAAACTGGAAGACGAAGAGTCCGAAGTCGCCGTCGAAATCGAAGACGCGGTCCGCTTCGCCGAAGACAGCCCCGAGCCCACGCCCGAAGAGCTCTACTCCGACATCTTCGCCGAAGAGGCGACTTAACGTGCCCGTCCTGACGATGCGGGAAGCGATCTCCCAGGCGTTGTGGGAAGAGATGGAGCGGGACGATCGCGTCTTCATTCTGGGCGAAGAAGTGGGAGTCTGGGGCGGCACCTACGCCGTGACGAAGGGTTTTTACGATCACTTCGGCCCCGAGCGCGTCCGCGACACGCCCATCGCGGAGGCGGTGATCGTGGGGGCAGCCAACGGCGCGGCGATGGCCGGGCTGAGGCCGGTGGCCGAGTTGATGACCATCAACTTCGCCTTTCTGGCGATGGACCAGATCGTCAATCATTCGGCGAAGCTTCGCGCCATGTTTGGCGGGCAGTTCGATGTGCCCCTCGTGATTCGGGCGGTGGGTGGTGGCGGACGCCAGCTCGGCGCCACGCACTCCCAAACACCCGATGTCGTGTTCGCTCATTTTCCCGGTCTGAAAGTGGTCGCCCCCGGGACCCCGCACGACGCCAAGGGTCTCCTCAAGACGGCCATCCGCAGCCAAAACCCTGTCATGTTCATCGAACACGCGACTCTCTACCAGACGCGAGGCGAAGTGCCGGAGGGGGAAGTCCTCGAGCCGATTGGAGTCTCCAAGGTCCAACGCCCCGGCGATGATGTGACCATCGTCACCTATTCCAAGATGCTGCAGGTCTCGATGGCCGCCGCCGAACAATTGGCCCAGGAAGGCATCGAGGCCGAGATTGTGGACTTGCGGTCGCTGAGACCTCTCGATCTCGGCCCCGCGCTGGAGTCGATTCGACGCACCAATCGTGCCATCGTCGTCGAGGAGGGCTGGCTCTCCTACGGGGTCGGCGCCGAGGTATGCGCCCGAATCTATGAACAGGCCTTTGACTACCTGGATTCCCCGGTCCTACGGGTGGCGCAAGAAGAGGTCCCCCTGCCCTACAATCGGACCTTGGAGCAGATGGCCCTTCCGCAAATCGAGGATGTGATTCGGGCTGTGAAGGAAGTCCTCTAGTGGCCGAACTGGTGACCATGCCCAAGCTCGGGTTCGACATGGCCGAAGGGACGTTGATCCGGTGGGTGAAGGCCGAAGGACAACCGGTGTCGAAAGGGGAGGTCCTGGCCGAGATCGAGACAGACAAAGCCACGGTCGAAGTCGAGGCCCAGGCTGCCGGCGTGGTCCTCCAGCACCTGGTCGGCGAAAAAACGACCGTTCCGGTCGGCACACCGATTGCCGTGATTGGCGCGGCGGGCGAGAAGGTCGATCCCGCATCCTTAGCCGGCGGAGCGAATGCCGTTCCTCCGTCAGCCCCCGAGGCGAAATCCGCTCCGGAGGAGAAGGCGGCCCCCTCGGGCCCGTCCCCCGCGAGTCGGTCCGCTCCTGGTCGATTGGAGAAGAAATCCTCATCCGCCGGCGCGCCCCCTGCCCCCGCAGCGCTGCTCGCAGGCACGGAGGGGGATGGAGATGGCCGGCTGCCGGACGGTGTTCGAGCTTCCCCATTGGCGCGGCGCCTGGCTCGGGAAGGGCACGTGGACATCGGCGGGCTCAAGGGTACCGGCCCGGGCGGACGGATCCTCAAGCACGACGTAGAGGCAGCGTTGGCAAGGGCGCGAGGTGGCGCGCGTGAGACGCGGCGCACAGGCGCGCCTGCCGCGGCCGAGAGACGCCCCCTGAGCCGACTGCGCGCGATCATCGGCCGGCGGATGGCCTCCTCCAAGAGCCAGGTCCCTCATTTCTATCTGACCGCGAACCTGGATGTGGGACGGCTGCTCGACGTGCGCCGCCAGTTCAATGAACTTCAGTCCGAGGACGGTCAGGCATCCCTCAACGACTTCCTGGTCAAAGCCACGGCTCTCTCCACGCGCGAGTTCCCGGCCCTGAATGCCTCGTTGGATGGGGATGCGATCGTCCGGCATGGATCCATCCATATTGGCGTTGCCGTGGCCGTGGAAGACGGCTTGCTCACCATCGTCGTCCGTTCCGCGGATGAGAAAACGGTCGGCGAGATCGCCCGAGAGATGCGAGTCCTGGCATCGCGAGCGCGCGAAGGTAAGGTCCGCCCGGAGGACATCGAGGGATCAACGTTCACGATTTCAAACCTCGGCATGTTCGGCGTCGATGAATTCTCCGCCATCATCAACCCTCCCGAGGCAGCCATCCTGGCGGTCGGCGCGGCGAGGGAGGAGGCGATCGCGGAGGACGGCCAGCTGCGCGTCGGCTGGCGGATGCGCGTCACGCTCTCAGCCGACCATCGTGTCACCGATGGCGCCGAAGCTGCGCGTTGGCTGCAAGTCTTCCGGCGGCAGATCGAGCAGCCGCTCGGCCTCCTGCTCTGACCTCTCGGCCCACGGTCCCATCGAGCATGGCCCCTCCTGACGCGACCACCCCTGACGAACCCGGCGGACGGCCCCGCATTTTGGTGGCCGACGACGAGCCCGATACGCTGGGCCTGATCCAATTGACCTTGGAGACCGCGGGGTTCCACGTCGACACCGCGGCCAACGGCACCCAGGCCCTCGAGCGGGCTCAGGGGGACGCCTACGACTTGATCCTCTTGGACGTGATGATGCCGGACATCTCCGGCTACGACGTGCTGCGCAAGCTGAAGGCAGATGCCGGGGTGATCCCACCCATCGTGTTCCTGACGGCGAAGGCGCGGCCGGAGGACCGGCGCGCCGGGGAAGATCTCGGCGCGGCTGCGTACCTAATCAAGCCCACCACGCGCGGCCAGCTCCTGGATGCGGTCCGGGGCGCGCTGGAGAAGGGCCACGCCAAGGATGCTCGAGGCTGAGGCCTCGCTCGCCCTCGCCGAAGCGATGGGCGAGGATCTCGAACCTTATCTTCAATCCCCGGTGCTGTATTGGCCCGTGTCCGCGCGGTTGCCTGCCGCGGTCCATCCGCCGCGACTCTCGCTCGGGACCTTGCAACTGACGCTTGACGAGCTAGGTGCGTTGCGCGCTTCGCTCAATCCAGAGCAACGGACCAGAGGGTTAATGCTCGACTCTCTCTTGGAGGCCGCCCGCGGCCGCCACGGATCTGCCCTGCAACGCAAGGCCCAGGATGAGCAAGGCGGCCGACTGCGTCTGTGGCGAGCCTACTTGGACGACCTAGCAGAAGGCGGCGGTTCTCGGCAGGATTATCCGGGCGAGGTGCGGAATCGATTGATCGCGTCGCGGCTAGCCTTGTGGGCGGCTTCTCCCGCTCAGGCGTCTGCGATGGGAGAGGGCAGCGCCGGGCACGACCGCGCCCTCCGGGCCATCTTCCAGCCCGGAGAGTTCGTCTTGGACGAGCGGCTGCGTTCAGTCTATCCGAGCGAGGAGTTCTGGTATTTGTACGGAGGGGTGAAGAAATAAGGCTCCCGGACCCTTAAGGCTCCGGGAGCACAAAAACGTAAGAGCGCGCTATAGCGTGCCCCTACTTCGCGTAATCCACCGCCCGCGTTTCGCGGATCACGGTGACCTTGATCTGCCCCGGGTACTGCATCCCTTCTTCAATCTTCTTCGCCACTTCGCGAGCCAGGCGCGTCGCCTCAAGATCGTCGATGGCCTCGGGCTGGACAATCACGCGAATCTCCCGGCCGGCCTGCAAAGCATAGCTCTGGGCCACGCCCTGGAACGAGTTGGCCAGGTCTTCGAGGGCCCGCACCCGCTTGATGTATTGCTCGAGACTTTCACGCCGCGCCCCTGGCCGCGCGCCACTGATGGCATCCGCCGACTCCACGATCACGGCCTCGACTGATTCCTGATCCACTTCGTGATGGTGGGAGGCCATGGCGTTGACCACGACCGGGATGACGCCGTACCGCTTGGCGAATTCAGCTCCGATCGCGGCGTGCGTGCCCTCGACTTCGTGATCCATGGCCTTGCCCAGGTCGTGTAGAAGGCCGCCGGCCTTAGCCCACTCGGTGTTCGCCCCCAACTCCGCGGCGATCACACCCGCCAACTGCGCCGTTTCGACAGCATGCGCCAGCTGGTTCTGGCCATAGGAGGTCCGGAAGCGTAGCCGCCCGAGCTTCTTCAGGATCTCCGGGTGCAACCCGGGGACGCCCGCCTCGAAGGCCGCCTTTTCGCCCTCCTCGACGATCGTCCGGTCGACATCTCCACGTACCTGCTCCACGACTTTCTCGATATGGGCGGGGTGAATCCTCCCGTCCAGGACGAGCTGCTCCATCGCCCGCCGGGCCACCTCCCGCCGCACCGAATCAAAGGAGGAGATGGTCACCGCCTCGGGGGTATCGTCGACCACCACGTCCACGCCGGCGGCCTGTTCGAACGCGCGGATGTTACGGCCGTTGCGGCCGATAATCCGGCCCTTCATCTCGTCGCTCGGCAGGGGCACGACGGAAACGGTCACCTCGGCCACGTGATCCGAGGCGACTCGCTGAATGGCGTCGGCGATCAGCTCGCGCGCCCGCCGCTCGCCCTCGTGCTGAGCCTCCTCTTCGATCTGGCGAATGATGCGAACCATGTCGGATCGCGATTCGCGTTCCACCTCGGCCAAGAGCTGAGCCTTGGCCTCCGCCTGCGTCATTCCCGAAACCCGCTGCAGTTCGGCCACGATCTCTGAATGGCGCTGGTCGAGATCGGTGGCTTGCTTGTCCAGTGCGCTTTGCCGTTTGCTCAGGGTCTGATTGCGCTTCTCCAATTCATCGAAACGCCCGTCGAGCTCGACCCGCCTCTTCTGAAGGCGTTCCTCCTCCCGCCCGACCTCGACCCTTCGCCGCGACGCGTCGGCTTCCGCGCCGTCGCGGATTTTCATCGCGTCGTCGCGTGCCTTGAGCTCGATCTCGCGCGCCCGGGCCTCGGTCTCGGTTCGGGTCCGCTCGGCTTCCGCCTTGCGTCCCTTGCCCTCGCGCTCCAATTGCTGCTGACGATAGAAGAACCCTGCGGCCAGGCCGAGGGCCAGTACGACCACGATCACGATCCCCAACAAAGGGTAGGAGATATTCACGAAGAGGCCTCGCTTTCCTCGCGGGGGGTGCCCGACCACACATCACGCACCACCCGAGACACGGTGTCGTAGGAGAACCCCTGCCGGGCGAGAAACGCTCGACCCCGCAGGCGAAACTCTTCCCATGATTGCGTTTTCCAGCGCCGGGCGGCCCGCTCCAGGACGGCACGCGCCGCGCCGGCTTCGTCGTGTTCGTGCAGGGCGGCCTCGATCTCGTCGCGCCCGACACCCTTTCGGCGGAGCTCCGCTCGCAGGCCGACAGCGCTGCGTGGGCGGAACGAATCCCGGTTCTCCACCCAGGCCGCGGCGAACGCCGAATCATCGACCCAACCCGCAGAGCGAAGCCGCTCCAGCACCTCCGCCTGCACGCCGTCGGCTACGTTCCGGCGGCGCATTGCCTGGCGCAGCTCGCCCTCCGATCGAGGGCGCCGGGCGAGCAAGCCAAGCGCCCTCTGATGGGCGTTTTCGACCTCATCCCTACGCCCCACCTCTGCCAGGTCGGCCTCGGTGAGGTGCTGGCCCACCCGCAGACCCTCCGCGGCCCGGGCCGCTATCTTCACCACGCGCCCGCCCACAAAGACAACTTCGACCCGCGGCCGTCCGCTCTTGGCTCGCCGAAGTCCTTGTACAACCGCCGCCATTCTGCGCTCCCCATGAAACGACACGGGCCGCGGCCCGAGATTCCCGGCCACGGCCCGCCCTAGTCCCAGACAGGACTTTACAACTGATTCGATGCCGCCGGCACGCGATCGCCCTTCCGCAGGGCATCGCGCGTGCCGATTTCAAGAAGACCGCCTTAACTAGCCCGGTCTATCGATACCTGATCCCACACGTGCGCCCAACGGTACCGAGCGGCTTCAAATCTCGTGTCTGTGATCCAAGCGTTTCCGTGGCCGCGCCCCTCCAACGTGCCGGGCGCCGCCCCAGCGAATTATCCCACTTCTTCCGGTTCGGCTTCTGCCTCTTCGACCACCGCCGGCGGGGCGTTCAGGTTCGCCGCGGCTCGGATTTTCGCTTCCAATTCGGCTGCCAGCACCGGGTTCTGCTTCAGGGCCTGCCGGGCGCTCTCCCGTCCCTGGCCGATGCGCTGATCGCCCTGATAGGTGAAGAACGACCCGCGCTTCTCGATCACGCCCAGCTCCACCCCCAGGTCCAGGATGTCCCCCACCTTCGAGA
>JBBDZX010000003.1:0-156330 GCA_040899905.1 Anaerolineales bacterium | reverse complement strand
GGAGGTTGGCTTAGAAGCAGCCATCCTTGAAAGAGTGCGTAACAGCTCACTGGTCAAGCGGTCCTGCGCGGACAATGTACCGGGGCTCAAGCCCAACACCGAAGCCATGGGTCTCGCTCCCCTGCGGGGGAGCGGGGCGGTAGGGGAGCGTTCTGCCCGCTGGGAAGGTCGACCGGAAGGACGGCTGGAGCGGACAGAAGTGAGAATGCCGGCATGAGTAGCGCAAAACACGTGAGAACCGTGTTCGCCGTACGTCTGAGGTTTCCGACGGAAGGTCATTCCGCGTCGGGTTAGTCGGACCTTAGCCGAGGCCGTGAGGCGTAGGCGATGGACATCCGGTCAACATTCCGGAACCACCTGGGAGGAGCGAAGGGGTGACGCAGTAGGGTAGGTCAGCCTGCGATCGGTCGTGCAGGTGCTAAGCGTGTAGGCGTTGAGGCCCGGAGGAAAATCCCCGGGCTGAGCTGAGGCGCGATGGCGTGGCCTTGAGCCGGAAGTGACTGAGCCCCGCTGCCTAGAAAACCCTCGTAGCGTTGAGTCCCGGGTGCCCGTACCGCAAACCGACACTGGTAGACGGGTAGAGCATACCTAGGCGAACGGGAGAACCCTCGTTAAGGAATTAGGCAACTTCGCCCCGTAACTTCGGGATAAGGGGTGCCTCTCTGTGTGAAGCATTTTCATGTGGAGCGCGGGGAGGCCGCAGCGAACAGGCTCTAGTGACTGGTTAACAAAACCACAGGTCTCTGCAAAGCCGTAAGGCGATGTATAGGGGCTGACGCCTGCCCAGTGCCGGAAGGTTAAGGAGAGAGGTCAGTCCCCGCAAGGGGACGAAGCTTTGAACCGAAGCCCCGGTGAACGGCGGCCGTAACTATAACGGTCCTAAGGTAGCGAAATTCCTTGTCGGGCAAGTTCCGACCCGCACGAACGGCGTAACAACTGGAGCACTGTCTCAACGAGGGACCCGGCGAAATTGAACTCATGGTGAAGATGCCATGTACCCGCAGCAGGACAAAAAGACCCCGTGGAGCTTTACTACATCTTGGCATTGAGTTCGGGCTTAGTCTGTCTAGCATAGGTGGGAGGCTATGAAGCCGGGGCGCCAGTCTCGGCGGAGCCAACAGTGGAATACCACCCTGATTAAGTCTGCGCCCTAACCCCGGACCGTTGACCGGCCGGGGGACCGTGCCAGGTGGGTAGTTTGACTGGGGCGGTCGCCTCCTAAAGGGTAACGGAGGCGCCCAAAGGTTCCCTCAGGCTGAATGGAAACCAGCCGTAGAGTGCAAAGGCACAAGGGAGCTTGACTGCGAGACCCACGCGTCGAGCAGAGACGAAAGTCGGGCTTAGTGATCCTACGGTTCCGTATGGAAGGGCCGTAGCTTACCGGATAAAAGCTACCCCGGGGATAACAGGCTGGTCTTGCCCAAGAGTTCACATCGACGGCAAGGCTCGGCACCTCGATGTCGGCTCATCGCATCCTGGGGCTGGACAAGGTCCCAAGGGTTGGGCTGTTCGCCCATTAAAGCGGTACGTGAGCTGGGTTCAGACCGTCGTGAGACAGGTCGGTCTCTATCCGCTGTGGGCGCAAGGGACTTGAGGGGAGCTGCCCCTAGTACGAGAGGACCGGGGTGGACGGACCGCTGGTGTGCCAGTTGTCGTGCCAACGGCATCGCTGGGTAGCCACGTCCGGCAGAGATAACCGCTGAATGCATCTAAGTGGGAAACTCGCCCCAAGATGAGGTCCCTCACTCCGAGCGCAAGCGAGGAGGTAAGGCCGCAGGAAGACCACCTGCTATATAGGCGTCGGGTGAAAAGCCCGCAAGGGCTGAGCTGAGACGTCCTAATGGCCGAGGGCTTAACCCGTGGTGCGGAGAACTTGATTCTCTTCCTTCAAGAGCGGCTTCCTGCCACCAGCCGCCGGCTACCGGCAAGGACCTCATTCGATGGGGTGACTTGGCTGGAGGCCGGGAGCTGGAGGTTGGCGGCTGATCGTGGCCTTTCGATCCATGTGTGAAATGGCCTCTTGGTGATTTAAGCGGCGGGGGTACACCCGGTCCCATCCCGAACCCGGAAGTTAAGCCCGCCAGCGCCTATGGTACTTGGCTGGGAACGGCCTGGGAGAGTAGGTCACCGCCAAGGGGCTTTTTCTTTCCCACTCCCCGCCGTCTCCTTTCATGAGGCGGCGGGTTTGATTCCGATGACCGCCCTCAAGCAGGGCTCATGTTCAGCATGGCAGGCATCAACTGGATCGCGGTCGTGATCGGTGTCGTCCTCAGCAACGCTCTCGGATTCTTATGGTACGGCCCACTCTTCGGGAAGCCCTGGATGAAGGCGCTGGGCAAGAAGGCGAGCGAACTCCAGGCCAGCCCGGCCTCCTACGTCGTCACGGGGGTGACGTCCCTCATCACCATGATTGTCCTCGCGGCCGCGATCCGGGCCTTTGGCTCCGCCAGCGTGGTAGACGGGGCCATCGTCGGCGTGGTCCTCTACATCGGATTGGTCGGCGCGCCCACCTACGTCGGCACGACTTTTGAGGGCCGACCCGTGACGGTCTGGTATATCAACGCGCTGTACAACGTGGTGGTCTTCGGCGTCATGGGCGCCGTGTTCGCCGCGATGTAGAGCCTCGGCACGCAACCTGCGATCCGCTAATCCAGCCGCCTGTCCTATGCCCTGAGCACGTCGAAGGGCGGGGCGGGCGGTTTGGTTTTTCCTGGCAAGCTCCTTGCATCGCCAATCGACCTGCAGCCGCCGCAGTCGCCTTGAACGCCCGGTGGGCGCCGACCTCGGAGGATCGATGGCGCGAAACATGCCCGAATCTAGGCCCGCCGTGGGCTGGCCCGACCTCAAGCAGGCCCCTTGCGTCCTGGTGGTCGACGATGAGCCGACCTTCTGTGTGGTGATGGGGGATATCTTGCACGCCTTCGGGTGTGACGTAGTGTTCGCGCATAGTGCCGGCGAGGCCCTGCGCATCTTGGAGACGTTGGTACCCGACCTCGTCCTCACCGATGTCATGATGCCGGACGTCGACGGCCTGACCCTGCTGCGCCGACTGCGTGCGGAGCCCGCCTGGTCCCATCTCCCCACGATTGTCGTGAGTGCGAAGGCCATGCAGGAAGACGCGATCGCGGCTCGCTCAGCGGGCGCCGACGGCTGGCTCCCGAAGCCCTTCGCGATCAAGGATCTGCGAGCCGCCATCCTCCCGTTCGTCTCGTTCCTCTCCTCTGAATCGCCTCTCCCCTGAGCGACCTCGACGATATAATCGAAGTGGCCACCGTTGGGGTTGGTTGAACCCCACCGGGTCGGAGGATCATCATGAGACCCATCCAGCGCCTCTTTCCCTGGCTCCTTTTCCCTATCCTCGTCATGGGGTGTGCGGCGGCGGGGATCTCGCCTACGCCGGCGCCGGAGTCCGCCACGGAAACACCAGCAGCGGTCGAGCCGCCTCCGACCGTGGCACCCACGGTAGCCAGATTCCAGGATGACTACGGATATGGGAGCGACACCGAAGCTTCTGCCACCGTGCCACCCGTCGTTCTGGGCACGCCCACGGTCGACAGCGCGCTGACATCCCTCGGCGAGGTTGTGGTGGATGCCGACGGGCTCACGCTGTACATCCTGACCTCGGACACCGCGACTCAAAGCACGTGCGGTGGAGGCTGCGCCTCAAGTTGGCCGCCACTGCTCGCCAATAGCGAGGTCGTGGCCGGCGCCTCGCTCGACGCATCCTTGATCGCAACGATCACGCGAAGCGATGGGTCGACTCAGGTGACCTATGCCGGTCACCCGCTCTACCACTACGCCGGAGACCATGCCCCCGGAGACGTGAACGGCCAGGGCCTCAGCGGGGCGTGGTTCGCGCTCACGCCCGCCGGCGAAATCATTCCCTAGCCTGGCAAAATCCTCCGTTGCCGCCGGGCTCGACGGGGTCGCGTGTTCTGGTCCCGGTCGGGACCGCGTGTCGAGGTAGCTGGCATTGGACGAAGCGGGCCTGATTCGCGATGCGCAGCAGGGGGACCTGAACGCCTTCAATTCCCTCGTGCTCACCCATCAGGCGGTCGCCTACAACCTCGCGTATCGAATCCTGGGCGACGGGGCTCCTGCCGCCGACGCGACTCAGGAAGCCTTCCTCTCGGCCTTCCGCCATCTCCGGTCGTATCGAGGGGGATCGTTCCGGGCTTGGATTCTCCGAATTGTCACCAACGCCTCCTATGATGAGCTGCGTCGACAAAAACGTCGCCCGGCGGTTTCGCTGGATGGGTTGGGGAGCGATGACCCCGATGCTCCCGAAGATGGTGCGGAGTTCCTGGCGCCCTCGACAGAGGAAGACCCCGAGCAGGCCCTGGAGCGGGGCGAGCTCGCCGACGCCCTCAAGAAGTGCCTCGGTGGGCTGCCGCCCGAATTCCGGATTGTCGCCATCCTGGTCGATGTTCAGGGTTTTGACTATGCCGAAGCCGCCGCCGTGGTGCGCACCCCGGTGGGAACGATTAAGAGCCGGCTCGCTCGGGCACGCGCCCGGCTTCGAGATTGCCTGGAGGCCCACCGGGAACTTCTCCCATCTCGGTTCCGTCTGGAGAGTGGACCCGGCGAATGAAACGTCCCACCCACCTTCCTGCACGCGATCTCGAGCTGCTGTCCGCCTATATCGACGGGGCCCTCCCCGCTGCGCAGGCCGCACGCCTCGAATCGCGCCTGAAGGAAGATATGGATCTCCGGACCGCCCTGGAGGAGATCCGGGTGGTCGCCCTTGCCCTTCGGAAACTTCCACCTGTTCCTCTCCCGCGGGACTTCACGTTGCGGGGGGCCGACGTGCCCGCTCGCCGGCCGGCAGCGTACCCGGTGCTATCCCTGGCGACAGCGCTGGCCACCCTGGCGTTCATCGTGGTATTCGGGCTCGACACCTGGGCACAGGGTTTTTCGTTCGGTGCCGGGGCGCCGCTTGCGGCCGAGCCCGGGGCGCCGGAGGGCCAGGCCCTTGAGGTCGGTCCATCGATGGCGGAGAGGGCGGCGGACATGGGGGAAGATGTCACGCCCACGCCGCCAGCTGAATCCTTGATGGCCGGTTCTTCCCCGGCCACGCCGCCATATGTCTCCCCGTCTCCGACCCCCACGGTCACTCCGACTCCGGCAGAGAAGGAATTCGATGGAGGACTCCAGGGTTTGGACTTGGTGGACAGACTCAAGATCGGATTCGGGGTCCTCGCGCTGGGGCTGGCCAGTGTCACCCTGATCGTCCGCCGAAGAAGGTCGTGAGCCTGGCGGAGGAATTCAAGTTTTGCCCGGCTTGCGCCACTCCGCTCGTACCTCGCGCCTCTGGCGGCCGAGCCCGTCCGATCTGTCCCGCTTGCGGTCGAGTAATTTTTCGCGATCCGAAGGTGGCCGCGGCGGCATTGGTGGAACGCGAGGGTAAGGTCTTGCTGGTGCGAAGGGTGAATGAACCCGAGCGAGGCAAGTGGTCCCTGCCGGCTGGATTCGTGGACCGCGGCGAGGACCCAAGACGGGCGGCGGAGCGAGAGTGTTTGGAGGAAACCGGGCTGGTCGTCCGGGTGGGCGAGCTCATGGACGTGATCTATGGCGCGGAGCACGCGGCGGGGGCGGACTTGGTCCTCGTGTACCGAGCCGAGATTTCCGAAGGGGTGGTGAATCCCCACGACGACGCCGATGCGGCCGCCTTCTTTGCACCCGGGGAAATCCCACCCCTGGCCTTCCAAGCCACGCGCACGGCCCTCGACCAATGGCAGGCCGCGGCCGGCGGTATACTCGCCCGCCGAGGACCGCCCGCCTCACGCGAATAGAACGAGGCCGGGCCTGGCGGCGGAGCCATTTGTGCGAAGGTCCCAGCTTCTATAAGCGGCTCAGCATCGGCAGGTAGCGCATGCGGATCGACGTGTTCACTCTCTTTCCGGATAGCATTGATCCCTATCTCCGAGCCAGCATCCTGGGCCGGGCGTTGGAGACCGGATTGCTCGAAGTCCAGCTGCACGATGTCCGTACGTACGCGCACGACCGCCACCACACGACCGATGATGTGCCGTACGGCGGAGGGGGCGGGATGGTCATGAAACCGGAGCCGATGTTCGAGGCTGTGGAGGCCGTCTTAGGGGATGACCTTCCCCATACGCCGCGCATCCTGCTGACGCCTCAGGGTCCGCGCTTCACCCACGATCGGGCCGTCTCCCTGGCTCGGCATCCGCGCCTGGCCCTGATCTCCGGCCGATACGAAGGGGTCGACGAACGAATTCGGGAGCATCTGGCCACCGAAGAGATCTCGATCGGAGACTATGTCCTCACCGGAGGCGAGCTTCCGGCTCTTGTGGTGATTGATGCCGTCGCCCGGCTCCTTCCCGGCGCGCTCGGCGACGAGGCGGCGGCTGCACACGACTCGTTCGCGCAAGGCCGGCTCGAGCACCCCCACTACACGCGACCGGCCGAGTATCGAGGCTGGCGCGTGCCGGACGTGCTTCTCTCCGGCGACCATGAGCGGATCCGCGTCTGGCGCCGATTCGAGTCGCTTCGGCGTACCCGCACGCGCCGCCCCGACCTCTTCGCGGACGTCCCCCTCACGGAAGAAGAGCGGAGCGCACTGGAGCACGAGGCACCCTCACCGCCGAGCTCACCGGCATGACCTGGCTTCGACCGCGCGCCGCGGACCGCCGCAGGTGGGAAGCCTCCCTGCGAAGCGCGATTCTGTTGATCGTCCTGTCCGCGTGCGCCATTCCGCCGGCGCTCGGATTCCCTTCCCCCGGCCCCACGACACCGGAGGTCGGGCCCCCGACCGCCACGCTGCCTCCCGAACCCGAAACGCTCGTGGTCTGTCTGCGAGACGAGCCGTCATCCCTGTATCTGTATGCGGATCTCGCGCCCGAGGCGAACGCGATCCTGGAGGCGGTGTACGACGGCCCCGTGGATGTACGCGCGTACGGCGTCCAGCCGGTGGCGCTTGAAAAGCTTCCTACCTTCGCCGATGGCGACCTGCGGGTCGAGACCGCCGCGGTCGGGGAGGGGGATCTGTTCTACAACCCCGAGTCGCGCCAACCGGATAATCTTCGGGTGGGTTCGCCCTACCTTCCGGATGGTTGTGGCTCGGGCGATTGCGCAGAGACGTTCGGCGGTGGGCGCGTCCGGATGGATCAGCTGGTGGCCGAGTTTCGGCTTCTCCCCGACCTGCGCTGGTCTGACGGGCAGCCGCTCCGTGCCGCGGACTCCGTGTTTTCCTTTCACGTGGACGCGGACGTGGCGACACCGTCGACGAAGTACGAGGTTGACCGGACGTATGCGTACGAACAGGTCGACGAGCGCACGGTTCGATGGACCGGGATCCCGGGTTTCCGAGATCATTCGGTGGCGGGATATTTCTGGTCGCCCCTCCCCGAACACGCGTGGGGTGGGATCGCGCCCGCCGACCTCCCGGATTCTCCGGAAGCGAGGAGCCCGCTGGGATGGGGACCGTATCAGATCGAAGAATGGACACCCGGGCGGCACGTTCGACTTGCCCCGAATCCCAACTATGCGCGAGCGGGGGAGGGGCTGCCTCGGTTCGAGAGGTTGATCTATCGATTTCTCGGAGCGGAGTCCTCAAGTGGGCTGGACCAAGTGTCCACCGGGGAGTGCGACGTGTTGGACGAGTCGGTGCTCGGGGCGATCGCGTTGGCGGAGATCGGCGCCGCGGCACAGTCGGGCCAGATCGCCCTTTCGGTGGCGGGGGGCCCTATGGAGCGACTGGATTTCCGCGTTTCGGCCTTCGCGGATGGGCGCCCTTCGTTGTTGGCGGACCCTCGGACTCGGCGCGCCCTGGCGGGTTGCGTGAATCGGGATCGGTTGGAGGAAGAGCTCGCCGGAGGTTGGACGTCGGTTCCGAGCACCTTCCTGCCTCCTGACCATCCGGACTTCCGGGCGCCAGATGAGCCGATTGGATTTGACCCGGCAGCAGCCCAAGCAACGCTCGAGAGCGCAGGCTGGTCCGACGTCGATGCCACGCCGTCCACACCTCGGCGCGCCCACTCAGTAGAGGGGGTGGCCGAAGGGACGGAGCTGATCCTCACGCTGGGGACTACCGACGATGGGTTTCATGCGGCGATGGTCGATGATCTGGTGGCGGATTTGGCCGCATGCGGCATTGGGCTCAAACTCCGGGTTTTTTCCGCAGGGGACCTGTTTGCCGCCTGGCCGGACGGACCGGCATTGGGAGGTTCTCTCGACCTCATCGTTTGGGGATGGCCTGCCCTGGATCCTGCGACCTGCGAACTGTTTTCCAGCTGGCAGATCCCTGGAGACCATAACCCGCTAGGGGTGAATGCCAGCGGGTGGGCCGATCCGGACTTTGACCGCTCCTGCCTTGTGTTGATGAGCGATCAGGCCGGGGACCCTTCCTATGAGGAGGCCCTGGTTTTGACCCAGGACCTGCTCGCGGCCTCCTCGCCGATGCTCCCCCTTTTCCTGCGGCCTCGAATGATCGCCAGCGCACCCGACGTGTGCGGCCTACAGGCCGATCCCAGTGCCCTGACCGTCCTCAGCGAGCTGGAGGCGGCTCGGCGGGGGGAGGCGTGTGGCTAGGCGTGGGCTCATGCCTGGCGGCGCGAGGCGTGCGGCCCCGCCGGCTTGTTGACGGAGGGGTCATTTCGGGTATAATCCACTCGTCCCGTTCCTTCAGGAACGGCCGGGTGCCCGCGGCCAGACCGGATCGCAATCCCGATCTTGGTCACGCGGCCGGGATGGCGGATTTACCCCTCGCCCTTTTTCGCTCGGACGGAACGCCGAAACGAGGTCTGCACGGGTGGACCGCCGTCCGTCTTACGCACGGCATACAGGCAACACGACAGGAGGTGGCTCTCGAAGAGGATTCCGCGAATCCTATACGTTTCAAGTCCTTCGTCTGAAACCCAATCTTGCTAAACCGTTTGGAGGAGAGGAAATGGCAACAAAGAACCGTTTGATGGCCGCGTTCAGCACCCTGGCGATCGCGGCTTTTCTGCTCGCAGCCTGTGCGCCCGGGGGGGTCACCGTTGTGGAGACCCAGATTGTCGAGCGGGTGGTGACTCAGGAAGTGGAGGTCGTGGTGCAAGCTGAGGCCTACACAACGCCGCACCCGATCCTGAGCGACATCCGCGTGCGCAAGGCCATCGCTTTCTGCTCGAACCGGCCCGAGATGATCGCCTCGGTGTACACCTTCGTGGATGATCCGAACTCGCTGTTGATGGACACGTTCATCCCGTCGGACCACTGGGCGCATGCGGCCGGTGTGGAGCAGTACGCGTTCGATCCCGCGCAAGGCGCGGCGCTGCTCGATGAAGCCGGCTGGACGTTGGCCGAAGGCGCAGATGTCAGGCAGAATGCCGCCGGGGAAGCGCTGGCCCTGCACTTCACGACCACCAGTGCGGCCTTCCGTCAAACCTGGGCGGCTGTGTTCGAGTCGAACATGGCCGACTGTGGTATCCAGGTCGTCCGGCTGCACGCTCCGGCGTCTTGGTGGTTCGGAGACACGACCGGTCTTTCGCGGCGTGACTTCGAGCTGGGCGCGTTCGCGTGGGTTGGCGAAGCTGACCCGGGCGGAGAAACCCTGTACGCATGCGACGGGATCCCGCTGCCCTCGAACGGCTGGTCCGGCCAGAACTACATGGGCTGGTGCAATGAGGCCGCGAGCGTGGCGATCCGAGCCGCCAACAACACCCTCGACCGCGACGAGCGCATCGCGCAATACGCGATCACGCAGCAGGAGTTCGCCAAGGATATGCCCAGCCTGCCGCTGTTCAACCGCGTCGAGGTTCTGGCGACCAACAAGGACCTGGCCGGGTTTGCGCCCGCGCCGGGCGAGCCCTACGCCACCTACAATATCCACGAGTGGGAGATCCCCGGCCTGGACACGATCGTCCTAGGCTACACTCAGGAGCCGGCTTCCCTCTTCACCCTGGTGGAGAATGCCTTCGTCGCGGTGAATGCCTACATCACCCTCGGTGGGTATCCCGTCTCGAGCCTGAACTATGATTTCCAGGCGAACATGTACGTGACCCAGCTGCCGACGCTCGATAACGGGGGAGCGACTCTGGCGACGGTCGATGTCGCCGAGGGGACCACGGTGGTTGACACGAGTGGTGCCGCCGTGGCGTTGGCCTCGGGCGTGACGGTGAAGGATGCAGACGGCAACGATGTCGCCTTCTCGGGCGGCACCGTGCCCATGCAGCAGATGACCCTGAACTGGGAGCTCGTGCCTGGGATCACCTTCTCCGATGGCGCGCCTGTGACGGCCGCCGATATCGACTTGGCGACGGCCATCAACTGCAGTCCGGACTCGGGCGCGACTGACTTCACGACCTGCGACCGGACGGCCAGCGCCGTGGCCACCGACACCTCATTGGTGGTGACCCTGGTCCCCGGCTACACGCCGCCCCTGTACTTTACGGTCGGCAACGGTGGCTGCTCGGGTCCGTGCTGGTACCCCGCGCATCGTGTGCTGAGCGACGGCCGGACCTTGGCCGACGTTCCGGCTTCGGAATGGACGACTCTGCCGGAGATCGCCGAGTCGCCGATCGACACCGGCGCGTACATGATCACCGAATGGGTCAAGGGCCAGAGCATGACCTTCGAGGCGAACCCGTTCTTCTACCTGGGCGCCCCGAAGACGCCGACCATCGTGATCAAGTTCGTGGCCGACACCAACCAGGCCGTCGCCCAGCTCCTGACGGGGCAGGTGGACGTCCTGTTCGGTGAGACCTTGGGCGCAGGCGCCGAGGTCCAGACCGTGAGAGACGCCGCCGATGCTGGCGAGGTGGCGATCTATATTCTCCCGAGCGCGACCTGGGAGCATATCGACTTCAACCTTTTCACTCGGTGAGGTCGTTCCGGACTGAGATCGTGTAAGCCCATGGCACGTGGCGTGGCCTTCGGGCTGCGCCACGTGCCATCACTTCTTTCTAAGGGAGCGTGAGAGATGACCGCGTATCTCATTCGCCGCGCGATCCAGATGGTCGGAGTGCTGGTCTTATCCGCCATCGTCAGTTTCCTCCTCTTGGATCTTGCTCCCGGAAGCCCGACGGAGGGCCTTCGCCAACAGGTCAACACAAGCACTCGCCGAATCACCGAAGAAGACATCGCACGAATTCTGGCTTCCTACGAGCTGGATCTCTACACCCCGTTTCGGTTCACCCGGTGGCTCGTCGGCTTCCCGACCGGCCCCTTGCAACTCTTTGGCAAAGAGTACTTTGCCGATTACGCAGTCGGCTGCAGCGCCGCCATCGAAGCCGAGGTCGTCGACTCGGCTGGGAACTTCAGCGTCCGCACCATCGGGTGTGCGCGCTATGTGACCCTGGCCGATATGGTCGGGAGGCGCACGAGCAATGGTGTGATGCGGGGAGACTTCGGCCTTTCGTGGGGCCTGCTGCGGGCAAGGCCTGTGGCGGACCTTGTGTGGTCCCGTCTTCCGTGGACCCTACAGTTGATGGGCCTTTCCTATGCCATCTCACTGGCGATCGCCATCCCGCTCGGCGTCTATCAAGCGGTCCGCCAGTATTCCCGGTTTGACTATGTCTTTACATTCGCCGCTTTCGCCGGATCCTCGATGCCCACTTTCTTCTTCGGGATCCTGATGATACTCTTCGTCTCCATCCTGGCCCAGCGGGCGGGGCTGCCATGGTTGCCTCCGGGGGATGCCGTCGCGGTCCGGGATTATTTCATCCCGGTCCTGGGCACGATCGAACCCGGTACGGCGATGGACCGCGTCCTCCATACCATCATGCCGGTCTCCGTCCTGGTCCTGTTCAACACCGCGTTCTACACCCGCTTCGTCCGCTCCAGCATGCTGGAGGTCCTACGCCAGAACTACGTGCGGACGGCCAGGGCGAAGGGGCTGGTGGAGCGCGTGGTGATCCTCAAGCACGCCTTGCGGAACGCTCTGATCCCCTTTGTCACGGTGGTCGTGTATGCGATCCCGGGGATCTTCGGCGGGGCGATCATCACCGAGAGCGTGTTCAACTGGCCCGGGATGGGCCGTCTGTTCATCGACGCCCTCGGTCGGGCGGACTACCCGGTCTCGATGGCTCTCATCATGATCGGAGCGTTCCTGACCGTGGTCGCCACCCTGTTGGGGGACGTCTTGTACACGCTGGTCGACCCGCGTATCAAGTACGGCTAACGCCGAACGGAGAAGCCGATGGCCGTCGCCCAGCTGGAAAAACGACTTGACTTCCTCGGCACCGGCGAGGCCCTGCCCGAGGAACAGAAGCAGTGGCAGGTGGTTGCCCGCCGCTTTTCACGCCACCGCCTGGCGGTGATCTCGCTCTTTGCGACCCTGGCAATCTTTGCCGTCGTCTTGTTGGCGAAGACGATCGCGCCTTATGGGGCCACAGAGCTGGAGATCGGGAACGCCTTCGCGTCGCCCGGCAGTGTGGGCGTGGACGGGCGGACTCACTGGCTAGGCACCGACCACCTGGGGAGGGACTTCCTCTCGCGGTTGGTCTACGCCGGACGGATTTCCCTGGCTGTGGCGTTCGCGTCGGTGATCGGATCGGCTGTGATCGGCGTAGTCGTGGGCGCAATCTCAGGGTATTTCCGAGGCTGGGTCGATGACGCCCTGATGCGCTTTGTCGAATTCCTGCTGACCATTCCTTCGCTGCCGATTCTCTTGATCCTATCTTCCATCCTGATTCAGTCGCCTCACCTGATCCCGATCCCAGCCTTTGTGCTGAACTTGTTCGCCGGGCTCATGTACATCCCTCCCCGAGAGGCGCGGCAGGTAGTGGTCGTGATCATCGTCCTGATGTCGCTGGGCTGGCTGGGTGCGGCGCGCTTGATGCGGGGCATGGTGCTCTCGCTGCGGGAGCAAGAGTTCACCGACGCGGCCCGAGCCCTGGGCGCGTCGAATGTGTGGATCATCCTAAGGCACATGATCCCGAACGCGATGGCGCCGATCATCGTGGACACCAGCCTGGCCCTGGCGGGTTACGTCATCCTGGAGTCGGCCCTAAGCTTCCTCGGTTTTGGGATCCAGGATCCGACCCCGACCTGGGGGAACATGCTCGCCTTCACCGAGAGCTACATGTTCCAACACCCGTGGCTGCCGTTGGTCCCCGGAATTCCGATCTTCATCTGCGCTCTCGTCTTCAATTTCATCGGCGACGGGCTGCGGGATGCACTCGACCCGCGCCTGAAGCTCTAGGCGCGCGGCCCTCTCCACGAGGGCAGGCTGTCCGCCCGCCCAACCGGCCGGCGGGGAACGACCCCCGGCGCCACGGCGGATCCGCGTCCGGACGGAAGACGAAGAGAGAGCGGGCGGTTCCCGGATTGAGGAGAACGTGACCGAGCTAACCCAGGACAACCTGCTTGAGGTCCAGGGCCTCAAGACCTACTTCTACACCGAAGACGGCGTGGTCAAGGCCGTCGATGGAGTGGACTTCCATGTCCGACGCGGCGAAGTTTTCGGCCTGGTCGGCGAGTCCGGGTGCGGCAAGAGCGTCACCTCACTCTCGATCCTGCGCCTGGTCGACGTGCCGGGAAAGATTGTCGAAGGGACGGTGACGTTCGACGGGCGCTCGCTGCAGGATCTCTCCGAGGAGGAGATGGTCCACCTGCGCGGCAGCCGGATCTCGATGATCTTTCAGCAGCCTCAATCCAGCTTGAACCCGGTGTTCACCATCGGCGACCAGGTTGCCGAGGTGCTTCAAATCCACGAAAACTTGTCGAAGGCTCAGGCGTGGACCCGGGCCGTGGAATTGCTGCGCACCGTGGGCATCCCCGACGCCGACCGGAAGGCGAAGGCCTTCCCGCATGAAATCTCGGGCGGGCAGGCTCAGCGCGTGATGATTGCGATGGCCCTGGCCCTGCGGCCTCAACTCCTGATTGCCGACGAGCCGACCACGGCGCTGGATGTCACGATTCAGGCACAGATCCTCGACCTGCTGCGGGACCTAAGCCGGCGCTGGAACACGGCCGTGATTTTGATCACGCACGACTTGGGTGTGGTCGCCGAGATGGCCGACCGAGTGGCCGTGATGTACGCCGGCCGCATCGTCGAGCAAACCGACGTGCGGACCCTGTTCTCCCATCCGCTTCACCCGTACACCCAGGGTCTGATCGCTTCGATCCCGGTTCTGGGAAAGGTCCAGGATCGGTTGGACGTCATTCCGGGCTCGGTGCCGAATCTGATCAACCTCGCGCCGGGCTGCCGTTTCACGCCCCGTTGCCGATCTCGGGTCGAGCACCAGCTCACGATTTGCGCCGAGGTGGAACCGGATCTGATCCCGGTGCAGCGAGACCACCTCTGCCGGTGCTGGCTGTATCAGGATGCTCCCGGCCACCGCGCTCCCCTGCGCCTTGCCGAAGAGCGCGCCGCCTCCCGTTGACGGACCGCGGCCGCCCGGACCCCGAATGATCGAGCCCTCCCCCTCCCGCAACGGCAAGGACCGCGAACTGCTCCAGGTGCGGAATCTGGTGAAGTACTTCCCCGTGCGAGGCGGAGTGCTGCAACGCGTCCAGGCCTGGGTTCAGGCTGTGGACGATGTGAGTTTCTCAGTGCGCGAGGGTGAGACGTTGGGGCTCGTGGGCGAATCCGGATGCGGCAAGACGACGGTCGGACGGACCCTTCTCCGGTTGATCGAACCGACCGATGGGCATGTGTACTTCAACGGGGTGGACGTGTTTGCGCTGCGGGGCCAGAAACTGCAGGAAATGCGTCGGAACATGCAAATTATCTTTCAGGACCCCTACTCCTCACTGGATCCGAGGATGCCCATCGGCGAGTCCGTAGCCGAAGGGCTGAAGATCCACAACATCGGGACGGCGCGGGAGCGGCAGGAGCTCGTGATCGACACCCTGCGCAAGGTGGGCCTGGAGGATTACCACGCCCGGCGCTACCCGCACGAGTTCTCGGGCGGTCAGCGCCAGCGGATCGGGATCGCCCGAGCCTTGGCCCTGCGGCCCGAGTTCATCGTATGTGATGAGCCCGTCTCGGCATTGGATGTGTCGATTCAGTCTCAGGTATTGAACATCCTGCGCGATCTTCAGGATGTCTTCCACCTGACCTACCTGTTCATCGCCCACAATTTGAGCGTGGTCGAACATATCTCCGACCGGGTGGCGGTCATGTACCTGGGCAAGGTGGTCGAACTGGCCTCGCGCGAGGAGCTCTTTCGGAACCCGCTCCATCCCTATACGCAGGCGTTGATGTCGGCCATCCCGCTGGCCGACCCCACGATCCGACGCGAACGGATCATCCTCAAGGGGGATGTACCCAGCCCGTTGAACCCGCCGCGGGGCTGCCGATTCCACCCGCGTTGTCCGGTGGCGATGGACCACTGCGCCGTCCAAGAGCCGGAGTTTAAAGAGGTCAGCCAGGACCATTGGGTGGCCTGCTGGCGGATTGAGTAGTCGCTCGACAACGTCTCGGCCCTGCGGCTGGCGTGCTGGCCGACCGCCAGCGATGTCTCCCGAGATGCTAGAATCCCCCCGATGAGTGCGCCGCGAATCTTGCTGGTCGATGACCAGCGTCAGGTGATTCGCATGCTCCGGTCCAGCCTGGAGTTTTCCGGGCAGGACTATACGGTGATCGACGTGCCCTCGGGCGAAGAGGCGTTGTTGGAGCTCGCCCGAAGCCCGGTGGACGTCCTGGTCACCGATCTCCGCCTTCCCGGAATCTCGGGTCTCGAGCTGCTCGGGCGGGCGCGCCAGATGAACCCGGAAGCTCGCGCCATCCTCCTCACCGGCCAACCGACCGAGGAAATCCAGTACCAGGCCGAGGCCCTCGGCGTAGTCGCCTTCCTGCGCAAGCCTCTTGCGACCAACTATTTCCTCGAGGCGGTCCAGCGGGCGGTTGAGCTTGCGGGCTCCTTCGGCTCACCGGTCGAGGTCCTCGAAGAGGAGAAGCCCGAACTCGGTGACCTCCTGGAGCGCCTTCGCCTATCGCTTCGAGCCCAGTGCGCCCTCCTTCTGGACCTGGGAGGTGATATCGTCGTCGCCTCCGGCGACCTGGGGGAGCTCGACCTTCGGCCGGTGCTTCCGTCCCTGACGACCACCTTCAGTGCAGGGCTGACCGCGAGCACGTTGCTGGGCTCGCTGCTCCCCACGAACATCCAGCACGTTGACGGCGACTCTCACCAGTTCTTTCTCTTGAATATCGGAGCCTTCTTCGCGCTCCTGGTGGTGGCGGAAGGACGGCTGAGCGAGGGCCAGCTCGAGGCCATTCGCGCCCGCGGCCAAGCTGCGGCCAACGACATGCTCGGCGCGCTTTCCGGAATGGGCCTGGGCGAGGCTTCGCCGAAATCTGTCCGTGTCCGCCCGGAGAAGTCTCCGGGGCCGAAACCGACCAATGCGCCCGCGGCGGCCGAAGAGACCACGTCGAGCACAGATCCGGATGACGCGGGGCCGGCGAACGAGTACTGGGAACAAGCTGGACGAGCGCGTAAGACTCCGGCCACGGGCGAGGGCGAGATCATGCCGTACGACGAAGCCCGGAGAAGAGGAATTCTCAAGGACCCTCCCGGCTAGCCAACGCCCGCGGGCCTGGCGACGACGCGCCCGACGCGCGCGCGACCCGTGTGATACAATCCTCGCCACCCCCATATTCCGGGGGCGCGATGGGGCGTGGTGCAATGGCAGCACACCGGACTTTGAATCCGTGGATCTAGGTTCGAATCCTGGCGCCCCAATCTCGAATCCCTCGCCCCACCGGTCACTCCTGGATGAACGCCCCAAGTAATTCGGATCTCCTTCAAGCCGGGACGGCTCGCAATTCATCGATTGCGTCGGCCCCGTGTGACGCGGTGATCCTCGCCGCCGGCCTCGGGACGCGGATGCGGTCGCAGACTCCCAAAGTTCTCCACCTCATGGGGGGCATCCCTCTTCTCCTCTGGGCCACCCGGGCGGCCCGCGAAGCAACCGGGCATGAGCCCGTGGTGGTCGTCGGCCCAGGCGCCGAGACGGAGGCGGCCGAGGGTGTTCTCGGCGATGCGGCGACCCTTGCGGTCCAGTCGGAGCGTCGGGGGACAGCCCACGCGCTCTTGCAAGCCGAGCCCCAGCTACGCGGGGGGGCAGGTCTGGTCCTGGTGCTCAATGCGGACATGCCCCTCTTGCGGGGCGAGACGCTAAGGAAGGTCGTGGAGCTTCAAACCGGCCAAGGCGGTCCGTTCAGCATGCTGACCCTTCGCTCCGGCCACCCCATGGGATTCGGGCGCGTGGTTCGTGGCAAGGATGGCTCGGTTCAAGAAATCGTGGAAGAGGCGCTGGCGACTTCCGCTCAACGCTCGATCGATGAACTCAATGTGGGCGTGTACTGCTTCCGATCGAAGTGGCTTTGGGCCCGGCTCCCTCGAGTGCGGCTCTCGCCTCAGGGCGAACACTACTTGACGGACCTGGTGGGCATGGCGTCGGCGGAAGGGGAGAACGTGGCGACGCTTGTGCTTGAGGATGAGGACGAGGCGATCGGCGTGAATACCCGGGTGCACCTGGCCGAGGCGGAGGCCGCCCTGCGGCGCCGTGTGAATCGGCGGTGGATGATCGCCGGAGCAACCCTGCGCGATCCCGACACGACGTACATCGGTCCCGGGGTGGAGATTGGACCGGACACGGTGATCGAACCGAACACCCATCTGGAGGGCCAGACGGTCATCGGGCCCGGCTGTCACCTTGGACCCAACTCCATCGTCCGGGACTCCACGCTCGGCGCAAACTGTCTGGTAGAAGGCTCCGTGGTGGAAGGCGCCGAGCTGGGCGATGACGTAACCATCGGACCCTTCTCCCATCTACGGGCAGGAGCTCGGCTCGGCCGAGGCGTCCACGTCGGGAACTTTGGAGAAGTGAAGAACAGCACATTCGGCCCCGGTGTCCGGATGGGGCATTTCTCGTACGTCGGGGACGCGACCGTAGGTGCGGACGTCAATATCGGCGCCGGGACCATCACCTGCAATTTCGATGGCGAGAAGAAGCACCCGACGGAAATCGGGGAGGGGGCATTCATCGGAAGCGACACGATGCTCGTGGCCCCGGTGCGGATTGGACGCCGGGCAAGGACCGGGGCGGGATCGGTGGTCACACGGGATGTCCCGGATGACAGTGTCGCAGTTGGCGTCCCGGCGCGCGTCATCCGCCGTCTGGGAGCTGCCGATGGCTGAGCCCTCCGGCGCCCTGGCGCTGGCCATCGCCCTGCTGGCGGATCTCACGCTAGCGCTCGGGGGTGGCGCCCTTCGCAATAGCCACGTGCCGCGCCTCGAAGAGATGCGCGCCCAAGGCAAGACGGGCGCCGGCCTGGCGGCCCATCTCGCCTCCGAGGCGACGCGCCTGATCGTCTCGGTCCGGTTAAGCCAAACCGTCCTGCGCTTGATCGTTGTCGGTCTCTCGCTGAGAGTCCTAACTCCGATTCTGGGGATGGGCGACATCCCGGCAGGCTGGATCATTCCCGGACTGCTGGTGGCCTCCGGGGCGGTCCTGTTCTTGCTCGAATTCACCTGCGAAAACCTTGCCCTCCGCGCTCCCGAGCTCTGGGCGAGCCGACTGGCACCGTTCATTGCCGTGGTGATCGCGGTCAGCTCGCCGGCGGGCTCGCTGGTCCTTCGTTACGGTGGTCGACTGGCCGGTTCTCGGGGCGGCAGGAAGCACTTGCTGGTGACCGAAGAGGAGATCATGACGCTGGTCGACGCCGGCGAGGAAGGCGGCGTCATCGAGGAAGAAGAAAAGGAAATGATCTACTCGATCTTCCAGCTGGGCGACACGCTGGCGAGGGAGGTCATGGTTCCGCGGATTGACATCGTGGCGTTTGAAGAGCGGACGGCGCTGGCGGAAGCCACCAATACGATGGTCGCTGCCGGACACTCGAGGGCTCCTGTCTATCGGGGGACGATTGACAATATCATCGGCATGATCTCAGCCAAGGATTTGTTGGCTGCGTGGCGAGACGGCCGTCAGGACCAGGCGGTCGGCCAGATCACGCGGGCAGTCCATTTTGTACCCGAGGCGGTAAGGGTCCGCGACCTGCTCGCGGATCTTCAGGCGCGGCGGATCCAGCTGGCCGTCGTGGTGGACGAATACGGGGGGACGGCCGGCATTGTCAGCATTGAGGACATTGTGGAGGAAATCGTAGGCGAGATTCGGGACGAATACGACGCGGCCGAGGAGCCTTCCGTGCAGCCGCTGCCCGACGGCGGGTACCTGGTCAGCGGGCGGATCGATCTCGATGACCTCAACGAGTCGTTGGGTGCCGACCTCCCGAAAGACCAAAGCGATACGTTGGGAGGATTCATCTACGGACACCTGGGAAGGGTCCCCACGCCAGGCGAAGAGGTACAAGCGGGCGGGTTACGGCTCGTGGTGGAGCAGGTGAGTGGTCGGCGGATCCGAAAAGTCCGCGTGACCCACCTCGCAGAAACGGCCGGGGCAGGGAAGTCCAATGGCGATTCCGGAAGCGCAAGAAGCTGAATTGGTGCGGCGCGCGGGTAGCGCCAGGGCTCGTTCGTATGCGCCGTATTCACGTTACGCTGTCGGGGCGGCACTGCTCGGAGCGTCGGGCGAGATCTTCGAAGGCGTCAACGTGGAGAACGCCGCCTATCCAGCGAGCATGTGCGCCGAGCGCACGGCCGTGTTTCAGGCCGTGGCGGCGGGAGAGCGGAAGTTCGCCGCGTTGGCTGTGGTGACGGATAACGGAGGCTCTCCCTGCGGCTCATGCCGCCAGGTCCTCTCCGAATTCGGTTTGACGACTGTGGTCTTGATCGCCGACGGGCGGGGAAAGGTCGTCCAGCGGACGACGGTGGGAGAATTGCTTCCCCACTCCTTCGGCCCTGCGGACTTGACGCCCGGCTGAGCGAGCCAGCACGGGAGAAGGCCCGCGCAGGCGCCGCCCCTTGGGGGCGGCGCCGTTTTAATAGACCTCTTCGGTGATGTCGTCGAAGCGGAACGGGGAGCGATATTCCGAGTACAGGACGCGGTCCGCGAGGAGTTCGTAGGCGCCGCCGAAGTATTCGTTGAACACAATCCGGAATGCATTTACCGGGGTGATGCTGTCGTAAAGCCCGTCGGGCCCGTCCGGCAGGTAGAACGCCATGAGATTCGACATCCGCTGCTGCGTGTAGGTCACGCCGCCGCCTCTTCCCTCCGGGCCATGGTCCCCCATGATCAGAATGATAGGTGGGGTTGCGGATCGCTGCAGGATCTCCGGCAGGATGGCTTCCAATTGTTGGTTTATGAAATGGACTTGATCTCGATACCCCTGCAGGTACTCTTCGCCGGTCACGGGGGCTCCCGCATCGCCAAACCCGAGCGTAAACGCTTGATAGTCCTCCCGGACTTCGCCGTTCGGGCCGAAGATGAACGGCGGGTGGGGACAGATGATGTGGGCGAATACGAACTTCGGCCCGGGGGTGAGCGGCAGAGTCCCCAAGTGGTCCAGAATGTTCAAGACCCGGGCGCGGTGGATCCGGTACGGATATTTGAGGTCTGGGAAAAAACGGGGCAGGGCGACCGAGGCGTCGAGCAGGAGTCGCGCGGCGCTGGTCTCGATCAACATGCGCTCGAATGCGTTCACGCCGCCCCCGGACAGAAGCTCATCCGTCGTGCTGGCCGTCAAAAACAGGTCCGCGTCGCGGATCTCCGTCCCGGGCAGGCTCGTCGAAAACGCCACGGATTGATAGCCCAGCCCCTCCAGAATCCGGCGGGCCTCGCTGTGTTGGATGAGCTCCCACAGCGGCTTGCGGCCCCACTGGGATGGATCGATGCCTGAGAGCAATTCGTCGACATAGTCCATGTTCAGGATCGACGAGATGGAGAGGCTGGTCTGGCCGTAATTGGAGTGGTTCGATTCCGGAATGTAGAAGCCCAGGGCGCGCAGGGATGAGATGAATTCCGTGTTGTCGTAGTCAAATACCTGTTGAAGGATGTCCGCCCGCGCGTACGCGTCGACGATGATGAGGTAGACGTCCGGTGCCGGCCGGTCCTGGGGAAGATGCAAGCGGGCCGCCAGGTTGACGGACTCGGCCGAGGTTGCAGCGGGTTGGGATGGCTCGAGCGCGTATCCGGCGAGGCCGATCCCCGGCACGATCCAGGTGCTGGCGGCGATGACATTGAACAGAGGCGTGAGCCGGGCCACGCTTGGCGAGCGGCGCAAGGCCCAAACCACGCCGGCCGCCATGACCCCGGCCCACAGGGGCGCCAAGTATCGGTGCCGGGCGATGGTCGCTCCCAGGCCGGCGGATTTCAAGAACTCGTACACCTGTCCGTAGGAGAAGAACAGCAGCACGGCCAAGCCGGTTACCCAGGCCGCCCGGGCCGCGTCTCGAAACAGGATGCGCAACCCGAGGAAGGTGACGGTGGCTCCCGCCAGCACGACGACAAAGGACCCGCCGACCTGCTCGCCGGGCACCCACGCGATGTTGTGGGCCCACAACGCCAGCATGGGATAGGCGGCGAGAAGGAAAGGGTAGATGGGGATCGCTCGTTTGGGCATGCTGGGTGGAAGTCGCGCAGACGAACCCATTGTAGCCCCGATCGCGCGGGCAACGGTCCGCGTGAGCGCGCTGGTATAATCCCCGCCATGTCCCTGAAAGATCGCGTGTACCGGACCGAGGCGATCGTCCTTCGGCGCCGCGATCTCGGGGAAGCCGATCGAATCCTCTCCGTATTCAGTCCGGATCGCGGCAAACTGCGCGTGATCGCGAAAGGGGTTCGGCGGCCGGGATCGCGTAAGGCCGGACACCTCGAGCCTTTCACCCGTGTCCTCCTGCTCCTGGCCCGCGGCCGTGACCTCGACCTCATCACGCAAGCCGAGGCCATCGAACCGTACCGTGAACTGCGTCCGGACCTGATCCGCCTCGGACACGCCGCGTACGCGGTGGAGCTGCTCGACCGTTTCACCGTCGAGGAGGGCGGCCACCGCATCCTGTACACCCTTCTGCAACAGACCCTGGAGCGCCTGGCTGCGGGCAGCGACCCGGCCCTGGTGATGCGTTTCTATGAGCTTCACCTGCTCGAAGCCACCGGCTTTCGCCCTGAGCTGAACGTGTGTGTACACGGAAAGGAGGAAATCCAGGCGCAGGACCAATTCTTTTCGCCGGAGGCGGGCGGAGTGCTCTGCCCGCGCTGCGGACCCACCCAGCCGGACACCCGGCCGATTTCGATGTCGGCGTTGCGAGTCACCCGCCATCTCCAACGCTCTGCGTTTGCGGAGATCGAGAACCTGGCCGTTCGCCCCGCGGTGCAGGCCGAGGTCGAGCGCATCATGGAACTGACCCTCACCTACCTGCTTGAAAGGCGCTTGAACGCGCCGGACTTCTTGCGCCAGGTGCGCAGCCTTCTGCAGGGTGCGGCTGGGGAGTGGGCGCCCGCGGCCGGGACGAGAGCTGGCGCTCCGAGCGCGGAGCCAGCCGGAGCGTGAAGCCCGCACCGACGTTTCAGGCTGTCCTCTTCGAGTTGCAACGCTTTTGGGCTGGCCAAGGATGCGTCCTGTGGCAGCCCTACTATGCTCAACTGGGCGCCGGGACGATGAACCCGGCGACCTTTTTGCGCGTGTTGGGCCCCGAGCCGTGGCGCGTGGCGTACGTGGAGCCCACGATCCGTCCCGACGACGGACGCTATGGCGAAAACCCCAATCGGATGCAGCAGCACTATCAATTCCAAGTCATCCTCAAGCCGGACCCTGGCAACCCGCAAGAAATCTATCTCGAATCGCTCCGGCAGATTGGGATCGAGCCCAAGACACATGATCTCCGTTTCGTAGAGGACAACTGGGAGTCTCCGGCCCTGGGGGCGTGGGGGCTGGGATGGGAGGTCTGGCTCGACGGCCTCGAAATCACCCAGTACACCTACTTTCAGCAAGCGGGCGGTCAGGTGCTGGACCCGGTCTCCGTCGAAATCACTTACGGCATTGACCGGATCGTGATGGCCCTGCAAGGGGTCCGCCACTTCTCCGACGTCGGCTGGAACGAGACCGTGACCTACGGCGAGCTCCATCTCGACGGGGAGCGGGAGCACAGCGCCTACTATTTCGAGGCGGCCGATGTGGAACGCACGCGCCGGCTGTACGAGGAGTTTGAGGCGGAAGCTCAGGCCGCTCTCGGGCGGGGCCTGCTGCTTCCAGCGTACGACTTCCTTCTACGGTGCTCGCACACCTTCAACGTCCTCGACACGCGGGGCGTGATTGGCGTCACCGAGCGGGCTGTGTTCTTCGGGCGGATGCGGGATATCGCCCGAAGGATCGCGGAGGAGCACCTCGCCCGGCGGGCGAAGCGTGGATTTCCTCTCGGTGTCGTGCCGCGCCCGGTCCCGACCACCATTCTCGGTCCGGTCGGTTCCCCCCTCTCGGGACCGGCGGCGCTCGTCCTGGAGATCGGGACGGAGGAGCTCCCCTATCGGGATGCGGCCTACGCCCGAAGCGCGCTGAAGGAAGCCGCGCCGAGGCTGCTGTCCGAGCACGGACTGGAGTTTGGCGGCGTCCAGGTGCTGGGAACGCCGCGCAGGCTCGCCGTACTGGTCGACGCGCTCAAGCCCACTCAAAAATCAGAGCGCGTGACCGAAAAGGGCCCGCCGGCGAATCGGGCCTTTGACGCCGAGGGCCGGCCTACGGCAGCGGCGCTGGGGTGGGCCCGGAAGCACGGCGTCGATGTCGACGCGGAGTCCTTGCGAGCGAGAATCCGCGACGCGGAGGGCGGACGGTATTTGTTCGTGGAGAAGACGCGCGGCGGCGATCCGGCTGCGAAGGTACTGCGCGAATCCGTCTTGCCCGAGCTCGCCAGCGAGCTTCGGTTCGAACGCGGCATGCGCTGGCTGGCGCAGAGTCCGGTCACGTTCTCCCGGCCCGTCCGTTGGCTGCTGGCCATGCACGGGGACCGCCCCGTACCATTTGAATTCGCGGGGTTGGTCGCCGGCACCCAGAGCCGGGGCTTGCGTTGGGACGACCCACCGGAGATTCGCCTGGGCGAGGCTTCGCAATACTCGCAAACGCTGAAAGCACGGGGCGTGATCCTCGACCCGGAAGAACGGAAGGCCCTCATCCAAACGGAGGCTGCCCGGCTAGCGGGCGAGGTCCAGGGATCTCCAGTCCAGGATGAGGAGCTCTTGGACGAGGTGGTGGATCTGGTGGAGTCCCCCGCCGTCGTCCGGGGCCGGATCGACGAGGAGTATCTCGTCTTGCCGCGGCCCGTTCTCATGGCCGTGATGAAGAAGTACCAGCGCTACTTCGCCCTTGAACGCGAGGGGAGCCTATTGCCGTACTTTCTCGCCGTGGCCAATGGCCGGCGCCCGAGCCTGGATACGATCCGGGGTGGAAACGAGAACGTTCTGCGCGCCCGTTTCGCCGACGCGGCGTATTTCGTCCGGCGCGACCTCGAAGAGTCTCTCGAGGCCTACCGGGCCCGCCTGGCCTCGATCCTCTTCCACTCCAAGCGCGGGACGATGTTGGACAAGAGTGATCGCGTTCTGGAGCTGGTGGGTTGGGTGGGTACGGGGCCACTGCAATTGGAGCCGCCGCAAGTGAAGGTTGCGCAGCGGGCCGCCTTCCTGGCCCAGGCCGATCTCGCCACGCGGATGGTGGTGGAGATCACCTCCCTCCACGGCGAAATCGGCCGCGAATACGCGCTCCGTAGTGGAGAGCCGGCCGACGTGGCGCAGGCGATCTCCGAGCACGTCCTTCCCCGCGCCGCTGGAGATCGCCTGCCGGATAGCGGACCAGGCACGGCCCTGGCGATCGCCGATCGTCTCGACACCCTGGCGGCCCTCTTCTCCCTGGGCCAACAGGCCACCGGAACACGCGATCCATTGGGGCTGCGCCGCACGGGAATCGGCTTGATCCAGATCCTCATTGGGCGAAGGATCCACATGAGTCTTGTGATGGCGCTCGACGAGGCCGCGCGCGGGTTGAAACTCGAGAAAGGCTCGAGCGAGGGACTGGCGTACGGCCTGACCTTTCTCTTGGAACGCTTGCGCTCCCTGCTCCTGGCGAAAGGGCATCGCGTCGACGTAGTCGAGGCAGTGCTCGCGGAAGGGTCCGCGGATCCTTTCGCCGCGGCCACCGCGGTCGAGGAACTGGAGACGTGGAGCGCCCGAGGCGACTGGCCGGCGACGCTGCAGGCCTTCGCCCGCTGCCAACGGATTCAAACCACGGGGGACGGGGAGGGCGAGCTGGATCCAACGTCCTTCACGGAGGAGGCCGAACGAGAACTGCACCGGGCTCTTGTCCGGGCAGAGAGGGCTGGGCCATTAGACGGATCGCCGGCCAAGTTCCTGACGGCGTTTCAGCCGATGGTGCCGGCGATCACTCGATTCTTCGAGGATGTGCTGGTCATGGATGAGCGGCCTGCGGTGCGCCAGAACCGGCTGCGCCTGCTGGGTGGCGTGGTCCGTTTGGCCGCGGGCGTGGCGGACTTGTCCAAGCTCGAAGGCTTCTAATTCCTTTCTTGCCGTTCGGATATCGGCGGGGCGGGTATAGAATCCCGCCCCGTTTTTTCTCGAGGGGTAGCGGCAGGCGGCCGCGTTTGTGAAGGAAGGCGCAATCTCTCGAAGGAGAGGGCTTAAGCGCAATGGGTGAGATCGACGAAGTCAAGGAACGGATCGACATCGTCGAGTTGGTGGGCGAGACGGTGAAGCTCAGAAAATCCGGAAAGAACTACACCGGATTCTGTCCGTTCCATCCCAACAATCGAACTCCGGCGTTCGTCGTATTCCCTGACAGCGGGACGTGGCGCTGTTTTGGGGCGTGCAACGAGGGCGGGGATGTCTTCCGATTCCTGATGAAACGCGAGGGCCTCGATTTCGGCGAGGCGCTTCGGGTGCTTGCCGCCCGCGCTGGCGTCGAACTTCGATCCCCTTCGGCCTCCAGCCAGGTGAACGAGGAGGCCTTTCAACGCCTGCGGGATCTCCTCGAGTCCGCGGTGACTTTCTTCCGCCATGCCCTGCGACAAACGCCGGAGGGAGTCCCGGCGGCGGACTATCTTCGAGGGCGTGGCTTTGGAGACGCGGTCCTCGAGACGTTTGAGGTGGGCTACGCCCCGGCCGGGCGGGATGCGCTCCTCCGGTACTTGGAGGCCAAGGGCTTCACCTCCGATGAAGCGTTGCGGGCCGGCGCCGCGGTGGAGAGGGATTCCGGCGAGCGGTTCGATCGCTTTCGCAACCGCATCGTCTTTCCCATTCGTGACGCCCGCGGCCGGTTGGCGGGTTTCGGTGCCCGGGCCATGGATCCCAACGACCAGCCGAAGTACCTAAACAGCCCCCAAACGCCCATCTTCGATAAGGGACGGCTGCTGTATGGTTTGGATAAGGCCCGCAAGGCGATCCGCCTGGCTGAGCAAGCAGTGATGGTGGAAGGCTACCTCGACGTTCTCGGCTTGCATCAGGCCGGTTACGAAAACGCCGTGTCGCCCATGGGGACGGCGCTCTCCGAGAACCAGCTTCGCCTATTGAAGCGCCATGCGCGGCGCATGGTGCTTGCGCTGGATGCCGACGCGGCGGGCGGTCGCGCCATCCTGCGGGGCCTGGAAGTGGCACGCCAGTCTCTCGACCGCCAGGGTGAACCCATGTTCGACCCGCGCGGGTTGGTCCGCCTGGAAGGGCGGCTCGACGCGGATCTGCGTGTCCTCACCCTGCCGGAAGGCAAGGATCCCGACGAACTGGTCGCCGAAGATCCTGCGGCGTGGCCGGGGCTGCTTGCGCGCGCCCAGCCCGTCGTGGACTATGTCCTCGATAGCCTGACGGCGGGGCAGGATCTCGATCAGCCGAAAGTCCGGGCTGAGATCGCGCGCCAGGTGCTCCCGTTGATCGAGGATGTCCTCGATCCGGTGGAGCGAGAAAGTTATCGTCAGCATCTTGCCCGGCGCCTCAAGGTCGACGAACGCGCGCTGCTGGGACCCCGTCCCGCCACGCCCGGAAAGCGGGCCCGACCTTCGCCTGCGTCGGAAATGGCTGAACCGCCATTTTCGCGTACGGATACGAAGGGTGAGCGCTTCTGCTTGGGCGTCCTGCTTCAGGACCCCGAGACGCTCTACCGCATCGACCGGCACTTTCAGGCCCTGGAGCTGGACCGCCTCGGACCGGATGACTTTACAGGAACAGATCAGCAGGTTATCTTTCAGGCCGTTCGCTCCTCTCTGGCCCAGGATGAAGTAGATCCGGTACGCCACTGGCGACGGGAGCTTCCGGAACCCTTGGCGGCCCTGGCCGAGAACTTGCAAGATGAGGTGGGGGACTTAGTGGTGGAAACACCCAGAGCGGAGGATGAGATCCTGGCAGGTTTCTTGCGGCTGCGGGTGCGAAACGTGTCGACGGCGCTAACCCATCTCGGCTTCCAGCTCCAGGCGGCCCAGGACGAAAGCCTGGAGGAAGATCCTGGGCGGGACGCGGTCTGGCACCTCACTCGCGAGGTGCAGCGCTTGATGCCCTTGAAACACCGATTGGAGCGGGCATTAGGCGGAAGGCTGACCGCAGGGCGGGCCGCCCCTGGCAGCGAGAGTCCGTGATTCTGTGAAAGAAGGTTTGATGGATTCCGAGGACGAGCGCGACAGCCCGGTCCACGACGAGGACGACGAGGAGGGCGACGATCTCCCCGAAGACTCGGAGGAGACCGGCGAGACCGAGTCGGAGGAATCGGAGCCGGAAGAGGACTTCAGCCCCGATGATGTCTCCGAGGAGGACCTCGTACTGGAGGACCCTTCGGTCACGGTCGAGCTCGCCGATGACCCGGTCCGCCTCTACCTAAAGGAGATCGGCCGAGTCGAGTTGCTCGGTCCGGATCAGGAGCTCTGGCTGGCCACTCGCATGGCTGCCGAACGAAGGCTGGAGCTTCTCCACGCCGGACAGGCCCCCCAAGTGAAGCCCAACGTTGAGGCGGCCGGAGTCCACTTGGCCCTCTTCGACGATCTTCAGACCACCTGGACGCGGTTGTCCGAAGATCTCAAGAAACGGCGAGTCCATCCGCCTGATCTTCACTTGATCCTCGAAGAAGCCCGCCAGCTGCGGGTGAGCTGGCAGGCCGACAGCCCCTCCTACTTGCGAGCCTGGCTGGACAATGGGACGTGGGGGTCGGACCCATCCTGGGAACAAGTGGCGCGCAAGGCCCTGGAAGTATTTCTTAACCTCTATCTCTTCCCCGCCCCTGTCGAGGCGCGCCTTTCCGAGCGTTACGCCAAGGCCAAGGGGATGCCCAATCGCCGGACATTCCAGGGATGGCTCCCGACCGCCCGCGAGCTCGAAGCGGAACGGCAGCAGGTCATTGAGCGTTCGGAGGAGGCGAAAGCGGCATTGATCCGGGCCAATCTGCGCCTGGTGGTCAGCGTGGCCAAACGCTACATGGGGCGCGGGATCGCCTTCCTGGATTTGATCCAGGAAGGCAATATTGGTCTGCTGCGCGCGGTTGAGAAATTCGACCCGGCCAAGGGGTACAAGTTCAGCACCTACGCCACCTGGTGGATCCGGCAAGCGATCAGCCGGGCCATCGCCGACCAGGCGCGGACGATCCGGATCCCGGTCCACATGGTCGAGACCATCAATCGACTCGGCCGGATGCAGCGGAAGCTGGTCCAAGAGTATGGACGGGAGCCGAGCTCGGAGGAGCTCGCGTTGGAGATGGACTTCCTGGAGCCCTCGGAGGTCAATGCCATCCGGGGATCCCGCACGAATGAAGTTCCTCTGGATGGCGCGGTCGAGCGGAAGTGGAGGCGCGCCGCGGCCAAAGTGCGCCGTATCCTGCGCATTGCGCAGGATACGATGTCCTTGGACACCCCGGTCGGGGCTGAGGAATCGAGCCAACTCGGAGACTTCATCGAAGACGAGACCATGCCTGAGCCGGTTGACGCCGCGGCCCGGGAGCTGCTTCGAGAGCAGGTGCAAAACGCCTTGTCTGTGCTGACCGAACGCGAGCGGCAGGTGTTGGAGATGCGCTTCGGTTTGCGGGATGGAAAGGACTACACCCTGGAGGAAGTGGGCCGCTATTTCAATGTGACCCGAGAACGGATCCGCCAGATCGAGGCCAAGGCGTTGCGCAAGCTGCGCCATCCCACTCGGAGCCGGCATCTGCGCGACTACCTCGCGTAGCAGGGATGACTAAGTCCACGGAAGGCACGGCGGTTGAGGTGTTCGAGAAACAAAGCCGCGCCCTATGCTAGCGGCGCGGCTAGTGCAAGGAGAGGTGGCCTGCTAGGCGCGAGCCGCCTCAGTTATTGTCCTCAAGCTATCGAAGTACCGCCTGTGGGTCCTGCGCAAGGCCTCCTCGTTGGCGGCCTCCAGCAGCACGACCTCTCGGTCTGACCCAGTTAGCTTTAGACTCAGCTCCCTCGAAAGGCGCGTGTACTCTGCCTCCTTCCGCTTGATGTCTGGAAAGGACATCATGGAGATGACTTTACCCGCCCCTCGATCATATTCAATCAAGAAGATCGTCATTGGGTCCCATCAAGTCCATCGAGGGCATCTAGTATAAGCGAGAGTCTCCCTTCCAGGGCGTCCTTGACTGTACTCAACCTACCCTGTAGGTCGCCGTACCCGGGATAATCCGGGCTCACAGACGCCAAAGTGTCCTCGAGGCTCTCGACCTCGGCAACCTCATCAGAGTATCCCGCCAGGAAGGTCGCCACAAGCTCTGGACCCTGCCCGTACTTTACTGGCAGGCCGAATCGGTCTGCCAGCTTCTCAGACACCTCGGCCCATAGCTGCTGAAGATGCGTCCTTATTTGCACCTCAACTGGCCTACCGGCGACCTCGACGACAACGTGAACTGCGCGGTATCCATTGCTTGGCCTCACTCTCAAGTCGTCTGGCTCTGCGCCCGGGAACCGTCCGCATAGACGCTTGGCGGCTTGATCCTGATCGGCGCAGGTCGCCACGACGACCCGGCAGCCGGCAATGTCTTGCATCCTGGCAAGGTTGGTTCTTAGCCTTGTCAGCTTAGCTGTTATTGAGCGGGTTGTTTTCGGAAGCCTGCCGGTTGGATTGAGCCCAAGGTCCGCGAGCACTCGCATGACCTCGCCGTATGGTTCCTCGAAAGTTTGGCAATACTCATCCAATAGTGTCAGATCACTATCCTGGAGGGGGGCGTCTACTCTGCGAAGCCTCTCTCCTAGCTTTTGAATCTGGCTCTTGGAAAGTCTCATCCTCCCCCACGTTAGCAGTTTAGAACAAGGCGAGCAAACGGCTCGCGCTACCTCGCATAGCTCTTCCTAAGAAGCATGCCAGGGGCGGCTCGCGACCCTGCCCGCCCCTCGGAAATAGACCCTCCAAGTCGATTGTGATAGAATACACATACTCGCCTGACGGTCCCGAACATGAGCTCGGGGGAGAGTCAGGCGGGTAAGGAACCCCCATGGCGCAAGAGTACGTGCCTATCGCCATCCTGGCGGTCTTCTCTGTGGGATTCGCGTTTCTGATCGTCGCCGCCGGACACCTTTTTGGGCCCCGCCGGCCCACCGTTCGGAAAGGGCAGCCCTATGAGTCCGGAATTGTCCCCTACGGACCCGGCCGACGGCGAGTCCCCGTCCAGTTCTATCTGGTCGCAGTCCTCTTCATCCTCTTCGACATCGAAATCGTTTTCTTCCTCCCCTGGGCGGTAGTCCTGCGTGACTTGCGCTGGGCCGGCTTGGTGGAAATGGCGGTCTTTGTCGGCATCCTGCTGGTCGGGTATGCCTACGCCTGGAAGACGGGAGCCCTGGATTGGGAATAGAGCAGAAGCTTGGGAACATGGGGATCGTCACGACCTCGCTCGAAAAGGTCGTGAACTGGAGCCGCACGGGGGCTATGTGGCCGATGTTGTTTGGGCTGGCCTGCTGCGCCATCGAAATGATGGGTTCCCAAGCCTCCGATTACGACCTGAGCCGATTCGGCATGGAGCTTATGCGGCCGAGTCCGCGACAGAGCGATCTCATGATCGTCGCCGGCCGCGTCTCGAGGAAGATGGCCCCCGTATTGCGCCGGCTTTATGACCAGATGCCGGATCCAAAGTGGGTGCTCGCCATGGGAGATTGCTGCTCGTGCGGCGGCATCTTCAACAACTACGCGATCGTGCAGGGGGTCGACGAGATCGTCCCGGTGGATGTCTTCGTCGCAGGCTGTCCTCCCCGTCCGGAAGCACTGATTCATGGAATCCTGACCCTGCACGAGAAGATCAAGGGTCAGAAAATCACGGAATACGCATGAATCATTCCGACCAGGGTCGAACCGACGTCGCGGCGTCGGAGCCTCCTCGCCTGCCTGAACCTCTGGCATGACGACCCCCGCTGAAGCCCTCCAGCAGACGGTGGTGGAAGGCCTGGGCGCAGACCTGCGGACCTCCGAAGTGTTTCGGGGCCTGGCCTGGATCGAAGTCGCTCCGGAGGCGCTGACGAGAGTCTGCCTCCGCCTTCGTGATTCGGCAGAACTAGCGTTCACCCGATTGGCCGCCCTCACCGCCGTGGACCATTGGCCCGCCGAGCCGCGATTCGAGATGGTCTACCAGCTCTACAGCTTCTCCCACCACGCGTTTCTCGGCCTGCGGACGTTCGTGGCCGGGGAGACGGCCGCCCTCGACAGCCTTGAACCGCTCTACCCCAACGCCGTCTGGCATGAGCGCGAGGTTCTCGACATGTTCGGGATCCGATTCCACGGGCTCTCAGACCCACGCCGGATCCTGATGCCGGCCGATTGGGTCGGCCATCCGCTCCGTAAGGACTACCCGCTCGGCTACGAAGAAGTGCAGTTCTCCTTCAACGCGCGCGAAATCGACCGGCGCAAGCCGTACGCTACGGAGTAAGGCCATGCAGGATCATCTCGAAGTGACCGTCGACGAGCTCAAGCACCTGGTCTCGCCGCGCGCTCTCGAGGGCGAGACCATGCTCTTGAACATGGGCCCGCAGCACCCCAGCACGCATGGGGTGCTGCGCCTGCTCCTTGAGCTCGACGGCGAGAAGGTGGTCAGCTGCATTCCGGACATCGGCTATCTCCACACAGGAATCGAAAAGAACATGGAGGCCAAGACCTACATCAAGGCCTTGGTGATGACCGACCGGATGGACTACCTGAACAACCTCGGCAACAATCTGGCGTACTGCCTGGCGATCGAGAAACTGGCCGAGCTCGACGTCCCGCCGCGGGCCCAGGCAGCTCGGATCCTGCTGGTGGAACTGCAGCGGATCGCCTCCCACCTCGTCTGGCTCGGGACGCACGCGATCGATATCGCCGCGATGTCCGTCTTCCTATATTGCTTCCGTGAACGCGAAATCATTTTGGACATCTTTGAGATGTGTTCCGGGGCGCGGATGATGACCTCCTACATCCGGCCCGGAGGACTTTGGCGCGATCTGCCCGTCGGTTTCGAGGAGGCGGTGCGTAGGTTCCTGGTTCTACTGCCGGCGCGGATCGAGCAATATGAATCCCTCCTGCGCGAAAACCCCATCTGGTTGGAACGCACCCGCGGGATCGGCGTGATCTCCGGCGAGGCCGCCGTGCGTGCGGGGCTGACCGGCCCCTCGCTGCGCGGATCAGGGGTAGGGTTTGACCTGCGCAAGTCCAATCCGTATGCGGGCTATGAGACCTACGATTTCGAAGTCGCCGTGGGCCAGAAGGGCGATGTGTACGACCGATTCCTGGTGCGTCTCGAGGAGATGCGCCAGTCGCTTCGGCTGGCACACCAGGCGCTCGACCGGCTGCCGGCGGGGCCGTTTGTCAGCGACAATCGGAAGTACGTCCCACCGCCCCGTTCTGAACTCGCCCACAGTATGGAAGCGGTCATCCATCACTTCAAGTTGTGGACGGAGGGCTTCACGCCCCCCGCCGGCACGGTCTACATGCCGGTGGAGTCGCCGCGGGGTGAGCTGGGGTGCCTTTTGGTGAGCGATGGCGGGCCGATGCCCTACAGGGTCCACTTCCGGACCGCCAGCTTTGCCAACCTGCAAGCGCTGCCACTTCTCTCGCAGGGCCATTTTGTCGCCGATCTGGTCGCGATCATCGGAAGCATTGACATCGTCTTGGGGGACGTCGACCGATGACGAGTCGCGATGGCGCGTCCTTTCTCGAGATATTCCGGGAGGAGGTCGATGCGATCCTGGCCAAGTACCCTGCGGAGCATAAGCGGGCAGCCGTAATGCCGCTTCTGTTCCTGGCCCAGCGGGAGGAAGGTTTCATCTCGCCGCGGGCGGTCCAGGCGATTGCGAGGCTGCTCGAGATCGACCCGACTCAAGTCGGCGGACTCATAGGGTTCTACACGCTGTACACCTCGCGGCGGCTGGGACGCCACCGGATGCAGATTTGCACCGATCTGCCGTGCGCGTTGCAAGGCGCCGAAGAGTTCTCGCGCCAGGTGTGTCAGCGGCTCGAAGTGCGCCCCGGTGAGACGACCGCCGATCAGGCCATCACCGTGGAAGAAGTGATGTGCCTGGCGGCCTGCCACCGTGCCCCCGTATTCCAGGTCCAGGATCGGGACGGCCTTCATTATCACGAGACGCAAACGGTCGAGACCGCCATGGAGTGGGCGAAGGGGGCCCGAGGCGGCGCCGAATGAGCGAGATTGTGATCCTGCGCCACCGCGAGATCCGCGATCTCGACCGGTTAGAGGTATATCAGCGGGCCGGTGGTTTCGAAGCCTTCCGCAAGGCCGTGACGGAGTTCACACCTCCGCAGGTGATCGAGCTCGTCAAAGCCTCGGGGTTACGCGGTCGAGGCGGCGCCGGGTTCCCCACCGGCGTCAAATGGAGCTTCCTGACGGCGGACGATTTCCCTCGTTACGTGGTCGCCAACGCGGACGAGTCCGAACCCGGGACCTTCAAAGACCGGGAAATCATGGAGGCGAATCCGTTCCAGTTCCTCGAAGGCCTCGCGATTGCCGCTTACGCGGCGCAGGCCCGCGTGGCCTACATCTACTGTCGCGGAGAATTCTGGGATCTGACCCGCCGCCTCGACGAGCGGATCGCCGAGATGCACCAAGCCGGTCTCCTGGGTCGTGGGCTGTTCGGCACCTCCTACGACCTGGAGTTCCAAACCCATCTGGGCGCCGGGGCGTACATCTGCGGCGAAGAGACGGCCCTGTTGGAATCGTTGGAGGGCAAGTTGGGCCAGCCTCGGGTGCGGCCTCCATTCCCTGCCGCCAAGGGCCTCTTCGACAAGCCGACGGTGATTAACAACGTCGAGACGCTGGCGAATGTCCCACCCATCCTTTACAAGGGCGTCGAGTGGTACCGCTCGATCGGCACGGAGAAAAGCCCTGGGACCAAGGTCTTCAGCCTCTCCGGCAATGTTGCCCGTCCAGGAAACTATGAGCTGCCCTTGGGGTCATTGTTCCGCGAGCTGATCTTCGATCATGGCGGCGGCATCCCCAACGGGAAGCGAATCAAGGCCATCCTGCCGGCCGGCGCCTCGGCTCCGATTCTGGTGGCCACCGACGCCGTGCTCGATACACCCATGGATTACGAGTCCCTGGCTCAGGTCGGTTCCGTGCTGGGGTCGGCCTCGATCATCGTCATGGATGAAACCGCGGACATGCGATGGGTCGAGTCCAAGATCACCCGATTCTTCGAGCACGAGTCGTGTGGGAAATGCACGCCCTGTCGGGAGGGCACCTACTGGATGCTGCACTTGTTGGACCGGATTCGACAGGGACAGGCTCCGCTCGGCGAAGTCGAGACCCTTCACTCTGTCGCCAGGGGGATTCAAGGCAAGTGTCTGTGTGCCTTGGGGGATTTCGCGGCCGGCGCCGTGGCCTCGGCTATCGAGCGCTTTCCGGGGGATTTCTCCGAACGCGAGGCAGCCCGGTGAGCGCCTCGGAGATCCGTCTGGTCATCGACGGCCGAGACGTGTCAGTCCCTTCGGGGACGTTGCTGGTCGATGCAGCCAAACGCGCCGGCATCGAAGTCCCCGTCTTTTGCTATCACCCGAAACTCGAGCCCGTCGGAATGTGCCGGATGTGTCTGGTGGAGATCGGCCGGCCCGAGCGCGATCGTGTCACCGGAGATTGGGCCCGGGATGCCGATGGGAAACTACAAGTCCGTTTCGGCGGCAAGCTGGAAACGGCGTGCACGACCCCGGTCGGGGAGGGGTGGGAAGTTCGGGTCGCATCGGAGACTGCCCGACAGGGGCGCAAGGAGATCGTCGAGTTTCTCCTCACCTCCCATCCCTTGGATTGCCCGATCTGCGACAAAGGCGGCGAATGCCCGCTCCAAGAACTCACCATGGACCATGGGCCGGGCAAGAGCCGCTTCCTCTTCAGGGACAAGATCGATCTGGCCAAACGCGTACCCTTGGGGGACCTCATTTACCTGGACCGCGAGCGATGCATCCAGTGCGCCCGCTGCACCCGGTTCCAGGATGAGATCGTCGGCGAGGCGGTGATCGGTTTTGAACTGCGCGGGCGGGAGCTTCAAATCGTGACCTACTCCGACCCGGGTTTTGACTCCTACTTTTCAGGGAATACCACCGACATTTGCCCGGTGGGCGCGCTGACGACCAGTGACTTCCGATTCGAGGCCCGGCCGTGGGAGCTTCGATCCGCGGCTTCGGTGTGTCCGCATTGCCCGGTAGGCTGCAATACGACATTGCAGGTCCGACGACAGCCGCATGCAGATGGCCGCATGACGGTCCAACGCGTGTTGCCTCGACAGAACGAATCCGTGAACGAGATCTGGATGTGCGATAAGGGTCGCTTCGGTCATCACTTCGCGGCCAGCCCTGAGCGAATCCTGCGGCCGCTGGTTCGGGACGGGGATGCCCTCGTCGAAGCCGACTGGGACCAGGCTGTCGCTCGTGCGGCGGAGGGCATCCGCGCCGCGGGCGGGGACGTATTCGGCCTGGCCGGAGGGCGGGCCTTCACGGAGGATCTGTTCCAGTTCCGGCGATTGCTGGAGGCGCTGGGTGGACATGCCGGACTCTACGAATCCATGGGGGGCGGCGAGATCGTCGAGCAATTCGGCGCCGGTCCGGGCACGGACCTGGCGCGTTTGGCCCGGGGAGATACGGTCTTGATCGTCGCCACCGACTTACACGAAGAGGCGCCCATCTGGTGGCTTCGTGTGAAACAGGCTGCGGAGCGCGGCGCTTCCGTCATCACATTGGGGGGGCGGGCGTTGCCACAGGATCGGTTTGCCCAGGTGGCCCTTCACGTCCCCTATCCGGACCTACTCCCAACCGCACGCAGGCTTGGCGAGGCCGCCCAATCAGGAACGATCCCCGCTCAGGACGAAGCAGCCGGGTTGGTCCGGGCGGCGGACATCCTATCCGGCTCGAACAACCTGCTGATCTTCTACGGGTGCGAGGGGGTCAGCCAGGCGGGTTCCGAGGAGCTCGCTCGAGTGTGCGGCGCGTGGATCCAACGGTCAGGCCGAGTCGGCCGCCCCCAAAATGGATTGATCGCGGTCTGGCCGCATGCCAACTCACAGGGGGCCTTCGCCGTCGGGCTGCACACCTCGCCCAACGACCTCCCGACGCGCCTCACGGCGAAAGCGGTGTACCTGATGGCCGCGGATCCAGCCGGCGATGATCCCAATCTGGCGGCCTCGCTGGACGCGGCCGGGTTCGTCGTCGTCCAGGAGCTCTTTCTCACGGAAAGCGTCCGTCGTGCCGATGTCGTCTTCCCGGTCCAAGCTTTCTCGGAACGAGAGGGCACCTACTTGAGCGGCGAGCGGAGACTGCAGCGGACCTACCCGGCCGTCCCGCCCCAGGGTGAGGCAAGGCAAGACTGGCGGATTCTTTCGGACGTGGGAACCCGCGTGGGAGTCGAACTCGAGGGCCGATCGGCCGCCGCGCTGCTGATCCAAATGGCCTCCGAACTGCCTGTGTTTCGCGGAGTGGATTACCACGCCCTGTCCGTCACGGGGACCCAGTGGCCGCCCGTCGGCGGGAAGGACTTGTACTTCGGTGGGACTGCTTTTTCCAACGCACAGGGTCTCGGCGTACCCCTCGCTTTGCAGGCGGAGGGGGCGCAGGTCGCCTCGTCCCCGAGCCGCTCGGAGCAGGAATCAGCCCGCCGAGGGATGTGGCTTGTCCCGATTCATCGGTTATACGACCGGGCGACGACGCTACTCCCCTCCGCTGTCCTGCACCCCCGCATGGTCTCCGCGGAGGTCAGCCTTCATCCTGAGGATGCCAAAGAACTTGGAATTGTCCCCGGGAGCGAGGTCGAGCTCCGAGCCAACGGCCGGCAGGCGCGCGCCCGAGCGGTGGCGGACGGGGCCACCCCGCGCGGGACAGCCCTATTTCCTCGCAGCGTCGGCTTGCCGTTCTCGGAGCCGGTCCCGATCGAGATCCGCCGCGCAGGGGAGGCATGATCGTGGATCCGCTGCTCATCCTCGAGTGGTCTGTCAAGTCGGCCCTGATCCTCTTCACGATGCTCACGGGTTTTGCCTACCTGACGCTTTTCGAACGGCGTGTGCTCGCGCGCATGCAGGTCCGAATCGGACCTAACCGTGTGGGGCCATTGGGATTACTCCAGCCCCTGGCAGATGGGCTGAAACTGCTTTTCAAGGAAGAGCTCATCCCGGATCAGGCGGACCGGACCCTTTTCATCTTGGCGCCGGTGATCACGGTCGTCCCCTCTCTCATTCTCGCGGCGGTCATCCCCCTCGGTCCGCAGGTGGAGTTATTCGGGCGGACTTTTTCGCTGGGCTTGGCAGACAACCTGAACGTCGGCGTCCTATACGTCATGGCCGTCGGCTCGATCGCCGTCTATGGGATCGCCCTGGCAGGCTGGTCTTCGGGCAACAAGTACTCCACGTTGGGCGCTCTGCGGGCCACGGCCCAGATGGTGAGCTACGAGCTGGCTCTGGGCTTGGCGTTCCTCGGCCCGGTCGTTCTTGCCGGATCCCTGAGCTTGCGAGAGATCGTCCTGAACCAGTCGCGGTTTCTGGATTGGTACGTCTTCCGCCAACCGATCGGCTTGTTCGTGTTTCTGGTTGCCGTGCTGGCCGAAGTCAACCGGGCGCCGTTTGACCTGCCCGAGGCGGAGCAAGAGCTGACGGCGGGATACCACACGGAGTACTCGGGGATGAAGTTCGCCATGTTCTACATGGCCGAGTACATCAAGATGATCGCGGTCAGCGCCATTGCCGCCTCGCTTTTCCTGGGCGGTTACACCGGTCCCGGTGTAGATCAGATCCCCTGGCTCGGGCCCATCTACCTTGTGGCCAAGGTCGTAGGGATCCTTTTCCTGATGATTTGGATCCGCGCCACGCTGCCGCGCCTGCGCTATGACCGCCTCATGGCCTATGGATGGAAAGTCCTGCTGCCGTTGGGGCTCTTAAATCTGGTGTGGGTGGCGGTGCTCGTCGTGGGGAGGGGATGATGCGTTCGCTGCAGATACTCAGGGGGATGTGGACGATCCTGCGGAGCATGTTTGAACCTCCCGTGACGTACCAGTATCCCGAGGTCAAGCGCCCCGTGCGGGAACGGTTCAAAGGCCGCCACGTCCTCAAGCGCTACGAGAACGGGCTGGAGAAATGCATCGGATGCTCGCTGTGTTCGGCGGCCTGCCCGGCCGACGCCATCTTTGTCGAAGCGGCCGAGAACACCGACGCCGAAAGGTTCTCCCCGGGGGAGCGTTATGCCCGGACCTACGAGATCAACATGCTTCGCTGCATCTTTTGCGGATATTGCGAGGACGCGTGCCCAACCGAGGCGATCGTGCTCGGGCACGAGTATGAGCTCTCGTTCACGGATCGCCGGCAGTCCATCTACCTGAAGGAAATGCTGCTCGAGCCCGTGCCGGGCGGCGGCCAGCCGACGCCGAGGGCGGTGCCGCCCGGTTCCGAAGATCGAGCGATCCCCGAGATGGTGGACCCGGACTGATGACTCCGGACTTGATTGTTTTCTTCGGACTGGCGGCGGTGGCCATCGCCTCGGCCGTCCTGATGATTGCCTCGAGCAACGCGATCTACTCCGCGCTCTACCTGGTGGTGAACCTGACGGCCTCGGCCGTGTTTTACCTGCTTCTGGCGGCTCCATTCATCGCCCTGGTCCAGGTGACGGTGTACGCGGGGGCGATCATGGTCCTGTTCCTCTTCGTCATCATGCTTCTGGGAGCGGACCGGGTCGAGCTGAAACCGGGCCTGCCCATGCAGGCCCCGATCGCGGTCGGGTTGGGGTTCGCGCTGATCGTAATCCTCGGGTACGGGCTGATGTCGGGCGTCGGGACGGGGGCGGAGGGTCCCATCCTTCCGGTCGATTTCGGAGGGCCCCGCCAGGTGGGGGAAGTCTTGTTCCAGTCCTACCTCCTGCCTTTCGAGGTCACCTCGGTCCTGCTCTTGGTTGCGATGGTAGGCGCGATTGTGTTGACGCGCGACGAACCGAAGGCGCAGCCATGAACATCCCGACGATGCATGTCATTGGCTTGTCGGCGGTCCTGTTCACCCTGGGGGTGTTGGGCGTCCTGGTGCGACGCAATGCGATCGTGGTCTTCATGTCCGTGGAGCTGATGCTGAACGCGGCCAATCTGGCGTTCATCGCCTTTGCCCGGGAGGGGCCGAATCTGGGCGGCCAGGTCTTTGTCTTCTTCGTCATCGCCGTGGCCGCCGCCGAGGTGGCCGTCGGTTTGGCGCTGATCGTGGCGATCTTCCGTACCAAGCGCAGCATTGACATCGATCTAGTGAGCCAGTTGCGAGGATGAGGATGCTGCGGGTGGCCCGACCATGAGCGGCATCGCTGGCGGCGCGCAGGGGTTCGGGCTCGCGCCTTGGGTCCTGGCATTCCCCTTGATCGGACTGGCCTTCAATCTTCTTTTCGGACGGCGGCGACGTGAAGCCGTCGTAGGAGGCGTCGCCAGTGCGGCGCTGGCCGCGTCGTTCCTCGCGTCGCTAGGCCTGGCGGTGGCGCTCCGTGTCCAGCCGGAAGGCGCCCTCGTCCCGCTGACCGAGTGGATTCACATCGGTCCCCTCCAGTTGGACTGGTCGATGCGCCTCGACACGCTGTCGGTGACCTTAATGTTGATGGTCACCGGCGTGAGCACGTTGATCCACGTGTACGCGATCGGGTACATGCACGAAGACGTGCGTCACCAAGGGGACCCGTCGCGCTTCCGCCGGTTCTTCGTCTACTTCAACCTGTTTGTCGCCTTCATGCTGATCCTGATCTCGGCCGACAACTTCGTCATGATGTTTGTCGGCTGGGAGGGCGTCGGCTTGTGCTCGTACCTTCTCATCGGATTCTGGTTTGAAAAAGGCGAGGGCGGTCTGGGGAACGCGCGGGCAGGGAAGAAGGCCTTCATCGTCAACCGGGTGGGCGATGTCGGTTTCCTGATCGCCATGTTCCTGACCTTCACGGCGTTTGGCTCGCTGCGCTTTGAGGAGGTCTTTCAACGCGCCCAGCAGGCGGGGCCGTCCGCGACCGGGGTGGTCACGGCCATCGCTCTCTTTTTGCTGGTGGGGGCCACCGGAAAATCGGCCCAGATCCCGCTGTTCGTCTGGTTGCCGGACGCCATGGCCGGGCCCACCCCGGTATCGGCGCTCATTCATGCCGCCACGATGGTGACGGCGGGGATCTACCTGGTGGCCCGGACCCATGTCTTGTTCGCGCTGGCCCCGGTGGCCGCACTGGCCGTGGCCCTGGTCGGTGCCACAACCGCTCTGTTCTCGGCCTCCGTGGCCCTCGGCCAATTCGACATCAAGAAAGTGCTGGCGTATTCGACAATCAGCCAGCTCGGATTCATGATGGCGGCCGTCGGGATGGGAGCCTACGTCGCGGGGCTGTTCCACCTGTTGACCCACGCCTTTTTCAAGGCCCTGCTCTTTCTGGGCGCGGGATCGGTCATCCAGGGCGTGGAACGCGGACATGCGGCGGGCCATGGGGGCCACGACGGCGAGCTCGATCCACAGGACATGCGGGCCATGGGCGGCCTGCGAGCCCGCCTGGGCTGGACCTTTCCTGTTTTCCTCGTCGGGGCCCTGGCGCTGGCCGGGCTGCCGCCGCTGGCCGGGTTTTTCTCGAAGGATGAGATCCTGACCGCTGCGTGGGACACCAACCCTGTAGTCTATGGTCTCTTGACGGCGGCGAGCTTCCTTACGGCCGTTTACGTCGGACGCCAGCTGATGCTGGTGTTTTTCGGCCGGCCGCGCTCCGAGGCGGCGGGGCACGCGCGTGAGAACCCCCCGGTGATGATCGTGCCCCTGGTCGCACTCGCCGCCCTGTCATTTCTCGGCGGTGCTCTGAATCTCCCAGGAGTTCATACGCTTGAACACTGGCTCGAGCCAAGCCTGCGAGCCGAACCGGTGGAGTTTTCGCCTCTCGTAGCCGGGATCTCCGCCAGCTTGGCGGTCCTCGGCCTCGGTCTGGCTGTGCTTCTTTACCGTCAGCCCGTCAGGCCGGGGGCGGAGGACCCTTTGGCACGACTGTTGGGGCCAGTCTTCCGCGGCATTCGGGCCAAGTGGTGGGTGGATGAGGGCTATACCGCTCTCGTGGTTCGCCCCTATGAGAAGCTGGCCGAGTTCCTGGCGTGGACCGTGGACGAGCGCCTATGGCACGATCGTTTCCATGAGGATGTCCTGGCGGCGGGCTTCCGGCGGAGCACCGCTTGGTTGGCGGACTCCTTCGACTTGAAGGGAATCGATGCCACGTCGAACCGATTGGCGGCTATGGTCCAACGCGCCGCATCGGGCTTCCGGGTCCTGCAAAGCGGGTTTGTCCGAACCTACGCGCTGTCGGTCCTGGTGGGATCGATCCTGATCTTGAGCTACCTCGTGCTCCACTGAGAGATGGGGTCCTGATGGAATCATCCTGGTTGTCCCTGGTGACATTCACCCCTTTGCTGGGCGTGCTCGCGGTTCTGCTCATCCCGAAGACGCGCCCGAACGCGATCCGGTGGGCTGCGTTGGCCGCCTCGCTGGGAACATTCTTGCTATCCTTGGTCGTCCTCGCCCGTTTTGACGCCGCCAACCCCGACTTGCAACTCGTCGTGCGGCGGACTTGGTTCACCCTTGCGGGAGCAAAGATCGAGTACCACCTCGGCGTCGACGGATTGAGCCTCCTCCTTCTCTTGCTGACGACTTTGTTGACCCCGATCGCGATCCTCTCGTCCTGGGACGCCGTGCAGGATCGGGTGAAGGAGTTCATGGCATTCTTCCTCCTGCTCGAGGTCGGAATGGTGGGCGTGTTTGTGGCCCTCGATCTCTTTCTCTTCTACATCTTCTGGGAGTTCACCCTGGTCCCGATGTATTTCCTGATCGGGATCTGGGGCGGCCCGCGCCGGATCTACGCCGCCATCAAGTTCTTCCTGTACACGATGGCCGGATCGATCCTCATGCTCCTCGGCATCTTGTGGCTCGGGGTTCGAGGAGGGACCTTCTCCGTCCCTGAGCTGACCGCGGCGGCGGCCATCCCTGGGGGGGCGCAGCTGTGGCTGTTCCTGGCCTTCGCGGCAGCCTTTGCCATCAAGGTCCCGATGTGGCCCCTTCACTCGTGGCTCCCCGATGCGCATGTCGAGGCGCCGACGGCCGGATCGGTAATTCTCGCCGGGGTCCTGCTGAAGCTGGGGACCTACGGGTTCTTACGGTTTAACCTCTCGCTCTTTCCGGCGGCAGCGATCCGGCTGGCTCCCTGGATCGGCGTGCTCGCGGTCATCGGGATCCTGTACGGCGCGGCCGTGTCCTTCGCGCAGAAGGACGCAAAGAAGCTCGTCGCTTACTCCTCCGTCAGCCACCTCGGCTTCGTGATGCTCGGGCTCTTTGCCCTGAATCCGCAAGGCATTCAGGGCGGGATCCTGCAGATGGTGAACCACGGCCTGAGCACGGGAGCTCTATTCCTCATCGTCGGCATGATTTACGAGAGGCGGCACACCCGCGAGATGGACGCCTTTGGCGGGCTTTGGAAAGTCATGCCCGTCTACGCTGCGCTGACCCTCATCGTGACTCTCTCGTCGATGGGGCTGCCGGGACTGAATGGATTTGTGGGGGAGTTCACAATCTTATTGGGAGCGTTTGGCTCGCAAGCCCTGGGCTCGCCATGGTTCGCCGGGCTGGCGGCCCTGGGGGTGATCTTGGCCGCCGTGTACATGCTCACCATGTTCCAGAAACTGTTCCTGGGACCCGTGACGAAACCGGAGAACGAGCGCCTTTCGGACTTGACCCGACGGGAAATCCTCACGCTGGTCCCGTTGCTCATTTTGATCTTTTGGATCGGCCTCTATCCTGCGCCGTTCTTCCACATCATGTCCGCCTCGGTCGCGAAAGTCGTCGCCGGGCTGTCCACCGCCGCGCTGGCGATGCCCTAGGTCATGGCCGACGCGGGCTTGACCGCCCTGGCGCCTTTGCTGCTGCTCGGAGGCTGGGCCTGCGGTCTGCTCTTGATCGACGCGTTCGTCCCGCCGAAGCGCAAGGGCATCACCGCCGCGCTGGCCGCCGCGGGACTCATCGCGTCGCTGGTCACCCTAGTCGCCCAGCCGAGCCCGGGGGTCTGCGCCGCACCCGGAGTGACGGCCGCATGTTTCAGCGGCATGATCCGGGCTGACGGCTTTGCGGTTGCCCTTCAAGCCCTCGTGCTCGTCACGTCCCTGACCGTTATCGCGCTTGGTTTTGACTACCTGCAGTGGACGGGCTTGGAGCGTGGGGAGTTCTATATCTTGCTCCTCTTCGCCGCCGTCGGGATGATGTTGATGGCCGTGGCGGCGGATTTGATCATCGTCTTCCTGGCCCTGGAGTTGCTCTCGATCCCCTTGTATGTCCTGGCCGGCTTCGCGCGTCCGCGGATCGAGTCGGAAGAAGCCTCGATGAAGTACTTCCTTCTCGGCGCGTTTGCGTCCGGGTTTGTGGTATACGGCGTGGCGCTGGTCTTCGGCGCGACGGGAACGACTCAGCTGGACACGATTGCCGAGGCGGCCCGCTCAGGTGTGGCATCCCCGGGTCTGCTTCTCGCCGGCGCCGGGTTGGTGCTGGTGGGGCTGGGGTTCAAGGTGGCCGCGGTCCCGTTTCATATGTGGACCCCGGACGTGTATCACGGCGCCCCCTCCGTCGTCACGGCCTTCATGTCCGTGGGGGCGAAGGCGGGAGGCTTCGCCGGCCTGCTGCGGGTGTTCCTCACGGCGTTTCCCGATCAAGCCGCGGCGTGGGCCCCGGTGATGATGGCGGTGGCCGCGCTGACGATGACGTGGGGTAACGTCGCCGCGATCGGCCAATCGAATGTGAAGAGACTGCTCGCCTACTCGAGCATTGCACATGCCGGCTACATCTTGATGGCGCTTCCCGCAGCCGCCGATCCGAGGCTCGCGGGCGAAGCGACTCGGGCGGCCCTGTTCTATCTTCTGGCCTACGCCGCGACGAACCTGGGGGCATGGGGGGTGGTCCTCGCGGTGGAACGGGCCGAGGGGAAGGGGCTTCAAATCGCAGACTACTCAGGGCTTGCCTCGCGCCGACCCGGGCTGGCCCTGGCGATGGCACTTTTCATGCTCTCGCTCACCGGCGTTCCCCCGACGGCGGGCTTCCTGGCGAAGTTCTATCTGTTCCAGGTCGTCCTCGATGCTGGGCTCATCTGGCTGGCCCTGGTGGGCGTGGTCACCTCGCTGATCTCGGCCTACTACTATCTCCGGGTCGTCGTGGTCATGTATATGCGTTCCGGAGAACCTGAAACACGTCGGAACCGTTGGCTCAGCGCCAGCGTGACTTTGACGGCGCTCGTCACCTTCGCCCTCGGTGTGCTACCTGGTCCAGCGGTGACGTTCCTTCAGCAAACGACCTTCTTCGGGCGAATCCCCTAACCCTTGCCGGGCCCATTCGATCCGCAAGAACAGATTGAGCCTAAGTCGGACCCCGTCCGCCGGCTCCATGTCCTTATTCATGGGCGTGTCCAGGGCGTGAACTTCCGGTATGCGACACGCTCGCGTGCCGTAGACCTCGGCTTGAGCGGGTGGGTGCGAAACCTATCCGACGGAACCGTTGAGGCGGTGTTCCAAGGCCCGGAGGTGGACCTTCAGGCGATTCTGGGTTGGTGTCAAAAAGGACCGCCTTCCGCACGAGTCCAGAATGTCGAGACGCATTGGGAGACCGCCGAAGGGCCGCTGAGTGGATTTTCCGTCCGAGGGTAACTGGCTCCCGGAGCCAGGACCACATGAAAACAGCGCCCGGTGTTCACCGGGCGCTGTGAGTTAGGAGGGCCCTTCCGAGGCTCTCACATGAAGGGGACGGGCCCGGCCCCGCCGCCACCCCCGATGGCGGCCGCCGCACGTTCGGCGGCCATGAGCACGGCCAGGGTCACTGCCCCCAGCGTGGTGATCCACAGACCCACTCGGGGCCCGGACCGATCGATGCCAGCTTCGCGGAGCTTTCTCTCTGCATCTGCCTGGCTTCGAAGCTCGGCCTGGCGGTCCCGTGCCATTTGCCACAGCACGTATTCTTGGTTCATTTCAGCCTCCTCGATCGTGTCTCTGCGTCGGGCTGGGTTGTCCGACCGTTCTGAGTCACAGACTACCTGACCCGCGTCGCGTGACCGTAGTTGCCAGCGTTTGTGGAGCGTTAAGGGGTGCCCAATTCCGAGAATCCACCCATCCTGGGGTGTTATGTCATGGCCAGAGCCTGAAGGACGGGTGCTATACTCGCCCTCCCGCACAAGGAGCTCGGCCGCAGGGGACTCCCTGCGGCGGCCTCGCTCGTTGCCATGCTCGAAATAAGGGTCCTGGGGCAGTGCCAGATCCGTCTCGACGGCAAACCCGTCGAAATCCCATCCCGTCCGTCCCAATCCCTCCTGGCCTACCTGGCATTGCACTCCGGTATCGCCCAGCGCCGGGAGAAACTCGCCGGGATGTTTTGGCCCGAGGCGAGTGACGTTCGGGCCCGGAACAACCTCCGCTACAACCTGTGGCAAATACGGCGGGCGCTTGAGGCCCAGGGCGCAGAGGCAGCTGACCATGTTCTGGCCGACAAGATTTCAGTCACCCTCGTTGCCGGAGAAGGCATCTGGGTCGATGCCGCAGAGTTCAGCCAGCCTCTGCCGGAAGACCGCAACGTGGACCAACTTGTCCAGGCCGCGTCCGTTTATGCCGGGGAGCTATTGCCCGGCTTCTACGACGAGTGGGTGCTTCTCGAAAGGGACCGACTGAGCGCGGCATACGACCAGCACATGGCGGTCCTCCTCGAGCGTCTGGCTGAGGAGGATCGCTGGGCAGCGGTGTTCGAATGGTCGGAGCGATGGATCTCCCTCGGCCACGGGCCGGAGGCGGCCTATCGCGGGCTCATGCGAGCGCACTTTGCCCTCGGCGATGCCTCCGGGCTCTCGGCTTCCTACTCGCGATGCCGAGAGGCCCTTCTTCAACATCTAGGCGTGGAGCCTTCGGCCCAGACCGTGCGGCTCTTCCGAGATCTATCGCAATCCCTGGCTCCACCTTCCGTGGTAACCCGGCCGGAGCGGTCCAGTCTCCTGACTCGGGAGGCGGAGACCGCGTCTCCGTGGCCGCGATTCCTGGAAGAGGACTCCGGGGAGGAGGAGACCCATAAGTTTGCGGGTCGGGGCCTGGAGTTGCGGAAGCTCGAGTCCATGCTGACACGGGCCTTGGATGGACGGGGACAGGTCGTTTCCATCATGGGCGAAGCGGGGCGCGGCAAGACCGCCCTCGTGGAAGAGTTCACCCGCCGGGCGGAGGCACGTTGGCCGAATTTGCTCGTAGTCTCTGGGAATTGCGACCTGTACACGGGAGCAGGGGATCCGTACTTGCCCTTCCGCGAGGTCCTCTCCAACCTGTCCGGTGACGTCGAGGCCAGGTGGGCGGCGGGTTCGATCTCCCAGTCCCGGGCCCTTCGGCTTTGGAAGGCATCAGAAGGTTTGGCCGAGGTATTAGCGAAAGAGGGACCGGACCTGGTTGGACCGTTCGTGCCCGGCCATGTCGTACGCGGTAAGAAAGGCGGGTCGGAGAGAGCGGCTTCCCCGCATGGAGTTTCAGAAGCCCGCACGGCCACGAACGGATCCGATGGGCCCGCCTCGCCACATCGGAACCGGCTCTTTGAGGAGTACACCAACGTCCTGCGGGTCCTCGCAGAGCGAAATCCCCTTCTCATCGTTCTGGAGGACGTTCATTGGCTCGATCCTTCGTCGGCCGACCTTCTTTCCCATGTGCTCCCGGGCCTCGTGGACCGCCGAGCCCTGGTCGTGCTCACCTATCGGCCGGAGGAAATTGTCTCCAACCCGGCGGGAGAGGAGCACCCCTTAGCGAAAGTCCTGGTCGATCTCAAACAGGCTCGAGGGGAGTTCTGGATCGATCTCGACCAGTCCGAAGAGAGGGCCGGCCGCGAACTCGTGGATGCAATCGTGGACCTACAGCCCAATACCCTGGAAGGAGAGTTTCGGGCCAATCTCGCCCGCGTTACGGGGGGCCATCCCCTCTTTGTCTTGGAGCTTCTCCAGGACTTGCGCGAGCGCGGAGATCTGACCGCGGATGCCTCCGGTTCATGGACTTTGGCCGGCCGGATCGACTGGAAGGTGACGCCGGCAAGAGTAGAAGGGGTCATTGAGAAGCGCGTGGGGCGATTGGACCGGGAGCTGCGAGAAGCCCTGATCATGGCCAGCGTACAGGGCGAGCAATTCACCGCCGAGGCGATTGCCCGCGTCCAAGGCGTCGACGAGCGAGCCCTCGTCCGCCGCCTCACGCACGAGTTGGAGGGTCAGCATAGGCTCGTCCGGGAGGTCGCGGCGGAGAGAGTGGGTCACCGGCAGCTGTCGCAATTTCGATTCCGCCACATTCTGACTCAGAGGTACCTCTACCAGCGGTTGGGGGCGAGTGAACGCGGATACCTTCACGAAGCAATGGGGAAGGCACTCGAGGACCTATATGGGGGTGAAGTCGGCCTTGTCGCGCACCGCCTGGCGCGCCACTTTGCCGAGGCGGGCCTCGATGACAAAGCTGCCTTGTATCTACGCCGCGCGGGAGAACAAGCTCTTCAGATTTCCGCCTATCAAGAGGCTGTCGGCCACTTGTCTAGAGCTCGCGACCTGATGCAGGCGGCCGGGAAAATGAAGGAGAACGCCCCACGCGCGGCTCTAGCGGAGCTGGAGCGCCTCTTGGGGGAATCGTATTACGGTCTTGGTGACCTCCCGCGGAGTCAGGAGCACCTCGGACGCGCCGCGGCGCTCCTGGGTTGGCCACTCCCGCGCGATCGAGGTGGACTGGGCTTCGCGATCGCACCCGAGCTCGCCTGGCAATTGGCCAGACGGCTGTGGCCTTTGCGGCGGAAGGTGCGGCCGGAGTTGGAATCGCCGTCTTGGCGGACCGCGGCCCGTGTTTACAAGCTGTTGGCGGAAATCTACGTGGTCGGGCAGGACCACCCTCGCACTCTCTACGCCACGCTCCGAAGCCTTAACCTCGCGGAGCGTGGCGGGCCGTCGCCGGAGTTGGCCCGCTCCTATGCCGACATGTCCGCCCTCTGCCCCCTATTGGGCCTGCCCGGACTCGCAGAGACATTCCGGCGCCTGGCGAAATCGACGGCTGAGCACGTGGGGCAGGAGTCGGTCACGGCGTACGTGCTCCTGGCGACCAGCGTATTCACGGTGGGAGAGGCCCGCTGGGAGGAAAGCCGGGCTTCCCTCGATCGGGCGATCGAGCTCTACCGCCGCCTTGGAGATTGGAACCGGCTCGGGACCACCCTCATGTTTCGCTCGCATGTGGACCTGTTCCTTGGAGAGTTTCCAGCGTTTTCCCAGCGGCTTCGGGAATTGGAACAACTGGCGAAGCGAAGCGGAAGTTTCCTGCACCGGATTTGGGCGCTGGACGGCCAGGCGGAAGCCAGCCTTCGCACTGGGAACGCGCAGGCGGTGGCCGATGTCATCCCGGCCCTTCAGTTCAGTTTGACGCAGATTCAGGGGAAGGGACTCCAGTCCGAAGAGGCCGTCGTCTATGGCTTGTTGACGCAGGCATTCCTTCGGCTCAACCGATTCGCCGAGGCCCGGGAAGCCGCGGATGCGGCGGCCGAGCGCATCACGAAATCTCCCCCGACGTTTTATTCGGAGCTCGAGGGCTACGCGGGCCCCGTCCAAGGCTACCTTGAGTTCTGGGAGAAAGCCGGCGAAGGATTCGATCGAGGGTCCCAAGAAGCGCAAGTGAACTCCGCCCGGCGGCTCCTTCTCCGTTTCGCGCGGATTTTCCCCGTGGCGCGACCGCGGATGGAGATTCTCGAGGCCTGGCGCACCTGGCTGGCAGGAGACAAAGCCGGGGCTGGCCGCAAGTGGCTGCGCGCCGCGGCACTGGCTCGATCTCTGACCATGCCTCTGGAGGAGGCGCAGGCGCATCAGGAACTGGGACGACATTTGGACCCTGGAGATCCGAAGCGTCTGGAACACCTTCGCCTGGCCCAAGGGATCTTCGCTCGCATGGGGGCTGTCTTTGAGGTCGCCAGGTTAGACGAGATCCTCCTGGCGATGCCTACGTCGGGAAGTTGACGAGATTCGCGGCCTTACCGGGATTCGGTCCCGGCCTGTGATGGTCGCGAGATGACCCGAGCCCGGACTGGCTCCAGCCCGCGAAGGGTGTCTCGAATGGCAGAGTCCCGGGACCGTCAGGGAGGCCCGCCCCCCAGCGGGGTCGCCCAGAGGGTCGGGCTGAGGCAAAGTCTCCGCCGGGAATTGGCCCTGCGATATTACGAATACATCAACCAACTCCTGGGGGGGAATCCGATTCGGTTTCTGAACTTCGGTTTCGCCGAACCCGGACCGTCCCGCCTTCGCCTGGCACCGCACGAAGAAGAAGATCGAATCTTCTATGAGCTCTACAATCGCGTGGTCGCCGGCGTCCCGTTGCGCGGCCGTCGCGTCTTGGAGATCAGCTGCGGCCGCGGAGGCGGTGCGTGGTTCGTGGCCAGCCGATTCGCCCCGGCAGGGGTTCTGGCGATCGACCGAAGTCCCGCCGCGATCGCGTATTGTCAGGAAACCTACCGCCAAGCTCGACTTCGTTTCGCGGTAGGCGATGCAGAGGCCCTCGACCTGCCTCCGCAATCCTTCGATGTCGTTTTGAGCGTGGAAGCTAGCCACGTCTACGGCAGCGGCGATCGCTTCCTGGCCGAGGTCCATCAGGTCCTTCGATCCGGCGGGTCCCTCCTGCTGGCGGACTATCGGCCGAGGCGGCGGGTGGGCGCGTGGGAGGACCAATTTCGGAAGGCGGGCTTTCGGCTCGACGTGAAGGAGGAGATTTCCGCTCAGGTCCTCCTCTCGCTGGAGCGGAGCAGCGAGCGACGCATACGATTGATACGCAAGTGGGCGCCGGCGGCCCTGGTGTGGTTTTTCACCGCGTTCTCCGGGGCCCGAGGCTCACGGAATTATCGCCGAATTCAGCGCGGCGAGTTCGTGTACTTGCGATACCGACTGCGTAAGGTGCGGCCGGGCAGGTGACCGAACGAGGGGTCTACTCTTGCCTGCGGATCTGGAAGTGGTCGAAGTCACGCACCACGCTCACGTGGGGGAACACCGCCGCCGCCTCGTCGAGGACTTCCTTTTCTCGATACCGCCTCGAAATGTGCGTCAAATATAGGTGGCCCACTCGCGCCCGCCGGGCGAGGTCTGCGGCCTGGCGCGCCGTGAGATGACCGAATTGGCGGGCGAGGTCGGCCTCGACCTCGAGATAGGTCGCTTCGATCACCAGGCCGTCCGCGTTGGCGCAAACCGCCTCGAGATTTGCGGTCTCGCCGCAGTCGCCGATGTGAAGGAGGCGGGTGCCGCGCCGGAATGGGCCTAAGACCTCCTCGGGTTGGACGGTTCGTCCGCCATCGAGGGTGACGCTCTCACCGGCAACCAGGCGGCGCCGGATCGGCCCGATGGGAACTCCCAGCGCTTCGGCCCGCTCGGCGAGAAAGGGGCGGCGCTGCGTCTCCTCGAAGAGAAACCCGTAACAACCTGGCCCGCGGTGGGTGACCGGAACCGCAGTCAGCCGGACGTCCTCCTCCTCCCAAATGACTCCGGGCTCGATCGTCCGCAGATCGATGGGGAAAGGGGGAGCTGCGCCTCGCAGGACGACCCCGAAGAGCAGATCGCGGATACGCTCCAGGGCCCAGGCGCCGGCCCAGATCTCGAGGTGCTCAACACTCTCCCACCGAGCAAACGTGGACAGGAGCCCGCCCAGACCGAGGATGTGGTCGAGGTGTCCGTGGGTGATGAGGATGCGGTTAAGGCGGCGAAATCCAATTCCGGACCGGAGAATTTGGCGCTGGGTCCCTTCGCCGCAGTCGATCAAGAATCGATGGTCGCGGAAACTCACTACCTGTGACGAAAGGCCTCGGTGCACCGAGGGCGCCGAGGCCGAAGTCCCTAGAAAAATGAGTTCAAACAAGTGGGTCCCTTGGAGGTGCGTTCCGGCCAGGCGGCCGGAGCGGTCATTGTACCTCAGCCGAAGGGACGGAGCTCACGCTGGGTTTCGTTGGAATCAAGCAAGCAGCCGCGGCCGCGACCGACGCGATCCCCACCAGCGCCGGGGAGAGATCGGGGGCCGTCAGGAGACTCGCCGCCGCCCAGACGCCCACGGCCGACATGCTCGCCATGAGGGCGCGCCGGGCAACTCTTCGCTCGCGAGTCCGAGCCGCTGAGCCGGGATTGGGTCGACTCCAGATCCAGACCAGGTACCCGGCCAGGGTCAATGCGACCGTCCGAAATGGCCACGGCCATGGAAGGTAGGAGAAGACAAATGCCGAGGTGGGGAGCAAGACGAGCACGAAGTACGCGCCCGCGGCCAGTCGTCTGCCAGGTGATGACGGGGGCCGCAGCAGCGCGCCCTGCGCCGCTGAGAACGAAAGCGACAACACGAGAATCGCGGACCAGAGGAGAACGTGAATCGCCATGACTGTGGTTCCCAGGATGCGCCGGCTGGGGTGCAAGAATTGGACCCAGGGCCTTCGATCGCTTCCGGGAAGAATGGGAAGCGCCCCTTCGAAGGCTGGGCCGTGATCCGAAGGTCCGGCTCAGCCGCCTTCCGGCGTGGGTGTGGGGGTGAGGGTCGGAGTTTCGGTCGGTTGTTCCGGGGGCGCCGACGCCGTGGCCCGGGCGCAGGATTCCGCTGCCTCGGTGGCCGTGGGGTAGAGAGTTCCATTGGGCCAGGCGAAGAGCGAGGCATCGTATTGCGCGACGGCCGCGCACGGGTCTCCGGCCCCGATCAGCTGGTTGCCGTACATTTGGGCGGAAACACCCAGTTTGAAACACGAATCCCAGATGTCGGCGAGGCAAACCTCGTTGAAGTACGCCGCGGCCTGGGCCCAGTTCACTCCGAAGTAGGAATTGGCGAGGAGGTAGTACCCTGCCGACACGCGCCAGCTGGCCGCGTCGCGATCCAGCGGGCCGAATCGCTCCGCACGGCTTAGATCGTACAAGCCTTCCTCCAGCTCGCCCGCCAAAATCTGGGCCACGCCTCGGTTGCGCAACGAGGCGTACATCATCCCGTCGACGTCGACCGCTTGGTAGGTCGGGTCCGCAGCCCGCACGGCCAGCAAAGTGTCGATGGCTCGGGTCCAATCGAGTTCCCCGAACGCGGCGACCGCTCGTAGGAAGATCTCTGCGACGGGAGACGTGTCGGGCGTCGGGCTGGCGGACGCCGTGGGCGAGAAGCTCGAGGGATTTAGGGCCAGAAGGGCTTCGGCCAGGCGCTGGGCCGCACCGGGGAAGGAGGGGTCAAGGCGAATCAGGTATTCCAGCCGCTGCCGGGCCAGCTCGTACCGCCCCGCGCCGAGATCGTCGACGGCGAGGGCGAACTGTTCCTGCGCTGCGCGCGCGGTCGTGGCGCGTTGGGCCTCGGCGCGTTGAGCCGATCCGCCCCAGTAACCCCAGAGGCCGGCGGCGATACCGGCGAGCAGAAGGGCGAGGAGGCCCCAGCGAACGGGACGGCGGAGCGAAACGCCGGCCGCAGGTGGTTCGGAGCTGGGGCGTGCAAGGGTGGGAATCGCTTCGGGCGCGGAGCCCTCGGTATTTGGGGATAGATCGGAAAGCACAGCGCGCGATTATACCGCGCCGGCCCTCCTTGACGCCCCGGAAGGCCGGATGGTACGATGCTTTGCTCCCTCGCGGAGCCTCGCCCCCTCCTCCATGTATCTCAGCGGAAGCAAGTGGAACGCACGGAAGAAACGCCGTCGCACCCATCCTGGGCGCGTTATCTTGCTGTTAGGTGCCATTGGCATGTTGCTCTATGTCGAGCGTGTCGTGGTGCCCACGGTCCCGCCGCTTTTCATCCCCACACCCACTGCGACGTTGAGCCCAGCCCTGTTCGCGCAGGAAGCGCAGGGTCTTTTTCAGGCAGGGAAGCTGGAGCAGGCCGAGGATGCCTATCGCAGAGCGATTGCGGTGGAGCCGGAAGAGCCGGCCTACTACATCGAGTTGGCCCGGATTCAAGTGTTTGCCGGGGACTACGAGGGCGCGGAACAGAACGCGCGCAATGCGCTCCTGATCCAGCCGGAGTCGCCGAGGGCGCATGCGGTGCTGGCCTGGGCCCTGGACTTCCAGGGCAAGTTCGTCGATGCGGAGCAGGAGATCGAGCGGGCGCTGGAGCTCGACCCGAACTCGGCCATGAGCCGCGCCTACTACGCAGAAATCCTCATCGACGGGGGAGAGTATGAAGCCGCCTTGGCGGCGGCCCAGAAAGCCATCGAGCTCGATCCGAATCTGCTCGAATCGCATCGCGCCCTGGGCTATGTCTGGGAGTTGACGTCGAATTATGAAGAGGCGGTCCACGAGTACGAGACCGCCATCCGGATCCATCCCAATCTGTGGATCTTGTATGTGTCCCTGGGCAACATGCACCTGGCCCAGGGCGATGGCCCGACGGCCATCGAAACCTACCTTCAAGCGAGCCAATTGGCTCCGACCAACCCGGACCCCCTAGTGTGGATCGCCCAGGCTTACGCCCGGGATGGAGAATACGGTAAGGCCTCCCAGTACGCCGAGAACGCCGTACAACTGGACCCAACCGACCCCTACCTGCACGGGAATCTAGGGCGCATGTACTACAAGAACAATCAGTTTGAGGACGCGATTCGGGAGCTGGGCCTGGCGATTCGAGGCAGCGCACCTGAGGAGCAGCCCCGCGTCCAGGGCCTGGCTCTCAAGCCGGAGGACCCCAAGATCGTCGAGTACTACTACACCTACGGTCTGGCCCTGGCAAAAGGCGGTGCCTGCCCGGAGGCGATTCCGATCTTTGAGATGATCCTGCTCGGTGTTCCGGCGGATGAGACCGCGGTCGCGAATTCGACCGAGGGCCTTGTGTTGTGCGGCCAGATCGAGCCGACCCCAACGCCACGCCCATGAACGCGGTGGAAGAGAGCGGGACATGCGCCTGACCGGCGAAAGGCTTCGGCTCAGCCGAGGGAAAGTGTTACGTCCCGGCCGGGTCGCCTTCTACTCGATTCTGATCGGAGGCGGTTTGGGCGTTCTTTGGATGTGGCGTAGCGGGCAAGTCCAGCCGTTATTCCTCGCCACCCCCACCGCGACACGGAGTGCGGTTTCGCACGCCGAAGAGGGCCTGGCCTACTTCTCCGCAGGCGATATGACCAAGTCCATCGGGTCGTACCAGCTAGCCGTCGAGCTCGACCCCGGTGACCCGAGGCTATGGTTTGAGTTAGCCCGGATCCAGACCTACTCGAGCTCCCTCCTGACCAACGACTTCCAACGGACCAGCCGGCTGGCCGAGGCCCGAGCCTCCGCCGATCGGGCTGTGGAAACAGGCCCGGAGAGCAGCCGAAGCCATGCCGTTCGCGCGCTGGCCTACGACTGGTCGGCCAGTATCGAGGACGACCAGCAAGTCAAGGATGACCTGTTGACCCAGGCAGAGAGCTCGGCGATTCGGGGCCGGCAGCTCGATCCTGCAGATCCACTCGCGCTGGCCTTCTACGCCGAGATCCTTGCGGATCAACAACGCTACGGGCAGGCTTTCGATGTGGCCGAGCAGGCTGTGGCGCGCGACCCGACGCTCATGGATGTGCACCGAGTCTTCGGCACGGTTTTGGAAAGCAACGGCCTTTACCGGGACGCAATCCAAGAGTATCTGGCCGCCACTGCGATCTCCCCCAATCTCACCTTTCTTTACTTGCAAATCGGGGCCAACTACCGGCGTCTGCGCGACGTGGCCCAGGCGCTTTTCTACTTCGACAAGGCGGCCCAAATCAACAGCCAGCTCGGGATTGACGATCCGATCCCCTACATGGCGATTGGGCGGACCTACTTGCAGGAGGGGGAGTTCATTGTGGCGGCCCGGAACGTCGAGCGAGCCCTTCGGATTGACCCCAGCGACCCCTTTACGTATGGCTTTCTGGGCGTCGTCTACTTCAAGGGCCGCAACTATGAGAGCGCGATCCCGGTCCTGAAGTGCGCTGTGGACGGTTGCACGGTGGAGGAGACGGGGGACCTGCTGTGTACGCTGATTTATGACTGCGAGGCGGGCAGCGAGCAGGCCCGGGAGCACGGCGTCGCGGTCCCTGGAACTGCTCTGGGGTCGGGATCGGTGGAGTTCTATTACACCTACGGGTCGGTCCTCACCGCCTACGCCGGAGGGTCGAAGTATCCAACCGCCTGCGCGGATGCAGAACGCGTCTTCAGCGAGTTGATGCAGGTGTATGGCGACGACCTGATCGTGGCTGGGATCGTGGCCGAGGGGAGGGCGATTTGCCTGAACCCCGGCTCAAATGCCGCTCCAGGCCCAACCCTCACCGCCACACTGGAACTCCCCTCAACACCTTCCCCTTGACAGGCCTTCGGGCCACAGGTACACTCTTCGAGCGGTTAGCACTCTCCCGAGACGAGTGCTAACCGGCTCCGATTCTCAGCACCGAACCCATCGATCTCCCAAAGGAGGGAACGCATGGCACTCAAGCTCAAGCCCCTCGGTGATCGCCTGGTGGTCAAGCCTCTGGAAGAAGAGGAAGTGACGCCGAGCGGCATCGTTCTTCCCGAGACGGCCAAAGAAAAACCGCAGAAGGGCGAGGTCTTGGCGGTCGGTCCTGGAGCCCGGGACGACGACGGGAAGCGCATTGCAATGGACGTCGCGAAGGGAGAGAAGGTGCTCTTCGCGAAGTACGCCGGAACGGAACTCAAGCTCGACGGGGAGAAGCTGTTGATCCTGCGCGAGAGCGACATCCTGGCGATCTTGAACGAATAATGGGCTCGAAACAGATCTCCCACCTCTCTCTTCCTCATACCACTCACAGGAGCGAATGAATCATGGGTGCGAAACAACTAGCGTTTTCCGATGACGCTCGAATGCGTCTGAAAGAAGGGATCGACGTCCTGGCCAAGGCCGTCGCCACCACCCTGGGTCCCAAGGGTCGCAATGTGGCCCTGGACCGGAAGTTCGGCTCGCCGACGATCACGCACGACGGCGTTACCGTGGCCAAGGAAATTGAGCTGGAGGACCCGTACGCAAACATGGGCGCCCAGCTCCTCAAGGAAGCCGCTACCAAGACCAACGACATCGCCGGTGATGGAACGACCACGTCGACCGTCCTGGCGCACGCGATGGTGACCGAGGGCCTGAAGAGCCTGGCGGCGGGCATGAATCCGATGATGCTGAAGCGCGGCATCGAACGTGCCGCCAAGGAGATCGCGGACGCGATCAGCAAGCAAGCGATCAAGATCTCGGGCAAGGAAGAGATCGCCTCCGTGGCGGCCATTTCGGCGCAGGATAAGGAAATCGGGACCCTGATCGCCGAGGTGATGGACAAGGTGGGCAAGGACGGCGTCGTGACCGTCGAGGAATCCAAGGGCCTCGAATTCGAGACCGAGTATGTCGAGGGCATGCAGTTCGATCGCGGCTACATCTCCTCGTACTTCGTTACCGATCCCGAGCACATGGAAGCGGTGATCACCGAGCCGTACATCCTCATTCATGACAAGAAGATCTCGGCGGCCGCGGACATTGTGCCCATCCTCGAAAAACTGGTCCAGATCGGCAAGCGCGAGCTCGTGGTCATTGCCGAGGACGTGGATGGCGAGGCCCTGGCGACCCTGGTGCTGAACAAGCTTCGGGGGATGCTGAACGTCGTGGCCGTCAAGGCGCCCGGGTTCGGAGATCGCCGCAAGGCGATGCTTCAGGACATCGCCGTTCTCACCGGGGGCACCGTCGTCACCGATGAGCTCGGCCGAAAGCTGGAGTCGGTCACGATCAACGACTTGGGCCGCGCCGGGAAAGTGGTGGGGACCAAGGAAGACACCACGATCGTGGAAGGCGCAGGCGATCCGGCCAAGATCAAGGGCCGCATCGAAGAGATCAAGGTCGAGATCGACAAATCGACCAGCGACTATGATAAGGAAAAGCTCCAGGAACGCCTGGCCAAACTCTCGGGCGGCGTGGCCGTGATCCGGGTGGGAGCGGCCACCGAGACCGAACTCAAGGAAAAGAAGCACCGGGTGGAAGACGCTCTCTCGGCCACGCGGGCGGCGGTCGAGGAAGGGATTGTCCCCGGTGGAGGCGTGGCCCTGCTGAACGCGCTCGAGGCGACGAAAGACGCCAAGGCGGACGGCACGGACGAGAATACGGGAATCAACATCGTCCGGCGGGCGCTGGAAATGCCGATGCGCATGATCGCCGAGAACGCGGGCGAAGATGGCGCCGTCGTGGTGGAAGCCGTGCGTAGATTGCACAAGGAAAAGAACAACAAGAACTGGGGCTACGACGTGTTGACTTCGGACTACGTGGATATGGTCAAGCAGGGGATCATCGATCCCGCCAAAGTGACCAAGGGAGCCCTGCAGAATGCAGCCTCCATTGCGGCAATGATCCTGACCACCGAAGCGCTCATCACCGATGTGCCGGAGAAGGACAAGGCGCCGGCGGCGCCCCCCATGCCGGACTACTAACCGGAGCGGAATCGAGCCCCGGTGATTGTGATCGACCGTCAGCCCCTCGCAGGCAGAGGGGCTGACGGTCGTCCGGATTGCGAATCAGGAGGTTGCCATGACCGAAAACGAACGCAAGCCGTTGCGCCGTTCGAGCCGTGACCGTTGGATCGCCGGAGTTTGTGGTGGCTTGGGAGAATTCTTCGGCCTCAGTCCAACTTGGTTTCGCGTGGGATTTGTAATCGCCTTGATCCCAGGCGGGGTCCCGGGGATTCTCCTTTACGGTCTAGTGTGGTTGATCATCCCGGCGGAGAAATCCTGAGGCCCTTCGACCCGGGGCTCCTTCTACAAGGGATGGATGCGCCGCCCGCGGCGATAGACCTTCGACGCCAGGTTGCCTCCGAACCGGTAGGCGATGTGCCGATAGTCCTCGACCTCGAACAGGACAAAGTCCGCGTCCTTTCCGGCCTCAAGACTTCCCACGTGATCGCTGCACCCCACCGCGGCCGCCGCGTTGATCGTGGCGGCGGCGACAGCTTGGGCCGGAGTCAGGCGCATGGCTCGGCAGGCGAGAGCGATCACAAACTGAAGGTTTTCACACCACGCGGTCCCGGGATTCAAATCGCTCCCCAGCGCGACGATCGCTCCGGCTTCGATGAGCGCGCCCGCCGGCGCATAGTTCGGATCCGCCAGCCCGAATGGGGTCGCCGGCAAAAGTACGGCCACGGTCGAGCTCTTCCCGATCGCGGTGATATCCGCCGGTTGAATCCTATTGAGATGATCGGCGGACGTCGCTCCCAACTCGACGGCCAGTCTCGCCGCCCCCGAGGCGCTGAATTCTTCCGCGTGCACCTTCAACGGGAAACCGAGCTCTCGGGCGCCCAGGAGGATTCTCCGAGCCTGAGCAGGGGTAAACGCGCCTTCCTCGCAGAAAACGTCCGTGAAGGGGAGCGGCTCGGGGGCCGCGTTTTCGGCCCACCAAGCCAGGACCGCAGGTAGAGCCTCCTCCACCAGGGTGGACGTGTACCCTTCGGGATCCGTGCCGAACTCAGGCGGGACTGCGTGGGCGCCCAGGTACGTCGGGATGATTTGGACGGGTCCCTCCCGCTGCAACTGGCGGATCACCCTCAACATCCGAATCTCGGTCTCGAGATCCAACCCATAGCCGGTCTTCGCCTCGACGGTCGTCGTACCGTGTTCCGCCATGCGCTGGAGTCTCGCCTTGGCGGAGCGCAGTAGGGCGGTCTCCGACGACGCCCGAGTTTCCCGGACGGTGGAGAGGATCCCTCCCCCGGCCGCGAGGATCTCCATGTAGGAGGTACCCGCCAGACGCTGCTCGAACTCCGTCGCGCGGTCGCCCGCCCACACGAGATGGGTGTGGGCGTCAACGAAGCCGGGGAGCACGACCCTGTTCGACGCGTCCAACTCGTGAGTTGCGACGTAGCGGCCCCGTATCTCTTTGGATGGCCCGGCGGCCAGGACCAGACCGTCCGAGATCGCCACGGCTCCATCGGCAATCAGACCCAGTCGACCAAGATCCTTCCCTCTTTGCGGGCCCCCGGCCAGGGTAAGGAGCTGTGCCGCGGAATGGACGATCAGATCCGCCTTGGTTCGGTGGCTCATGCGCGCTCCGACGCCCGCTCGCGGACCACCAGGACAAGGGCTGCGAGGGCCAATATGTTGAGCCCAGCCGCAATCGATCCTACGGCGCCCATCCCCAAAACGAAAAGAGGTGGCCCGATCAGAGCTCCGACGACCCGCCCGCCGGAGTGGGCGGCGATATTTCCGGACAGGAGCGTGCCTCGCGCGTCCGGCAGCTGTTCTGTCATCAAGGGGATCGAGCTGACCAGAGTGAACTCAAATGTGATGTAGAAGAAGAATAGGCCAGCTAGCGCGCCCGGTAGGGTCCTTCCCACGACGGGAAGGGAGAGGCAGGAGATAGCGCTGGCGGCAGCGCCCAGCATGACCGCGCGCCTTTTGCCTAACCGATCGGCGAACGCCGCGACCAATCCCTCTCCCCCAAGCTCGGAGACGCCGATGATCGCGGAGGCAGCGCCGATCGCGGCGACGGGGAGTCCGAAGCTCTGTTCCATCCAAGCCCCGTAGACGACATTCATCGACTCGTTCCCGGCGCTGGCCAGAAATCCGACCGCCAGGCCGGCCAGGGCGGAACGATGATCGAGAATGGACCGAAGGCCGGCCCAGATGCGAGCGCGCGGTCCGGCTCGAACCCGGTCGTCCGGAAGGATTCGCCAAAGTAGAATCCCGCAGGCGAGCGATGCAAGGGCGATCCAAGGGAAGGGGCTGCTCCATCCGCCGCGGGCGATCAACCAACCCGCGACAGGAATCCCCAGCAAGAACGCCCCGGACCAGCCGAATTCGACGAGCGCGATGGCGAGCCCTCGCTGTCGATAGACCACCCGGTCTCCCACGTACGCGTACATGGCTGAGTCAAACATGATCTTGCCCGCGCCCACGAACAACATCCCGATGAATAGAGCCGGCACGGTGGGCCAAATGCCGATCAGAAGAAGGCCGGAGGTTAGCAGTCCAAGTCCGGCCAGCATGGATACTTTTCGTCCTCGAGAATCGGCGGAAGATCCCAAGACCAGGCCGAGGAGACCGAGGCTGGAGCGGGCGGTGACGGCCAACGCTGCCACCTGAAGATTGACGCCTAGGCCACGAGCGATGGCGGGGAGAAATGGGTACACCATCCGGTACCCAGTGTTGATGACGGTGCGCGTCAGGGTGAACGCGGCCAGCTGAAATCGAAGACGTGCCATGGGACGACTCAACGCCTCGGACTCGGGGATCAAGGTTGTGATCTCCGCGTGGGGGGGTGGCGTGGCGGTAGGCGGAGGCTCACGGCACAGGGGGCCACTAGGCCCCGGGGCCGTCGGGGGAGGGCGCGGAGGGCATCCGGATGCCAAACTGCCGGGCGGCCTCGATGGCCGCCGGGTAGCCGGCGTCCGCGTGGCGGACCACGCCCAACCCGGGGTCGATGGTGAGCACCCGCTCCAACCGGCGGGCGGCTTCGGGCGACCCATCGGCGACGATGACCTGGCCCGCGTGCTGACTAAACCCGATGCCAACGCCGCCTCCATGATGGAATGAAACCCAGGTGGCGCCGCACGCCGTATTCAAGAGTGCGTTGAGAATGGGCCAGTCACTGATCGCGTCGCTCCCATCGAGCATCGCTTCGGTCTCGCGGTTCGGTGAGGCCACAGAACCCGCGTCCAGGTGGTCACGGCCGATGACAATCGGCGCGGAAACTTCGCCGCGAGCCACCATCTCGTTGAAGCGGAGACCGGCGCGAGCCCGTTCGCCGTAGCCCAACCAGCAGATTCGAGCGGGCAGACCCTGGAAAGGGATTCGGTCGCGTGCCAGGCGCAACCAACGCTGGAGATGTTCGTCCTCCGGAAAGAGCGCGGCCACGGCCCGATCGGTTCGATAGATATCTTCCGGGTCTCCGGATAGGGCCACCCATCGGAACGGTCCCTTGCCCAGAGAAAAGAGGGGGCGAATGTAGGCGGGCACGAAGCCCGGGAAGGCAAACGCGTCTCGAACCCCGGCGTCGAAGGCCCTCTGGCGCAGATTATTCCCGTAGTCGAAAACCTCCGAGCCCAGGCGACGAAACTCCAGCATGGATTCGACATGCCGGGCCATCGATTGGGCGGATTGATGGGAGTAGGCCTCGGGGTCCTCACGGCGAAGCGCCTCGGCTTCGGCCCATTCCAAGCCTGCCGGGATGTAACTCAAAAGATCGTGAGCTGGGGTTTGATCCGTAACGACATCGGGCCGTGCCCCCCGCAAAGCCAGTTCGGGGAGCACCTTCGCTGCGTTGCCGACGAGTCCCACGGAAAGCGCTTGACCCGCGCCGACCGCCTCCTCGATCCAACTCATGGCCTCTTCCAGGTCGTCCGTGGTGCGATCGAGGAAACCTTGCTCCACCCGGCGCTCGGCGCGCTGCCTTTCGACCTCCACGATCAGCCCCACCCCTTCATTCATCGTGATCGCCATGGGCTGGGCGCCACCCATGCCGCCCAACCCGGCACTGAGGACCCACTTCCCCTTCAGGGACCCCCAACCCCGGTTCCTGGCCAGGGCCCCAAACGTTTCGTAGGTCCCCTGCAAAATGCCCTGGGCGCCGATGTAAATCCATGAGCCGGCCGTCATTTGCCCATACATGGTCAAACCCTTGGCCGCCAGGGTGTCGAAGTTCTCCTGGGTCGCCCAATGGGGGACGAGGTTTGAATTCGCGATCAGAACTCGGGGCGCATCCGGGTGGGTCTTGAAGACGGCAACCGGCTTGCCGGACTGGATGAGCAAGGTTTCGTCTATTTCGAGATTTCGTAGGCTAGCCAGAATGGTTTCGAAACTCTCCCAGTCCCTCGCCGCCTGGCCTCGGCCCCCGTAGACGACCAGGTCATCCGGGCGCTCGGCCACTTCGGGATCCAGATTGTTCTGGAGCATTCGGTACGCGGCTTCCGTGAGCCAGGACTTGCAAGAGAGGTCCGTTCCTCGGGGCGCGCGAACGGGTCGGGCTCCGGGCAGGGGGGTCATTGCGGGGGGAGGAGGGCGCGCGGGGGGCTCACCCCGCACCACTCCATCGCTCCCAGTGAACGGTTTCTTGGATGGGTCGGCGGCCGGTTGGCTTCGGTGGCGCCGTGATCACCGTGGGATCTGCTGGATAGCCAAATGAAATTGCGAAGCGCGCATGTTGATCCGGAGGGAGCCGAAGCAGCTCGGCGGCTTCCCCAGGTTCATAGAGGGTCACAAGGCACGAGCCGATGCCCACATCCCAGGCAGCCAGCTGCATGTAGGCAGCCGCTTGGCCAAGGTCGAATAGGATGCTGGGCTTGGTGGCGGGATCGACCGACACCAAGACGACAGCCATCGCCGCCCCGGCGATGTGGCCGGCATAGGTCCCCAGGCGGGAGAGCTCCTGCCGGATCGACGGATCCCGCACGACCACGAAGCTCCAGGGCTGTGTGTTCTTCGAGGATTGGGCACGCCGGCCCGCGTTCACGATCCGGAGGATGGCTGCCTCCGGTAGATCCTTGTGCGCGAACTCGCGCACGGCGCGCTTGGTGCGGATCGCGTCGGCTGTTTCCACGAGTCCCTCCGGTTGAATTATAGACTTCCGGAGGGAAGCGAGGCTACTTATTCGAGGGCGGGGCGGCGGGGTTCGGGGAGAGGGCGCAAATACACCGTGCGCGCGTCGAAGGATTCGACTCGCCCACTCTTGCGCAAGACTTCGAGGTCGGCGTCCGTCGCCGGGCGGCCGAACTCCGGATCACGCATTTGAAGGAATTCGCCGGTGAGCACATCCTGGACTCGGCCATCGCCCCAATCCAGGACCACCTCGCCCGTCTTGGTCATGAGGATCCAACCGCGAGGAATCGGGAGACCGGTGGTCATCCAGACCACTGTGGCAGAATCCTGCGGCGCAGGCAACCCCGCCGCGGTCAGGGCCCTCGCCCACGCGTTACTTATGTAACGCGGCCGCATGGTATCATGTGCCGGCCCTGAGTTGGGGCCAACGCCGGAGGTCTCGTGAGGAATATCGCCGTCATTGGCCTAGGGTACGTTGGGATTGTGACCGGCGCCGGCCTGGCCGACCTGGGAAACCACGTGACCGGCGTGGATGTCGATGAGGAGAGGCTCGAACTTCTGGGGCGTGGGGAACTCCCGATCTACGAGCCCGGACTGCTCGAACTGGTCGAGCGCAACGTCCGGGTCGGCCGTCTTCGCTTCACGGGATCCTACGAGGAGGCCCTGAGGGAAGCGGAATTCGCCTTCATCGCGGTCGGGACACCCTCCGGCCTTGAGGGGGAGGCGGATCTCCAGCATGTTCGGAAGGCCGCCACCTCCATTGGGAGGGCGATGCGGCCGGGCCTGATCATCGTTAACAAGTCCACGGTCCCAGTCGGCACGGGTGACTTCGTCGCTGAGATCATCCGGACCAGCCAGCCAAAGCCCATGCCGTTCTCGGTCGTGTCCAGCCCCGAATTCCTGCGCGAGGGCTCGGCGATCGCGGATTTCATGAACCCGGCCCGAACCGTGTTGGGGTCGGAGGATTGGGAGGCGGCCGAGAAGGTCGCCCAGCTTCACCTGCCCTTGCGGTCGCCTATCATGATCACCGACTTGCGGACCGCTGAGATGATCAAGTACGCGTCGAATGCGTTCCTGGCCACGAAGATCTCCTTTATCAACGAAATGGCGAATCTGTGCGAGGCCCTGGGAGCCGACATCAAAGAAGTCGCCATCGGAATGGGCTATGACCCCCGGATCTCGCCGCACTTCCTGGACGCGGGCCTGGGATATGGAGGCTCGTGCTTCCCGAAGGATGTCCGGGCTCTCGCCTTCATGGCGGCGGAGAAAGGCCGACATCCCCAGCTCCTCCAAGCCGTCATGGAGATCAACGCAGATCAGCGCCATAGCATGGTGGAGAAGACATCCGAACTTCTGGGCGGACTCCGCGGCAAGGTCATCGGGCTGCTCGGCCTTTCGTTCAAACCCAATACCGATGACTTGCGCGATGCCCCGGCGCTCGAGATCGCCGAGCACCTCCGAGCGGCCGGTGCGACCGTGAGGGCGTACGACCCGGTGGCGATGACCCGGGCCTCCTCCCTCTTGCCCCACGTCGAGATGGCCTCGGACGCGTATGAACTTGCACGGGGTGCCGACGCGTTGATCGTATGCACGGAGTGGAATGAATTCCAGCACTTGGACCTCGACCAAGTCCGGGGCTCGATGCGCCAGCCCGTGTTGATCGATGGCCGGAACCTGTATGATCCCGAACGCATGTCCCGATTGGGCTTCCGCTATCGCGGGGTGGGACGAGGTTCCTCCTCCGGCCGTCAGACCGCTGTGATCGTCCCCTCATGACCTCCTCCAACGGACAGGTCGTCCGTGCGCGCCTTCAAAATGGGCTGGAAGTCCGCCTGAAGGAGATCCACACCGCCCCGGCCGTGAGTACGTGGATCTGGTACCGGGTCGGATCGCGCAATGAGCGCCCCGGAATTACTGGAATCTCCCACTGGGTCGAGCACATGCAGTTCAAGGGGACGCGCGCCTTCCCCGGGAGGGTGCTTGATCGCGCGATCTCGCGCGAAGGTGGTTTTTGGAATGCGTTCACCTGGCTGGATTGGACAGCCTACTTCGAGACCCTGCCGGTATCTCAAGCGGAACTTTCCCTCCGGCTTGAGGCCAACCGGATGGCCCGAAGCTTGTTCGAGCCGAAAGAGGTGGAGTCCGAGCGAACGGTCATCATCTCAGAGCGCCAGGGCCATGAGAACGACCCCACGTTCCGGCTGACGGAGGAGGTCCAGGCCGCCGCGTTTCGGATCCACTCCTATCACCACGAAGTCATCGGTGATATGGCCGACCTTCGGACGATGACCCGAGAGGACTTGTACAACCACTACCGGCAATACTATGTCCCCGCGAACGCGGTGCTCGCGGTGGCAGGAGACATCCAACCGCGCGAGTGGCTCCGCAAGATCCGGGAGACGTTTGGAGCTCTGCCGAAACGACCGCGACCTGACCTGCGGACCCGCGCGGAGGCGGAGCCTGCAGGAGAACGCCGGGTCACGGTGGAGGGTCCTGGTGAAACCCCGTTTCTGGAGGTTGCCTATCGGGCGCCTTCTGCCACCGAAGCGGACTTTTTCACGCTGGCGGTCTTGGATAGCGTTCTGGCCGGAGCGTCCTCGTTCAACCCATTTGGCGGGGGGATTTCGAACAAGACTTCGCGACTGTATCGGGCGCTCGTCGAAGGGGGCTGGGCGGCAGCGGTGTCGGGAAGCCTCTCCGCCACCATTGACCCGTACCTCTATTCCTTTGTGGTCACCGTACGGCCCGATCGGACGGCCGAGGATGCGCTCCAGAAGCTGGATGACGAGCTGGATCGGGTTCGTCAGGATCCCCTGACCGCCGACGAAATCAGCAAGGCGATTAAGCAAGCTCGCGCCTTGTTCGTGTACAGCAGCGAGAGCATCACCAATCAAGGTTTTTGGCTTGGGTACACCGAAATGTTCGCCGACTATGGTTGGTTCACCGACTATCTGGCCCGCATCGAATCGGTGACGCCGGCGATGGTTCTCTCCGTCGCCCAACAGTACCTTCAGCCAGCCCGGCGCGTCGTCGGTGTTTACCTGCCCCACAAGGCGGACGTCCTTGGCTAAGCGGCGCCGAAAGCCTTTGCTGAACCCGGCGAGCCTTCCGGGACCGGACGACATTCATCGACGCGAACTTCCCAACGGGATCGTCGTCCTGGCACGCGAGAACCGTTCCAGCCCTTCGGTGGTGGTCATGGGGAGTCTCCGGGCCAACGGTCTGGCGGAGGACCGTGCCCGAGCCGGACTGGCGGGCTTGACCGCTAGCGGCCTGATGCGCGGGACGGGGCGGCGCAGCTTCCAGGAGATCTATGAGTCGATCGAGGCGATCGGCGCAAGCCTGGGCGTGAGCGCAGGCAAAGTGGGGACGGCCCTGCACGGAAAATCGCTTGCGGAGGATCTGCGACTGCTTCTCGAGCTCCTCGACGAAGTCCTGCGCCATCCAACATTTCCGGAAGACTCCATCGCGCAATTGCGTCACGAGAAGCTTACCGGGCTCGCCATCCGCGACGATGACACAGGAGCGCGTGCGGACCTGGTGTTTGATGAAATCGCATACCCGAATCATCCTTTTGCGATTCCAGGCGAGGGCTTTCGGGACTCGGTCTCGCATCTCGGCCCCCAGGACCTGGTGGCTTTTCATCGATCCCAATATGGACCGCGAGGCATGATCCTGTGCATCGTGGGGGCCATCGATCCAGATGGGGCGATCGACTTGGTCCGCGAGATCCTGGGAAGCTGGGAGGGACGAAATCCGGACCCCGATCCCGTGATCCCTGCGGCCTCCGCTCCCTCCGGCCTACGGCGCCGGGCGGTGGCCATTTCGGGAAAGGTGCAAGCCGATCTCGTCGTCGGGTCCCCCGGGCCCAGCCGATTCGACGAACACTATCTTGCGGCGGCATTGGGGAACCACATCCTGGGCCGCTTTGGATTGATGGGCAGGATCGGGGAGGCGGTGCGGGAGAAGGCCGGCCTCGCGTACTACGCGTACAGCGCCCTCGAAGGCGGAGCCGGTCCGGGGGCGTGGAAGGCCGTGGCCGGGGTCCACCCCGACCACCTCGAGAAAGCCTTGGACTTGATCCGCCGTGAAATCGGACGCATCGGAGAACGGGGCGTGACCGCCCGGGAGCTCGAGGACAATCACGCCCACTTCATCGGACGCCTGCCGCTCCAATTGGAGACGAACGAAGGCGTGGCCGGATCCCTGCTTCACCTCGAGCGCTACCGACTCGGACTGGACTACTATTTCGGCTATCCAGAACGGGTGAAAGCGATCCGGCGCGAACACATCGTCGAGGCCATCCGGAAGCACCTGCATCCGGAACGACTTGCGATCGGCATTGGCGGCCCGCCCGGGGTCGAGGACGCAGGATGATTCGATCCGGGGTCGACATGATCGAGGTGGAGCGAATCGATCGGGCGATCCTGCGGCATGGCGACCGATTCTTTGACCGTTTCTACACGGAGGGTGAGCTGATCGACGCGAATGGGCAGACACCGGCCCTGGCCGCGCGCTTCGCGGCGAAGGAGGCGGTGGCCAAGGCGCTGGGGACGGGGATCGGTGACATCGGCTGGAAGCAGATCGAGATTGTGAATGGGCCTCGACGTGAACCCCATGTCCGCCTGCATGGCTCGGCGGAGGCTATCGCGTCCCAGCTTGGGCTCTCCCACTGGTCCATCAGCCTGAGCCACACGCATAAACACGCCGTGGCGGTGGCCTTCGCCTACGGAGATGACACCCCGCCCTAGGGCCCGGATCGCCGGGGACCGGACTCTCGGAAGGTCGTTCAAGGGTCTGTGGTACAATCGCTCTTCCTCCCGCCCCCCGGCGGGAGAATTCTGCCCCCATGTGGGGCTATCTCGCACGCTTCCCGACCCGTCCGGGCGTGCCGGTTGGCCAACCGGTTCCGGCCGGGGTTGAAGGAAGCGGAGGCCTAACGCGCAGGAGGTTGTCATGGCCGTGATCAGCTTGAAGGCCCTTCTCGAAACGGGGGTCCACTTCGGGCACCGCACACGCAAGTGGAACCCGCGGATGCGCCCGTACATCTTCACCGAACGCAACGGCATCCACATCATTGACTTGCAACAGACCCTCGAGGGCCTCGAGGTCGCTTATGGCGTCGTTCGGGACGCGGTGGAGGCCGGGCGCTCCATTCTCTTCGTGGGGACAAAGCGTCAGGCCCAGGAGACCCTGGAGGCCGAAGCCGGCCGGTGTGGGATGCCGGTCGTCAACACGCGCTGGCTCGGCGGCACGTTGACCAATTTCCGCACGATCCGATCCCGGATTGACGAGCTGGAGAATCTGGAGCGGCGCCGCGACACGGGCGACTTTGAACGGCTGACCAAGAAGGAAATGCTTTCCCTCACTCGCCGTCTCGAAAAACTTCAGCGTCGCCTCAGTGGAATCCGGACGATGAAGGCCCTTCCCAGCCTGGTGTACATCGTCGATGTCAAGCGCGAAGAGACCGCCATTCACGAAGCCAATCTGCTCGAGATCCCGGTCATCGCCCTCGTGGATACGAATTGTGATCCCGGCGGCGTCGATTACGTGATCCCATCCAATGATGATGCGATACGGGCGATCAAGCTTCTGACGGGGAAGATCGCCGATGCAGCCTTGGAGGGCAAGGCGCTCCGCAAGGACATCGAAGAGGAACCATCGGCCACGCTGACGGCGGTCGCGGCCGAAGACCCCGCGCTTCCCTTGACCGATGAAGAGCTCCTGGGAGAGGCCACCCTGGCCAAGCTGCAGTCGGGCGCCTTTGATGAAGAGGATGCCTTGCGCCAGACGGCCGCCAAGGCCCCAGAAGCGGTTCCACCGGACGTGCCGGTAGAAGAGACACCCGTCCCCGCCAAGGACGGAGAATGAAGGTTTCCGCCGAGGCGGTCAAGCAGCTCCGCGAAAGGACCGGCGCCGGTGTTCTGGACTGCCGCCGAGCGCTTGAAGAGACGGCCGGGGACGTGGACAAAGCGGCCGAGTTGATCCGGGAACGGGGTCAGGCCGCGGCCAGCAAACGCGAAGGGCGCGAAACACGCGATGGCATGATCGACCTGTACCGCCATGGGGAGGGACGGGTCGGAGTCATGGTCGAAGTGAATTGCGAGACCGACTTTGTGGCACGAACCGAGCCGTTCCGCCGCTTCGCTCATGAGATCTCCCTCCAAGTAGCCGCCCATTCCCCACGCTGGGTCCGTCCGGAAGACGTTCCCCCGGAGATCCTGGAGCACGAACAGCGGACCGCACGCGAGCGAGCCATTCAAGAAGGCAAAGCCGAAGGGATCGTGGACCGGATCGTGGAGGGCCGAATCGAGAAGTTCCTCGATGAGACCTGCCTCATGCGGCAGACCTACGTCCGGGATGACTCCAAGACCATCGAGAACCTCATCCAGGAGACCATCGCGGCGACGGGGGAAAACATCACGATCCGCCGTTTCGCCCGCTGGGGCGTCGGCGAAGAGATCGCCTGAGGATGTCCGGGCCCGCAGGGACCCGGTCATGTCGTCTCGTCCGCCCGGCCTAGGAGGCAACCCATGAGCGATCCAAGGTACCACCGGATCCTGCTCAAGCTCGGCGGTGAGGCGTTGGCGGGGTCCCAAGGCTACGGCATCGACCCCGAGCGGGCGGACCAGGTCGCGGCCAAGGTCCAGCAAGTTCGCGGGTTGGGAGTACAGGTCGCGATCGTGACCGGTGCCGGCAACCTGTGGCGCGGCCGGATGGGCATTGAGAGGGGGATGGACCGGGCGACCGCGGATACGATGGGGATTGTGGCCACGGTGATGAACTCCCTGGCCCTGATGGACGCTCTCGAGCGCAGCGGAGTGGTCACCCGTGTGATGACGGCGGTCGAGATGCGCGCGATCGCAGAGCCCTACATCCGCCGCCGGGCCATACGGCACCTCGAGAAGGACCGGGTGGTGATCCTGGGCGGGGGTACGGGCAACCCGTATTTCTCGACGGACACAGCCGCCGCGCTACGGGCGATGGAAATCGACGCCGAGCTCGTGATCAAGGCGACCAAAGTCGACGGTGTCTACGATTCGGATCCCCAGCAGGTCCCCGGGGCGGTCCGTTTTGACCGGCTGACGTACATCGATGCCCTGAACCGACGCCTCCAAGTGATGGACAGCACCGCCATCTCCTTGTGCATGGATAACAACCTGCCGATTCTCGTTCTGGATATGTGGCAGCCGGATAGCCTTGTTCGCGCCGTGCAGGGCCAACCCGTCGGCACTGTGATCGCCGGTTGATCACCGCGTCGCAAAATTAGTGGTTTTGGGCTATCCTTGACCGGAGGCTGACCTTCCGGCCTCGCGGTTCCCCCTCCTCCGAGGAGCGCTCGCGTGGTGGAAGACGCTCTCGTCGAGTCGGAAGCGCGCATGAAGGGAGCCATCCACGCGCTGGAGGAGCATCTGAGCGCCATTCGCACGGGCCGAGCCTCCCCCACGCTGGTCGAGAAGCTTCCGGTCGAGTACTACGGCACGCCCACACCTCTGATCCAGTTGGCCACCATCTCGGCTCCAGAACCGCGCTTGTTGACCATACGCCCCTTCGACCCCGGGTCCCTGAAGGAAATCGAACGCGCCGTCCTGGCCTCGGATCTGGGGCTCACGCCCAATAGCGACGGAAAGATCATTCGCCTGGCGATCCCATCCCTGACAGAAGAACGGAGGCACGAGCTCGTCAAGGTGGTGCGCCAGCGCGCCGAGGAGGCTCGAGTCGCCATCCGCAACGTGCGGCGCGACACGCACAACGATCTGCGGGAGTTCGAGCGGGAGAAGGTCATCTCAGAAGACGACCTGGAACGCGGCGAAGGGGCCCTGCAGAAGCTCACCGACCAGTACGTGGGTCAAATTCATGAGATTGGACAACACAAGGAATCCGAGGTCCTCGAGGTCTGAGGTCCCGGCCGCCGGCCTTCGTGCGGCGGCGCTCCCGGAGACGATCCCGACCCATGTCGCGATCATCATGGACGGGAACGGGCGGTGGGCGCGCGCCCGCGGCCTGCCCCGCCTGGCCGGGCACCGGGCGGGCGTCGAAAACTTGCGCCGCGTGCTCAACGCGTGTGCCGAGTTTGGGATCCGCTTCCTGACGATCTACGCATTCTCCACCGAGAACTGGGCGCGCCCCCCGGAGGAGGTGCGAGGGCTGATGAACATCCTCGAAGAGGTCATCGATCGGGAACTCGAGGAGCTGCAACGCAACGGGGTGCAGCTCCGCCACATTGGGCGCCTCGAAGGCCTGGCGTCCGGGCTTCAGGCCAAGGTCCGCCATGCCGTCGAGCTCACGCGGCACAACGAAAAGCTGGTCCTGAACATTGCCTGGAACTACGGCGGCCGAGACGAGATCGTGCAGGCGATCCGGCAAATGGTGGCGGATGGACTGAGCCCCGACGACATCACACCGGACCTCGTGAGCCGGTACCTCTACACCTCGGGCAGCCCCGATCCAGACTTGATCATTCGCACTTCGGGCGAACTCCGGGTCAGCAATTTTCTGATCTGGCAAGGCGCCTACTCCGAGTGGTATGTGACGCCACGCTATTGGCCCGATTTCGGGCCCGAGGAATTGCGTGAGGCGCTTTGGGATTATGCGCAGCGCGAGCGTAGATTCGGCCGAGTCCACGATCCTGTTGTGACAGGTTGACCGGCCGCCGAGGCGGCGCTTAGGTGTTTCGGGAACGGGCTGCGGTCTCGCTCCTCCTTCTGCCCGCGGGCTTCTGGATCATCGCTCAGGGGGGATGGCTTTTTGCCATGGCCGTGACATGCGTCCTGGGTTGGGCCGGGCGGGAGTACGCCCGTTTGTTCGCGGCGAGCGGGCAGCGTCCCGCGACCGGGCTCATTGTCGGGGGGGTCGTCGCGCTGGCGGCGTCTCGTTTCCTCACCCAGTTTGAGACCTCGCCTTTGCTCCTTTCCGTAGCCGCCCTTGGGTGTCTGACCTGGCACCTGGTCGACTATGAACGCGGCGCGCCACGTTCCGGCACCGACTTCGCCATCAGCCTCGCCGGGATCGTCTATCTGGGATGGATCGGCGCATTCCTCATCTCCCTCCGCCAACTCCCATCCGGGGAGTGGTGGTTGCTCCTCGTCCTCCCCGTCGTTTGGCTCGCCGACACCGCGGCGTATCTCGTGGGCAAGGCCATCGGCCGCCGGCGCCTCTCGCCTCGCCTGAGCCCCAAAAAGACCTGGGAGGGATACCTGGCGGGAATCATCTTCGGCGGGATAAGCGGTGTGTTGTTTGCCGGGTTGTGGGTCCCCGGCGCAGACCCGATTTCGTTCCGGCCGGGCCTGGGCCTGCCGATCGGTTTGGGGCTCGGGGCTCTGACGCCCCTGGGGGACCTGGGCATCAGCATGATGAAGCGCGAGATCCATGTGAAGGATACGGGTTCGCTCCTGCCTGGTCACGGAGGGGTGCTGGACCGAATCGATTCCTGGCTGTGGGCCGGTGTGCTTGGCTTCTACGCCGTCACCTGGGCGCTCCATTGATCCGTCCATGAGCCCTCCCGAAGAGGGCCTGGAGCGAAAAGTGAATGAGAAGCCCTCGCGCAACCTGGCGCTCGACCTGGTGCGCGTGACCGAGGCCGCCGCCATGGCCGCCGGACGGCTGATGGGTCGCGGCGACAAAGAGGCCGGCGATCAGGCCGCCGTGGACGCGATGCGCTTGGTGTTGGGAACGATCGAGATCGACGGGATCGTGGTCATCGGCGAGGGGGAGAAGGACAAGGCTCCAATGCTTTACAACGGGGAGCGCGTCGGCGCCGGCGGACCGCCGGTCGATCTGGCGGTGGACCCGATTGACGGCACGCGCTTGCTCGCTCTCGGGCGCGCCAATTCGATCGCCACCGTCGCCATCGCAGAGCGAGGCTCGATGTTCGACCCCGGTTCGATGGTGTACATGGACAAGATGGCGGTCGGGCCGACGGCCAAGGGGAAAATTCGTCTCGATGCCCCGATACTCGACAACCTTCGTTGGGTGGCCGGTGCCAAGGGATGTGACGTCGATGACTTGACGGTGGTGATCCTCGATCGGCCACGCCACGAATCGATGATTCGGGAAATCCGCCAGGCCGGCGCGCGCATCCGCCTCATCACTGACGGCGACGTGGCAGGCGCGATCAGCACCGCATGGCCCGACTCCGGGATCGACATGCTGATCGGCATCGGCGGAGCCCCGGAGGCCGTCTTGGCGGCGTGTGCGCTCAAGTCGATGGACGGCGAGATTCAAGCCCGGCTTCGCCCGCGCGACGAGGCGGAGGCCGCCACGGCGCGGGCGCAAGGTTACGACCTTCAAAAAGTGCTGACCATCGATGACCTGGTGCGGAGCAACGATGTGTTTTTCGCCGCTACGGGCATCACCGACGGGGAGCTCCTGGATGGGGTCAAGTATTTTGGGACCGGCGCCCGGACCCACAGCCTCGTCATGCGGGCGCGGACGGGTACCGTCCGCGAAATCATCGCCACCCATCGGTGGAGCAAACTCATGGAGTTGAGCCGGATCCAATACGACCCGGCGCGGTGAGCCGCTCTCACGGGGGGAAACATCGGCTTGCACGGGCGGGGCAGGCGTGCTATGATCGAATGGTATTCAGCGCCGGTCATCCTCCGGCGGCCCCCCCAATCTTCAACCTACCTGATTGATCGTGATTGCGCCTTGAGCGCACCGCCTGGAACCCCGCTGAGATTCTCAGCTTAGCTCGGCCCGCCGCTCTTTCGCCGCGGGCGCCCTCCTCGGAGACAAGCCTCATGAATATCTCGCAACTTGAAACCATGACCCTGCCGGACCTGCGCACCATGACTAAAGAAATGCAGATCCAGGGTGCCGGCCGCCTCAAGAAGGAGGACCTGATCCTCCGGATCATGCAGGCGGATGCCGAGCGCCGCGGTCTGGAACTGCGGGGAGGGGTGCTCGAGATCATGAACGAGGGCATGGGCTTTCTCCGCGCCGAGCACTATCTCCCGGGCCCTAACGACATTTATGTCTCCCAATCGCAAATCCGCCGGTTTGGACTTCGGACCGGGGACATGGTCATCGGGCAAATCCGGCCGCCCAAGGACTCCGAGAAATACTACGGCCTGCTGCGGGTGGAATCGATCAACGGCCTGGATCCCGAGTCGGCCAAGGATCGCCCGAAATTCGAAGACCGCACGCCGATCTTCCCTCTGGAGCGATTCGATCTGGAGACCGATCGGCACACCCTCGCCACGCGCATGATGAACCTGGTCGCCCCGATCGGTAAGGGACAGCGAGGCTTGATTGTCTCGCCGCCTAAAGCCGGCAAGACGACCGTCCTCAAACAGATCGCTAACGCCATCTCGACCAAGTATCCCCAGGTACACCTCATGGTGGCCCTGATCGGAGAACGGCCCGAGGAGGTGACGGACATGGATCGGTCGGTCGACGCGGAGGTGATCGCCTCGACGTTCGATGAGCCGGTCGCCTCCCATGTGCGCGTGGCCGAGATGGCTCTGGAGAGAGCCAAGAGGCTTGTGGAAGTCGGCCGCGATGTCGCCATCCTCATGGACTCCATCACCCGCCTGGCGCGGGCCTACAACCTGATGGTCACTCCTTCCGGTCGAACCCTGTCCGGAGGCCTGGATCCGGCTGCGCTGTATCCTCCGAAGCGTTTTTTTGGCGCGGCGCGCAATATTGAGGAGGGGGGATCTCTGACGATCATCGCCACCTGCCTGGTCGATACCGGCTCACGCATGGACGACGTGGTGTACGAAGAATTCAAGGGGACGGGCAATCTTGAGCTCCACCTCTCGCGGCGCCTGCAGGAGCGCCGGATCTTCCCCGCCTTCGATATCGAACGCTCGTCGACCCGGCGGGAGGAACTCCTGTTGGGGCCGGATATCACGCCGAGAGTGTGGTTGATGCGCCGCATGTTCTCCCACATGACCTCCGCCCCGCCGAACGGGGCTGGCATGGACCTTTCGAATGCGACCGAGGCCATCCTCCAACGAATGGCGCGGACCGAAAACAACCAGGAATTCCTCGAGCTACTCACGGAGGAAGACCCGAAGTGAACCCGGCCGCGGCAGCCCGTCGAGCCTGGGCGGGCTGGGCGGGACCGTCGGTTCTGGCGGGCGTGGGCCTGGCCGCGGCGGCCTGGGCGACGTGGATGAACTGGATCCCGGCTACGGCCGCAACGACACCGGGCGAGGAAATTGCGCAGGCGGTGCCGGCGACGCCGGAATCGCTTCCGGCCTATTCCGCGCCCGCGCAAGTCGCGTCCGTACCACGCCGGGCGAACCCGCATACCGCGATAGGCCCCCGCTCCAGAGTGGATGTGCTTCTCTATACGGTGCAGGAGGGCGATGCGCTTTTCAGCATCGCCGATCGATTCGGCCTAAAGCCCGAATCCATTCTCTGGGCGAACTACGAGGTTCTGAACGATGATCCGCACCTGCTGCGCCCGGGGCAGGAGCTGAATATTCTTCCGGTCGATGGGGCTTACTACCAGTGGCAGGCAGGCGACAGTCTCCAGAGCGTCGCAGGCTTCTTCTCCACAGAACCGGAGGGTATTGCCGAGTGGCCGGGGAACCACATGGACCCGGATCAGCCCGGAATTCAATCCGGGGATTGGGTCATTGTGCCTGGCGGCCAACGCGCTTTTCGCCAATGGGTCGTCCCGACGATCGCGCGCGGGGCGGCCGGCGTAGGAACCGCCTACGGCTCCGGCGGTTGCAGCGGCGACTACTCGTCGGGCTCCGTCGGCTCAGGCGGCTTTCTATGGCCGAGCGCCAACCACTACACCTCGGGGAATGACTACTGGTCGGGCCACCTCGGAATCGATATCGCTGCCGGGTCTGGCACCGGGGTCTGGGCCGCCGATACCGGCGTCGTCGTGTTCGCCGGCTGGTCCAATGGCGGCTACGGCAACGTCGTGATGCTTGACCATGGAAACGGATGGGTGACCCTCTACGCCCACCTCAGCAGCGTGCGAGTCGGCTGCGGATCGAGTGTTGCGCAAGGTCAGTCCGTGGGCGCCGCGGGATCCACCGGGAACTCGACGGGCGCCCACCTCCACTTCGAAACCCGTTTCGAAGGCGGTTGGGTCAACCCCTGGTACGTTCTGCCCTGATCCAACCCATCTTGACCTCCAGGGTCCACGGCGGGTAAGATGCCGTCTTCCCCACCTTCCAACATGACCATGCCTGAGCCCCCGAGCCCTGCGAGGCGAGACGCGCCCGAGTCACCCCTGGTGCGACCGCGGTTCCGTCCCCGCACCGTGGCCGAAGGCTGGCAACAGCTCGTCGAACGCCTCGGCCCATCTCGGACGGCCCGTTACGCCGGGCACGTCATGCTGTTGGTGATCGTCGTGTTAGGCATATGGGCGGCCCGGGCGGGCTTGCGCGCGCTGCCGGGCGCGCCGGGACTGACCTTCCTCGCCGGCCAAGCACAAGCCGAAGCCTTGCCGACCGCGGGGCCTCTTCTGGGAGTAGAGGATCTACCCGCCTATGTCCAAGGGGCCGGCGGTCCCACGGTCGCCCGTCAAGTGCAACTTCACACCACGGTCCCGAGCCGTCCCCGGCTGGAGCTTATCAAATATGTTGTCCAAAGCGGCGACACGGTGTTTGGAATCGCCGAGAACTTCGGCCTCAAGGCCGAGACCGTCCTCTGGGGCAACTACGAGACGCTACAGGACAATGCCCACAGCATCAGCCCGGGCCAAGAGCTCACGATCCTGCCTGTCGATGGGTCACTCCACGAATGGATCCTCGGGGAAAGCCTGACCGGGGTGGCCCGGTTCTTCGGCGTGACGCCACAGGACATCATCGACTGGCCCGGAAATGACCTCGACCCCACCCTCGATCCAAACAACCCCGCAATCGAACCCGGCACGGAGCTCGTTATCCCTGGGGGCCGCCGCGAGCTGACCGTGGCCTGGACGGCCCGAATCACCCGAGCCGATCCGGCCCGGGCGCGCCTGTTGGGGGCCGGCGCTTGCGGGACGATCTACGACGGCCCCATCGGGTCCGGCGTTTTCAACTGGCCGACGCCGCTCCACTACGTCGGCGGCTATGATTTCTCCAGCATTCATCCGGCGCTCGACCTCGCTGGCGACACCGGGCATTCGATCTTCGCCTCCGACAGCGGGGTGATCGTCTTCGCGGGCTGGAACAATGGCGGATATGGAAACGTGATCGTGGTCGATCACGGGAATGGCTGGCAGACGTTGTATGCGCATCTAAGCCAAGTCAATGTGGCGTGCGGACAGGCGGTCTTTACCGGCAATGTAATCGGGCAGATGGGGTGCACGGGGAACTGCAGTGGCTCCCACCTTCACTTTGAAATGATGAACGATGTCTACGGGAAGGTGAATCCGTGGAACTTCCTGCCCTGAGGCCAAAGCTCTGTCGAACCTAATGCCGCCCCCGCAAGGGGGCGGCTGCGTTTAAAGGAATGCATGGGGCCGTGGCCTATCCAGACCTAGTCAATCTGACCCGTCACTTCGTCCCAGGCATAGGGATTGGTGTAGGCCGACAGGAAACTCCGGTCCTCGAGGAGGGTCATCGGCTGCCCGAAGCAGTTGCGAAGAATGAGGCGGAACGTATTGACGGAGGTGAGATCCTCCTTGAGTCCGTCCCGTGAGCATCCCGGCAAGAGCAATGCGTTCAAGATGGACATCCGCTCCTGGACGTAGGTGATCGGTGCCGGATCGGTCCCGACAGAGCTGGCATCCGAGCCGTGGTCGCCCTGGAGGACCACAATCGGGGGCGGATCCGATGTGGCCAGGAGGGTCCGCAGGGCGTCGAGCACTCGCTGATTTAGGTAGGTGAGCTGATCGGTGTACCCCTGGATATAGTCCTGCCGAGATCCCTGGAACACGCCTTGGCGCAGGGTGTACGCCTCCGGGTGCGAAATCTCCTCGCCGTTCGGACCGAAAACAAAGGGCGGGTGGGGGGAGACGAGGTGCAGGAAGACGAATTTGGGCCCCGGGATTTCAGGGAGGTCATCCAATCGATCGAGCGCGAATAGGATCCGCTCACGATGGGCGCGGAACGGCGTCTGCAGGTCCGGACGGAGGGACTCGGGCAGGAAGGCAATGCTCTCGGTCAGGAGGATTCCTGCCGTCGTCTGTAGGAACATACCCTCAAACGCATTGAGTCCGCCCAGGGCATCCATCGCTTGGAGAGAGGAGGCATTCGGCGCCCAGTACAAATCGGCCCCAACCAGCTCGGTCCCGCGGTACCCGGAGCCGAAGGCCACGATTCGATATCCCCAGGAACGAAACAACTCCATGACCGGATTGTCGGCCAGCAACGCGAACAAGGGCCCCAGGTCTTGCCCTTGGGGCCGCTCGGTTCCAAACACGTCGTCCAGATACCTCATCTGAAATGTGCCCGCCAGGGAGAGGGAAGTCTGTCCATAGTTGCTGTGGCTGTTGTCGAGGATTTCAAATCCCAAGTTTTCCAAGTCGTCCAGAAAGGGGCGGTTGTCGTAGTCATACAAGACTTGTAGGGTGTCAGCCCGGGCATACATGTCAAGTAGAACAAAATACACATCGGGCAGCGGTGATCGAGTCGGCAGGACCGCGCCCGCCGTCATGGGTGGTGGCGGTACGACCGCAACCGACCGGGGCTGGACGACATTCCCCAGGAGGCCCAGGGTCGGCAGCGCGACGGCCGCGAACGAGGCCGCGTTGAGCGCCTGATTCCATGGGCGGGGATTCTCCATCCTCAAAATTCGCCATGTCCCGGCCGCGAAGGCGGCCAGCCAAAGAGGCACCAGATACCGGTGGCGCCCTAGATCGAAGCCCGCGATCCCGCGGCCCTCGATCGCCTGGTACACGTGGCCATAGGAAACAAACAGCACGAGAGCCAAAGACGTGACGAGCGCCGAACGACCGGGCGCCCGCACCCACAAACGCGACCCACCCCAGATCGCGCCCGCCAGGACCAGGCTGAGCAGCAGGGGACGGACTGCCTCACCAGGATCGACCTGTCCCCAGTTGGCCTCGAGGAGAGCCAAGACGGGGTACACGGCCAGAAACAGGGGATGGAGAATCACGTTACTTCCCCTTCATCGTGAACAGGACGCGTTGCGACTCGGGGATTGGATTGGCTTCGAGAACCTGGAAGTGCTCGCGAAAAGCGGCTTCGAAGCCTCTCCGGTCGTACTCCGGGAAGATATCCTCCCGGCTCGCCAAGAGGCGGCGCGTTTGGGGGTCTTCTTTCGGGACGAACTCGACCGCGAGCCAATCGCCCATGCGTCGGAACGTGCGCGCCAGGGATGCCAACGGGACATTGTTGCCAATCGCAAGATGGTGGACCAGGGCTAGGGCGAGCAGCGCGTCAGCCGGCCCCCGGTCGAAAAAAGAACTGCGCTCGGCCAGGTCCCACCCGATACCTGGGGTCGGATTGGCGAGATCGAGCAGGAGGGGGAACAGATTCGGATCGGAGCCCTCCCGGGCCGCCAGGTAATTTCGCTCGACCGCGCCAGGATCGAGATCCCATGCCACCGTGAAGACCCCCTGGCCGGAAGCCAAACGGCTAAAGGCACCCGTGTTGGCTCCCAGGTCCCATAAGACCCTGGGTTTCGCACGACGTAGGAAAGCCGCCACCAAGTCTTGCTTGGCACTCGCGCCGACGGCGGAATAGGAATCGGTGGTCTGGTACCCTGCCCAAGGAGTCCCGGTGGGCACCCAGCGCAGGCCCCGCACGGCTGACCCAAGGCTGTCGACCAGTCCTCGGAGGGCGGGCAGTCCCATGCGCACCTGGCGCCCATCTTTCCCAACAGGACGACCGGCGAATCGCTGTTGGGAGAGGGCGTGCAGATGAAGGTGTACCAGAAGCGAAAAGCGCGCCCAGGAGCCGCGGGGGAGAAGTCGGCTGGCGAGGTCGAGAGGGACACCGTCCAAATGGATGCGTAACAGCTGCCCAAGCCGCACATCGCGCAATGCCATCAAGGCCAGCGGCGCAAGAAAGTGCTGGCAGAATTGGCGGTACGCCACCCAGGGCTGGTCGGGACGGAGGATCTCAAACGATAGGCTGTCGACAAGAACGGGCCGGCCCCGATGGAATTGGATATTGTAGGCACTGGCATCTTTCAGGCTCATCCCGCGCTGGAGGGCGCGTCGCTGGACTTCGAGTGTTGCTAGGGCGGCGTCGCGCAATTGACTGAAGGACCACTCGTACGGATAGGAGACGAACTCGAGGGCTTCCGGCCGGATCACCTTCCAAGCGAGCGAGGGTTCGAGTGCAGGCACCAGCACGGCTTCATGCCGGATCAGCAGGCCCGCCTTCCAGAGGTCCTCGAAAAGGCCGGACTGTTCCGCCGCCTCAAAGGGAGCCTGGTAGGCCTGGTTTACCTGACGGTAGAGAGTGTCTTCGTGGTGGTAGAGGAAGCCGCTGGGATCGCGAAAGGAGGCGGAGAGCCTCCCTTCAACCTTCATCGATCGACTTGTCGCGCTTGCCTGTAAACACCCTTCGGAAAAAGGCTTTCACTTTTCCCCAAGACATCCGCAGCAGAAAGAGGCCGCCGACGATGCCTGCGATCAAGAGTTGAAGGAGAAAGCTTCCGGATCCAGGATCGAGGTAGGCAGGGGGGGCGCCGAGCCCTGTGTGCCGGACCGCTGCCGTTGCCATGAGGATCAACAAGCCCATTCCGCTCTCCTCCTACCCGTTGGCGATCCGCCTTCACGACAACTTTGAGATAAGGCCGCTCATCCACGTGGCGATGGGATGAGCGGCCTCTCAGCGCCCTCGGCGCGACTTGAACACGCGACCCCTTGCTCCGCAAGCAAGTGCTCTATCCACTGAGCTACGAGGGCATACGGGCGATCGCGTCGCCCTGGTTGGGGGAGCCTGGTTTGCGCCTCCGCATGACTCAGGCGGGGAGGGAGGGATTCGAACCCTCGGTCGAGGCTATACGACCCCGACAAGCGCTTAGCAGGCGCCCCCGATCGGCCACTCCGGCACCTCCCCGAGGTGCGCCCCAGGCGGAGGGAGAGGGATTCGAACCCCCGGTGGGTTTCCCCACAGCTGTTTTCAAGACAGCCGCCTTCGTCCACTCGGCCATCCCTCCGGGTCCGACGCCTCCCTTCCCGAGCCACGCCATTCTACCGCCCACGAGGAGTCGGAGTCAAGGCGGCCCGATCTACGGCCGTCGAGGCTCGGTGGCTCCACAACCAGCTTGATCAAACCCTGCCGAGTCCCCACAGCGCCGGCTACCCTCGCAATTGTGGCAGCACCTGCTCCAGGAACAGATCCAGCCCCGTCTGGGAGGGGAAGTCGACGAAGCGGAGCATGAAATGCTCAATCCCCAGAGCGGCGAAGCGCCGCATCTGGGCTGCGACGGAGTCGGGCGTCCCCCATATCATATGAAGGTCCGGCCGAGGCTCCGGGGGCGTAGCATCTCTCGTGACGGAGAGGAAGGCGTAGTACGAGCGGGTGACATCGTCCAACGACCTTCCCAGCTCGCGGCCGTGGCGCTCAAACACATCCAGCTTGCGGGCCGTCGTGTCATAGTCCCGGAAGGGGATGTTCATCCAATCGGCGAAGCGTGCGGCCAGGCGCAGGGTCACTCTCTCGCCGGCGCCGGCAATGAGCAGCGGCGGCATGGGATCGATCCGCGGTTCACAGTAGGCGTCCTGGATCGAATAGTGGCGACCATGGTACGTGGCGGGAGAGCTGGACCACATGGCGCGCAGAATCTGCACCGCATCTTCAAGCTGCTCGAGCCGGATCTTCGCCGAGGGGTAGGGCCAGCCATAGGCCTCGTATTCGTCCCGCTTCCAGCCTGCGCCGACGCCCGCAATCAAGCGACCGCCTCGAAGCCAATGTAGGGTGGCAAACAGCTTGGCGACCAAGGCGGGGTTCCGATACGACTGGCCGAGGACTAGCGTGCCGAACCGGAGTTCCGGTCTTTGGGCAGCCCAGTAGGTGAGAGCGGTCCACCCTTCGACCACGGGTCGTTCACCCCACTGGAAGTGGTCTTCGACCCAAACGGTGTCGATGGCGCCTTGGATACGCTCCAAGAAGCGGCGGTTCTCAGCGTGAAGCGTGGCGGCTCCCTCCGGGGCGCGCGCGGCTGGCGAAAGCACCCACCCGAACGTGGGTCTGGTCATCGGGAATCCTCCTGCGAGCGCAAAGCGATTTCCGCCGGTTCGACGCGGACGAGATGTACTTTACCTCCGGCGAGGGCGTGGCCTGCGCGGCCGAGAGGGCTGGCGAGCCCGAGGCCGCGCGCTATAATCGTTGGCTCCTCCCCCGGCCCCTGCGGGTCCGGGGCCGGCGCCACCTGATGTCGTTCGTCCATCTGCATGTTCACTCGGAATACTCTCTTCTCGACGGCCTGAGCCGGATTCCGGCGTTGGTCGAGCGGGCGCGCGCCCTGGGCATGCCTGCGATCGCACTGACCGACCACGGGACTCTCTTCGGAGTCATGGACTTCTATCAAAAGGCACGCGCCGAGGGAGTCAAACCCATCCTCGGCATGGAAGCGTACTTGGCGCCCCGGTCCATGGCCGATCGAGACCCGCACCTCGATTCCAAGTCCTATCACCTCCTATTGTTGGCGGAAAACGACGCAGGCTATCGCAATCTTCTTCAGATTGCGACGGCGGCGCAATTGCAAGGCTTCTATTACCGCCCGCGCATCGATCGAGAGTACCTGGCGGAACACAGCCAGGGGCTCCTTTGCACGACCGGATGCCTTTCTGGTGAGGTCCCACGGGCCCTGCTGGAGGGCCGGACGGCAGACGCCCGCCGCTCGCTCGATTGGTATTTCGAGGTCTTCGGGAAGGACCGCTTCTTCATCGAACTTCAGGATCACGCCATCCCCGAGCTGCCGGCCGTGAACACCGCCCTGCGGGAGTTGGCCCCACATTACCAAGCGAGGCTCGTGGCGACGAACGACGTCCACTATGTGGAACCTTCGGAAGCCGACCTGCAGGACATTCTCCTGTGCATCCAGACCGGCGCTCTTCGCAGCGACCCGGACCGCATGCGGATGACGGATTCTTCGTATTACCTGCGGACTCCGGAAGAAATGCAATCGCTCTTTTCCGAGGTCCCCGAGGCTCTTTCGAACACGTTGTGGATCGCCGAACGCTGCGCGGTCGACTTGGAATTCAAAGGCTATCACCTGCCGCACTTCCCCTTGCCCGACGGCCGAACGGCCGACGCATACTTGCGATCGCTCTGCGAGCACGGCTTGCCGCGCCGCTACCCGGATCGCGCAGGAGATACGGCGCTGCGATCGCGCCTCGAGACCGAACTCGGGATCATTCACCAAATGGGCTTCGACACCTATTTCCTCATCGTCTGGGACTTGTGTCGATATGCCCGAGAGAAGGGAATCTGGTACAACGCGCGGGGCTCGGCCGCGGGTTCTCTGGTGGCCTACTGTCTGGAGATCACCCTGGTCGATCCGATCGGCCATGGTCTGATCTTCGAACGGTTCCTCAACCCGGGTCGCGTCTCCATGCCCGACATTGATTTGGACTTCCAGGACGATCGGCGGTCCGAGATGCTCGAGTACGCCGCAGCCAAGTACGGCCGCGACCGCGTGGCGCAAATCATCACCTTCGGGACGTTGGGAGCGAGGGCGGCCATCCGGGACGTGGGAAGGGTCCTCGATGTGCCCCTGCCCGAGGTCGATCGGGTCGCCAAGCTCATCCCGCAAATCCCAGGCAAACCCGTGACGCTGACCGAGGTCCTGGAATCCGTCCCTGCCTTCCGGGAGATCTACGACAGCGCGCCCTATCTGCATGAACTGATCGACACGGCCACGCGGCTCGAGGGGGTTGTCCGCAACGCCGGCACCCACGCCGCCGGCGTGATCATCACGGACCGGCCGATCACGGAGTATCTGCCCCTGCACCGTCCCACGAAAGGCGCGCCGGAAGACAATCCGATCGGCGCGGTCACACAGTTCGAGATGCAGGTCCTCGAGTCCCTCGGCCTGCTGAAGGTAGATTTCCTCGGTCTCTCCACCCTCACCGTGATGGCCCGGGCGTGCGCCATGATCCGAGAGCGGACCGGTGTCGCCCTCGACATCGATTCGATCCCGCTGGATGATGAAGCGACGTATGCCCTGCTGGGCCGAGGCGACGTCTTGGGTGTATTCCAAGTCGAGGGCGCCGGGATGCGGCGTTACTTGATGGAGATGAAGCCCCGGCACCTGCCGCACGTCGTCGCCATGGTCGCGCTCTATCGACCGGGCCCGATGGACTTCATTCCCACGTACATTCGCCGTATGCATGGAGAGGAACCCGTCACGTTTCGACACGAGACACTCGAGCCCGTATTGGGGGAAACGTACGGGATCACCGTCTACCAGGAACAGATCATGTACACGGCCATGCAGTTGGCCGGTTACTCTGCCACCGAGGCCGATAACCTGCGGGTCGCGGTTGCCAAGAAGAAAGAAAAGGCTTTGCGTCAACAGAGGGATAAGTTCGTCTCCGGCGCGGTGTCGCATGGAGTGCCTCGGGACTCCGCCGAGGCGATCTTCGATGACTGGGAGGCCTTCGCTCGATACGGCTTTCCGAAGGGACATGCCGCCGACTATGCCGTGATCTGTGTCGAAACGGCGTACCTGAAGGCGCACTACCCGCTTGAATACATGACCGCTCTTCTGTCCGTGTTCCGGGGGGACACGGCTCGAGTGGCTCTCTACAGTGCCGACTGCCGGCGGATGGGGATCGCAATCCTTCCCCCGGATCTCCAGCGGAGCGGCCTGGACTTCGAGATCGACCTTTCCGAGCCGGGGCAGGCCGCCATTCGATTTGGATTGGGGGCAGTCAAAAACGTCGGCGAAGGGGCTGTGGCGGCCGTCTTGGAAGCCCGCGGGGTGGCAGGCGAGTTTCGCGGAATCGAGGACTTCGCCCGCCGGGTGGATCTGCGCCATGTGGGAAAGCGAGCTCTCGAAAGTCTCGTCCGCGTGGGGGCGCTGGACCGCCTGGGGTCACGGGGCGCGCTCTTGGAAGCGCTGGACCAGATTCTGAGCGTCTCGGCCACCCACTTTCGGGCGGCCGAGATCGGCCAGCTCAACCTTTTCTCCGCCTCCGCCGCGCCTCCGGACACGATCCAGCTGCCGACTACGGCCGACCTTCCGCGGCGGCAGCAGCTTGCCTGGGAGCGTGAGCTGTTGGGCGTGTACGCCTCCGATCACCCCCTGACACCGCATCTCGAGCGGCTGACCCAAATCGTCACCCACTTCAGTGCGGAGCTCGGCGAGGCCGGATCCGGAGAAACGGTGACGGTGGGCGGGGAAGTGACCCACATTCGGCCCTACCTGACCCGCAGCGGGAAGAACATGGCCTTTGTCACAGTGGAAGACCTTCAAGGGGCGGTCGAGCTCGTCGTCTTCACCCGGGTCTGGGATCGGATCGGATCCTGGCTCCAATCGGAGCTCATCGTCGTGGTGACCGGTAAAGTGGATGCAGAGCGGGGAGATGCCAAGCTGCTGGTGCAGGAGATCCGGACTTTGGAATCGTATCCGGTGGCGGCCCCCACCTCCGTTCCGGCATCCCTCGACACCGCCGGGACCGATGCGGATGTTCCCTTCCCGGTTCAGCCCGCCTACGACGCGGGGGGTGAGTTCCCGTTCAGTCCTATCGAGGTCGTGGGTGAGGTGGCGGGCAGTATGCTTGTGGATGTCCGCACCGAGGTGGCCGCCCTGGTGGTAGAGACCGAGATACAGATTGTTCCGGCGACACCGCTTGCGGGTCGGCGGCTGGTGACGGTCATCCTCCGCTCGACGGGAGACAAGGTGCGGGACGCGCGGCGTATGCGTCGCGTGCACGGTCTATTGAACTCGTATCCCGGAGCGGATCCCTTTGTCTTCGATGTGTATGAGTCCTCGCGTCGTTACTCCCTCGAATTCCCCAACTCGTCGACGGGCTTCTGCGCCGAACTGAAAGCCCAGCTCGAGGGCCTGCTGGGGACCGGGTCGGTTCGGGTCGCTCCCACCAGTTAACGTGGATCGAATCGGCGTGTTGACTTCGGGTGGGGACGCGCCCGGCATGAATCCGTGTCTTCGGGCCGTCGTCCGCACCGCGCTGGCCCATCGCTTGGAAGTCATGGGCATTCGCCAGGGATTCGAAGGACTCCTTCGGAGCGACATCATCCCACTGGGCGCAAGAGAGGTGGGAGGGATTCTGCAACGCGGGGGCACCTTCCTGCACACGGGCCGCTGCGCGGAGTTCCTCGAGGAGAAGGGCCGGCACGCTGCGCTTCAGACGTTGGAAGCGTCGGGGATCGAGGGGCTTGTGGTGATCGGCGGCGACGGCTCGATGCGGGGGGCGTATGCGCTGCACCGCCTCGGGTTCCCCACGGTCGGGATCCCGGCCTCGATCGACAACGATATCTGGGGCACGAATATGTCCCTGGGTGTCGACACCGCGCTCAACACGATCATGGAGGCCGTGGACAAGCTCCGGGATACCGCGTCTTCCCACCAGCGAGCGTTTCTCATCGAGACCATGGGCCGCCGCTCGGGCTATCTGGCGCTGATGGCCGGCGTGATCTGTGGTGCCGAAGTGGTCTTGATCCCGGAGAAAGAGGTACGCTTGGAGGAAATCGCAAGCGCGATCGAGGACGCGTATGGCCGCGGCAAGACGCATGCCATCATCGTGGCCGCGGAGGGCGCTTCGGTGAAAGCCGCGCACGTCTCCGAGCAGTTGAACGCCCTCAAGGTCGGGTTTGACACTCGGGTTACGATCCTGGGCCATGTTCAGCGAGGCGGCAGTCCGACCGCGTTTGATCGGATGCTCGCCACGCGCATGGGGGTGAAGGCCGTGGAAGTGCTCCTGTCCGGAACCAGCGGAGCCATGGTCGGTTTATCCGGCCGTGAGATGGTGCCCATCCCCCTCGAAGAAGTCGCCGGCCGGTCCCGCCAGGCCAATCTCGACTACTACGAGATGGCCCGGGTCCTGGCCCGGTGACTCGCAACGCCAGCTCCGCCGCCAAGCTCGGGTCGACAGTCCCTACATTGGGATGGCCCCATCCTTGCATCGTGAGCCACCATCTCGTCAGCCGACTCCAATCCAAGCTGACGGAAAGAGGCCCACGTGTCGGCAACCGTCAACGAAGCCGCGGTCCTGGCAGATACCATCAACTCCCTTCAAGAACCTTATCGCCGGCATGCCATTGAATGGCTTGAGAACTGCGCCCAGTGTTCGTTCTCCGAACTGGCCGAGGACATGGATCTCTTCCTACGGGCCCTGCCTCCCGTCGTCCGGGAAAGCTTCCTCGGCTACACCCAGCGGCTGATGGACGAGGCCATGAGATATTTCAGCGCCCGAAACTGAAAGCGCCCAGAGAAGGAACATCTCTGGGCGCACCAGCCCGCCAAGCTCTCCGGGCTCGATGCCGGAGAGCTTTCGCTTCTATTAGCTGGAACACTCAGCTGGCGGCGTCCCCGTGAACGTCGGCGTAATCGTGGGGGCCTCCTCCACAAAGGCGGCGCCGTTCCAGGTATGGCGAAGGGTCTGGTGGTTGCAAGGGCAACAGGTGGGTTCGTTGTAGAGGTAGAGGGACTCGTCAAATTGGATGGTGGCCCCGGCCTTCGACCACACGCCGTGGGTCCCCTCGTGTTGGTAGACCTGGGTCAATCCGGCCCCATTCCACTGTTGGACGGAAAGCTCCAGGTACGCTCCGGATCCTGAGTACCGAATGGGGAGCACGACGAGGGTGGGGCACCCTAGGAACTGATAGGCGCCCGCCTCCTCCTCGATCTGCCGGATATTGGGATCGCCACCCGCGACACTCCACACATTCACCCAAGCGCCGCCGTCCCAGGAATCCACCCAAAGGGTGCGGCCAGCCACCCCGGCGTCCGTCAGGCGGACGCGTTGGTACGTGTCGTCGCAATTCAGGCTCACACCCCCTGGCGGTGGGGGCGCGGGCGCGCCTGGCGGAGTCGGCACGGAATCCGGTCCCCCATACCAATCGCAAATGTCGGCGCCGCCGGTAATCGATCCCGCGGCGACGTTCACCGCGATCAGGCTGTGGTCGGTGCAGGCTGCCGTCAGGCCGCAGGGGACCATCTGAGAGTAGGAACCGCCGATGCCGAATTCGGCCACCCACGCATAGGCGTGATAGGTGCCGGCGGGCAGATCTACGCTATAGCTGCCTTGATCCTGCGCGATCGCCAGCGAGGTCACTGCGTGGGTTAACGTGTCCTCGAAATACGCGGTCATGGGTGGGATCGACTCCGATGGGTAGCAAACCTGGCCGGTCAAGATTCCGGTCTGAGGGGTCGGAGACGAGGGTGCGCTGGGGACGACCCGTGGAGCCGCCGCGGTCAGTGTGGCGGCCACGGAGGTGGCGATGGAGTTCGGATCCTGCCCGGGAATGCCAGGACAAACACAGGCGACCGCGGCCGCGACCAGGAGAATGTGAGCCCGGGTCCACCGACGACGACCACCTGGCCTCACCACCGTGGAGGAAATGGACGTGTTCACAGGATCGCCGGCTCCTCGTAGGTCCCGAATACGTCCTTCATCACGCCGATGATCTCGCCTAACGTGGCGTGCGTGCGAACGGCTTGCATGAGGTGAGGCATCGTATTCTCCGTCCCCTGGCAGGCCCGGCGAAGGCCGTCAAGCGCCTGGCCGACTGCGCCCGCGTCCCGCCGGCTGCGTAGCGAGCGCAGTCGGGCGGTCTGGCGCTCATAACCGGCGGGATCCATGACCAATAATGGGATTCGAGTGGGTGTGTCGTCGGTAAATGCGTTCACGCCGACAATCGACCGCTCGCCAGCGTCGACCTCCTGCTGATAGCGATAGGAGGCATCCGCAATCTCCTTTTGGAAGAACCCCGCCCGAAGGGCGGGCAGGACCCCTCCGAGGTCGGCGATGCGGCGAAAGTAATCGCGGGCTTGATCCTCGATCCGGCCAGTCATGGCCTCGACGAAATAGGATCCGCCGAGCGGATCCACCGTGTGGGCGACCCCGGATTCCTCGGCCAGGATCTGCTGAGTGCGCAAGGCGATCGTGACCGCCCGCTCCGAGGGAAGAGCGAGGGCCTCATCCATCGAGTTGGTATGCAGCGACTGGGTGCCCCCGAGGACGGCCGCCAGGGCCTGGATCGCGACCCGGACGACATTGTTCTCCGGCTGCTGCGCCGTGAGGCTGACCCCGGCGGTCTGCGTGTGGAAGCGCATGAGCCAGGAGCGCGGATCCATAGCGCCGAAGGTCTCGCGCATCTCGTGCGCCCAGATCCTGCGGGCCGCCCGGTACTTGGCGATCTCCTCGAAGAAATCATTGTGGGCATTGAAAAAGAAGGACAGGCGCGGCGCGAAGGAATCGATTGGAAGCCCGCGTTGAATGCCCCAGCGCGCGTACTCGAGGCCATCCGAAAGCGTGAAGGCGAGCTCTTGGGCTGCGGTGGAACCGGCTTCCCGGATATGGTAGCCGGAGATCGAGATCGGATTCCATTGGGGTAGGTGTCGACTGGCGAACTCCATGGTGTCCACCACCAGCCGCATCGAAGGCTCCGGAGGGAAGATGTATTCCTTTTGCGCGATGTACTCTTTCAGGATGTCGTTCTGAAGGGTCCCGCGGAGCTTCTCCGGCGGCACGCCCTGGGCCTCGGCCGCGGCGATGTACATAGCCCAGATGATGGCCGCCGGGGAGTTGATCGTCATGCTCGTGGAAACCTCGTCCAGGGGGATCCCTTGGAAAAGGAGCTGCATGTCCTCCAGGGAAGAGATGGCCACGCCGCAGGTTCCGAATTCTCCAAGGGCCTCGGGAGCGTCTGTGTCGTAGCCCATCAATGTGGGTAGGTCGAAAGCGACCGACAGGCCTGTCTGCCCTTGGCTGAGCAGGTAGCGGAAACGCTGGTTGGTCTCTTCAGCCGTCCCGAAGCCGGCAAACATCCGCATGGTCCAAGACCGGCCCCGGTAAAGGGTGGGGTGGACTCCCCGGGTGTAGGGATACTCACCCGGCAGCCCCAGGTCACGAAGGTAGTCGAGATCGGCGATGTCGAGGGGGGTGTACAGGCGATCCACCGGCTCGGAGGAGATGGTGGTGAACTTGTCCTGCCGTTCTGGGAGCCGTCCGAGGGCCTGTTGGAGGCTGGTCTCCTCCCAGCGCTCGACCGCCTGGCGCAGCTCCTCCAGCTTCTGCCGGTCGAACATCAGACCCTCCCGAGCCCTGAAAGCGGCAAATTATAGCACACCTGGTCTATCCTCCCCCAGCTCCAAAGGGGCTTACAGCCGGCTTGCATTCCGCCCCGCAGCTGGCAGAGCGGCGGCAAAATGAATGTCGAGAAAAAGAGCCGGGCTGTGTCTGGCGACGGAGGGAATGAAATGTCCAAGAAATATGCGATCGTGTTGATGGGAGCGGCCTGGCCTCTGGTGGGATTGGGGTTCCATTCGATCTATTTCGGGACGGTCCCCTCCGGAGCCGCGTTCTGGGCGGTAGCCCTAGGACTGTGCGTGTCGGGGTGCCTGAGCATGGCCCTTTTCCTGGCGGTTCTGGCGGGGTTCCAGACGCCATTCAGCCGTGGCCTCATCCACCTCGGTTACTTGCTTTTCGCCCCTCTTGGGCTCCTGGCCGCACTGCTTGCCCCTGGGCCGATCGAAGCTTCGGCTGGGTTCGCGTCGGCCACCTTCCTGCTCCTGGCACCTGTCGCTATCACGCTGTATTCCGGCGTCACCATTGGGATTGGCCTTGGCTTGACCGGGGGCCTGGCCGTGGCGGCCCATTCATTGGCCACGCGACTACAACGGCAGTCGGGCGATCCCAGCACGGTGCGCGTTCGAGCCTGAAATCTTCTGGATCCCTCCTCCTCTTGATCCCGCCGTCCGTGAGGACGGCGGGATTGTTTTCCGGCAAGGGAGGGGAGCTTAGTTCAAAGGCGGGGACCCGGTGCCTCCATTGTCCGACTGGCTTCGGAGCCCTCGCAAGAAGCCCAGGACCCCGGCGACCACCACCTGTCCCTGTTCGAGAACCCGGTCGGACAGGGTGCGGGCGCGCGCCAGGCGAATCTCGGTCTCCAGCTGCGTGGTCTCGTACAGCTCCACGAGCACGCCATGGGTGCTCTCGGGATGGATAAAGGCAATTCGCTTGCCCGCGGTGCCGATCACGGGTTCCGGGTTGACCAGGCGGATGCCGAGCTTCTGTAGACGTCCCAGCGTCGCCTCCAGGTCGTCCACTTCGAGGCAAAGATGGTGCAAGCCGGGGCCCCTCTTCGCGAGGTACCGGGCGACGCCGCTTTCCTCGGCGGTCGGCTTGACCAGCTCAATCTCCGCCTCGCCTGCGGGGAGGAAGGCGACGACCGACTCCTGATCCGGGACGTCCTCCACGTGCGATAGGCGGAGATTGAGTCCATCGCGCCAGAAGCGCAGGGCGGAGTCAATGTCATCCACCAGGATGGCGACGTGGTCGATACGCCGGATTCGGTCCACGGCTCGCGATTCTCGAGGCTCGGTCACGGCTCTACCTATATCGTGATGGCCCGCATTGTACTTCCTCGGAGCGGCTCACCACACGGCCCGCGGCTGATACTCGCCCCAGACCCGGCGCAACGCGCCGCAAATCTCTCCGAGTGTGAGATCGGCTTCCACCCCCTCGATGAGAAGGGGCATTAGATTTGTGTCGGTGGAGGCTGCCGCCTCAAGCCGCTCGAGTGCGGATTGGGCGGCCGCTGGATTTCGGCGGCTCCGTAGGCTCGCCAGGCGAGAACGTTGGGAGGCTTCCACTGCCGGGTCCGGCCGCAAGGGTCGAATGCGAGTCGGCTCCTGCGTGCGGAACGCGTTGACCCCCACCACCTGCGCTTCGCCGGAGTCGACAGCCCGCTGAGCCCGGTAGGCGGCCTCGTGAATCTCGCGCTCCAAGAACCCGGACTCGATTGCCGCCAGAGCCCCGCCGAGATCCTCGATCCGATCGAGGTAATCCTGCGCGCCGCGCTCGATCGAATCGGTCAAGCTCTCAATCATGTACGAACCGGCGAGAGGATCGATCGTGTCCGCCACACCCGACTCGAAGGCGAGGATCTGCTGGGTCCGGAGAGCCACCCGGACCGCCGTTTCGCTGGGCAGGCCGAGCGCCTCGTCCATGCTGTTGGTGTGGAGCGACTGGGTTCCTCCAAGGACGGCTGCCAGAGCCTGCAGTGCGACCCGGACCACATTGTTCTCCGGCTGTTGGGCCGTGAGGGTTGAGCCGGCCGTTTGGGCATGAAAACGCAGTTTCCAGGAGTCGGGGTCCCGGGCTCCGAGACGATCGCGTGTCAGGCGGGCCCACAGGCGGCGGGCGGCGCGGAACTTGGCAATCTCTTCGAGAAACTGGTTATCCGCGGAGAAGAAGAAAGTCAGGTTCGGCGCGAGCTCATCCACCGTCATCCCGGCGGCTTGGGCGGCGCGGACATACGCCAACGCGTTGGCCAGGGTGAAAGCGACCTCCTGCACGGCCGTTGAACCGGCCTCGCGGATGTGGTAGCCCGAGATCGAAATGGGGTTCCACCGAGGGAGCTCGGTCCGACAGTAGCGGAAGAGATCGGTGATCAGACGCATGGCTGGGCCGGGAGGGAAAATGTAGGTCCCCCGGGCGATGTACTCTTTGAGGATGTCGTTTTGAACGGTGCCTCGGAGCTGTTTCCCATCCACGCCCTGGCGCCGGGCGGCGGCGACGTACATGGCCAGGAGAATCGCCGCAGGAGCATTGATGGTCATGCTGGTCGAGACCTGATCCAGCGGAATTCCGTCCAACAACCGCGTCATGTCCTCCAAACTTGAAATGGAGACCCCGACTCGGCCGACCTCGCCGAGGGCCGCCGGGTCATCGGCGTCGAAGCCGATCTGGGTCGGAAGATCGAAGGCGACGGACAGACCGTTCTGCCCTTGGGAGAGGAGGAAGCGGTAGCGTCGATTGGATTCGTCGGCCGAGGCGTACCCGGCGTACTGGCGCATCGTCCAGAGCCGCCCGCGGTACATGGTGGGATGGATGCCTCGGGTGAATGGGTATTCACCGGGGAGTCCCAGTTGGTGGGGATAGTCCTCGAGGCGTGAAGGCAGGTAGACCGGTTCGAGGGTGAAGGACGAGGTCTCGAAGGTCGGCCGGCGGAGCGCGGCCTGGCCATTCCGGCCCAGCCATTCTTGATACGCGAGTTCGAGATCCGGATCGAGAGGGGTGGGAGTCTTCGCGTCGGGGGCGGAGGCAGGCATGAGCCGGGGCGGGTGCCTCACCCGAGGGTGAGCATGGGCTGGTTTTGCTCCACTCGGTCGCCGGCCCGAACTCGCAGCCGGGATACCACGCCCTCGCGCGGGGCTTTGAGCTCATTCTGCATTTTCATCGATTCCAGGATGACCAGATTCTGCCCGGCCGCGACCCGTTGGCCCTCTTCCACCGGGACCCCGATTACCAGTCCGGGCATCGGAGCTTTCAAATGGAACTCGCCGGCCGTCAGCGGTGGCGGCCCCGCGCTCTCCTGCAAGCGCCGTTGACGTTCATCGACTACCTGGACGAGGTAAGAGCGCCCCCGCATTAAGACCTGGCTGCCCCCTTCCGTGGGGTAGAGATACGCTTCATAGGACTGACCGTTGACGAGCAGGGAATACCCCGAGTTCTCGGCCACGGCCTGGAAGTCCAGCGTTAGGCGCTCGCCGTCGAGCGTCACCTCCGTCTCGGAGTTGATCTCGATCTCGTAGTCGCGGCCTTCGATCGTGGCGATGTACTTCATCGGGACGAGTCTCTCAGCGGTGCATCCGTTCCCAGCGGCCCACCCACTTCCAGTTGCTGGTGTCGCGTTCGCCACGGCGGACGATCTGGGAGGCGAGCTGCCCCTGGCGGTGGGTGACCAGGGCGGCCAGGATGGCGGCGATGTCCGGCCGGGAGTCGGCGGCCTCACCGGGCTCCTCGAGCGAGAACCGTTCTTCGACGAAACGCGTGTCGAATTGGCCGGTCATGAAGCGCGGCGAATTCATCAGCTCTTGATGCAGCGGGATGTTCGTCTTGACCCCCAGGATCCGGTACTCCTCGAGGGCTCGCCGCATGCGCAGGATCGCCTCCGCTCGCGTCTCGCCCCAGCAAATCAACTTGGAGATGAGAGAGTCGTAGTACGGCGAGACCGTGAACCCGGGGTAGACGCCGGTGTCGACACGCACGCCGGGCCCGGACGGCGGGATGATCTGCGTGATTTGCCCCGTGGAGGGTCGGAAATCCTGGTACGGGTCTTCGGCATTGATCCGGCATTCGATGGCCGAGCCGTTGCGCCGAATATCCTCCTGCGTGTAACGAAGCTTGCGGCCCCGGGCGATCCGGATCTGCTCTTTCACGACATCGACCCCGGTGACCATTTCCGTGACCGGGTGTTCGACCTGGAGTCGGGTGTTCATTTCGAGGAAGTAAAAGGCGCCCTGCGGATCCACCAAGAATTCAATCGTCCCGGCATTCAGGTAATCCACCGAGCGCGCAGCCCGGCAGGCCACTTCGCCCATCTTCTCCCGCAGGGCCTCATTCTCTCCCACGAACGGGGAGGGGGATTCCTCCAGCAACTTTTGGTGCCGGCGCTGCAGGGAGCACTCCCGTTCCCCGAGGTGGATGACATTGCCCTGACTATCGGCCAGGATTTGAAACTCGATATGGCGAGCCTGGGTGACCACCTTCTCCAAGTAGACGTTGCCGTCGCCGAAGGCGGCCTCGGCTTCGCGCCGGGCGGACTTCAGAAGACCCGGCATCTCCTGCAGGGAGTTCACTTCGCGCATCCCCTTACCGCCGCCTCCGGCTGTCGCCTTGATCAGGAGCGGGAACCCGATCGATGGGGCGATGGCCAGGATCTCGTCGTCCGAAAGGCTGCCCTCGCCTTCGGTCCCGGGGATGACGGGGACACCCGCCGCGGTCACGGTGGCGCGGGCCACAGCCTTGTCGCCCATGGCGGCGATCGCGCTCGGCCTCGGGCCAATGAAGACGAGTCCGGCCTGCACGACCGCCAGGGCAAAGTCGTCCCGTTCGGCGAGGAACCCATAGCCGGGATGGATCGCGCCCGCGCCCGACTGCAGCGCGAGCTGGATGATCTTGTCGCCGCGCAAGTACGATTCGCGCGCGGGCGCCGGTCCCAGTAAGTAGGCCTCGTCGGCATAGCGGACATGGAGAGAAGCGCGGTCGGCTTCGGAATAGACGGCCACGGAGCTCATGCCCAATTCGCGGCAGGCGCGGATGACCCGGACGGCGATCTCCCCTCGATTGGCGATCAGAACTTTCTGAAACATCTGTCTATCCGCCTTCCGTGGTTGTCCCTCGGCTAGAGGGGAATGTTCCCATGCCGCTTGGCTGGGTTGGAGTCGCGTTTGTTGCTGAGCATTTCCAAAGCGTTGATCAGCCGCGGCCGCGTCTCGTGCGGTGCGATCACATCGTCGAGGTACCCGCGCGAAGCCGCCACGTACGGATTGGCAAACTTGGTCCGGTATTCCGCGACGAGTTCCGCCTTGCGGGTGTCCGCGTTGGCTGCCTCGGCCAGCTCCTTGCGGAACACGATGCTGACCGCCCCGTCCGGGCCCATGACGGCCAGCTCGGCCGTGGGCCAGGCGAGATTGAGATCGCCGCGGATGTGTTTGGAGGACATGACGTCGTAGGCACCGCCGTAGGCCTTGCGCAGGACGACCGTGATCTTCGGCACCGTGGCCTCGCAGTACGCGTAGAGAAGCTTGGCGCCGTGTCGAATGATCCCGCCGTGCTCCTGGGCCGTCCCGGGCATGAACCCGGGGACATCGACGAACGTGATCAGGGGGATGTTGAACGAGTCGCAGAACCGCACAAAGCGAGCTGCCTTCTCGGAGGCGTGGATGTCCAGTACGCCGGCGAGGACGGCCGGCTGGCTGGCGACCACGCCCACGCTGTGACCGCCCAGGCGAGCGAATCCGACGACGATGTTCGGGGCGAATCGTTCATGGATTTCGAGGAAGACCCCGTGATCGACGATCAGGCGAATCGCCTCGCGCATATCGTAGGGTTTACCGGCATCCTCGGGGAGGAGGTGGTCCAATGCCATTTCGGTCCGCAGCGGGTCGTCGGTGGAGGAAAGGAAGGGAGGGTCCTCCATATTGTTTTGCGGCAGGTAGCTCATCAGGACCCGCATCAGGTACAGGCAATCCGCCTCGCTTTCGGCCACGTAGTGGCACACCCCGGATAGCGTGGCGTGGACCTCCGCGCCGCCCAGCTCTTCAAAGCTGACCTCTTCGTGGGTGACGGATTTCACAACGTCCGGTCCCGTGACGAACATGTGCGAGGAATTCCGGACCATGAAGACGAAATCCGTCAGCGCAGGGGAGTAGACCGCGCCCCCGGCGCACGGGCCCATAATGGCGCTGATCTGCGGAATCACCCCCGAAGCCAAGGTGTTGCGCAGAAAGATCTCGGCGTAGCCGCCGAGGGAGACGACGCCCTCTTGAATGCGAGCGCCTCCGGAGTCGTTCAGACCGATGACCGGAGCGCCGTTCTTGACGGCCATTTCGAGAATCTTGCAGATTTTCTCCGCATGGACTTCCCCCAGACTACCCCCGAAGACCGTGAAGTCCTGCGAGTACACAAACACGAGACGACTGTCGATGGTCCCCCAGCCTGTGATGACGCTATCCGAAAGGATCTTCCGCTCCTCCAGACCGAAATCCGAGGTGCGGTGGGTTACAAACATGTCGGTCTCGCGAAACGAACCTTTGTCCAATAAGAGTTCAAGCCGCTCGCGGGCGGTGAGTTTGCCGCGGGCGCGTTGGGCCTCGACGCGCTCGGGGCCGCCTCCCTGCAGGGCCTCCTGGCGAAGCCGTCGCAGGCCGTCGAGCTTCTCGTCGATGCTCATCCCTGACTCTCCTGGAAAAACCGGCGCACGTCCGGCCGCCGAATTCCCCACACGACCGCCGCCAGGACCAGGACGGTCGCGGCGGCGGCCCATAGTCTTGTATGGCGGGAAAACTCTGATTGCACGAGGGCCAGGCGATCGACCCAGTACCACGCGAGAAAGGTCAGTCCACCAGTGCGCAGTAGGAACGGGGCCCAGCGCCGACCACTCCACAATCCGAACCCCAGGGCTAAGGCGAGTGCGCCCCAAACAGCCCCAGTCCCGGATAGGTAGGCTCGAGGCACAGCCAGGGCAAGGCCTGGAGCCGACAGACTGGCCCCAAACCGGGTCAGGTAGGCGGCCGCAAGCATTAAAACCCCCACGGTCAGCCAGGTTACGAAGCGCGGCCGGGGTGGGTGCGGAGCCGTAGCCTCGGGATCCAATTCCAGCATCGGGTCGATCCTATGCGATTTGGAGCACAATCTTCCCGCGTTGAAGGCCGGAGGCGAGTCGCTCCTGGGCCGACGCGGCATCCGTGAGCGGAACCACGCGGTCGATCACGGGCTTCAGCCGTCCGGAAAACACGCACTCCATGACCGTTCGGAATTCCGAGCGCGTGCCCATGGTCGATCCGATCCAGGACAGATGCTTCGCGAAAAGATATCGGTTGTCAACTTCGACGGTGGCCCCGGCTGTATTGCCGACGGTCAAGATACGGCCGCCCTTGGCGGCGGCGCGCAGGCTCTGCGGCAGCGTGGTCGCAATTACATTGTCGACCACGATGTCCGCCCCGCGCCGGCCGGTCGCTTCGTACACCGCGCGCGACCATTCCGGCTCTTCGCTCCGATCGATCAAGACATCCGCGCCCAGGGACTCGGCCAGCTCAAGTTTGGCGCGATTCGAGCCGACGACCAACACACGCGCGCCCGCCAACTTGGCCACCTGGATGGAGGCCGTGTTCACGCCTCCCGAAGCGCCGACGATGACGACGGTCTCTCCAGGACGAAGCCCGCCCCGCGTGACCAGTGAGTGCCAAGCGGTGTGAAAGACCAGGCCGGCCGCCGCCGCGTCCTCGAAGGTAACTCGGTCCGGTAGAACCAGCAGATTGGAAGCCGGGATCACGATGGATTCGGTGTAGGTGCCCGGCACATGTTCGCCCAGCAACCGCCAGCTTCGGCAGCGATTGTCTTGCCCCGCCCGGCACGCCTCACATTCTCCGCAGCTCAGATTCGCATTCAGAACGACCCGGCTCCCGATCGCGGGAGCCTCGACTCCTGGCCCCAGGGCATCGACCACGCCTGCGCCATCCGCGCCCGGGATGTGCGGAAGCGCCAGCCGGATTCCGGGCCATCCCTGCCGGACCCATAGATCGAGCCGATTCAGGGCCGCCGCCCGCAGGCGGACTCGGACCTCGCCGCTCCCTGGTTGGGGCTCGGGAAGCTCGGCGACCTCGAGCACGTCGGGACCGCCGTGATGACGGAAGACAACCGATTTCAAGGCTGCGCCTCGATGGAGAATTCTACCGGTTGAGCGGCCGGATCGGGCGAACGGGTGATTCGGGCAGTCGTGTGGCTCGAGGCCGATGACCTGGCGCCGGGCGGAGGCGAAGAGCGCTTCAATTCGCGTCCAGAAAAAGAAGGTCCCGCAAATGAATTTTGACACGTCCGGCCGTGTAAAGATGAAGGATCTCCATCTCCAAGCGGGCGATGGTGTCCGGCCCCTGGTCGACCGCCATTTCGATCGTGGGCTGCTCCGCGGGAGGTGTGAAGGAGCCGAAGTAGGTGGCGGTCTCCCCGGACGGCGAGGTCACGCGCAGGGTGATCTCAAAGGAGAATGCGCCCGCGGTCAAGCGCAGGGCCCGGATCGGACGTGGGAATTCGAACGTGAACACAAACCTCGCTGGGTTGGCTTCGTAGGTCCGAATAAGGGTGTATTCGTCGCCATCGAAGAGCAGACGAAGCTCACCACTGTCCAGAAGTGGATGCTCGACGGAGACCGATTGGCCATCGATGAGGACGGTCTCCACCACGGGGATCTGCCGTAGGCGGATCTCCTCGGCGAAGATCGCACCGGCCTCCGGAGAATACTGAAGGTGCACAAAGGCGAAACCGAGGCGGCCATCCGGGAGCAGGATGCGGCCGATCTCCGCCGGCGGCAGGAACTTGGGATCGCTCTCCACCTCGGCGAGCTCATCGGCCGTCAGCAGGAACGCCATGTGGCCGTTGAGCTCCCGCTGGTCCTCCCTCCACGGGGAAACCCCCGAGATGGAAATCGGCGTGTTATCGCCGACAAAGAACCGGGCCAGCAGGTCGGTGCCGTTGGCCCAGCTTGAGCTTAAGTACACCTGGTCTCCGGGATTCTCCTCCATGTACGTCTTCGCCATGCCAAAGACCTGGCGGGCTCCGAACTGCATGCCGTAGAGTCCGTAGTCCGTGTTCCAGGTGGGACCGTTTCGGAGAGCGTCCCCCAGCATTCCCATTTGGATCGCAGACAAGCTGGTCAGGACCATCACCGCCGCGTGCCGATACGGGACTCGGCGGAAGATCCTTTCCGCGCCCCAGGCGAGGCCGAGGGCAGAAAACGCGGCGATGGGAAGAGCGAAGGAGAGAACGCGGGTGATTCCTACCGCGACCACGACCGCGCCAAAAGGAATCGCCAGAATCGCAACCCATAACAGCCGCGGGGCGGGCGCGCGCAGACGGCGGGCACAAAGAACCATCCCCACGGCGGTGAACGGCACGGCCCAGCGGCTCAAGTTGCCGTAGCGGCCCATGAGATGCCTGGGCAGGTCAATCGAGTCCTCGCCCAACCAGTAACCGGGACTCAAGGCCTGGAGGTAGTTCCCCAGCGCGGTGGCCAGCTTCTGGGAGAGCGGAATATCCTTCAACCAGTAACTGTCCAAGATCCGTAGGAATTCCTGATGCAATCCCGGCTGCTGAATCTGAAAGCGCAGGTAGGGAAGCATGAGGACAGCCGCCCACACCAGGCCAGGGGCCAGGATCCGGCGGTTCTGCCAGTGATACCGAAAGTCGACAAGGAAGAGTAGGACCGCGGTCGCCAGCGCGATGATTTGACCGGGACCGTATGTGTAGAAGACCAATGCGCCGAAGAGCAGACTCAGGTACAGATAACGAGGGTGGACCAGTCGATAGAGCAGGTAGGCGGCCAGGAACAGGCCGTAGAAGGTCGCCATGAGCGTGGTCTCGAAGGCAGTACGAGAATGGAGGAACCAGGCCGGGGTGAGGCCGAGGAACAGGACTGCCGTCCACCAATAGCGGACGCGGAAGAACCTGCCCACGACGTACGCGACGGCCGCGGCCGCAAGGCCGCTCAGAATGGCGGACGTGGCCCGCGTCACGAACAGGGACTTGCCGAAAGCAAGCAGCGGAAGGATCTGTGCGTACACAGAGAAATTCAAGTTGAACTCGTACACATTCAGGAAGTAGGTGGGGAACAGGCGGCCCGCGAAGTCGCGAAGGCCGTCTCGGAGGAAATCCTGCGCCAGGACGGTCTGTACGGCCTCGTCGGTAAAGAAGTAGATCGGATAGCTGGCCAAAGCGATCAGGCGCGTCGCCCAATACACGCCCAGGGAGGCCGCAAAGAGGGCGAGATCGAGCGGAGCCGCCCACCCAAACAGCGAGTACCCGGCCTGCCTCAGGTCGAATAGGACTCGTGCCGCGAGCCCCTGGCCGTGAGGCCGCGGACGGGAAACCGGCTCGGGCTCGCCGACGTCGTCCTGCGCTCGGGATGAAGGAGGTTCCCCACCGGCCGAGCCAACCCCGACCGTGGACTGGTGTAGCAGGCGCGGTCGGGCTGTCTTCCCGGAACCGAGTTCCTCGAGAGTGATCCGGACGTTGCTTCCAGGTTCGACGCGCAGGTGAACGTCCGTCGCCTTGGGACGTGTGCGACGGGGTTTTCGAGGCGAGGTGGGGCGGCGACGTGCGGTCAAGATGGGAAAGCCTGATCAGCCCGTGGAAGGCCTGCGATCCTGAGCCAGGCGGAGCGCGCGGGACGTCTTCGAACTCAACGCAGGCCCAGCTCGTGCCGGGCGATCACCAGTCGCTGGATCTCGCTGGTCCCCTCGTAGATTTCGGTGATCTTCGCGTCGCGGAAGTAGCGCTCGATAGGGAGTTCCTTGGAGTAGCCCATCCCACCGTGGATCTGCACGGCGGCGTGAGCGCAGAACATCGCCGTCTCGGAGGCGAAGAGTTTGGCCATCGATGCCTGGGTCGTGTAGCGCGCCCCGGATTGCTTCGATTCACTCTTGGCCATCGCCGCCTGATAAATCAGGAGCCGAGAGGCCTCGATCCGGGTTTTCATGTCCGCCAGTTTGAAGGCAATCCCCTGGAATGCACCGATCTTCTGGCCGAAAGCCTCCCGTTCGCGCGCGTACTGCAGGCTCGCTTCGTAGGCCGCCTCGGCAATGCCGAGGGCTTGGGACGCAATTCCGATCCGACCGGCATCCAGGACGGCCATGGCGATCCGGAAGCCCTCGCCCTCGGCCCCCAGCCGGTGGCCGATCGGGCAGCGATAGTCCTCGAAAACGATCTCGCTTGTGGCCGAGGCGCGGATGCCAAGCTTGGGTTCGGTTTTCCCGAGCGAAAAGCCGGGTCGGTGCGTCTCGATCAGAAAGGCGGTGATGCCGTCGTGTTTTCGAACGGGGTCCGTCATTGTGAAAAGGAGCACAAAGTCCGCGACGGGGGCACTGGTGACCCAGGACTTCCGGCCGTGGATACGATAGGCATCGCCTTCCAGGACCGCGCGCGAGCGCATGGAGCCGGCGTCGGACCCCGACATGGGTTCCGTCAAGGAGTACGCGGCGATGGATTTCCCTGACGCGACCGGCCGGAGGAAGGTCTCCTTCTGCTCGTCGGTCCCAAAACGGTAGACCGCATGGCAGAAGAGCGAGTTGTTCACGGACATGATCGTGCCGTGGGCCGCGTCCGCCTTCGAGACCTCCACCATCGCCAGAACGTAAGCCAATGTGTCCAGCCCGGCGCCGCCGTACTCCTCGGGGATTTCAATCCCCATTAGGCCGAGCTGTCCCATGCGCCGGACGGTTTCGAGGGGGAACTCGCCGGTTTCGTCTGCGTGCGCGGCGATGGGCACAATCTCGTTCTGCGCGAACTCCCGCGTGGTCTGTCGGATCAGCTCATGTTCCGACGAGAGGGAAAGGCTCGGGCCCATGCCGAGGTCCTGACGGATGACCATTTCACCATCCTTATCGCCGCGCGGGGCGAGATTATAGCATGCAGGTCCGCCCCAAGGCCCGTGCTCGCGCGTCGTTGTTGTAGAATCTACGCGGACGAGGCGATCGAAACTCGGCCCGAGGCGCGGATTTCCCCGCCTCTCGCGCGAGGATATGGAGGCCCGAAGTATGGATGGGCAGGCGGGACGACAGAGTCCAACGGAGATCCCCTTGGAGACGTTTCTGCACCTCGTGGATCTCGCGGCGCTTGAACTGACGGAAGATGAGGCCGAGTACCTTCGACGAGAAATGAATGCCCAACTGCGCGCCATCGGGGATCTCCAAGCCATCCAGCTCTCGGCGGATACGCCCATCACCTCGCACGGCATCCCGTATCCTCGGGCGGTGCGCCCGGCCCTCAGGGGGGATCACGCCGAAACGTTCCCGCATGCAGACGAGATCCTCGCTCAGGCGCCGGAGAGCGACGGCCGGTATATCGTCGTCCCGGACCAGCCGGGGACCGACCTCGAGTGATCGAGGACCTGTGCGACCTATCGGGCCACCAAATCGCGGAGCGGATCCGGCGCCGTGAGATCTCGGCCACCGAAGTCCTGGACTCCACCTTCGCCCGAATTCATCGTGTCGACGGCCGGTCCGGATCGCTCGAGGATCGCCCCCCCGACCCGGACGAGGCGGTGCACGTCCACGCCTTTCTTGAGCTCACCGAGGAACTGGCTCACCGGCAAGCATCCCAGATCGACTCGGCTCTTGCCCGGGGGGACGACCCAGGACCACTGGCGGGCGTTCCTCTCGCGGTAAAGGACATTTTTTGCGTCCAGGGGACGGCCTCGACGGCCGGATCCAGGATTCTGGCGAACTATCGGGCTCCCTATTCGGCCACCTCCGTCGAGCGTCTGGTTTCAGCCGGAGCGCTCGTCGTTGGGAAAGTGAATCTGGATGAGTTCACCTTTGGATCGTCGAATGAATCCAGCGCGTTTCGACCCACGCCCCGGAACCCGTGGGAACCATCCCGGGTTCCGGGCGGATCTTCCGGAGGCAGCGCGGCCGCCGTCGCGGCGGGGGAAGCGGTCCTTTCTCTCGGGACGGACACCTCGGGTTCGATCCGCCAACCGGCCGCGTTCTGCGGCGTTTCGGGGCTGAAGCCGACGTACGGCCGCGTATCCCGCTACGGCCTGATCGCGTTTGCGTCTTCCTTGGATTGCCCCGGTCCGATCGCACGCGACGTGACCGACTTGGCCCTGGCGTTGGGGGCGATGTCTGGGGAGGACCGGCGAGATGCCACGGCCGCCGCCGTCCCGGTCCCGGACTACCGGGCGAGCCTCGACCAAGGCGTGCGCGGTTTGCGCATTGGCATCTCGCCGGATGCCTTCCAGCTGGCGTACCCGGACCCGACTAGCGGGGAAGTTCGGACCCAAGGCGTCGACCGCGAGATGGAGACCGCCGTGCGCGAGGCCGTGCAGGCGCTGCAGGCGGAGGGGGCCGAGATCGTGGAGGGGATCCCTTTGTCGCACGCCCGGTATGCCATCCCGGCGTACTTTGTGATCTCGCGCGTCGAAGCGGCCTCCAACCTACACCGCTATGATGGAGTCAAGTATGGCCATCGGCATGTCGGGCCGGTCTCCGACCTGCGGAGTCTCTATCGGACGACTCGCGGCGAAGGCTTCGGTACCCAGGTGAAACTGCGCATTCTGATGGGCATGTATGTCTCGGCGGCCCAGTATGAAGAGCAGTTCTATGCGCAAGCGTTGCGCGTGCGCTCCCTCATTCGGCGCGACTTCGAGGCCGCATTCGATCCCCACGGTGCCTACCGCGTCCACGCCCTGCTCGGCCCGACCACGCCCACCGCGGCCTTTCCGATGAACGAGCTCTACGGCGACTCCGTCTTGATGCAGTTAGCGGATTTGCTGACGGTCCCCGCGAATCATGCCGGCATCCCCGGCTTGTCGATTCCCTGCGGGCTTAGCGCGGAAGGGCTTCCGCTGGGGTTGCAGCTCCTGGGCCCCGACTTCGAAGAGGGGACGCTCTTTCGAATTGGGCGGGCCTACGAAAAGGCGACGGAGGGCGAGGCATGGCGCGCCCAGCGGCCAAAGGTGTTGGCCGGGTGAAAGGGGCATGGGGGCGGGGCTCATGGCAATCCAAGGTGGGGGGATGACCCGAGCTCTGACGCGCCACGCAGTCACCGTGTTTCTCGTTGGGGGAACCCTGGTGGGCGCGTGGCAGTTCCCTGGGGCCGAGGTAGGAAACAAGTGACCGGCCGAATTTCATTCTCCAAGCTGGTCACCCCCGCCCATCTTCGGCCCCGAATCAATTTGGACGCCGGGCGGCCCTCCTCGCCCTCGGAGCTGCGATGACCCTCAAGGCGGTCCACGAAGCGGTCATCGGACTCGAGACCCACATCCAGCTTGCCACCGAGAGCAAGATCTTCTGCCCCTGCAAGGCGGACTCTTGGGGGGATCCGCCGAACACCAACATCTGCCCCGTGTGCTCCGGACAACCCGGCGTTCTTCCGGTTCTGAATGGGAAAGCGGTCGAATTGGCCGTGATCCTGGCCGCGGCGATACGGGCCGATCCGATTCAAACCGAGTCGTACTTTGCCCGAAAGAATTACTTCTACCCGGATCTCCCCAAAGGCTACCAGATCAGCCAGTACGACGAACCGCTGGCCCGGGGGGGTGCCCTGGAGATTTCCTTGCCGGACGGGTCGATGCGACGGGTCCGGATCGTCAAACTCCATCTGGAAGAGGACGCCGGCAAGACGGTGCGCGAGGCGCGCCGCCGGCTCATCGATTTCAACCGCTGCGGCGTCCCGCTGGTCGAGATGGTCACCGCACCCGACCTGCGAACCGCGGACGAAGCGACTCACTACCTGCTCCGCCTGCGCCAGCTGCTGCGCTGGCTGGGTGTCTCCGAGGCGGACATGGAAAAGGGACAACTTCGATGCGACGCCAACGTCTCGATTCGACCCGCCGGGACCGAAACGCTGAATCCGAAGACTGAGATCAAGAATGTCAACTCGATCGACTCGGTCCGATCGGCCATCGAGACGGAGATCGAACGACAGAGTCGCGAGGTCGAGGCGGGCCGGTCGATCGAAGCCTGGACCTTGGACTGGGACGAGGAGGCAAGCACGCTGCGTAAGATGCGATCGAAGGAGACCGAGGCCGACTATCGCTACTTCCGCGACCCGGACCTGCTCTCGCTCCGGCTCGACCCGGCGTGGATCGCTGAAATACGGAGTGGGCTCCCCGAACTGCCGCTTGCCCGGCGGGCTCGCTGGATCGAGGAGCTTGGACTGCCCGCCTATGACGCGGGGATCCTCACGGAGGAGAGAACCCTGGCCGACTATTACGAGGCGGCGGTCACCGCCTATGCCGTGCGATCCTCCACAAGGGGTTCCGGCGGAGGCAAGCTGATCTCCAATTGGATTATCAACGATCTGCAGCGCATCCTGCGCGAGCGGGGCCTCACGGCGGGCCAGCTGGGTCTCTCGCCCGAAGGGCTGGCGGACATTGTGCATCTCGTCGAGACCAGGGCCATTACGGGCAGCACCGGAAAAGACCTGCTCGAGAAAGCGCATACCAGCCGGCGCCGCCCAATCGAAATCGTCGAAGCCGAAGGATTAGGACGTGTGTCGGACGACGGCGCGTTGCGGGAGGCCGCCCGCCTGGTCATCGAGAACCATCCCGACCAGGTGGCGACGTACCGAAACGGGAAGGCGACCGTGCTGGGCTGGTTCGTCGGGCAGGTGATGCGCCAGACCGGAGGCAAAGCCGACGCACAGCGAACGAGACAAATCCTCGAGGAACTCCTGGCCGAAGGCCCACCCCCCAGCTGAGAGATGTGTCGGCATGGCCGGCCCTTCGCGCTTCGTGACCCCCAACCAAGAGTTCGTCTTAAGACCGGCCGAGGAGCGGGACGCGCCTCGGATCCGCGCCATGGTGCGCCGGGAACGTTTGAATCCCATGTCGTTGAACTGGCGCCACTTCACGCTCGCGGTGGATGGAGGGGGTTCCGTGATCGGTTGCGGTCAAGTGAAAACAGTGAGTGAGGGGACGCGCGAGCTCGCTTCGCTCGTTGTCGAAACCGGATGGCGGCGCCGCGGTGTCGCCGGAGCGCTCATTCGGCGATTGAAAGAAGAGGCCGGTCCGCCGCTCTGGCTGACCTGCCTCTCCGGACTGGCCCCTTATTACGCCAGCTTCGGATTCCGGACTGTGGAGCCCGACGACCCGCAGCCGAAATACTACCGGCGCCTGCGAAGAATCGCCGGCGTGGTGGGGATGCTCGCGGGCGCGTCGCAGACGCTCACGGTCATGCGCTGGTCGGGATGACTTGTGACAACCTTCACAAACACGGTAAGGCGTCGAGCGCCCTCTCTAGCGAGGCAGAAGGGCTTGGATGATGGTGACGCTGGAAATCAGCGAGAGGACCCCCACCAGGAAGTATCCCAACGCCGCGACCTGACTCTGGCTCTTGAGCTGGGCGGAAAGCGCGTCCAGATAGTGGTTGAAATCCTCGGCGAACTCTCGCAGTTCCGCATTGCCTCCCTTTCCCTTGCCCCGGAGCCGGAACCGGCGTGGGCTTTGCTGGCCCGCACGGTAGGAAGAATACGCGAGATAGAAGAAGACAGCCGCCAAGATCAACCAGGTCGGAAAGAGGACGGGCATGAGAGTTCCTCCTGAAGACGGTGAAGGTGGCGTCACCGGCGCATGCAATCCGTAGGACGATACCTCAGAAGGCCCCCCTAGGCAACGAGGACGGCAGTCTCTTGCGGCGACCCGCTCAGGATGGGTGTCCGATAGGCCATCGGTTACGTATCAAAATCGAACGCGACGAAGTCTCCAGCCGGGCTGTCCAGGGGGATCGCGGCCGCGCCGATCTCGCCGCGGTTCAGCGTCCATGACCCAAAACTTCCGCTCAGGAAGAGGAACTCGGTGGCGTTGATCCAGCGTAGGTCCATGCCCGTCGCCAACGGGACCGGCCCTCCCCCCAGCGTGCCGAGCCGGATATCGGTGGGAGTGCCGAACGAGAACGTGAACTGACTGCTGAAGGGGGCCCAACCGAGCCACGTGATCGAACCGGTCACATAAGGAGTCTCCGCGCTGCCATCGGCGTGGGCCAGGATCAGATCACGGATATTGGGCGTGGCCGTGTTGCGCGTGAAACCCACATCCGTGAGGTGCGGCGATAGGGCCGAAGCCTCAAATTGGGTGAAGAAGAAGTCGCCGGCAATGTCCGTCACATGGACCGCCGGGGACCCATCGGCGGGGATTCTCCAAATGCCTCCACTGGTCGCAGGAGCCAGCGGGTCAGCGGAAGGGATCGCCACGCCCGCCGCCGTCGAGAGCGTGTCCCACACCGGCACCGCGTAGTACTGATACTCGCTGTAGGTGATCACCGGATCGTAGGCGACCAGGCTGGGCCGGAGATTCGTTCCATCGCTGTTGAGGAGCGAAATGTGGTCAGGCTGCGAGAACGCGATCTGGGCTCCGTCCGGCGAGACGGAGAAGTCTCCGCCCAGGCCGGGGGCAAGCAGGGTCGAGATCGCGCCCGTGTCGGCGTTCACGGTCAGCAGATCGTCGAATTTGAAAAGCCCGAGGAACTCCGGGATGGCCAACGTGTTGAAGGCCACGGTGTGGGTCCCGGGAATCCACGCAAACGAGGAGACGTCGATGGCGACGGTCCCGCTCGGGAGCGGATAGAGGCCGCCCAGTGCCGCCGGCGTGAGGATCGCCAGGTCGCCGGTTCCATCTACATTGAGGCTGTGCATTTCCACCGCCGTCCCTGGAGCCAGGCGGCGTGTATATACGATCTTCATCCCATCGCTGGCGATGCGTACGGTTTCCGCATCGCCACCCGCTGTGAGGGGGACGGGCGCGGCGCCCTCCTCGATCAGCATGACGTTGCCTCCATCGATGTACACAATTCGCAAGAAGGGAGGCGCGACGGTCGGGGTGGGGGGCTCCGGCGTGACGCTGGCGACGATCTCCGGCACCGCGAGCGTGCCGCCCGAGACGACCGCGGTCAGCGTCGCCGCCACCGACGTGCCGACATTTCCAATGTCACCAGCACCGGGGAGCGCGCAGGCCAACCCCGCGCCGGCGAGGGTGAGCGCGACGATCACGAGCTTCGAGGGTGGCATCCGATTCTCCTGGACCGAAATACGTGCCGGCCCGGCGTCAGCCGGGATATTCGTAGAAGCCGGCCCCGGTCTTGCGGCCGAGACGGCCAGCGTCGACCATGCGGCGCAAGAGTGGGGCCGGACGGTATTTGTCCTCTCCCAAATCGTGGTGCAGGACCTGCATAACCCACAACACGACATCCAGCCCGATCAGGTCCGCCAGCTCGAGCGGCCCCATCGGGTGGCGCATCCCCAGTTTCATCACCGTGTCGATCGCTTCGGCCGAGCCGACGCCCTCCTCGAGGGCGTAGATGGCCTCATTGATCATCGGACAGAGGATGCGATTCGAAATGAACCCCGGTGAATCCTTGACCTCCACCGGAGTCTTGCCCATCCGCCGGCCCACGTCCGAGGCCAGGTCGACTGTGGCCTGCGAGGTCGCCAGACCGCGCACAACCTCCAGCAGGGTCATCAGTGGCACCGGGTTGAAGAAGTGCATCCCCACCACCTTCTCAGGACGCCGGGTGGCGCCGCCGATTCGTGTGATCGAGATGGAGGACGTATTGCTCGCCAGGACCGCGCCTTGAGGCGCCAGGCGGTCGAGGTTTGCGAATAGATTGAGTTTAACTTCCGGATCCTCGGTCGCGGCCTCGATGACCAGGTCGGCCCCGGCGACGGAATCGAGATCGAGCGACGTCCCCAGTTCCAGGGCTGCCGCGTGCTGGGCGGGCGTGATCCTGCCCTTTTCCGCCAGCTTCTCGATCGAGCGGCGAACCGTTTCTTCGCCGCGCGCCAGAGCCTCCGGAAAAACATCCGTCATGGTGACCTGGAAGCCCGAGATCGCCGCGGTCTGGGCGATTCCGTTGCCCATGGTGCCGGCACCGATGACCACAATCCGCTTCACCGCGTCCACCGGGGTCACCGCCTCGCTATTCCACCTCGACCGCGAGCGCCACCGCCTCGCCCCCGCCCAGGCACAAGCAGGCAAGGCCGCGCGAGACGCCGCGCGAGCGCAACGCGTGGACCAGCGTGGTCAGAATCCGCGCCCCGGTCGCGCCGAGAGGGTGGCCGAGGGCGATAGCGCCTCCGCGAACGTTGATCTTCTCCCAGTCCCAACCTGCGTCCGCCAGGGCATACCCGTCGGCCAGCACCTGTGCGGCAAAGGCTTCGTTCAGCTCAATCAAATCCACGTCGGCCAACGTCCAGCCGATCTTTTGCAGCAGTTTTGGAATCGCGACCGCGGGGGCGATGAAGAGCTCCTTGGGCGGGACTGCCGCACCTGCGTAGCCCACGATGCGGGCCAGCGGCCCGGACCCCAAGGCTTCGGCGCGCTCCCGGCTGGCGACGACAAGGGCCGACGCACCGTCGTTCAGCCCGGGCGAGTTCCCCGCCGTCACGCGTCCGTCCTCCCGAAACACGGGAGGAAGTGCAGCGAGCTTTTCCAAGCTGGTATCTTGACGAGGCGTCTCGTCGCGGCGGATGACGACCGGGTTGCCGCGCGGCGGCGTGATTTCTAGGGGCACGATTTCCTCATCGAAGGCCCCGCTCTCCGATGCGGCGAGCGCCTTCTCGTGACTGCTCAGCGCCCAACGGTCCATCGCCTCACGGGTGACCTCATATTCGTCGGCAATGGATTCGGCCGCCATGCCCATGTTCCATTCTTCAAACGGATCCCAAAGGCCGTCGTACACCAGAGCGTCGGTCAGTGGCTGATGGCCATAGGCCAGTCCGCGCCGACCCCGGATCAAGTGCGGCGTGTTGCTCAGACTCTCCATCCCTCCGGCGACGAACAGGTCCCCGTCACCTGCCTTGATCGCCTGTGCCGCGAGCATGACCGCCTTGAGCCCCGATCCACACACCTTGTTGATCGTGGTCGCGCCGGTGAGGGGAGGCAGGCCCGCGAACAGCGCCGCCTGCCGGGCTGGAGCCTGACCGACTCCGGCCGATACGACGTTGCCCATGAGGACCTCGTCGACCGGCTGCCCGGTGTGAACGCCTGCGCGGAGCACGGCTTCCCGGACGACCGCCGCCCCAAGGCGCGGGGCGGGCAGGGGGCTGAGCGCACCTTGGAATTTTCCCATCGGGGTGCGGACCGCGCTGAGGATGACCGCATCCAGCGGCGATTTCGCCTTGCCCATCATGACCTCGCCGTGCGTGCGGCGGCGTTCGTTATCGGCGAACGCCATGCCCGGGTCAGGCGCTCGTAGGTCTGGTCCAGGGTCTCGGGAAGCACGCGCGTCTCGGCGGTCGTCGCCATGAAATTCGTATCGCCGGACCAACGCGGCAGGACATGCAAGTGGACGTGGCCCGCGATTCCGGCGCCGGCCGCCTCCCCGATGTTGGCCCCGAGGTTGAAGGCATCCGCCTTGTACTCCGAGCGAAGGATCGAGAGGGCGCGCTGCATGAGCAGAATGAGATCCTGGAGCATCGGCGAGTCAAGCCCTTCCAATGAGGCCTCGTGGGCGAAAGGCACGATCATCACATGGCCATTGGTGTAGGGATACCGGTTCAGGACGACGAAGGCGTGTACGGATCGATGGACGATGAGGCTACTCGGATCATCCGTCTGGGAGGGCAGCCTGCAGAAGAGGCAGCCCTCTTGCTCCGAAGGGTTTTGCAGGTATTCCATACGCCACGGAGTCCAGAGGTGCTTCATCCTCTCGGCGGGCGATTGTATCAGAGAACCGGGGCCGGCCGACTGGCACGCTTCCTGCACCTCGTTAGAATCGCAGGCATGCTCGACGAAAGCCGTATCCGGGCAGCCCTGCCGATCGGAGGCTTGGGCGTGCCGTTACATGTTCTGCAAACTGTGGGTTCGACGAACGATCACGCGGCCGAGTTGGCACGGCGGGGCGCGCCGCACGGCACCCTCGTGGTGGCGGACGAGCAGACCTCGGGGCGGGGGCGGCGCGGCCGGCAGTGGTTCACGCCCGCCGGCGGCGCGCTCGCGGTGAGCCTGGTTCTGCGCCCCGCCGTCCTTCGAGATGTCCCTCCTGCGGCGTGGAACACGGTCGGTGCGCTGGCCGTGGTCGAGGCGCTGCGCGGCCTGGGTGTGGAAGCGGCCGTCAAGTGGCCGAATGATGTCTTATTGGGGGGTCGAAAAGTGAGCGGAGTCCTTGCCGAAGCGGTGTGGAAGGGGGACGTGATCGAATATCTCATCCTCGGGATCGGGGTGAACATTCGACCCGAGTCGGTACCGCCGGATGCGGACACGTTATTCCCCGCCACCTGCCTCGAGCAGGTCCTCGGCCGGCCCGTCGACCGCGAGGAGCTCCTGGCGCGTATCGTCGGTGAGCTCTCGGTGTGGGCTCCCAAGACGGCCAGCGATGACTGGAGACGGGCGGCAGAGTCGCGGCTCGCCTATCGCGGTGAGTGGGTGACGGTGCAGGACGTTGGCGGGGACGTACGCGGAAAAGTGGTTGGCCTTGAATGGGACGGACGGCTGATCCTGGAGACCGAAGCGGGCGAATCCTTTCGCGTCGGGTCCGGCGCGGCAACGATCCGGCGAATGGATGCGGCTGCATCGTAAGGTACACTTGGAGGGAGTGCGTTCCCTCCTGCAGGAGGTGAGGTATGTTCGATAATCTGAGAGATCTGTCGGACCAACCGGCGGAGTTTGATCCGGCGTACGAAGCGACCTATGACTCCGGCCCGCCCGGAGGCCCGCGCCTGTTCGGCCTGACCACAGGGCAGCGCTTCATTCTGTCGATCTTGCTCCTCGGGTCGGTCACCATGGTCGGGATTCTCTGCCTGGTGGTGACGGGGAGGGTCTGGATTTAGGGGTCGTCCGGTTGCCTTTTCATTGATGGATATGTAGCGGCGGGCCGGTCTGCGACCGACCCGCCGCTACGATTAAGGACCCCTTGTCGCACCGTTCAAAGGGCGAGGCAAGCCTCGCCCCTACTCCCTCTTGCGCTTCGTCCCGTTATCCGCTTCCGACCGCCGGGATTCCGGCTCCCGGAATCACCAACCATTATCCATTATCCATTATCCACTATCCACTGACCACTGGCCACTCGCCACTGCTCCTACGGCTCGAGGGTCAGGTGGTCCACGGCTGCGCTCTGGACGGCATCGTCGCTCCACAAGAAGGGCGCGTAGCCCTCATGGCTCCAGGTGGGAGCCATGTCGATGTAATGGGGATGGAAGGCGTGGCCCGATTCGCCGGTGGTGTGGATGAGGAAGGACCGGTCCCAGTCCGACAGATCCTGGATCATCCGCATCGAGGGTCCGGAAGTGACGGCGTAGCCCTCGCCAAAACGCCAGTTGGTCGCATTCACGATCGATCCGCCCCCGCCGCTCGGGAAGCCGCCGCGATTGAAGAGAGCTTCAATAGGAGCGATTCCGGATTCGCCGAAGGTCTGGTTCCGAAAGGTCGCCCCATGCAGCCCGCCCCAGGACCAGGATGAGGGGTCCGTGCCCAAGAGACCGGTGACCTCGGTGACCGCGTCTTCGAACGCGGCCGTGAGAATCGCGGTCCGGTCTTCGATCTCGGGGGTCGAGGCGTCATCCCACCAAGGGCTGGTCGGCTGGCCGGCGAGCGATTCGAAGAAGATGAAGGCTCGATCCGCGCCGGGCAGCCGGTCTGGGATCTCGTCGGCCAGGGTCCGCAGCACCAGATGGCGGAAGAACGCGTTGAAGACAGCCGCCCCGGAGGAATTGGCCTCGTTCTGGAAGTCCCACGCCGTGACGAGTGCCTGAGCCTGGCGCGCGGCGCCATCGGACACGGTCAGTTCTCGCAGCAGGGAGACGTAGACCGGCCCCATCGGATTCTGGTTATCGGTCTGAATCGCCTGGATATCCTGTGGCGAGAAAGCGGGTTGGCCCAGGAAAATGGCATTCAAGCGCCGGGCGCGGTAGCCGTAATCCCAGTCGCGTGTGATCAGGTGGGGATAGTTCGGACCGACGACGGCCTGATTGGCCGTCACGATGTAGCCCTGCGGGGGATTGAGGGACCAGGGCAGTTGTTCGAACGGGATATACCCCGTCCATTCGAAATCGTTGCTCCAGCCGGGGACGGGCAACCAGCCATCGCCGTGGGCCCGGATCGGCACGTCGCCGGGCATCTGATACGCAATGTTGCCCTCCCGGTCGGCGATCACAAAGTTCTGTGCAGGGACGTTGAAATTGCGGAGCGCGTCGCGAAACTCCTCCACGGTCCGCGCCCGGTTGTACTCCACGACACTTTGAACGAGCCGCCCGGGTTCGAGGGCGGTCCAACGCAGGCTGATGGCAAACGGCTCTGGCATCTGGAGCGCGGTGGCGGAGGCCAGGTTGGTCGCGTCTTCGTATGTGTCGGAAATCACAGGTCCGTGGCGGGTGTAGCGCACGATTTGAGTGACCGGCTCGCCGCCGGCGACGAGGATCGTTTCCTCGACGCTGGTCATTTCCACCCACTCGCCGTTGACCTCATATTGATTGGCGTTGTCGGGGTTGACACGCTCGATGTACAGGTCCATTACGTCGGGGCCGGTATTGGTCAACCCCCACGCCAGATCGGTGTTGTGTCCGATGACCACGCCCGGCACGCCGGCGAACGACACGCCGGCGATGTTGAAGGGGCAATCGTCCACCACCGGGCGGCAGTGCAGGCCGACCTGGTACCAGATGCCGGGCATTTGTATCCCCAGGTGCGGGTCGTTGGCGACAATCGGGGCGCCGGTCGTAGTCTTCGAAGCGGAGAGCACCCAATTGTTCGACCCGAGCCCTGAATCGCCACCGCCGGTCAGTGCATCGAGGGCCGCCACCCGCTCTTGCAGGGGTGAAAGGGCGATGGGGGATAGGGCGCCGGGGACCGTGGAGCCCAAGGCTGGATCGGGAAGAATATAGGAGCCGTCGTCCGGGTAGTCCGGGAAGAGTTCGTGCGTGCGATCGAGGCCGAGCTGAGACGCCAGTTGGGCGCGTTCGATCTCCTCGTCCATGTTGCCGCGCAGGTCCCAGGCCATCACCTTGGCCCATGTGAGCGTGTGCAGCGGCTCCCAGGGCTCGACCTGGTAGTCCGGGTTGGTGAGGCCAAGGACGACGTATTCGAGAGAAAGGTCCGGCCCCGAATGGTCGGCGAGGTACGCGTTGACGCCCTCGGAGTACGCGTTGAGGATGGCCATCGTCTCCGGGGTGGTGAGTTCGAGTTCCTGACGGGCGACGCGAGCCCAGCCGAGGGTGCGCAGGAATCGGTCGGTGTCGAGCTGGCTCTCGCCGAAAAGCTCCGACAGCCGCGCCGAGCCGATATGCCGCCAGAAGTCCATTTGCCAGAACCGGTCCTGGGCATGGACAAACCCCTGGGCGAAGAACAGGTCATGGACGCTCGAGGCGTAGATGTGCGGGACGCCGAGCGGGTCCCGATAGACCTCGACCTTGGCCTCGAGCCCAGGGACCGTGAGGGTGCCGGAGGTTTGCGGAAACGAGCGGCGGACGGTGATGACACCCAGGACCCCGCCGATGATCAACAGAAGAATGAGACCAAGGAGGATCGAGCGAAGGATTGGGCCGGCTTTCACAAGGAGGCTCCTGGGGTGGGCGGAGGGGCGAGGTTCTAGCACCGGGGAGGTGGGGAGTCAATCAGCAGGGTGAGTGGCCAGGGGCGGGTGGTTAGTCGACCCAAGCCCCCAACCTCCTTCCCCTCAAGGGGAAGGGGGCAAGGTGCTTCGTTCTTTTCCTCCCCCCTCCGGTAAGGAGAGGGGGGAGGGGGTGAGGTAGCGAGTTATAATTGCCCTCTCGACCCGCACTTAATCCCTCTCGGGCCGCCAACCCATGGACCTAGGCACCGTCCGCCGAGTCGATATCGACGAGCAGATGCGCGGGGCGTACCTCGATTACGCCATGAGCGTGATCGTGGCCCGCGCCTTGCCGGATGCCGCAGATGGGCTCAAGCCCGTCCAGCGCCGCATCCTTTTCGCCATGCACGAAATGGGCGTTCGGGGTGCCTCGGCGTACCGAAAGTCGGCCCGGATCGTCGGCGAGGTCCTGGGCAAGTTCCACCCCCATGGCGATTCGGCGGTCTACGAGGCCATGGCCCGCCTGGCGCAGGACTTTTCGATGCGCTACCTCCTCGTCGACGGCCAGGGCAATTTCGGGTCGGTCGACGGGGATGCGCCCGCGGCCATGCGCTACACCGAGGCCCGCCTGTCCCGGATGGCCGAGGAGCTGCTCCTCGACATCGAAAAGGACACGGTCGACCTGGTCGAGAACTTCGACGGGTCGCTCAAGGAACCCGTCCTTCTGCCGGCCCGAGCCCCGCAACTCCTGCTCAACGGCGCCACGGGGATCGCCGTCGGGATGGCCACCAACATCCCGCCCCACAACTTGAAGGAAGTCGCCAGCGCGGTCCGTTACCTCATCGACCGGTACGACCAAATGGACGAGGTCAGTCTCGACGATCTCATGGCCCATATTCAGGGGCCGGACTTCCCCGGCGGCGGGACCATCATTGGCACGGAGGGGCTCAAACAGGCGTACAGCACGGGTAAGGGCCGTCTCGTTGTGCGGGCCGTGGCCCACATCGAGGAGACCGGGTCCAATCGCCATCGCATCGTCGTTACGGAAATCCCCTACCAGGTCAACAAGTCCAGCCTGATCGAGCGGATCGCCGAGCTGATCCACGAAGGTCGACTCGATGGGATTTCCGACCTGCGAGATGAGTCGGATCGGCGTGGGATGAGCATCGTGGTCGAGCTCAAGCGCGGCGCGCAGCCGAAGAAGACCCTTAACCAGCTCTTCAAGTACACGCCGTTGCAGTCGACCTTCGGCATTCAGATGCTGGCCCTGGTTGGAGGCGAACCTCGACTGCTCTCGTTGAAACGGGCGCTGCAGTATTTCGTGGCCCATCGCCAGAACGTCCTGGCCCGGCGGTCGGCATTCGATCTCGAGAAGGCCAGGGCACGGGCGCACCTCCTGGAGGGGCTGCGCCTCGCACTGGCCCATCTGGACGAAGTCGTCCAGACGATTCGCAAATCTCCGGACGCCGAGACGGCGAAAGCCCGTCTCATCAGCCGCTTCAAGCTCAGCGACATCCAGGCTCAAGCCATCCTGGACATGCCCTTGCGTCGTCTGGCGGCGTTGGAACGTCAGGAAATCGAGGAGGAGTACAAACGGGTCGGCGAGAACATCGCCAAATTGGAAGACCTGCTGGGCCATCCCATGAAGATCTTGTCCCTAATCCAATCGGAGATGACCGAGCTGTCGGAAAAATATGGCGACGCGCGGCGCACGCGCATCGCGGCCGATGCGTCCGAGTCTTTCCGCGAGGAAGACCTGGTGGCGGACGAGGCCGTCCTCATTACCCTGACGGAGCGCGGCTATATCAAACGTGTGGCCGCTCAGGCGTACCGGCGTCAGGGCAGGGGAGGCCGCGGGGTCACCGGGCACTCGGTCCGGGAAGAGGACGAGGTCCGTATGCTGCTCCCCGCCCGGTCGCTGGACACGATCTTGTTCTTCTCCGACCGGGGCAAGGTGTACTCCGAGAAGGCCTATCAGATCCCCGATGCCGATCGAACGGCGCGCGGCATCCCTCTCGTGAATGTCCTGGCTCTGGAGGCCGTCGAAAAGGTGACTGCGGCCGCCGCCGTGCCGGATTTCCAGGCTGCCCTCTACTGCATCCTGGCCACGCGGTCGGGCAAGATCAAGCGCGTGGCCTTGAGCGAGTTTGCGGCGGTGCGACCTTCGGGTTTGATCGCGCTAAACCTGGAGCCGGGCGACGTCCTGGGATGGGCGCGGCTGACGAGCGGAGATGACCATCTCGTCATCGTGACGGAGGGAGGCCGCGCGTTGCGATTCCATGAGAGCAAGGTCCGCGCCATGGGCCGGCAGGCCGCCGGTGTGCGGGCGATCGGCTTGAAGGAAGGCGACTACGTGACCAGTGTGGAAGTCGTCGATCCCAAGGCCGATCTGCTGGTGGTGACGCGGAAGGGATTTGGGAAGCGCACGCCTTTGAAGGCCTATGCACCGAAGGGCCGAGGCACAGGAGGCATCACGACACTCAACCTCCGGAAGATGGATGTTTCCGGGCCGATCGCGGCGGCGATGGTGGTCCGGGAGGACGACGACTTGACGATCATTTCCACCGGCGGAATCGTATTGCGGACCAAGGTGCGCCAGATCCGTCGCGCCGGCCGGGCGACGATGGGCGTGCGCGTGATCAAACTCAACCCCGGGGAGACCGTAGCCTCTGTGGCTCGAATTGCCGCCGCGGATCTCAGGACGGTTGGAGTTGAGGGTGCGCCGCCCGCCGCGTCATGACCGTGCGACGACCGCCCACGACCCTGATCTTGGCGCTGATGATGACCCTGGCCGGGTGTGCCGGCGGTTGGGGATCTGTGATCGATGCTCTGGGCATTACGCCCCTCGCGGGCACACAAGACCCTGACCCGTTCGGCAACTACACCCCAATTGCGGGCATGGGCATCCCGACCGCCGCGCCTCCGGCAAGGATCGGCGTCGAGGTCGTGGCCGGAAGTTTGGCCATGAAAGTCACTCAGGTGGTGCGGCCGGGGGACGGGATCGTGAACCGCGCCAGCAGTCGCCTGGTGCCTGAAGCGAACGAAGAGTTTGTGATGGTGGACATCGAGGTTCGGTGCCTTTCCAGTGCAAGCGATACATGCTATGTCACAGAATTCGATTTTGGCATCACCTCTTCCTCAGGTCGCGATTACACACCCGAGTTCTCATCCGCGTTTTCCGGCCTTCAGGGCCTCTTCGAGGGAGGCGCTATCCCTCCGGGAGAATCCATGGCCGGGTCCATCGTGTATATCATCCCGCGGGACGAGGTGGGCCTGGTGTTGGAGTACCCGCGCTTGTTCCCGCTTCCAGGGAGCCGCGCGTCGCTCATCCTGGAGCCATAGTCAGCCGCCAGCTTCCAGCACCCAGCTGCCGTCTCCAGACCTCGTTCGTCACCCACGCTAATAGTGACGGAATTCACAAAGTCGGCCACTGGATCATGAGGCGATGATGACGCAAGGACCGATGGAATGGAGCGTAAAGGTCGGTGAGGAAACGACCTCGGCCGTTTTCGATCCCGCAGCTGCTCCGATCGGGGACCTGGTGTTCGTGTGCGCGCATGGGGCGGGTGGCCACCTGGCCGATCGTTCGATGGCCGCCCTCTCCCAAGAACTTGTGAAGGTCGGGATTCCACTTGTCCGGTTCAATTTTCTGTACCGCGAGAAGAAGATGGTCCGGCCGGATCCCATGCCGCGCCTCATGGATTGCTTCAAGGCGGTGGTCGATCGCGTGACGTCGGATGTGCACCCGGGTCGCCTTTTCCTCGGTGGGCGTTCGATGGGGGGCCGGACCGCCACCAGGCTCGCGGCAGACGGGTTCGAATGTGACGGACTCATCCTGCTGGCGTACCCCCTCCATCCCTCCGGGCAACCTGAGAAGCTTCGCGATGCGCACTTGCCCCGCATTCACATCCCGGTCCTGTGTTTCAACGGAACCCGCGACAGCCTTTGCCGGCGAGATTTGATGGAGAAGACCGTAGGGCCACTTCCGAATTGGACCCAACATTGGCTCGAGGGAGCCGACCACGGCTTCCACGTTCTCAAATCTTCCGGACGGACGGATGCCGATGTCCTGGCCGAGACGGGAGAAGCCGTGCGAGGCTGGGCGGCGGGCGTGGCCAGTCGTACGTGAGCATGTCGATGACCCGCACGGTCGCCGTTCGGCGCGAACCCCTGTTCGAGGTCCGTGCCTCCACCATTCAGGGGCAGGGGGTGTTTGCACGGCGCCGCATTCGGACGGGGACTCGCATCATCGAATACATCGGGGAGCGGATCGGCGACGCCGAGGCGGACGCTCGCTACGACGACGACGCCATGGAGCGCCATCACACATTCCTTTTCGGTATCGGCAAGGACACCTACATCGACGCGGCGCGCGGCGGCAACGAATCGCGGCTGATCAATCACTCCTGTGACCCGAACTGTGCCGCGTACGAGGAGGACCGGCGGATCTTCATCGAGGCGATCCGAACCATTCGCCCAGGCGAGGAGCTCACCTACGACTACCGATTGGAGCGGGAGGGTCGGCCGAAGGCTTCGTGGAAAATCCAGTATGCCTGCCATTGCGGATCGGAGCACTGCCGGGGGACCATGCTCAAGCCCGCCCGTCGGCGTAGGGTGAAGGGATGAAGGCGGCGGCGGGGCCCCCGCTGAAACGGATTGCCTTCTACCGTGGGCGGCGGGATGAAGTCCCCAATCAGGTGCTGGCGCGCGAGTTGGCGGCAAGGCGGGACGCCGCTCGCATCCGTGAGATCGCCAACGGACTGCGGCACGGTGAGCCGGGCGTGCAGAGTGACTGTCTGAAAGTGTTGTACGAAGTCGGGTACCTTCGCCCGGAGCTGATCGCAAAATACACGCCCGACTTCACGCGCCTGCTCGCGGGCCGAAACAATCGGCTGGTGTGGGGCGCCATGACCGCCTTGGCAGCCGTCGCCCAAGTGCGACCGAAGGCCATTTACGGTCATCGTCGAGAGATCATCCCGGCCATGAAGGCGGGCTCCGTGATCACCGTCGACCAGGCGGTCCTGGCACTCACACGCACCGCGGCGAGTTCCCCCTCGCGGCGCAGGGACTTGCTTCCGGTCCTGTACCGACATCTGTCGACGTGCCGGCCGAAGGACGTGCCTCAGCATGCCGAAAAAATCGCTCCGGCGGTGGACAAGAAGGGCCGGGCCCGGTGTATCGCCATCTTGAGCCGCCGCATGCCCGAGATGCCCGTCTCGCAGCGATCGCGAGTGCGGAAGCTCATTCGTCACGTTGAGGGCTAGCCCCGGTGACGATCGCTACGATGGAAGCGGAGAGGGATTGAGGCCTCCAGCCAAATAAGATCGACTGTCCACGCGCCCATGTCCGAGCCCCGAATCACCTCCGGCCATCGCTACATGACCATCCTGGCCATCGCATTCAGTCCCGGCCTCATTGGAACCTACGGCCTGCTCCTGCCGATGCACCTGTGTGCTGGGGCCGCCAGGCCGATCCCCTCCTTGGAACAGCTTCCCTCGAGTCTGCCGGATTGGGTCATGATCGCGGCGCTGGGTCTTGTCCCGGCCGTGGCCGTGGCCTGTGCTCTTCCCCTGGCGAGCGCCGCCCGTTCCTGGCCGCGCCGGGCGGCTGCCCTGTACTCGGCGTGGTTGATCCTCGGATTGGCGATGGCCCTGCTGCTGGCGGTCTCCCTGGCGGGCGCATCGATGGCCGTAGCCGAGGGGGCGACATCGGGATGGGATCTCAAGCTCCAGGAATTTCAGTTCGCGCTTTCGCTCCTGGTCCCCATGCAGGTGGTAATCATTCCCTGGGTCGCCGTGGCGACCTTTCTCTTGAACCGGCTATTCCCATTCCCGGCTTCGGCGGGGACCTGACAGGACGCAGGGTGGAGCGGGGGATCGATATCAGGATGGGCGAAGTGCGCCACGGGCCCATGCCGCCTGGTGCGCAGGTCGGGTCTCTTGGATGAGCACCTCGGCCGCGTGCGCCAGCCGATTCGGATCCCCGCTGGTCCACAAGGTCAGCCCGCCCTCCTGGGCCCCGTGCATCGCCAGCCCCTGTGACTCGAGCACGCGGCCGGTCTGGCGCGCAATCGCCGGTGCGGGGTCGATGATTCGCACGGAGGGCCCGGCCACCTCTTGGAGCAAAGGGATCACGAACGGATAGTGCGTGCACGCGAGGACGAGGGTGTCGGCACCTCGCGCCAGGATTGGGGCAAGGGCCTGGGTGACGATGGCCCGAGTCTCTGGCCCTTCCAGATCCCCGGCCTCGATTTGATCCACCAAGCCCGGCGCCGTTGATTCGATGACCTCCACCCCCTTTGCGAACCGCTCGACCACCGAGGCAAAGAGCGCCCCTTGAAAGGTGGCCGGGGTGGCTAGCACGCCTACGCGTTGCGTAACCGTGGTCTCGACCGCCGGCTTGACGGCAGGCTCCATGCCCACGATGGCGAGGGCCGGGAACTCCGCCCGCAAGGCATGCAGGGCGGCGGCCGAGGCGGTGTTGCAGGCCACGACGATCACCTTGGCCCCCTGATCCAGGAGAAAACGGACGATCCCGCTGGAAAACGAGCGAACTTCCTCCAGGGAGCGGTTTCCATAGGGCACGTGTCCCTGGTCTGCGAAGAACACCACATCTTCCGCCGGTAGCTGATGCCGGATCTCGCGGACGATCGAGAGTCCGCCAACGCCGGAGTCGAAGATACCGAGGGGAGATGAGCGGGTCGGGTCTGGACTTCGAGGCGACGGTGTGTTAGCTGGGGAGGTCAAAGATCGATCGGTCAATCGGTCAACGGGTCAAAGCGGAAGGGCACCCAATTGACCGGTCAACCCATCCACCGATCGACCTGGTGCCCCCATTTGAATTTCCTGGGGCCTTGGGTCGCGTTTAGAGGTCGCGCTGTTCCTTCAGGCGAGCTTGTTTGCCGGTGCGCTCGCGCATGTAGTACAGCTTGGCGCGCCGTACTTTGGCCCGGCGCTGCACTTCGACCTTTTCGATGAGGGGAGAACGAAAGAGAAACGTCCGCTCGACTCCCACGCCATGCGATGCGGTGCGCCGGACGGTGAAGTTGGAGTTGTTGGCGCCGCCCCGCATGCGGATGATCGTCCCGCGGTACTCCTGGATGCGCTCGCGGTTGCCTTCCTTGATGCGCACATGGACGTTGACCGTGTCCCCAGGCCTGAGTTCGGGGATGTTCGGATTCGGTGGGCTTTGTATGGCCTGAAGAAGCTTTGACATGGGAATGCCTCGGGCACGATATCCAGAACGCCGCCGCCCGGGAAACGGGCGGCGCTGGATCAGGATACCATGCACTTCTTGGACTGTCCAGGAGCGGCGGGCCAGGGCATTGGCTGCCCGCTTCCGGCCTTCCCTTGGTTTACACTCGGATCTCGCGGCTGCTCGCCCACGGGTTACCCCCGGTCCTGGCGGGGGTTCTGTCGGGTATCTGACAGGGGGCGAGGCTAGCGAGAGCGTCCCGGACCTTACGGACCTGCATCCGGCGGCTGCGGGTGTGTGGTTGAAGCCGTTGGGCGGCAGGGCAGGGTTGCCTCTGGCCAACCGGGGGACGTGTAGACCGGCGGACGTCCCCCAACACGCGGAGAGCGCGCTCCCTTCAGGTCATGTCGGCCAACAGAAGCAAGTTCCTCGCCACGTCGGCGAAGCTGCTCGGAAGGGCGCGGGCATCCCGGAGAGATTGCGCAGAGATGGCGCAGATGAATGATACGAAGGCGAGCACCGTCGGCCGCGACTGGTGGGCTCCAAGGGCCCTGGTCGCTCTGAGCATCGCCTCCTTCCTCCTGTGGTCTGCGGTGTTCGTCTACCGTTCCTCCTTCATCGCCTTGGATGGGCAAAGGTACTTTTCGCTCTTCGATGATGCGATGATCTCCATGCGCTACGCATGGAATCTGTCCCACGGGAATGGTCTGGTATGGAATGCAGGCGAAAGGGTCGAAGGGTACTCCAACCTTCTCATGGTTATGGTCATGGCGATTCCGAACCTTCTTCTTGAGAAGCGCCTCGCGGCTCTTGCCGTTCAGATACTCGGTGTCTTGGTCATGCTTGGAAATGCTTGGCTCGTCATGCGAGTGGCGCGCATGGTGTTTAGCGACGAGGACGCCAAGACAAGCCAGCTGATGGCGAGCTTGGCATTTGTCGGCACCCTTTCGTACTACCCCCTCACCTTCTGGTCGCTCATGGGTATGGAGACCGGGCTCCTCACATGTCTTCTGTTGCTTGGAGTACTAGGTTACTTGCGCAGCGCGACGACCAAGCGAACTAGCTGGTTGGCCATGACGTCGCTCAGTCTGGGTCTGGCGTTCTTGACGAGGCCTGATTCTCTCGTCCCCTCCGCCGTGATACTCGCCTTCACCGTGACCGAACTCTTCCGGCTCCAGGGTCGATCCAAACAAGCGATAGTGCGGTCTGGGATGATCCTGGCTGGAGTGGGACTGTTGGGATTAGCCCAATTGATCTTCAGGTTACTCTACTACCGAGAAGTGTTCCCAAACACCTATATCCTCAAGCTCGTCGGGATGCCACTGGGTATTCGGCTATCGGATGGTTTAGGTTTCGTGCTCCCATTCATGGTCTCCATGAGCCCTCTGTTCGCGCTTGTTGCGGTGGGAATGCTTACGAGGCCCACGAGGTGGAAGCTCATGTTCCTTTCCACAGCTGTGGCCGTGTTGGGTTATCAGGTGTGGGTAGGCGGGGACGCATGGCCTTTGTGGAGGATGCTAGCGCCAGCGTTCCCGTTCCTGTTGATGATCGCATTGCATGGGAGCTCTTACCTGGCACTGGGCACTAGGGCCGATGCCCCGCGGCCGATCCTCGCGCGTGCCCTTATCGCAATGATGGGTCTGTACCTTGTCAGTTGGCCTTTCACCAATCGCAATCCTAGGCTTACGGGAGGAATAGGTCCGGCGGACGTTCTGCTGATCGCACTAGGTGCAAGCGTGGCCATTGTGGGGCTTTTCTGGCCTCGGCTATCTCGACTTGTGACTGGTCCGCAAGGCCACCGCCTCCTTGCTCCGGCTTTCACTGGGCTCGTGCTCATGAGTAGCAATCTTGCGTTCATGGCCGAGATCGTGTTCAGGGTGGCCCCGTACACCGTGGAGGAGAACGTCGAGATGGTGAACAGGGCAATCGCCATTTCGCAGGTAACGACGTCCGAGGCAACGGTCGGCGTGTTCTATGCAGGTGCCATCCCATACTATACCGGCCTGCGAGCCATCGACTTCCTAGGCCGGGCAGACAAGCACATTGCGAGATTGGCCCCGGACCTATCGGGAGCGACTGGGTGGTATGGCATGAGAAGTGTGCCGGGGCATAACAAGTATGACCTGAACTATTCGATCGTGGAGTTGCAACCTACGTATGTCCAAAACGTAAGGTGGGGAAGGCAGGACATTGCGGATTGGTTCTTTCTGAATTACGAGGTTGTCGTCCACCGGGGAGTGCTGCTGAGATTGAGGCAGGATGACCCCAACGTGCTCTGGGATAGGCTGGTGCCGGAGGAGTGAAGACTCCGATGCCGGGTCCCGGCCGCGTGTTCCCCTTCCCATGGTCGGCCCTCTGGTCACTGACCTCTTACCACTGATCTCTGCCCTTTAGAACAGCGGTCCGAGGTCCACCGAGGCAAGGAGCAGCGCCGCCAAAGTCTTGGCGTCTCGAAGGTCGCCGCGTGCGATCCAATCCTTGACATCTGCAAAAGGCACGACCTCCAGCTCGATCTCTTCGTCCTCGTCCCCCTTCAGCGGTGCCGGCGAGAGGCCTTGCGCCAGGAAGAGGTGAATGTATTCCGTCGAGTAGCCGGGCGCCACAAAGAACCCTCCCAGAGGCGTCAGGCGACTCGCGGCCATCCCGATCTCCTCGCGGCATTCGCGAGCCGCGCACGCCTCCGGAGCCTCGCCTGGGTTAAGGGTGCCGGCAGGCAGCTCGAGCAACCGTTCCCCGGTCGCATGCCGATATTGGCGCACGAACCAGACCCTACCCTGGTCGTCGATGGGTACGATCGCGACGGCGCCAGGGTGGACGACGATCTCGAACGAATGCGTCGCGCCGTTGGGAAACGCCACCTCGTCCCGACGGAGCTGGACCAGGTGGCCGCGGTAGAGGATCTCTGACTTCTGGATCGTTGGCTCCACGAGTCCTCCCAAAAAAAGGGGCGGCCCGGATGGGCCGCCCTGGTTGTCCCTGTGCTGATCCCCGCTGCTACGGGCAGGGGATCGTCAGCTCATCCCCCGGGTAGATGATCCAGGGCGAGGTAATGTTATTGGCGCTGGCGATCGTCTGCCAGAAATCCGGATCGTAGCCCAAGTTGATGGCGATCCGGAACAGCCGGTCTCCTGGCTGCACGGTGTACTTGCTCGGACACCCCACGCCGCCGGTCGGCACCGGGGTCGCCAGCGGTGTGGCTCCGAACACGCTCGTCGCCGTGGCCAACGCGATCGTGGGAACTGTGGTCGGAGAGGCCGAGGTGGCTTGCGCCAGCGCCTGGGCCGTTTGCGTCAACAGTGCCGCCCGAACCGCCTCCATGGTGGCCTGTTGCCCTGTCAGCACGGCCGGCGTTCCCGTCCCGCTGCCCGTCACCGGGGTGGAAGCCGATCGTGTGCATCCGGCCAGAGCCAGGGCCGCCGTGCCAAGTGAAATAAGCGCGATCCTTCTGAGGCTAGGTTCCAACATCGTCGTCCCTCCTGGACTAAGGCCGACTACGTGCCCCCGCGGCCCTTAAGGTCGGCATGCTAGCACAGCCGTGTGATTACGTCAACCGGGGGGGCGCAAGGGCCCCTCGAGCAGTTGCACGGGCCATGCCGCCAAATGCCCCCGCCCCAGCGCTGGGCCCGGAATCAAAACGACGCCTGCATGTGGTAGGCAGGCGTCGCTGGGGGCAGAAAAGCCAGGCTCAGGCAGCCCGTTCCAAAACCGGCCTGAACTTGTACCCGTACACCAAGGTGCCTTTTTCCCCTTCCGCGTGCAGCTTGCGGGTGACCATTTCGACGGGCATCCCGATCCGAAGGGGAGTTCCGTCCAGGTCGGTGACTTGAGCGGTCAGGAGAGGGCCCTCCTCAAGACGGATCAAGGCCACCGCATACGGAGTGAACTCCGAAAACTCCGCCGGCGCGTCGCTGACCGTCGTGAAGGAGTAGATCTCGCCTCGGCCGCTGAACTTGTAGGGCTCCCTTGCTTCCACGCCGCACTCGGGACACAGGTCCCGCGGAGGGAAGATTCGAGCATCGCAACGCGGGCACACCTCTCCCACGAGCGAATATCGTTGCGGACTTAGACGCCAGTGCCTTGCGGTTTCCATGACGTGATCCTTTTTCTGTCTGTCAACCTCAATGTAGACCCCGGGCGCTATCAGGACCTATCAGACACCCGGGGCAGGTACTCTGGCGAAGATATGGGTGGCGGCAGTCGCTCCCATCGCCCCCAGACATTGGGCCATCCCGACGCGGGCATCCGCCACCTGGCTCGCACCGGCTTTGCCCTCCAATTGCAAGACGACCTCACAAGCCTGATACACACCGGTTGCGCCGCCCGGTTCGCCGCGCGCCTTGGATCCGCCGAAAGTGCAGATGGGGATTCGACCGGTCAAGCTGACCGCTCCGTCCATCCCCAAAGTCCACCCCTGCCTGGGCTCGGCGAATCCGGCGGCTTCCAATCCGAGAGCCGCAAAAATAGAGAATGGATCGTGCAGCTCGAACAAATCGATATCCTGGGGTCCGACGCCCGCTTGGGTGTACGCTCGTCGCGCTGATTCGGCGGCCGCATCCAGAGTGAGAAGGTCCGCTTGATCGTGCAGCGCCAGCGACGTGGTCGTCAGGGCCGAGCCGACGACTGCCACCAAGGTTCGACCCTCGGACATGGCTACGCGATCCCGGCGCGTGAGAAGGATCGCCGCCGCTCCGTCCGCCAGGGGCGCCGCGTCCATGACGGACACGGGATCACTGACGGAGGCGGCCTTGCGATAGTCTTCTCGATCGATCGCCCGTCGGAACATCGCATTCGGGTTGTGGACCGCGTTCGCGTGGGCGACGATGCTAAAGCCGCCTAGAGCATCGGCTGGAGCGGAGGTCTCGTGGAAGTACCTCCGCATGCGCAAGGCGGCCTGGGCTGCGGACGTGATGCCTTGGACGGACTCGTAGTCCGCGTCGCTTGAGGCGGCCATGGCCGCCTGAATGGCAGCCCCGATCTTGTCGGTGATCTTTTCCACGCCGACGACGAGGGCCGAGTCGATCTCTCCGGAGGCAATCGCCAGCCAAGCCTGGCGCAAGGCCGCACCTCCCGATGCGCCGGCCGCGTCCACCGCCATGGCCTCGATGCCTTTCAGCCCGGCGAAGTCGGCGATCAACGCGCCCAGGTGGGCCTGACCGGAAAGGGCAGGCGCGAGCATGTTGGCAACGTACAGGGCATCCGGTCGAAGTCCGCCGGCGTCCAAACGCGCGGCTTCAATCGCTCGCAGCGCTAGCTGCCGCAATGACTGGTCCCAATGCTCTCCGACCGGGGTCAATCCGACTCCGGCCACCACGATGTCGGTCGTCGGGGAGGACATCACGTCGCCAACTTGCCGCGGAACCGCGCGTAGGTGGCGTAGTCCACCTGGGTCCGCCGCGCGATGTAGTCGTGCGTGCTGGGAGCGGATCCGCGGCGGTCCGGCAGCTGGTCCGTTACCGTCATGCTGAAAGCATCCGAGCCCGCGCCCGATCCGTAGGAGACGAGCAGGACGCGATCTCCGGGCTCGGCCACATCCAGGATGGCCGTCAAACCGAGGAGGGCCGAGCCGGCATAGGTGTTTCCGACCCACGGTACGAGCAGGCCGGCCTCGATCTGCTCCGGTCTGAAGCCTAAGGATTTTGCGGCGCGCTGCGGGAACTTCGTGTTCGGCTGGTGGAACACGGCGAAGCGGAAATCCGCTGCCGTGACCCCGAGGGCTCCCATGAGAGCCTCGGCCGCCGCCGCTGTGTGCTTGAAGTAGGCCGGCTCACCCGTGAAGCGTTCCGCATGCTCGGGATACCGCTCCAGGGAACGGCGCCAAAAATCAGGGGTGTCGGTCGCATAAGAATAGGAAGCCTCGAACACGGCCAGCGCCTTTTCCGCTGGTCCGAGGATCAGCGCCGCCCCGCCTGCGCCGGCGGTGTACTCCAACGCGTCCCCGGGCCTGCCCTGAGCGGTGTCCATCCCAACCGCCAGGGCGTAATCCGCCATGGACGAGCCGACGAAACCGATGGCCGCCTGAATGGCTTCCGTTCCCGCCTTGCACGCGAATTCCCAATCCGCAGCCAAAATGTGCGGCGTGGCTCCGATGGCCTCGGCCACGACGGTCGAAGTTGGTTTGACGGCGTAGGGGTGCGATTCAGATCCGACCCAGACCGCGCGGATCTGTTGGGCCTGAATGGCCGAACGCGCCAGCGCGTTGCGGGAGGCCTCGATCGACATCGTGATGACATCTTCATCCAACCCGGCGACGGCTTTCTCTTGTATCGGTAGCCCGTCCTCGCCGCCTCTCCATATCCGGGCCACCTCGCTGGCGGGCAGCCGATATCGCGGCACGTAGGCCCCGTACCCGACAATCCCTATGGGTCGGGCAGGCCTGAGAAGAGTCGGGTGAGAGTGCGGCTCTTCCATCAACTTCCTCGATCCATCGCGGAAAGGATCTCCTGGGCCCGATCCACTCGGACGGTCCCCTCTTCGACCAGGCGGCGGGCGACGGCTTCGATCCGGGCTCCGTCCGCGCCAGCGGCGATGGCCACCTGGCGGGCGTGCAGGCCCATGTGTCCGCGCTGGATGCCCTCGGTTGAAAGGGCGCGCAGCGCGGCCAGGTTCTGCGCCAAGCCCACCGAGACAATGACCTCCGCCAACTCGGAAGCCGACTTCACGCCGAGCATGTCGAGGCAGGCGCGAGCGCCCGGATGCACCCGAGTGGCCCCGCCCACGATCCCCACGGCCAGGGGCATTTCCAGTTCCCCGATGAGGTCCCCGTCTGCGTCGACGCTCCACGTGCTAAGCGAAGTGTAGCGGCCCGAACGCGCGGCGTACGCGTGAGCGCCGGCTTCGACGGCCCTCCAGTCGTTGCCGGTCGCCACGACGACCGCATCCACGCCGTTCATGATGCCCTTGTTGTGGGTGGCAGCCCGGTAGGGATCCGCCGCGGCAAAGGCCCACGCGGCGATGATCCCGTCCCGGACTTGCTCGCCTGGAAAGTGGTCAAAGGCGAGGGCGTGGACCGGGATCCGGCACGAGGCTCTCGCCAGCCTTCGATCGGCCAAGTTGCTTAGGATTCGAAGGTGAGCCCGGCCGCCGGTGATCCTCTCGAGGAGTGGCGCCAGGCGTTCGACGGCCGTGTTGACCGCATTCGCCCCCATCGCGTCGCGAGTGTCGTAATACACGTGCACGATCAACATCGGGCCGACGGGGGTCTCCGAGAGAAGGCGGGCCTCGACACCTCGAGCTCCGCCGCCAAGGCGCTGAATCACCGGGTCGACCTCGTCCACAAGCCGTGAGATTTCATCTTGATGATCGAGCACGGCCTGTTGAGCCCCTGCCGGGTCCGGCAGGTCGAGCAACTGGACCTGACCGATCATGACCGGCGTAGCCGCCGACGCACGGAAACCGCCCGCCTCTCTGGCCAGGCGGGCCATGTACGAGGCCCCGGCGACGACGGACGGCTCTTCGATGGCCATGGGGATCAAGTAGTCCACGCCATTGACCTGGAAGTTCACCGCGACACCGAGCGGGAGGGCGTAGACACCGATCACGTTCTCGATCATGTGGTCGGCTTGATCCGGCCGCAGGCCCTCGCTCCCCTCGAAGACAGCCCCGGCCGAGGATGGCATGCCGGCCATGGCCAGAGCCCGCGAGCGGCGCTCGTCGAGGGGCAGGTCATAGAAATTGGGAATGCGGGAGGACATGGGCTTGAGCCTGGGCGTGCCGGTGACCCTCATCCTACGGGCCGCCGCTGGCAAAACCTATCAGGTTCATCAGGCCCCAAGCCCCAAGCCTCAAGCCTCAAGCCCTAGCCTCAAGCGCCAAGGCTCAAGCCCCAAGCCCCAAGCCCCAAGCCTCAAGCTTCAAGCGCCCCTGAGTCGGCGGTTCAAGGGGCCTGCCGCTCGTGGTACCGAATGGCTGGAAACTGAAGGCTGGAAACTGGAAGCCGGGAACTGGAAGTTGGGAGCTGGGTGCTGGAAGCTGGCGGCCGGAAGCCGGATGCTGCGTGCTGGGAGCCGCTCTACTTCCGGAGGTAATTCGTGCCCAGAAGGAGGTCGAGCCAAATGAAGGTCAGGCTCCCGATGGAGAAGAAGATGAGCAACGTATTACTGACGGAAAACTTCTCCAAGGTGGTCTGGAAGATGAGGATGATCCCTACGGCTGCGATCAGTCCGGTGACGATGGATGCGGTCCAGAGGATCCCCTTGCGAAGGTTGAGCACGGCACAGCGCTCCAGCGGGCTCGGGTCGGGGAGATTCTAACGGGACGGCGGGAGCGGGTCAAGTAGGTGCCCGGAGATGGGCCATCGCCTCCTTAATGTCACTCCAGGCCCCTGAGCGCTGGGCTGGCCGAAAGCCTGCCCTGAGCCCTGGTCTGAGCGAAGTCGAAGGCTTGGCGAAGGGCGTCGAAGGGGCCGTGGAGTCGCTAATGCGATTCCCATTGAGACCGGCCCGGGAGTCCGAGATAATCCTCGGATGTGACCTAGGGTCTTTTGGTCTCTAACGCGTGTCTTCCGGGGTTGGATCATGGCGATTCCACGCCCCTCGCAGCAACTCTCCTTTCTTAAGTGCTCGGGGCTGGAATGACATTAAGTGGGAAGGGACGGAGATTCAAGCTTGGCGACTGCGAGTGACGCGGGGTCTTCTTAATGTCATTCCAGGCCCGGAGAGGTCGGCCGAATGGCAGACCTCGGAGGGCCGTGGAATCGCTAATCCGATACCCAAGAAGACCGGCCGAAGAGTCCGAGATCGTCTTCGGAAGCGACGCGGCTCTTAGTCGCCACAAAAGCAAGTGATTCGCGGCACCCATTGACCCCCCCCGCTCCCCAGCAGATGGATGTCCGCGCTTCCGCTTGAGCCGGTCTCGCATCTCAGGTATAGTGGTCGCAGGTGGGGAGGTGGTTCGATGGCCATGCGTGAACGAGCACGTGAAATCGCCCGGAGACGGCGCCGCGCCCGAAAGTTGCGTGATCTGAAGCGCAAGATGGTCGCGTCGCAAGATCCGAAAGCGCGTAAGCGGATCATGGAAAAGATCCGCCTCTTGGTCCCCTGGGGTCCGCTGCCTGATCTATAGGCACCTGCGAACGAAAACCAGCGCCGCCTCCATCGGAGAGGCGGCGCTTTTTGTTTTCTAGCGGCAAGCGGAACCGGACGTCAGGGCGTTGCGGGAACGCGCGCTGCCGGCACGTAGGCCTCGATGACGGACCGGAGCTGGTGGACCGAGAAAGGCTTGGGCAGGCAGGCGCTGGCGCCGGCGTCCCGAGCTGCTTCCAAGTCTTCCGGGGAAGCTTTCGCGCTCAAGACAATGGCGGGAATCTTTGACCACAGCGGATGCGCGCGCAGGTTGCGGATCAAGCTCAATCCATCCGTCTCGGGCATCATCACATCGGTCAGGATCAGATCGGGCTGGGCCTTCTCGAGTATCGAGAAGGCTTCGGCGGCGTTGTTGGCGGCGAAGACCGTGAATCCGTAGAGCTGAAGAATCTCCGTGACCACGGCGCAAAAATCCTGCTCATCATCGACGACCAGAATCGATCTGTGGGTGTCGGAACGCGGGAGGCTGTGAACAGGGGGCATAACCATCCGTCGGGCTCGGCATCCTCGCCTGACCCTCTGAATGTCATTCTAGGGGTTCGATCACCCCTGGGCGCTTACAAGCGCCTTACAGGGGTCCTTCGACTCCGCACCCCCTTCGACACGCTCGGGCTCGCTCCGCTCAGGATGCAATGAGCGCTATGGCTAGCGCTGGCCCGCTTGGGCCGCGAGGCCGTCCAGGTAGGCCTTGTCCTCCACGCGGAGAAGCTGGCGGTTGAAGAGTTGGGCGAAGCACACGGCGGCCAAGAGGATCCCCAGGAAGGCCAGGAGCAGCCCCGGATCGATCACACCGCCCACCACACCCGCCAGTGCCGTCGCAAGCGGCCAGCTGAACTGGGCGATCAACCGGCGGACCGCGAACACGCGACCCTGCAGTTCGGGCGGAGTCTGCGTCTGCCAGATGGCTTGCGAGTGAGCATTCATGACGGGGATCAGGCCGTGAAAGATGAATAACATGGCGGTGCTGAGCGGGAGAAGCCCTGAGAGGCCGAAGACGGCTTGCGCCAGACCCGCCACCAGAATGGCGACGACGACGCCGTACACTCGGCGGCGTTTTAGCCCACCCCAGACACTGATCAACACCCCGCCGGCGACTCCGCCAATGCTGCCTAGTGAGACCATGAGCGCCAACGACGACTCGTAGGTTAGGCCCCGACTCGCCCAGTCGTTCGCCAGGTTGAACTTGACCATGAGAGGCTGGAAGACCTCCATCGGCGAACTCGCGAAGTTCGCCAGTGTGAAAGTCCCCAAGAGCCAAAGCAGTGGCCGCCGATCCCAGATGTAACGTGCGCCGACTCTCGCGTCTTGCCAGAGGGAGACCTTCTTTTCCCCTTGTGCGATGGGCGCGTGTCGCGGGGAAGGGACCGCCAGGAAGCTCAGGACGCCCGCGGCAAAGAAGAATGTCACCGCGTCCAGCCCGATGGCGAGCGCCGTTCCGTCCGGCAGGGCCCCAAGGGAAGCGCCGATTCCCCCTCCGATCGACCCCTGGCGCGCCAATCCCGGCAGCGAAATGATCAGCGCCGCCAGCGCCGGGGAGAGGATTCCCGAGAGCGCCCAAATGGTCTGCATCATTCCATTCGCGCGCGGCAGCTGGGCTTCCGGGACGATCATGGCGTAGGAGGTGTCGAAGGCGGAGTAGTGAAAGGAAGCCAGGATGGAAGTCAGCGCCGCAACCACTACCAGGATGAGCAGGTTCAGCTGATGGGTGAGGACCAGGGCCATCAATACGATGCTGAGGACGCCGTTCAGGATATCGGCGGCCAGCATCGTCCGGCGCCGGTCATGACGGTCCGCCCAGGCGCCGGCCAGTGGTGCGCTGAAGACATTCGGGAGGGCGAAACCCAGGCTCACCGCCGCGAGCGCCCGTGCGAGCTCAGGTTTCTGCTCCGGCGCCGGATACAAGACTTGCGTCAGCCAAATCGTGATGGCGAAAAATGTGAGCGCAGAACCGAAGACGGAAACAGACTGCGAGCTCCAAAGAATGAGGAACGTGCGGAAGCTGCGAGCGGGCGCTGGGGATTCGGTCACGGGATGCGCTACGCCAGGCGAATCTCGGCTGCGGCGCGCAGGCCGGACTCGATCGCGCCCTGGATCCAGGCATGGGCCAATGAGGTGTGCTCTCCGGCGAAGTGCAAGCGCCCTTCCGGCGAATGGATGGCCGAATACAGCAGCGACTGTTGGCCTGGATCGAAGAGGGCGAAGGCGCCCCCGGCGAACTCGTCGTCGTGCCACATTTTCGAGGCGCCCGCCTCGAACTCGGTTCGGATCGCGGGGTGGATCTTGGCCACGTCTTCCACGGCCTGCTCGATCCGCTGAGAAGGCGACAAAGACCCCCAGCGCTGAGCGTCCTCGGACCAGGTGTAGCTGGCGAGAAGGACGCCTCGCCCGGTCTCGCGGCCGTGCTCCGGGTAGTAAATGTTGCGAACGGCCAGATCCGTTACCGTCCCTCCTCCGAAGATCCCGTCATCCTCTTCCCAGAATCTCCTCCCGCATTGGAGGTGGATCTTGGCCGAGGCATCGTAATGGAGTTGGCGGATGGCCCGCATTTTGGCCCGAGAAAGCCCGGGAAGGAACTCGACATGCCGGAGGACCGGGCTCGGAAGCGTGACGATGGCCCGATGGCCACGGGCGGCGAACCGGCCCGCGCCGGTTCGGTAGTGCACGATGACCTCGTCGGGGGTCTGCTCAATGGCGACGACGCGAGCGCCGAAACGAATGCGACCCGCCAGATCGGGCAGGAAGGCCCGCGGCAGGTGGTCCATGCCACCCTCGATCTGGACCATATCGGTGTAGTAGTTTCCGAGCTCCTCGCGCAGGAGCTCCAGGAAGGACGAATTCATCAAGGCTTCCTGATTGGCGAGAAGGCCGAAGCGCTCGATGGCGCCTTCCGACCAACGCTGGGCCTCCAGGAACTCACGGACGGAATAGGCATCGAACTCTTCCACGATCGAGGTCCAGGCCTCATCGCCCACCGTTTCGAGTCGGGACGAAAACGGGCGGAGGGCGCCTTCCCAAAGCGCGCTGGAGGTCTGGCCGCGCTCGATATCGGCCAGCTCAAACCCCAGCCGATCCGGCTCGCGCTCGGCCTCTTCGAGCGTGAGCCGCAACCCCATCAAGCAGCAAAGCGCTTTCGGGTTCCCCATTTGGAACGGATAGGTGTGCAGGCCGAACTTTTCGACATACGCCATTGTCAAGTGATGCGCCCTCGGGATACGCATGGCTCCGGCCTCGCCATACAGCCCGTGGGAGAACGGCTCCCGCATCGTGAAAACCCGTCCCCCGACGCGGGTCTGCGCTTCCAGAATCTCGACCTCGTGTCCGGCGCGGAGGAGCTCATAGCCCGCTGTGAGGCCGGCCATGCCCGCGCCGAGGACAAGAACCTTCTGCGCCGGCCCGCCTCGCGGGGGGAGACCTTTTTGAATCAGATCGAGATAGTCCGCGGATGTGGCGGGGATTCTCATTGGGGCTCCGAGTCAATCGCCGGCCCTGACGGCCGGCGGCGCCTAGGATGCCATGGGCGGGGTCAGGATGCAACAGGTTTCAGAGTCAGGGATCGGGGATCAGGGATCAGGTAAGAGATTGCGGAGGTCAGCCGCCGAGCAGGCCACGAATCGTCGCCCCGGCTGTGAAGCTCCGCATGTACGCCCGCGCGTTCTCGGATGTGAACGGAGTGGGAGAGGGGACAAATCGCTGCAGCTCATTGTTCTGGCACACGTTGTCGACCGCCAGCAGTTCGAGGAGGCTGGTTGTGACCGGCGGGGCTGGAAGGAGCGTTTGCATCAACCCAACGGCGATTCGAATCAGCGGGAGTGGAATCCGCAGCCAGAGTCGCCGCGCCCCGATGCCAGCCAGGGCACGGCGTTCGATCTCCTCCAACGTCAGGATTTCGGGTCCGCCGAGTTCGAACGTCTTGCTTTCGGTGGTGGGGTCATCGAGGATCCGGATCAGGCAGGTGACTACATCTTCCACCCACACCGGCTGGAAGCGTGCCTTCCCATCGCCGACGATCGGGAAGATGAGCGGCGTGATCAGCGCCAGGCGGGCGAAGGTGTTGGCAAACTCGTCCTCGGGCCCCCAGATGACCGACGGACGAAAGAGAGTCCAGGCGAGTTTGGATCTGGAGACGGCAGCTTCGCCGCGGCCCTTCGAGGCCAGGAACCGGTAGGGAAGGGACGGGTCCGCGCCCAATTGCGATAGGTGAATGAAACGCCGGACCCCGGCTCGCTCGCAGGCGGCGACGAGGTCTTGCGTTCCCTCGAAGTTGACCCGCTCATAGGTCTGTCCGCCGCGCTCGATGGCGATGGCGACGGTGTGAATGACCGTGTCGATGCCCTGCAGAGCGGGGACCAGGCTCTCGGGACGCGTGACGTCCCCTTCAGCCCATTCAACCTGCAGGCCCTTGAGCCGGCCTTCCCGCTCCGCACGGCCACGATCCCGGACTATCGCTCGCGCACTCTTGCCGCTGGCGGCGATTCTACGTAGCGTGTGGCTGCCGACATATCCGCCGGCACCGGTGACCAAGATCATCCGGAGTCCTCAGTCATCCGCCAAGAGACCATGCTTCCATCTACCGGCTTCCAGCTCCGGTCCCGGGCTTGCGTCAAGGCTGCCCGTCCGGCTCTTCTCGAAGAAGCCCTCGGCGTTCCAGAGCCTTGCGGGTCATGGGTCGTAGATCCTGAGAGAATCGACAAGTGCGATGATAGGTCTTCTCGCTGAAAGCGTTTCTCTCGCGGTGGTACTCCCGCATCGAGGAGTCCCAATCGGACTCCCCGGCGAGGAACGCTTGGATTTGTCGCGCAAGGATGACGGCGTGGGTGGAGGCTTGGTCAATTCCCTGGCCCGACCAGGGGTCCATCACCATTCCGGCGTCCCCGACCAATGCCCAACCTGGACCATAGGGGTACCGGAGGTAGCCGGGAATACTACCCGTTCCGCGGACGGGCCCCTCTCGCACGGCTCCGTTGAGGCGCGGCCCGATCTGGGTCATTGCGTGAAGCTCCTGCCAAAGTCTTGCCCCCGGCTGGTGACGGAACTCGTCGAACTCGGACACCGGTACCGAGGCAGCCAGGAGCGTCAAATCGCCATCGCATGGAAAGGCATACACCAGGTGATCGCCACGATAGTGAAACTCCGCCGCCGGACCCTCCTGGCCCGGCAAGCCTCTCACGTACGCGTAGTACATCGCGCGGCGCACGGGTTCCTGGTGTTCGTAGGCGGGATGAACTTGCGCCGCCACGACGGACCGTAGTCCGTCGGCCCCGACCACGACCCTGGCCCGAGCCTGCTCCTTACCTTCGGGCCCGGTCCACTTCGCGCCCACGACTCGAGAACCTTCTGAAGTCAACGCCTCGACCCGCGAATGTTCGCGCAAGTCGACCCCCGAGGTCTGTCGCAATCGTTCTGCCAGGAGGCCGTCCAGGGTGATCCGGCGAACGCACAGGTAGTAAGGGAAGTCTTCCGGGCCATCGACAGGCTCCGGAAAAGCGATGCCGTCGACCACATTGAAATCGACCGTCAAGCGCGGGGCAACAGCCTGGACCTTCTCAAGCAGGCCGATCTGCTTCAATGCCCGAAGTGTAGGAGCGCGAAAAAAGTGAGTCGACAGGGTGTCGCTGGGAAATGCCGCGCGCTCGAGGACGAGAACTCGATGGCCCTGGTCGCCCAGGAGGGCGGCGGTGAAACCACCGCCGATGCGCGATCCGACCACAATCACGTCATACGAGTTCGAGCCTTGCCTCATGAATGTTCGCGGCCTGCTGCAGGACGGGTGGGGATTGAGCCTGGCCTAGGGCTCGTGAGGGCCGAGGGTCTGCTCAAAATCGGCCAGGCGAAACCTCTGGAGCTCGACGACTTTCGCATCGAGACGGAACGCGGGAGGCAGGATCTGGCGCGCCTCTTCTTTGTTGGGCACCTCCAAGATAAACCATGCCTTGTGCTCTCCGTCGGCGCACCCCCAATCCGCATTCGTCATGAAATGGGACCCCGTCTGGAGGAAAACCTGGACGGCGAGATCGCAGGCCTGTTTCTTGGCTTCGTGAGGGACCTCAATGAGGAACCGAGGCATCGGATCTATCCTCCGCTTAGTCGGTCGGCGGTGGGGGGGAACTGATGGCTGAAGACTGAGGACTGGTCACTCGCCTTGGTTTGTGCCCCCACGGGGATTCGAACCCCGGTTTTGGCCTTGAAAGGGCCGCGTCCTAGGCCTCTAGACGATGGGGGCTGGGGCGCGCGCATTGTAGCACGCGGGCGGCCATGTCTAGCGTGCGGCTATCGCCGCGGTCGCGGCCGTTCCGGAGCGCCGCGGAACCCGGGCATGCTGATGCGGACGATCGTGCACATCCGGGTGTCGTGAAAGCGAGCCAACAGGCGCGGGTCGATCTTCTCGTCGTCCTCCGCGGTCGTGATGATCGTCGGCAACGCGGCGTTGTAGCGGTGGTTGAAGAGTTGATACAGCTTCTCTCGGGCCCAGGGGGTGGCGGTTTGGGTCCCCAGATCGTCCAGTACAAGTAGTGGCGCTGAGCGCACGTCCTCGAACCGACGATCGTAGGAAACTGCGCTGTTCGGGCTGAAGGTCGCCCGAAGGTGGTCCAACAAGTCCGGCACGACGACAAACATGACGGCTTCGCCGGATCCGGCGCGGTAGTTGGCGATGGACGCCGCCAGGTGGGTCTTGCCGGAGCCGAAGGGGCCCATGAACACGAGCCAACCGCGCGGGTCCTCGGAATATTTCTGGGCGACGCGAAATGCATCCGCCAGGGTGCGCAGATCCTGGGCTGCGATCCTCTCGTCCTTGCGCTCCACCCAGGTGCCGAAGGTCTGCTGCGCGTGCAGCGGCAGCGACGACAGGGCGTGCTGCCGGCTGTCTTCGACGGGACGCCGGAAGTCGGGCGCCCGGATTGTGATGTGCTTCACAAGCTCTGGGTCGGAAAGGCGGGAGCGGACTCGACCCTCAAGCTCTTCGAGCGCCAGGTTGGTCGTGATGACCAGCGGCAGGCGATTGATGTACCGGTGGTTGAGGATTTGGAAGAGTTTCTCGCGGGCCCACTCGGTGGCGTGTTGAGTGCCGAAGTCGTCGAGCACCAGCAGGGGCGCGCCCCGGATCTGCTCAAAGCGTTCTTCGAAGGTGACCTCTTCCGCGTCGAACGCGAAGCGCAGCGCGTCCAGCAGGTCGGGGACGGTCAGGAACAGGCTGGGCACGCCCTGCATCACCGCGGCGTTGGCGATGGCGGCCGCCAGGTGCGTCTTTCCGCACCCGAAATCGCCCTGAAGAAGCAGCCAACCCTGACGATCGTCCGCGTACATGCGGGCCTGATTGAACGCCTGCTCGAGCGATGCCCGCTCTTGTTCACCGAGGCCGACCCTGCCCTGAGGCTCGAACGAATCGAAGGTGAGGTGGCGCAGCTCCTCGAGCCGGCTCAGCCGGAAGAGCTGGTCGCGCAGCCGGCCCTGGACTTCGGCCTGGCGGCAGACACAGATCTCGAGCTTCCCGAAATCGGGATGTCCGACCGGCAGATCCCGGCTGACATACCCGACCCCGTGACAGTGCGGGCAGTCGGGATCGCCGAGCAGGTCCGTGGGGCGCGTCGGCCCAGCGCCCTCCACGTTAGGAGCCCTTGAGGTAGCGGCGGCGAGCCTTTTCAGAGTCGCCCCGATTTTCTCGGTCATCCTTGCCTCGTGTGCGCCAGCCTTCGAGGACGGCGCGGACGTAGCTCCATTTTCGCACGTTGTTGTTCACGGCGATGCGGACCGCGTCCTCGATCCATGACGCGGGGTAGGTCTCTTCCGCCTCGCGCAGCGACTCGGCGATCATCGGCGTAAGCGGCCCGAGGTTTTCTTCGTACAACTGAAAGACGCTGGACCGTTCGGGAGGGAGCTCGACCGGCTCCCCCGCCTCAGCCCCGGGCGTCCAATCACCGGCGCGGACGCCTTGCGCGGCCGCCCGCCCCCGAGGCGTGTTCAAGAAGTACAGCGATTCCGCCCCCTGGTCGAGTTCCACCCGAGCCTCGAGCAGGCTGCCCCGCCGGACGGCCGCGGCCAGCGCGGTGTCCAATTCCGCCGGAGGTTTTTCGCCCCAAACTGGATGGGCGTGAAGCTCCTCGCGCCGGAGGTAGCGCACACGGGCCTCCCGGCGGCTCAGGATGTGGAAGGCGAGCAAGGTGAGTTTGAGCTCGGATAGATCGTCGATCGCGCCGAGCAGGTCGGTGTAAAACGCCTCGGGGATCGGCGTCATGGGAGAGCGACCTTCAGGAAACCCGCCGAATTTCGGACCGCCCATCTCTCGCGATGGCCCTCGCGGCCGGGTCAGACGGCCTCGCCGATGCTCTGGCGCCGCTCGGCGTTCTCAAACTTCGCCAGGGACTTGCGGAAGACGAGTTCGATTCCGGGATGGGTGGGGCCGTTGCGGTGCTTCGAGACGATGATCTCGGCCACGTTTTGCTTCATCGTGTCCGTCTCGTATTGGTCCGGTCGGTAGATAAAGAGCACGACGTCAGCATCCTGCTCGAGGCTGCCCGACTCGCGAAGGTCGGAGAGAACCGGCCGTTTGTCGGACCGCTGCTCGACGGCGCGGGAGAGTTGGGCCGCCGAAAGAACCGGCACTTTCATCTCACGCGCCAGGACCTTGAGATTGCGCGAGATATACGAGACTTCCTGGACGCGGTTTTCGGTCCGTGTGTCGCCGGTCATCAACTGGAGATAGTCCACCACCACCAGGTCGAGACCGATCTCCATGTGTAGGCGGCGGCACTTCGTGATGAGCTGCAGCGGCGTGATCGCCGGCGTGTCATCGAGGTATAGGTGGGTGTCGCTCAACGTGCTGACCGCCTGTGTGAAGAGCGGCCACTCCTCGTCGCGGATCTCTCCCAGGCGCAGGCGCTGCGAGTCGATCGCCGTCTCCTGTGCCACCAAGCGCTGAACGAGCTGCTCGTTGGACATCTCGAGCGAGAAAAAGGCCACTCGTTTCTTGTGGATCTGGCTGGCGTTCTTGGCGACACTCAGGCAAAAGCCGGATTTCCCCTGGCCCGGACGGCCGGCGATGATGATGAGATCGCTAGGCTGCATCCCGCCCAGGACACGGTCCAGATCGATGAAACCGGTGGGCACGCCGATGGTCTCGTCCTGATGACGAGCCAGGTAGTCCATCCGGTCGTAGAACTCACTCAGAACTTGCCGGATGGGCTGGAGCTGATGGGTGAGGCGCCGCTCGCTGACGCCGAAGACGGCTTTCTCGGCCTCGTTGACCGCGTCCTCGATCGGGGTCTCGGATTGGTAGGCGAGGCGGGCCACCTGTTGTGCCGCCTCAATCAGCCGACGACGGATGGCGGTCTCCTCGACCAGCCGGCCGTAGGCCTCGGCGTGCAACGAGGTGGGGACGCTGTGGATCAGCTCCGTGAGGTAGGCGGGGCCACCCACTTCGTCCAGCCTCCCCTGCCGCTCGAGCTCCTCGGCGACGGTCAGGACGTCGACCGGAAGCCGCTGCTCGTGCAGACCGGCGAAGGCCTCCCAGACCCAGCGGTTGCGATGCAGGAAGAAGTCGGTCGGCGAGAGGAAATTCGCCAGGTCGAAGTAGACCTCGGCGTTGACCAAGACCGAGCCGATGACGGCGTCCTCGGCCTCACGATGGAATGGGACGGGTTGAGCGCCGCGCCCATCTCCCGAGCCAGGGGATGGCGGGGTGGGGCTGGATTCGGTCATGGGACTCTCGGTCGAACTCGTTTTTGGTGGATCAGTCGGAGCTGATTCGCCGCGCGGCGGGCCCGTGGGCGGCCCGGGTCACTCTTCGGTGTCGCCTTCGCTGGTTTCCAAGTCGTCCATGTCGAGCTTCTCGACGAAATTCTTGAACACTTCCAACCGCTCGTCCGGCTTTCCGGACGGTTCCTCGGTCTCGACTTCGCCGTCCGGCTCGGAGGCAGCTTCCTCCATCACGGTTTCTTCCACGAAGATGGGAACGTGGACGCGCACGGCGAGCGCCAGTGCATCCGAGGGGCGCGAGTCGATCTCGAGCTCCTTGCCGTTGGCCCGAACGAGGATGCGAGCGTAGAAGACGTCATCCTTAAGCTCGGTGATCTGCACGCGTAAGACTTCCGCTCCGAGTGTGGTCAGGACGTTCTTCAGCAGATCGTGCGTGAGCGGCCGTGCCACCTCCATATCCTGGAGGCTGACGGTGATGGCCTCGGCCTCGTACGGCCCGATCCAGATGGGGAGGAATCGCTCCGAGTCGACGTCTTTCAAGATCACGATTCGGTGTTGCGACATCAAGGAAACTCGGATGCTATCGATGGCGACTTCGATCATCCCCAATCCTTGTACGATGCCTGTCCTGCAGGGCTCAAGGCATTTTACCATGGGGGCCCTCTCTAGGAGCGTTACCTTCGGGCCTTTTGTGCAAAATCGGGCAACTGGAGGATGCGGCGGATTAGGTTCACCACCCCGAGCATGTCGAGGGGGGCCACGTTGGAGAGCCTGCCCCCGTGGAGCCCGCTTTGACAGCTCAGCGTGCTGGAGCTATCGCCGATGGCGGAAGACATCCAGCACCCCGAGCCCTTCGACAAGCTCAGGGCAGGCTCTGTCGAGGGGCGCCATGTTGGAGAGCCTGCCCCCGTGGAGCGCGCTTCGACAAGCTCAGCGTGCTGGAACTATTGTCGATGGGGGGAAGAAATCCAGCACCCCGAGCCCTTCGACAGGCTCAGAGTGCTGGACTTCCCCAGCAAGTTCCTTTGAGAGCCGTCAGCGCTAGACCGTTCGGCCCAGGGCTCCCGCAAGGGCCGCGGCCACGGAAGCATTTTTCAGCAGCAAGGCCCGGTTCGCGGCCAGAGTCGCCCCTCCGCTAACCTGGGACAACCGGTCCAACACGTAAGGAGTCTTTCCGGGGCCTTGGACATCGTTGGCCAGCGCCTCGGCCTCCCGCAACCAGGTTTCCACTTTCTCCACAGGCAGGGCGTGGGCCTCCGGACACGGGACGCACACGATCACGGCGCTGTGCAATCCGAGGCGCCAGTGCGCCCTCGCCCACCGCACGGCCTGTTCGGCGTTCTCCACGCGGCTTTCGAGGGGCAGCCCCGAAGACTGAGAGAAGAACGCCGGGAGCTCATTCGTGCCCCAGCCAAGCACCGGGATACTGTGCGTCTCGAGCCATTCCATCGTCCGGGGCAAGTCCAGAATCGATTTCGCACCCGAGCACACGACGACCATCGGGATTTCGGCAAGGGCAGGCAGGTCCGCTGAAATGTCGCCACTCGGGCCGCGGTGGACACCGCCGATACCTCCGGTGGCGAAGGTCTTGATCCCGGCGGCATGGGCGACGTGCGCCGTGGCTGCCACGGTGGTCCCGGCGGTCCCGCCGTAGACGTGGGTCCCCGACAGATCCCTCCGGCTGGCCTTACGCGCTGTCTTGTCCTCGGCCAGCTGGCTCAAATCCTCAAGGGTGAGGCCGACTCGAATCCGGCCGGCGAGGACGGCGACGGTCGCGGGAACGGCGCCTCTGGAACGGATTTCCGCCTCCAAGGCGCGGGCGACATCCAGGTTGACGGGGCGTGGTAGGCCGTGCGTGATGAGGCTCGATTCCAGCGCGACCACAGGCTTCGCCTCGCGCAGGGCGGCCGCGACCTCCGGGAGCAGGTCGAGCCAGTCGGGAGTCGGAACGGTCATCGAGGTGAGGGTCAGCGGAGCTGGTCGTACAGCAATTCGAGGGAAAGGTTGGGCACGACGGTCCCGGGAGTTCGCAACGTCAGGGCCGCGGCCGAGGCGCCCAGCCGAACGGCCTCATCCAGCTGGATGTCGTGTAAGAGTGCGAATAGGAGAGCGGCGGTGAGGGCGTCGCCCGCGCCGGTGGGGTCGGCGATCTCAGTTCGCAGCGCCGGCACGTGGCCGCTCAAGTCCGCGCTGGCGTAGGCGACGCCGAACTCGGCCAGGGTGACCACAGCGATCTGGACCCCTGCGGCCACCAGCTGACGTGCCGCATCCTGACCCTGGACGCGTCCGGAAACCAGTGTGGAGGCAGGCGAGAGGACCGCGGCCTCCGCCTGGTTGGGAGTGACCAGCCACAGGGCTGAGAGGTGCGGGATGAGCCGGCGGGCAAGAACGCGGGAGGTCGGATCGGCTGCCACGCGCAGGCCCAGGCGTTGGGCCGTCTCGAGCGCGGCGGCGAGCGTTCCCTCCGAAAGATTGGCGTCCAAGAACATGGCTTGGGCCGACGCGAGCGCCGGTTCCGCGCGGCGAAGATCATCTGGCGTGAGCGATTCGATCACGCGCATATCGTCCACACCGGCATGAAGCACGCCGTGCTCATCGAGCAGCGCCAGGTAGGAGCCTGTATGGGCGCCTGGGACGCGCACCGAATACTCCACCTGCACGCCCGCGGCCTCGGCGCCCTCGAGGATCTGACTCCCCGTGGGATCGTCACCTACCGCGGTGATCAGGACGGCCTCGACACCCAGGCGCGCCAAGTTCTCGGCCACATTGCGCGCGACGCCGCCCTGGGACATGCGCAGGCGGCCGGGGTTGGAGGTGCCAGTCGATAGCGGGCCGTCAAGCTTCCCCACCAGATCGATCCCGGAGGCGCCGATCACGACCACGGGGCCCTGGGGGTCAGCCCGCTCGATCACTCCCGCCTCCCGCCTGCAGCGTCCGGCTCGGTCAAGCGGTCCAGATGGGCCAGCACTTCCGCATCGGCAATCGCTGAGCCGGCATGAGGCGCCACCTCTGACGCCGGCGGCAGACGTTGACGCACTGCGCGCAGCGCGGCCCAGGTGCGACCCGATGTGTGCGCGCGCAGGGGTCCATGCCAGGCCTCGAGCATCTCTCGCAGCACCTGGGCCTCGTATTCCCTTCCGGCTTGTGACCGGCGCTGCACCAGAACCTCGGGGACCTGCAGCCGGCGCGCGCGTTCGACATCACGCCACGACAGAATCAAAGACTGGCCCACGCCGGCGCCCGTGCCGGAGGCGGGATCGGGGATTTCCCACGACCCCACGCTGACCCAGGTCAGCTCGAGCCCATCCTCCCGCAAGCGTTGGCGCGTGGCGTCCGTGTGGATGGTATCCACCAATCGCTGCGACGAAATGTGGATCCCGCTTTCCCCTATCGAGGGAGCGTCACCGCCGAGGATCGGATCGACCTGTAGGTCCAGGAACTCCTCCAACGTCAACGCCGAAACAAAGGCCTGGATTTCGCGCTCGACCAGGCTCGGGAGTGTGTCGGTCCATTTCAGCGGTCCTCCCTCGGAGACCGGACGGCCGTACACCAGGCGGCGGATCGACTCCTCCGTGAAAGGGTAGGGGTCTTCCAGGCCTCGCGGCCGACCGCCCGAGTAGACGCGGAACACCATCTGCGCCCTGCGGGCGAGGATCTCGACCCCGTCGCGCGAAACGGCGCGCACCTCGGGAAGCTCGCGCAATTGGTCCCGCAGGTCGATGACCGCGCGCAGCCGCTCGAAGCCGCTGAGAGGAATGCCCGCGCGTGGGCCGTAGATCTTCAGCTCGCCGTCCGCGGTCTCGGTGACGGCGGCGAATCCGAGGTGGACACGAACCCTTCCAGGTCCGCCGATTCGGACCAGTGGATGGGAAGAGTCGTAGGTTTCCAACTCCCCGCGGTCGATCTCCAGCCCCTCCTCGCCAAGGCCGAACACCGAGGCAGCCAGATACCGGGTCGCTGTGGCAAAGTCCTCCAATTCGAATAAGTCGGCGACGTAATGACTGGCCACCCGCAACCCAAGCCAGATTCCCGCCACCACCGGCAGGAGATGCACCAACACGGACGGAGCCAGAAACGAGGCGGCTAGATCTACGATCGGGTTCAAAGGGAATGGCAGCCCGTCCGTCCACTGGCGAGGAAGCAGGACGGGGAAGCCGGCGGTCCAGGCGAGTGCGAACCAATAGCCTGCGAGCGCAGCCGAAAGGAGAGCCAGCCGGAGAGAAGCGCCGCCTGGACTCCTGTCGAGCAGGCCGCTCAGCAGATCACCAAGGGTGCCACCGAAGGGCAGTGCATTGGCCACCGAGGCGCGCCGCATCAGGCCACCGTCCCGGGACGGGGATCGTCCCGGACGAGGTTCTCAATTTCCTCCGCCATCGACCGCAGGTGTTCTGCCAGCGGACCCGCCTCCGGGGAACGGTCCGCGTCTCCGGCAAGCCGAACGGCGTCGCGCACGATCAGGCGCAGGGTTTCCAAAGATCCGGGAGTTGCCCCGGCCGCCAGGGCAACGCGCAGCTCGCCGGTGAGGCGCTGCCGGAGAGTGCTCGCGCTCTCCTGGATGGCCTGCCGCCGCAGCGAAGTCTCGAGGGTCCGCACTTCGGTGAGCTCACGCTCATGAGCGGCCGTCCAACGTGCCTTCCATTGTTGAATGCGCTCGCGGCGGACTTCCTCTGGAAGGAAGACGTTCCCGATGTGAACGTCCAGAACGCGGATGCCCCGAGCGCGCAGGAGCTCGGCCTCTCGGGCCGCGGACTCGCCCGCGGCGCGAGGAGAACCCGCGCCTTCGCCTGAGCCCTGCAAACGGTCGAGGATTTCCTGCCGAAGGTCGGCCAGGTTCCGGCGCGCGTCGCTATCGGCGCCGAGGAACGCGGAAAGCAGCCGTGACTTCGCTCGCTCGCGCCAGACGTCGGCCGCCAAGCGCAACGGAAGTTCGGTCCAGGGGACGTCTTGGGCCTCACCGTAAGCGTGTCCATACACGGCCCGAATGGCGGATTGGGGGTGGAACTCAAACGGCGGCAGCGCCGGGTGACTGCCTTCGCGCGGGCGGAAGGTGTGGCCCGGGTCCAGCATGAAGGTCACGCTCAGGTCAGCGAAAATGGGGATCCCATCGCGCGTCAGGGCACTCGAGGCCGTCGTCGCCGGCTGGGATCCCGGTGCCGGCCGCCCGCGTTGCCGGCGAACTTGCCGGCGGAGATCCAAGGCTTCGGCGAGCCGTTCTCCGGGCGGGGTGAAGACGACGCCGGGACCGACCGCGCGGGTGTAGGACACATCGGTACGCAGGACTGCAGCGCTGGCTTGTCCAATCAGCAAGACACCCGGACCGCTCCGGCGATCTCGACTGCCCTCGATGGGGCGGCCATCTTCAATGAAGAGGACCGGCCCGCGCTCTCCCAGGCCGTAACCGAATAACCTGCGCACGGCCGCGACCCTTTCGGCGACTCGATGGACCGGGAGGACGAATTGGGATGCCAGGGCGAGCGTGAACGTGAGCACGACCGCGAACAGCCCGAGATCCAACACGAGGCTGAACGGGGCAGGCGCCGGCACGGTCCGGCGCAAGAGCAGGTATCCGATGACCGTCGCCCCGAGTCCGGCCGCGGTTCGAAATGCGGGCCGGCGTGTGAGAGGTTGGAAGTCCATCGGGAGGCCATTGTAGCCCGAAAGAATTGGAGGGACTTGGGTCGATAGCCTTCCTACATGTCACTCCAGGCCCGGAGAGCTTGTCCTGAGCCCGTCGAAAGGGCCGCGGAGTCGCTAACGCGGGGAACAAGAGATCGAGCCGCTCGAGGAAAAGGCCTGTGCTCGAGGAGGAAGGCGCCCAAGGCTTGGCGCGTCGTTTCGTTCACGCGTGTCTTCAATGGGTTCGTTCTAGCGATTCCACGGGCTCGCCCTGGAATGACATTGGGGGAAGGGGAATTGGCATGCAGTTGGCGCGGGAATGTGATGCGGATTTCTTAATGTCACTCCAGGCCCGGAGAGCTTGCCCTAAGCCTGTCGAAGGGGCCGTGGAGTCGCTAAAGCGCGGCACGAGAGATCGAGCCGCTGGGAGCAAGAGGGCCAGGGCTCGTGGAGACCGCCGGCAAGGCTTGGCGCGTCGTTTCGTTCACGCGAGGCCTAGGTGGTTTGGTGTTAGCGATTCCACGGGCTTCGCCCTTCGACGGGCTCTGGGCTCGCCCTGGAATGACATTAAGGGATGAAGGGGTCGGGGCTGGGGATGACATTGGGGGAAGGGGAATTAGCATGCAGTTTGGTCGGGAATATGATTCGCATTTCTTACATGTCACTCCAGGCCCGGAGAGCTTGCCCTGAGCCCTTCGACGCTTCGCCTTCGCTCAGCTCTCAGGACAGGCTCTGTCGAAGGGGCCGTGGAGTCGCCAAAAGCGCGGCACGAGAGATCGAGCCGCTGGGAGCAAGAGGGCTGGGGCTCGTGGAGACCGCCGGCAAGGCTTGGCGCGTCGTTTCGTTCACGCGAGGCCCTAGGTGGTTTGGTGTTAGCGATTCCACGGGCTTCGCCCTTCGACGGGCTCTAGGCTCGCCCTGGAATGACATTAAGGGAAGAAGGGGTCGGGGCTGGGGATGACAGTGGGGGAGGCTTGCAGATTGACGGGCGACGGGATACCCTTTCAGCATTCGTTTCGGATCGTGGGTTTCGAGGTCTCGATGGTAAGCCGGCAATCTGAACTCCTGCGTGTCCTCACCGAACTCGCGGCCGAACTTCCCCAGCCGGAGTGGATCGCGCTGGTGGATGAGAACGGCCTGATCATGGCCTGTGTCCCGGCTCAGCCTCCGGTCGAGGTGGAACGGATCTCGGCCATGGCCGCCACCTCGGTCATGATGGCCGAGAGAGTCCTGAAAGAAATCGACGGCGGAAAAGCACGGTTCGCCAGCCTGGCCGGCTCCCGCAGGCAGCACCTGACGGTCGTCCTCGGGCCAGACCGGCTGCTCTCGATCGGCCTTGGCCCACAAGTCCCGGCCCAGGAGACCTTTGGCCCCTTGAGTCGGAAAGTCCCCGAACTGATGGAAGTCCTTCGCCGAAGATTCAAGGCCGAATGAGCTCGTCGGCCGCCGTCGCCTCACCCGGGTCGGTGCGGGCGCGCTCCAAATCCTGGATCGATTGGGTCCTCGAAAGAGTCGAGTCGCTCGGCTGGCCGCTTTGGGTTTTCTATCCCACGCTCGGGATCCTCGAGGCCGTCGTGGTCCACATCAGCAAGTGGTCGGACGGGAGCCTGGCTTTCCCGGCGCTGAGCCCGGTGCATCTTTTGCTGGCGCTGTGGACAGCATATCCCCTCGGCCTCATCCATGCGTTGGACCGTTTGGCGGACAGGGCGCTGGATGTCTTTCGCCCGGCGCTGGGGGAGGGTCAAGAGAGTCTGCCCCAACTCCGCCGTGCTCTGACGACGATGCCCGCCGGGCCCGTGCTGCTGGCGAGCGCGGCGGGGATCGGGGTGCTGTGGACGGCGCGTACCCTGACGCCTCAGCTCTTCGCCCCCGCGCTCACATCACCGAGTGCCGGCGCACTGTGGATGGCCCTCGCCAGCTTGAACTTCGCGTTGGTGGGTTCCCTGATCTACCACACGCTGCGCCAGCTCAAGCTGGTGCACGACATCTATGCGCGCACCCAGAAGATCAACCTTTTCATCCCCGAGCCGTTATACGCGTTCTCGAGTCTCTCGGCCACGACCGGGGCGGGCTGGATCCTCCTTCTGTACGGGACGATTTCGGCCTTCCCGGCGATTCTCACCAGCGGTCTGGCTACCGTCCTGCTCGCATTCATGTTCACGCTCTCGGGGGCTACCTTCCTTCTGCCTCTGGTCGGCATACACAACAAGATCGTTAGGGCCAAGCGGGCGCTCCTGGCGGAGGTGGGCCAGCGGACGCAATCGGCGGTGCAGGAAGTCTATCGAAAGCTCGACAAGGACGATGTGGACGCCGTCGGTAAGGCCACGCTTCCGCTGAACTCGCTGATCGCGCTGCGAGGCGAAATCGCGCATCTCCCCACCTGGCCCTGGCGCCCCGGGACTCTGACCAGATTTATCTCGGCGTTGCTCATCCCGCTGGTGATCTTCCTTCTACAAGGCTTCCTCGCTCGGTGGGTGGGTCTCTAGCGAGTCGAACCTAACCCCCAGTCTGCTCCCCATCCCCTGCTCACTCCCTCGCTCCTTCCCTTAAGGGAAGGGGGATGAGGGTAGGTCTGAGGAGCCGGGCTACAATCCAAACTCGCGCGAGCGAAGGCTGATCGCGCGGCGCATATGCGGATTCTCTATCTGACGCACCAGTACTTCCCGCGGCACGTCGGCGGCACCGAGGTGTACACGCACGCCCTGGCCCAACGCGCCGGGCCGCCGTCCTCGCCGACGGGATGCTGTCGGCCGCCCGCCAGGCCGGGGTCTCGGTGCAAGGGACTCGCGTGGGTACGATGTTCTCGCTCTTCCTCACTTCGGAAGAGCCGCGCAATTGGTCCACCGTCCGGGCCTGTGATACCGACCGCTTCGCCGAGTTCTTCCGCCGGATGCTGGACCGCGGGGTCTACCTGGCGCCGTCCCAGTTCGAGGCCAGCTTCCTTTCCACCACGCACGGCGACGAAGTGATTCGAGCCACCCTCGATGCCGCTCGCCAGACCTTCGCCGGCCTGACCTGAACCGCCCGCCGCCCCTTGCCGGTTCCTTCCGGTGGGCGCGGCGCCGGGTTCGCTGTAACTTCCCGAGCCGCAATTCGTATCTACTGGTAGCCGAGGCCGATGGTCTCCAACCACGACAGCGATGCCGACCTCGTGCGCAGGGCAATCGCCGGCGATGCCGGGGCCTTCGGGACTCTCTACGAGAAGCACATGACGGCCATTTACCGTTATTCCTATTACCGCCTGGGTGACTCCGCCGAGGCGGAGGACCTGACCGAGACCACCTTCCTGCGCGTCTGGGAGGGATTGAAGCGATTCCAGCCAGGACGTGTCGCCTTCCGCTCCTGGCTCTACCGGGTGGCCCACAACCTGCTGATCGATCGCTACCGTGCCCGCAAGCCGCAGGGGTCGCTGGACGACATGGAAATCGCCGACTCGGCCCCGGCGCCGGAGGCGTCGCTGATCGCCAAGGATGAAAGCCGCAGGCTTGCTCAGGCGATCCGCGGGCTGAAGCCCGAGTATCAGCAAGTTCTGACGCTGCGTTTCATCGCCGGCATCACTCATGCCGAAGCGGCCCTGATCATTGGTTGTTCCCAGGCGGCGGCCCGCGTCCTCCAGCATCGCGCCCTGGCGGCGCTTCGGGAGTCGCTGGACCGATCGCCAGGAGAGGCTCATGACTCGAGCCAATGAAGACGCCGTCCACCTGGCGCGTCTGCTCGACGAGATGCGGCCAGGCCGAAGCATCGCCGATAGCCTCGACGCCTATCCGGAGCAGCGGAAACGGCTGGAGGGGGTGCTGCGCCTTGCCGCCCGCTTGTCGGAGGCTCCGGCGATCGAGCCCTCGACTGCGTTCCGCTCGCAATCGCCTCGGCGGCTTCAGGCCCGCCTCTCCGGAGTCCGTCGGGCGGGCGGTTCGGCCGCTCGACCACGCTCGGGATCCGCATTCAGGCTATCGTGGGCTCTGGCTTCGCTGCTGGTGCTGGCGCTGCTCGGCACGACCGGGCTGGCCGCGGCTTACGCCGCCGACGGGTCTTCGCCCGGCAGCGTGCTCTACCCGCTCGACCGGGCGGTGGAGGGGCTCCGCCTGGGGCTGGCGACATCACCCGAGCACAGGGCGTCGCTGGCGCTGGCTTTCGCCGAGGAGCGACTTCTCGAACTCGGTGACCTGTCCACTTCCGACGGCACGCCCGAACGCCTCGATCTGGCCCTGACGGGCTACGTCGAAGCCATCGACGTGGCGGCGGCGCAACTGGCGAGTGTGGCCGCCGACGGCGACGCGGCCAGGACGCAGGCGCTGGACGATCTGATCCAGGCCGCGACCGCGGTCCACCCTCAGGTGCTGGCGTCGATCAAGGACAGCCTGCCGGAAGCGGCGCACGCCGCGATCGACCGGGCCATCACCGCTTCGCAGTCGGGGGTGCAGGCTCTGGGACCAATCCTGTCGGGAGACACACCGGGTGACAGCCCACAGACGCCCCCCGGGGGACCGCCGATCGATCTCCCGGTTGCCCCGTCTGGATCAGAACCGTCCGCGGAGGATCTCGACCCGGGGGCCGAGCTGGCCTCGTTTGAGGACCGGCTGTCCGCCCTCGACGATCGCATCGCCGAGATTCAGGGATATTTCGCCTCGGGACGGACGGAAGAGGGCCGGCAAGCGGTGCTCGAGTACGAGGACGGGGTCACCGAGTTGGCCGCTGAGGTGAGCGCGCTGGCGAGCCAGGATCGGGAGCGAGCCGAGGCGCTGGCCGCACGGTTGGAGCAAACGCTCTCAGCCCATGGCCTCATGCTGACCGGCTTGCTGCCCTCCGTGGCGGCCGAGGGGAGAGCCTTCGTCGAGCAGGCGCTGCACGCCTCGGAGGCCGGCCGGCAGCGGGCGGCGCAGGTGCTTGGCACGATCATCCCAGGTGGTCCGCCGGGAGGACTGCCGGTGGGGCCGCCGTGACCGCAGGGAGGAACATCCCTGGAGGCCGCGTGACCCCGGTACTATGTAACGTCTTCCCGGAAGGCTCGTAATAGATGTCGTACAGCCGGATGCGCCTGGTGATCGGGATGCCGACCATATTGAAGAAGAACCTGAGTTGCGTGTGGATCGCCGTTTGGCTGTCGATAGGGCTGGCCGGATGCGGGCCATCGGCCGAGGACGGCCCGGCCGGCCAGCAGGGTGGGAGCGCCGGCGGCCAGGAAGGGACATCGATCGCCGGGCAGCCCACTGAGCTCGGCCAGGCGGCAGTCTGCCCGGAGCTCGAACCCCACCCGATCGCCGCCTCGATCGCCGAGGATTTCGACACGGAGTACGACCAGGTCATCGAATGGTTCTGCGGCGGTCACACCTTTGAGGACATCCTGTTGGCCCTCCAGACGGAACGCCTGGGCTCGGTCGGGGCGGCCGACCTGCTGGCAGAGCGGTCGGAGGGCAAGTCTTGGGACGTAGTTTGGGCCGAACTGGGAATTACGACGCGCTGACCGCCGCGCGTCGCACAAGGAGGAAGTGATGAGACGACTCTGGATCGGAACGACTCTGGCGCTGTTGGCAGGCCTGCTGCTGGCGACCGGTGCGCTGGCTCAGGAGGTCGACCCGGTGGAGGTCGAGTTCACCGGTACGGTCACGGACATCGCCCTCGGCACCTTCACGGCCGAAACCGAGACGGGCGAAGTCTTCACCGTCGTACCGCCCGAAGGTTTCGACTTGGCCGGCCTGGAAGTCGGCGACATCGTCGAGGTCGACGGGACGCTGGCCGAGGACGGATCGGTCCTGGCGACGAGCGTGGTTGTCCAGGAGCCCGACGACGACGAGACGGACAAAGGCGAAGTCGGCTACTTCTGCCTGGAAGACACCGAGATGCAGCATCCGGTGGGCGCCGGAATCGCCGAGACCTACGGGGTCGAGTACGACCAGGTGATGGCCTGGTTCTGCGACGGCGGCTTCGGCTTCGGGCAGATCATGCTCGCCCTGATGACGCAAGACCAGACCGGCACCTCGGCCGACGAGACGTTGGCCCGCCGGGCCGGCGGCGAGGGCTGGGGCGAGATCTGGATCTCGATGGAATTGATCGGGAAGCCCAGTGAGATCAACCCGCCCGGAGCGCCGGAGAACGCCGACGCTGGACCTCCGTTCTGGGCCGGCGGCCCGCCGGAAGGTGCTGGGCGACCTGAGGATGCTGGCCCTCCCGATTGGGCCGGCGGCAAACCGCCGGGGGCCGGGGGCCCGCCAGGCGGCGGAGACAACGACGAGGAGTGAAGTAGTCTCGGACCTCGGGATTAGGATCAGGAGCCCTCGTTGCAGAGGGCTCCTGCTTTGTGGTGCCTCGACCAACAAGATCGTTAGGGCCAAGCGGGCGCTCCTGGCGGAGGTGGGCCAGCGCACGCAATCGGCGGTGCAGGAAGTCTATCGAAAGCTCGACAAGGACGATGTGGACGCCGTCGGTAAGGCCACGCTTCCGCTGAACTCGCTGATCGCGCTGCGAGGCGAAATCGCGCATCTCCCCACCTGGCCCTGGCGCCCCGGGACTCTGACCAGATTTATCTCGGCGTTGCTCATCCCGCTGGTGATCTTCCTTCTACAAGGCTTCCTCGCTCGGTGGGTGGGTCTCTAGCGAGTCGAACCTAACCCCCAGTCTGCTCCCCATCCCCTGCTCACTCCCTCGCTCCTTCCCTTAAGGGAAGGGGGATGAGGGTAGGTCTGAGGAGCCGGGCTACAATCCAAACTCGCGCGAGCGAAGGCTGATCGCGCGGCGCATATGCGGATTCTCTATCTGACGCACCAGTACTTCCCGCGGCACGTCGGCGGCACCGAGGTGTACACGCACGCCCTGGCCCAACGCGCTCGCCGGGCGGGCCATGAGGCCGCCGTCGTGACGTATCACGAATCCGCGTCGGCCAACCCGCGCCGATTCGGCCCTTACGGACGATGGCACGATGGAATCCGCGTGTGGGAATTGCATTACAACTTGCAGGTCTCGCCCGAGCCGGCTCGTTACGAATTTCACAATCCGGTCATCGCCGGCTGGATCGCGGACCTGCTGGACGATCTCCGGCCAGACTTGGTCCATGCGACGCACTTGATGAAGCTGAGCGGCGCGGCGATCGAGCCCTGCCTGGCTCGCGGCATCCCGGTCATGGTCACGCTGACAGATTTCTGGGCGATATGTCCCCGGCATACGCTTCTGCGCTGGAACGAAGTGGTATGCGACGGGCCAGGCCATCGCCTGGATTGCGTGCGGTGCGTCCACGCCACCCACGGCTTCGCGAGTACCGCGCCGCTGCACCTTTCGGATATCGAACTGATCCCCGGCCTCTACCGAAGCCTGCGTGCATCGTCCCCCGACAATCGTCTGGGAGGGGAGTTGCGGGCGATGGCCGACCGTAACCCATACCTCCGGACCCTCCTCGGGAAGGTCCGAGCCCGGATAGCACTGTCGGGCTTTCAAAAGAAGTTCTATGTAGCGAACGGTTTCCCGGAGGATTCCATCCAGGTCATCCCTCATGGGCCCGCCGAGGAGGATGTCGTGCGGACCGGACACCGCCCAGGCCGCCTGCCGCGCGTCGTTTTCATCGGCGCGCTGGTACCGCAGAAGGGGGCCCACATCCTTCTCGAAGCGCTGGCGCGTGCACCCGAGCTTTCCATCGAGTGCAGGATTTACGGTCCGATGAAGCCACGTACGGAGTATCGTGACCGCCTGAGGTCACTGGGGAGCAACGACCGGCGCGTACGGCTTACCGGCGAATTCCAGCCGCGTGACCTGTCGCGAATCCTCTCGGAAGCCGACATCGTCGTCATCCCATCCACCTGGCACGAGAACGCGCCGTTCATCGCCAAGGCCGCGCGGCGGCTTGGGATTCCCGTCCTAGCCTCGAGAGTGGGGTCCCTGGAGGAGAGCCTGCCGTCTCCGCCGGCGAAGTTCTTCCGGGCGGGGGACGCGCATGACTTGCAGGCGGGGCTGGTCGCGATCCTCGACGAGAGTGCCTGGTTGCACCGTGTGCCCGATCTGACCACACCGACGCTGGAAGAGCACGCCCAGAAGATCTTTGAAATCTACGCCCGGGAGACCGGCCAGCCATGGTGAAGGAGTACCTGCTGGACGGATTCCTGAAGGCCAAAGTCCGAGCGCCCTCGCCGCGGCATGTCGGCGTCCAGCCGATCACGATCGGCTTCGACCGGAGGACGGGACTCTTTCAGCACCCGAACTCCGAGGTTTCCTTCGCCCCGATGGTGGCGGGGAGCGAGGCCCGCCTGACCTTCGCCTTCGGTGTGAAAGAGGCGGCATGGAACCGGATCGCTTCGCCGGTCCGTTTCGAGGTGTGGGTCGAAGCCGGTTTCCGCAGGCACCAACTTTTCGCCGCCAGTCTGGACCCGGGCCGTGACGAGGCCGATCGCCGGTGGGCACAAGCGGAAGTGGACCTTGCGGCGTACGCCCATAAGAAAGTTCGACTGATCCTTCGAACGCACGTCGATCCTCCGGGGACGACGAATTACGCGTGGGCCGGTTGGGCGGTCATCGAGGTCGAGCACGTCCCGGTGCGTGCAGGGCGGACGCGGTCAGCCGTGCGCTCACCGATTCGGGGCGACATGATCTTGATCACGGCCGATGCCTTGCGCGCCGACCATCTGGGTTGCTACGGGAACACCCGGGTGCGCACGCCCTCGATCGACCGACTCGCTCGGGACGGATCGGTCTTTGAGCAGGCGCGATCGGACACGCCGGTGACCCCGGCCGCGTACGCCGGAATGCTGACGGGTTTACACGTCCCGCGGCATGGGATTTGGAGTGAATGGGGGTCGCTTCCGCGGCGGACGCCAGTCCTTGCCGATTGGCTCGCCGCACGCGGGTACGAGACCGTGCTGGCGCCAAGCGAGGCGGAACTTCAGATCCCTGAGGCCGGTTTCCAAACCCGCTTTCAGAAGTTCCTGACGTGCCTTGGTCAACCGTATCAGGACGGTGCGCTGACCTTCAGATCGGCGGACCGCTGGCTGCAGGGGGATCGGGCTCGTCCTTCCTTTGTATGGATTCAGCTTTTCGACACCCATCCTCCCTCCTTGCCGCCACATCCGTTCTCTTCCCAATACTACGATGGCGACCCGAGGGATCCGGCCAAGGCTCTCCAGGCCGATCGGATGGGGAGGATTCGGGGCCTGGAGTGCCTGCTAGAGTGGGATGGCCTGCGAGCCGGCATCGGGCCAGGCCCGCTTAGGCATGAGATCACGGAGCGCCTCTTGGCTACAGCGGCGGCGCTTCGATCTGGCTCGCATCTGGGCCCGGATCTGGTGAGCAACCTTCGAGCTCTGGGTGCCGACGCAATGCGCGGCATGTCAGCCAGGGCATTTGCGGACTGGCTCGAGCCGTTGGCCCTCCGAGCCAGGACCGCAAGCGTCCCGGACGAGCTCGCCGGTTGGATCCTGGACGTCATGCCCCGACTGAGGGAAGTGGAATCGGAAATCATCGGCTGGCTCAAGGGAGTGGTCGACTTTCGTTTCCCGCTCGCCCAGTACGCCGGCGAGATCTCCTTTCTGGATCAAGAGTTGGGAAAGTTCCTGGATGCCTTGCGAGAGCGGGACCGATACGACTCAAGCCTGATCGTATTCACAGCTCCCCACGGAGAGATCCTAGGCGAATCCAGCGTACCCCTTCATCATCACGCCTTGCGCGAGTGTGTCCTGCGCGTCCCGCTGATCGTCAAGTGGCCGGCCGGGGAAGGGCCAAGACCGGAGCCGGGCTCCCGTGTCCGATCCGGATTCAATCTGGTGGACCTTGCCCCCACCGTCCTCGATTCCCTCGGTTCTCCGGTCCCTGACGGCTTGGATGGACGCAGCCGGTGGCCCGAGCTCCTGCGCAGGGAGGAGTGGGGACCCGTCCTGAGCCCGGCGTTCGGGACCTATTCGACCGTGCTGGCCGCCTGCGATGGGCGGTTCAAGCTCATGCGAGCCCTTGTGGACTCCGACCTGGATCCGGACTGGGTGCGCAAGGCGGGGGACGAGGTGCTGCTCGATCTGCGCCAAGAGGAAGTGCCTATGCGCGATGTTTCGCAGGCGGAGCCGGAGACGGCGGAGCGGTTGGGTGTGTTCCTTCAAGAATGGATCAATCGCGCGGGATTGCCAACTACGGAGCCACGTAACTCACGGGGCACGTAACCTCCAGCGCAAAATCCGTCGGTCGAACCTCGATGAAGAACTGACCCATAGCGTTGTCGTTCGCCAGGATCTCGTCGAAACCGCCACTTGCGCCTGCCAACCGAGCCCACTAACAGGATCCAGAGAAGTCCGTGCCCGCGACGCCGCGATACCGGCCGGGCTGGATCTGACGGTTGACGAGGTACATCCCCGGCGCCAGGTCGGTCAGGAGCCGGAGCGTCTTGGTCACCCCATCGATTGTGAAAAATGCCGCGAGCTGCCCCTGACCGCTCCCAAATTCGATCCGTCTTGACGGGCGCGATTCCGGCCCTACACGGACGGTGTGCTCGCGAGGGTCCACTCCTGCGCCATTGTGGGGCTGGAGGGGGCAATCGTGG
>JBBDZX010000002.1:98967-163636 GCA_040899905.1 Anaerolineales bacterium | reverse complement strand
TGAAGGCGGCCTGACCGTCGGCGCCGGCGTCATCACCGAGATCCAGGAGTAGGCGGGGATGGCCAAACGCGACGTCCGTCCCGTGGTGACCCTGGAATGCACCGAGTGCCACGAGCGGAACTACACCACACAGAAAAACCGGCGCAACGATGCGGGCCGGCTGGAGCTGAAGAAGTACTGCGCCCGGCAGAAGAAACACACGCTGCATCGGGAGACGAAGTAAGGGCGGTTTGAATTGCCCCTCGTCTGCGAGGGGTGGCCGTCCGGGATAGGCCAGTAGCTCAATTGGCAGAGCACCGCTCTCCAAAAGCGGGGGTTGCGGGTTCAATTCCTGCCTGGCCTGCCTACGAAGAATACGACGCCGGGATCCGGCGTCGTTTGGCCCTCGGGAGGGCATCGCGTGACCAGATTGCAAACGCAGGGCCGGCGTGAGCGGGCCGCCCCAGTCCGGCTCGTGCGCGAAACCGTGGCCGAGCTGCGCAAGGTCAACTGGCCCACACGGCAGGAGGCCCTGCGCATGACCGGGATCGTCCTGGTCGTGGTGGGCATCACCGGTGCTCTCTTAGGCTTCCTGGACTTCGTTTTTGCGCGGCTGTTCGCGCTGCTGATCGGCGCAGGCTAACCGACGGAGCGAGCATGGAACAGGACGCCGAGGCCCTGGAGTCCCAGATGGAGGGCACGCCGGTCGAGGGCGAGCGGGACGAAGGCATCTCCGAAGTGGAGTCCTCGGAGGCCTCCGAGAGTTCTACGCCGTCGATGGAAGACGTCGCCCTCGAGCGTGAGTCCGAAGCGGCCGAGGACGAAGGCATGGCCGTGGCGCCTGTCGAGGAGGCATCCGCCGCCGCGCCGGTCACGGCGGGGGCCCCGGCGTCGACCGAGGACGAGCGGAAGTGGTATGTGGTCCATTGCTACTCCGGATACGAGAACAAGGTTCGCCACAACCTGGAGCAGCGAATCGAAACCATGGGCATGAAGGACCGGATCTTCGATGTCGTCGTTCCGACGGAAGAGGAGATCGAGGTCAGGGAAGGCAAGCGCCGGACGGTGGAGCGGCGTGTGTTTCCCGGCTATCTGCTCGTGCAGATGGTGATGTCCGAAGAGTCCTGGTACGTGGTTCGGAACACGCCCGGGGTAACCGGCTTCGTGGGGATGGGCAATGAGCCCACCCCGCTCCGGCCCGAAGAAGTCAGCCAGATCGTCAAGCGGATGGAAGCCGAAGCGCCGCGCATCAAGGTGACCTTCAAGATCGGCGAACGGGTCCGGATCATCGACGGGCCCTTCAACGACTTTATCGGGACGGTGGACGCGATCGACATGGAGCGGGCCAAGGTGCGGGTGATGGTTTCCTTCTTTGGTCGCGAGACGCCGGTCGAGCTGGACTTCTTGCAAGTGGAAAAGGCTTAAGCGGCCGCCCGAGCGCGCCGCGTCGGAATGCGAGGAGAACCAAGGTGGCGAAGAAACTGAAGGCGGTGGTACGAGTGCAAGTGGAAGGAGGCAAGGCGACCCCTGCGCCTCCCATCGGACCGGCGCTCGCGCCCCACGGCATCAACCTGATGTCCTTCGTCAAGGAGTACAACGCCCGGACCGCCAACAAGGTCGGCGAGATCATCCCTGCGGAAGTGACCATCTACACCGACGGCTCCTTCACCTTCGAGCTCAAGACGCCGCCGACCCCGGTCCTGCTGCGGAAGGCGGCGGGCATCGAGAAGGGTTCCCCGGAGCCGAACCGGACGAAGGTCGGAAAGGTCACGAGCGCCCAGATCCGGGAAATCGCCGAGATCAAAATGAAGGACTTGAATGCATTGGACCTCGAAGGCGCGATGCGCCAGATTGAGGGGACGGCACGCAACATGGGGATTGTCGTCGAAGGCTGACGACCGGACCGGTGGGAGGGCCACTCGGCCCGCTGGGACCACCAGGAGGATGGGAATGGCGAAACGCGGGAAGAAGTACAACGCCGCGGCGGCGAAAGTCGAGCCGGGCAAACTGTACGAGCCGCAAGCGGGCGTGGCGCTGGCGAAAGAGACCTCCTACAGCCAATTCGATGGCACCATCGAGGTGCACGTTCGGCTCGGAGTGGATCCCAAGCAGGCGGATCAGCAGGTGCGGGACAGTGTCTTGCTCCCGCACGGTCTCGGCCGGAAGGTGCGGGTGGTGGCCTTCGTCGAGGGCGAAGCGGTACGCAAGGCCCTCGATGCGGGCGCGGACTTCGTGGCCGATGACGAGCTTCAGGCCAAGATTCGCGACGGCTGGCTTGATTTCGACGCCGCGGTCGCGACGCCGGACATGATGGGTAAGGTGGGTCGCCTGGGCAAGGTGCTGGGTCCGCGGGGCCTGATGCCCAATCCCAAAGCGGGCACCGTAGTTCCGGCGGACGACCTACCCCGCGTGATCCGGGAGTTGAAGGCCGGCCGGGTCGAATTCCGGGTCGACAAGTCCGGCAACCTGCACGTGCCGATCGGGAAGGCGTCGTTTGAAGCCCAGAATCTCTACGAGAACTTCGCCGCCTTAATGGAGGCCGTTCGCCGCACGCGGCCGGCCGGCGCCAAGGGGATCTTCATGCGTACGGTCACGCTCACGAGTACGATGGGTCCCGGCGTGCGGGTGGACCCGAACACCCTGATGGAGGAGTGATCCGGAGCGACGGAGCACGGCCGCCGGCCTGAGCCGGCGCAGATCACGGACCCACCGAAGACCGCAGGCGCCGCGCGAGGGGGAGCGAGGCTTAATCTCCTGCCGAGGTGAAGACGGGCCCAACGGCCGCAGGTCTTTGCTTCGGCGCGAGAGCGAGCAAAGACTTTTTTGTTGGAAAGGAGGCAATCGGCTTGGCGATTACAAGGAAACGGAAAGAGGAGTTGCTCGCCAGCTATCTCGAGCTCGTCCGAGGTAGCAAAGGCATGGTGCTGACCAGCTTCTCAGGGTTAAACGTGAAGGACCTCGAGGCCCTTCGGCGGAAGATCCGCGATTTGGGAGGGGACTTTCACGTAGTCAAGAATTCCCTTATCCGGCTGGCGTTCCGCGAGGCCGGGCTCCCGGAGCCGGCCGGCGCCAAGACCGGGACGACGGCGATCGGGTTTGCTTCGGAGGACCTGCCGTCGGTGGCCAAGGCCATTCTGGATGTGGCGCGCCAAAGCGGCGCAATCCAACTCAAAGGGGCCTGGTTGGAGGGGATGGCGTATTCGGCGGCGCAGACGGAACAGCTCGCAGAGCTTCCGCCGCTGCCCGTCATCCGGGGACGGCTTTTGGGTGTGTTGCAGGCTCCCGCCCGCCAGCTGGTGGGCGTGATCGCAGGTTCGGTACGGCAAGTCGTGCACGTCATCAAGGCCTACTCGGAGAAGGAGGCGAACGCGCCGGCCGGGTGAATCGTAGGGCGCGCGGCGCCCCCAGGAATCAACACCACCCCGAGAACGGGAGAGGAGAATACTCATGGCAGAACTCGAGAAATTGGTCGAACAGCTCGGCAAGCTGACCGTGGTCGAAGCGGCGGAGCTCACGAAAATGCTCGAAGAAAAATGGGGGGTTTCGGCCGCCGCGCCGATGGCCATGACCATGGCCGGTCCGTCGGCCGGTGCGGGCGCGGCAGAGCCCGTTGAGGAGAAGGCGACTTTCGACGTGATCATCAAAGATGTCGGCCCCAAGAAAATCGATGTCATCAAGGCCATCCGTCAGGTTACCGCCCTGGGATTGAAGGACGCCAAGGATCTGGCGGAGACGGCCGGCGCCAAGGTCCTGGATCAAGTGAGCAAGGAAGTCGCAACGGACGCAAAGGCGAAGCTCGATGCCGCGGGGGCCAAGGTCGAGCTCGTCTGAGCCGGCCGGGCAGCCCTTACGCGAACGGGCCATCCGTGAGGGTGGCCCGTTTGATTCCGGTCATTAGGAGGCCAATGGTATATTCGGCGCCATGGTCGGCTCCATCCTAATCGTTGAAGACGAGGAACGAATTGCGGGAGTCCTGAGGCGAGCGCTTCAGCTCGAGGGGTATGAGGTCGTCCTCTCGGGAGATGGACCGAGCGGTCTGGCTGCGGCGAAGCAAAACCCGCCGGACCTGGTCATCCTGGACTGGATGCTTCCCGGAATGGACGGTCTGGAGGTGTGCCGCCGGCTGAGGGACCAGGGCGAGGCGCCGGTCCTGATGCTGACGGCGCGGGACACGGTGCCCGACCGTGTTCAGGGACTGGACGCGGGCGCCGACGACTACCTGGTCAAACCCTTCGAGATGGACGAGCTCCTGGCCCGGGTGCGCGCCTTGCTGCGGCGCGCTCGTCCGGAGGCCGGGGAACTCCTACGATTCCAGGACCTGCGGCTGGACCGGGGAACACGCCAAACCTTCCGCGGCGAACGGCCGATTGAGCTCACGGGCAAGGAATACGAGCTGCTCGAGCTCTTTCTCCTGCACCCCCGCCAGGTCCTCACGCGCGAGGTGATCTACGATCGGGTCTGGGGATACGACTTCGGGGGAGAGAGCAACATCATCGAGGTGTATGTCCGCTACTTGCGCCAGAAACTGGAGAACGTGGGCGAGTCGCGGTTGATCCACACGGTGCGCGGCGTCGGCTATGTCTTGCGGGAGGCGGCATGAGCCTCCGGGCGCGCCTGACGGTGGGGTACTCCGCCGTGCTCGGCGTGGTGCTCCTGCTCTTCGGGAGCGCGGTCTACCTTTTGCTCGCCTCCAGTCTGACCCGTCAAGTGGATGAGACCCTCCAGCGCACCTCGGCCGATATCCTCCGCTTCAGCCGGCGTGATGTGCGCGGCATCGTCTTGCCCCCTCTGGAATTGACGGCCAATGTATTCGTCGAAGTTTGGGATTCTCAAGGTGTGCTGGCGGTAAAGTCGCCGAATCTCCCAGACCTGAACGACCCCTTCGATGCCGCCGCTCTCGCGAATGGTGAACGCGCCCTGACCGAGGGCATCGTGGAGGGAGTGCATCTTCGGATCTTGACGGTGCCGATCGTCATCGAAGGAGGCGAGATCGCGGGACACCTGCAACTGGCCACCTCCTTGGAAGTCGTCGACGCGGCCGAGGAGCTCCTGCTGGCCATGCTGGGTGCGGGAGGCGTGGGCGCGCTCCTCCTGGCGGCGGCGATCGGGTGGGGGACCGCCTGGGCCGCGCTGCGGCCGCTCGAGTCGGTCACTCGGAGCGCCTCGACGATCTCGAGGACCGACGATCTGGCGCGCCGGATCCCGCGGTCGGGTCCTCCCGGCGATGAGGTCGGGCGGCTGGTGGACGCGTTTAATCAAACGCTTCAAAGGTTGGAGGATCTCTTCGAAACGCAACGGCGGTTTTTGGCCGATGTCTCGCATGAACTTCGCACGCCGCTGACCGCGATCCGGGCAAACGTGGACTTGCTCCGGCGTCTGGGAGGCGTCGATGCCGAGGCCCTGGATTCGGTGGCCGGAGAGGTTGATCGGATGACCCGCCTCGTCCGGGACCTGCTGCTCCTGGCGCAAGCGGAGAGCGGCCACCTCCCGCTGGGGCGCGAGCCCGTCGAGCTGGATACGTTACTGCTCGAAGTGTATCAACAGGCGAAGGTGTTGGCGCAGGAAAGGGTCGAAGTTCGGCTTGGCGGGGAGGATCGAGTGACCGTGCCGGGAGATCGGGACCGGCTGAAGCAGGTCCTGCTCAATCTTGTGGCCAATGCCCTCGATCACACTCCCGAAGCTGGGACCGTGACGCTCAGCCTGGCCGGGGTGGGGGAATTTGCCCGGATCACAGTGAGCGATACCGGCCCCGGAATCCCTCGGGAGGAATTGCCCCGCATTTTTGAGCGATTCTATCGAATTGATCAGTCTCGCAAGCGGAAGGCCGGGGGCGGAGCAGGCTTGGGCTTGTCGATCGCGTACTGGATCGTTCGGAACCACCAAGGCAGGATCGAGGTCGCCTCGGAAGCAGGGCGGGGTGCGACCTTCTCCGTTTGGCTCCCGCAAAACCGCGGCAACGGGCTCGGGGCTCGGGGCGAGGGTCGGGTGCCCGCCTCGCCTTCCGTCAAGGATCGTTAGGGGAGCTCTGCGTACGAGTCCGCATGGCGGCAGAGTGCCTCGCCGCCCGCGGCCAGCCATGAGGCCAGGGTTGGACTTGTGCCTGCACCGGATTTGACCTCGGCGAGGATCCCGATGCCCCACATCACATAGCGGCGAGTCTCGGCCGGCCAAGCTGTGCTGGGAGTGCCGATGACCCCGTGACCCCCGTTGTATCCCGCCAGAGCGAGGCCGGCGTCCCCACCGGCGAGCTCGAGACCGCGTGCGAGATAGCCGAGGCCGCGGCGGGCGTTGGTTTCGACGGCCATAGGCTCTTCGCCGGCCGTGAAATGGAAAGGCATGACTTGGAACAAGCCCATCGCCCCGGAACCGGAGATGGCGCGAGGATCCCCGCACGATTCGATTTGAATCACGGTCGCGATCAAGTCTGGGTCGAGGCTGGACAGCCCGGACCAACGCTGAATGTCATCACTCCAGCGCGTGACCTGGGGCGTGAATCCAGGCGACAGGTGTGAGGGAGATGCCTCAACGTTAGGTCCAGCCTCGAGGGGGCTGGGACCGGACAGGTCCGGCGCGGTGTTCCACGCCCACGCCGAGGCCGCTGAGAGAACCGCCAAAAGAAGGACCGGGAACCCGGCCAACAACGAAGGATGGGCGAACGACAGCCCTCTGGAGGCAGCGCTCACCTCCAGAGGGCCGTGGATCCCGTACGTCGCGGGCGGAGGAGAGGAGATCACCCGTGACGGAGTGCAGCGCCTGCGGACATCGCCGCTTGCGTTGACGGGCCCGGAGGAATGACCGTTCGGCGCAGGGTCTCCGTGGGGCGAGACGCGGGCTGCGAAGTTGCCCCGTGGTGAGCCGGGGCGAAACGCAATCGGGAGGAAAGCCGTCGCGCATCGAGGGAGAAAATCCGCCGGCCGGAGAGGCTCAGGGCGCCGATGATCAGGACACGGACAATCCAGACCAGCACGGCCACAAAGACGGGCGCGGCCTTCTGAAGCGTGGCGGCACCCACGATCGCGCCTCCCAAGCTTTGATGATTGAGCAGAGCCAGAGATACCCCCCACCAGGTCAGGGTCGCGTTCATGGTCGCAGCCAGGAACCAGGCACCCATGAGGTACCAGACTTCGGCAGGTTCCTGGGCCTCGGACGATGGGGTGAAGAGGCGGACCAAGCCGGCGAAGTCGATGCCGCAGAACGCGAGAGCCAGGACCGTCGCCCAGGAGACCGCACCGAAGTGCAAGTTTCCCAGGAGATCCGTCAGGGCGAACTCTGTCGTCCCAAAATTGAAGACCTCGAAGGCCACCAGGGCAGCCACGATCAAGGAGCCGATGGCCAGCCCCCGATGAACGTGGATTCGGCGGAAAGCCGCCGAAAGATCCTGGCGGGTGGTGGCGCTCAACCGACCTGCGGAAGCTGGATAAGCAGACACGCTGAACCTCCTGGCGGAACGTATGTTCTACGTTGGAGGATAATAGAACAGGTGTTCTCAATTGTCAAGAGGTTGTCCAAAAAGAGACCTGTTTGAGCGTAATTGAGGCTAGACGGGCGGTGGAGGGGTACTCGAGCGACCGCGGGTGTAGGCCCAGACGAGCGCCGTCCCCAGCACGATCGCGGGCAGGATGATCAGCCCCGCTTCGGGCCCGAATGCTCCGCCAGTCACCAGCTCGGGGCCGGCCACCGATATCCGAATGAGCCGGAAGAAGTCCAGGCCGCTGACTTGAAAACCAAACACCGTCCCCTCGAAGAAATTCCAACCGGCATGCAGACCGATGGAAAGCCATAGACGACGCGTGCGCAGGTAGGCGTAGCCGAGAAAGGCTCCGGCGGCGAAGATCCCCACGGTGGACGCCCAGCCCGCCGAGGGATTGGCCAGGTGCAGCAGACCGAAGATCAGCGATGAGGCGACGACGCCCCAGAGCTTGCCGAAGGCTTCGCTCAGGTTCTGAAGGTGGTAGCCACGGCTGAGGAGCTCCTCCTGGTACGCCGCCAGTGCGAATTGGACCAGGGAAGCCAAGGTGAGCGACACGATCGCCCCGCCGGCCATGGTGGACGTGGCGAAACCTTCGATTTGGATCCAGCCGAAGCCGAGCTCCGCCGCGAAGATGGCGCCCATCATGGCCATGGGAATAGCGAAGCCGATGGCGAGATCCGCCCAGACAGTTCTATCCACCACGAGGCCCAACGATCGAAAGGTACGGCGATCGAGGAAGCGACGGGCCACCCAGGTGGCGCCCGTCATACCGATCACGCTCGGAAGCAGGAAGACGAGGGCCCAGCCCGGCGACGTCAGGGACAAGTTCAAATCCAATGTGTTCGCGCCGGCCCACAGACCGATGAGCACGACCGGGGTGGTTAGGATCACAATCGCCGCCAGCGCCAGCGCGCCGTGCAGGCCGAGACGCCATGCCAGGCGCGGCCGGCCCTCGCCGTCAAGGAAAAGTCGCGAGAGGGCGCTGCGAGGAGGCCGGTCCGACGGAGGAGGCAGGATCACGCCACCCCCTCGGGGCTCAAGTAGATCCCCTGTGGGTCGAGTGTACCGAGGACGCCCAATTCCTGAGACGTGGGGAGATCGGTCACGGCCACACTCCGTGCTGCCCGCAGGGGCCAGCCGGTGTGCGCCCGGGCCTGCTCCAACGTGGTCCCCGCGTGCAAGGCCGTGAGGACGAGTTCCCCGGACTCGTCCGGCTCGAGGATTCCCATATCGGTCACGACAGCAGCCGGTCCCTTTCCCAATAGTCCGCGTTGGGCGCGCTCGGTGCCCCCGTTCAAGAACCCGGCCGATGTGACGAAGTCACACCGCTCCGGAAACCGCCTGGCCTGGTGGGGGGTCATCAACACGCAGCGGCCCGCCCAAGCGGCGATTTCCATGCTTCCGCCGGATCCAGGCAGGCGCACTTTGGGTTTTCGATAGTCGCCGATCACGGTCGCATTGACGTTGCCGTGGCGATCGATCTGTGCGCCGCCCAGAAACCCGACCGTGATCCAACCCCGCTGCAGATAGAACGCGAACATCTCGTACATCGAACTGACCGCGAGCGCGCCGGACACCAGCGCCGGATCTCCAATGGAGAGGGGCAGGCGGCCGGGGCGGGAACCGAACACGCCGGCTTCGTAGACCAACGTCAGACCGGGTGCGCGGGTCCGCTGCGCCAGGTTAGCGGCCAGGTTGGGAAGGCCGACGCCGACCAGGACCACGTCCTCGTCTCGCAGGAGCCGGGCCGCGTGCACGACCATGCGAACCGTCGCCAACTCTCCAGAAACCGTCATCTCCGGATCCCCACCGCGTCGGTCCGCGCCCTCGGGTCCACGTCGCTCACGATCATCCATACGCTCCGTAGTTGACGGGCGCGCTCCAACGGGGCTCGATGGCGAGCCTGCGCTGGACCGCAGGCCCGAGTTTTTGCCAGTACGCCTCGCGATCCTCCACTTCATGCACCCATTCGCGGAGCCATGCCTTGAGACGAGCGGGATCGGCGCTGATCCGGTCCCACTCGACGTAGAACTCATTGTCGCGATCATAGTAGCCCTGGGCATAAGAGGGATGCGAGGCGTGAGGAACATGGCACACGGCCGTGACGATCAAACCCGGGATCAAGGTCCGGTTTGGGTCCGACCGGATGACGTCCGCGGGCACGATTTCCTCCGCGGTCAGGATCACGCGTTCGGCCGCGAAGGCGGCCTCCTTCTGCTCCCCGACGATCCCCCACAGCTGCGCATTGCCGTCCTCGTCGGCCCGCTGGACGTGGATCAAGGCGACATCGGGGCGAAGTGGTGGAACAGCGATGACGGGGCGGCCGGAATAAGGATCGGTCATCCGGCGGTGCTGAGGGTTGGCCTCGACCAGGTCGTCGGCGCCGGTGGGGTTCATCGGCAGGAAGGGCAGGCCCGCGGCTGCGGCCTGCAAACGGGAGATCATCCCAAAGTGGGAATACTCCTCCCACTCCAAGGAGCCCGATTCCAGCGCGGCCCGAAGGGCCCGCAGGGACCCGACTCCCGGATTCCCTGCGTAGGAAAAAATGACCTTGCGGGCACAGCCGGCGGCGACCATCTGGTCGTAGATCAGATCCGGCGTGGCCCTGGCGAGGGTGAGATCGCGACGCCCCTGGCGGATGATCTCGTGGCCGGCGGCGAAGGGGATGAGATGGGTGAATCCGGCGGCGTACAAACAATCGCCGTCGTGGACGAGCTCGTGCAGGGCATCCTTAAGCGAAGTCAGTTTGGACAAAGCTCGGGCTCCTGCCGCCCCTCAATCCGCATCGAGAGCCGCCAACAACCAGCGGGAGATGGTGTGGCACATACCTGACCGGACCTTCAGGAACACATGGTCCGCGCGCGGGAAGCGGATCCACTCGATGCTCGGGATCCCAGCCAGGAGCGGGAAGTAGTGGGCCGTGGGAAAGATCGTGTCCGCGTCCGCCGTGACCAGAAGGATCTTGCGACCGCTGAGCTGGGCGGCGAAAGTGCCGATGGGGGCAAGGCCTCGCCAACCTGAGGTCACCGCCTCCGGGGTGGTCCCGTGCAAGACCTGGGCAGACTCCTCCGCCAGACCGGCGGGAATGTCCGCCGTCGCCGGATCGATGAGGGGCGCCATGGCGACAGTCGCCCTCACGCGATTCTCATGAGCCGTGGCCGCCAGGGCCGCCCAGCCCCCCAGACTCCACCCGATCATGCCGAGCCGGGCCGAGTCCGCCCTTGGGTGAGCCTCGAGCCAATCCAGGGCCACCCGCGCGTCCGGTACGAGATGATCGACGTGGTAGGACCCACCGGATCCCCACGCGCCGCGGAAGAAAAGGACCAGACATCCGACCCCGAGTCGCCGCAGCTCGTGGGCCAAGTCGAGATTCTTTTCGCCTCCCGGGAGCGCGTGCAGGAGGACGACCGCCGGCCGCGGGGCATCGTCATCCGGTTGGTAGAACGTCCCCAGCATCTTCGCTCCACCGGAGTCGAGGAGGACGTTTTCGACCGCACCGGTCACGGATCACTCGGATCCGGCGGTCGGCGGCCGATGACCTTGCGAAGCGTGGCGAATCTCCCGGCCTCGCTTTCGGGTGCGGGGTGCGACCGACGACGCAGCAGGAGACCGAGGGCGGCAAGGCTCGCTCCGAGGACCAGGGTGCGCACATCCGGGTCGCCGGGGAGGGTGATGACGAAGACCACCAGGGCGATCAAGCCGAGCAGGACGAGCGCGGAACCCAGTCGAGAGAGCACGGCTATCGGTTAGCGCACCAGGGTGTGAACTTGCTCGTGCATGTACAGCGGGAGGTAATATCGGCCTCCGGAGTTCTTGCCGGTCGACCCGGATCCCTTCCAACCCCCGAACGGCTGGAAGCCCGGCCAGGCCCCGGTGGTCGCCCCTTGGGGGCGATTGGCGTACGTCACCCCCGCCTCGATCTCCTGGAAAAACCGATCCGCTTCCGCCTCCGATCCATAGAACCCGGCGGTGAGGCCGTACTGCGTGTCATTGGCCAGGCGCATCGCCTCGTCCAAGTCCTTGACGGGGTGGACCATCGTGATGGGCAGGAACATCTCGTCCTTCCACAACCGATGCGCGAGAGGGACGCCGGCCGCGATCGTCGGTTCGCAGAAGTAACCCTTTCCGAGCGCGCCGGAGGTGAGGACGTGCCCGCCGGTGAGGAATCGGCCGGCCTCGGAGAGTTCCTCGGTGAACTGTTGGAATTGCTTGTAGGAACTCTCGTTGATAACCGGACCGAGGTAAACACTCCTTTCGGTGGGATCCCCGACCACCAGTTTGCGAGTCCGCTCGACCAGCGTGTCGACGAAGCGATCATAGACAGGCTGCTCGACATAGATTCGAGAGTTGGCGGAGCATTTCTGGCCCTGCAGGCCGAAGGCCGAACGCAGGATCCCCGTCGCGGCTCGATCCAGATCGGCTTTCCGCGAGACGATGGAAGGATTCTTTCCACCCATCTCCAGCACGGTCGGCCGTGGATAGCGGCCCTGCGCGAACAGCCGTCCGATGTGCATCCCGATCTCGAACGAGCCTGTGAAGGTGATGCCATCGACCTCCGGGCTGGTGATGAGCGCCTCGCCGAGGGTGCTGCCGGGACCTGTGACAAAATTCACAACCCCGTCGGGCAGGCCCGCGTCGCGGAAACATTCGGCGATCAACCGCGCCGTCCACGGGGTGTCGGACGAGGGTTTGATGACCAGGGTGTTGCCCGCCAGCAGGGCCGCGCCCGACGGACCGCCCGTGAGGGCGCCGGGGAAGTTGAAAGGGCTGATCACGAGCCAGACGCCATACGGCCGCAGGACGGACGTGTTTTGGGATTTGAATCCTTTGAGCGGATCCTTCCCCATGGGGACGATATAGCCTTTGTTGGCTTCCATTTGATCGCAGGCGTAACGGATTAGATCTGCGACCTCGGCCGCGTCCCCCAGCGCCTCCATCCGGTTCTTGCCGACCTCGAGGGCCATGACGGCGCCGATCTCATAGATCCGCTTGTTGACCTGGTCCGCCGCTTTGCGCAGCAGCCGGACCCGATTTGCCCATGGCTGTTTCGACCAGGAGGGGTAGGCCTTGCGCGCAGCCGCCAGCGCCTGGGCCGCGGTGGCGGCGTCGCCCTTGGGAAAGCGCGCCAGCACCCAGTCCCGGTTGATCGGCGAACGGTCCTCAAAAGTCTCGGTGGTGTGGACGTCCTGCCCGTTGATCAAAAGAGGGTGGTCGGCGCCCAAGCCTTGCTTCACTTTTGCCAGGGCGGCCTCGAACTGTGTGTGAAGGCGCTCGGGAGGGTCGAACATTGTGGCGTAAGTGAGGCGGAAGGCGCCGTTCTTTCGGCGACCCTTGGGGCTGGCTTTTGGCATCGAGAGATCTCCCGTTGCACGTATCCCGACGGAGAGTCGGGGACGCTCCAAGGGAAGTATATCTAGCCGAGTGGGGGCGGTCAAAACCAGGCTCCTCGACGGCGCTCCGCCCGTTGTTCCCCGAGAGAACCCAAGACGGTATACTCGCCGCCCTGGAGGTCACTCTGGCCTGGGTTGATGCCCGGATCTTTGCCGCCGGCGGGGAACACATCCCGGAGCACTGGGACGAGTTCGCCGGCCAGACCGGGATTGAGGCGGTGTTGCACCTCCACCCGGGCAGGCCCTCGGCCTTCGTCGGTGGACCTCCGACCAGTTTCCTGTGGCTGGACATCAGCTCCGAGGCGGATGCCGACATGGGGGCCTGCTGGGCGGCCGGGCAGTTCGTCCTCACGAGCTTGGAAAGGGGACAGCGCGTCCTCCTGCACAGCACCCAGGGGCGGCACCGCGTTCGCTGGGCCTTCGTCGCCTTCTTGATCTGCTCCGGAAAAACAGCCCCGGCAGCCCTTCGAACGGCCGGGGCACTGCCCTGGTTGGGGCCGTATCGGACGAGAACGGCTGCCTGGGACCAGTTCGCCGACTTCGTCCGGACCCAGGCTGAGCCGGCCGTGGCCCCTCGGTGAGGCAACGCCTCATGCCCGCCATCGCGTTCATCGGCATCGATCCCACAGCCGGCGAGCGGCCCATCCACTACGCGGCGCTCGACGAAGATCTACGCCTGGTGGGCCAAGGCGAAGGCGACGCCGAAGCCGTCCTGGCTTACGTGGCCGAGTTCGAAAGGGCCGTTGTCGCCGTGGATGCACCTCAATCGCCCAACCAGGGCTTGATGCTCAAAGCGGAGATCCGCCGCGGGTACGACCTTCGTCCCGGCGGGAAGACCTGGGGCCAGTGGAAGGTGTGCGAATACGAGCTCCGGCGGCGGAACATCCGCCTGTACAACACCCCTTCCCGCGAGGCCGACGCTCCGCGCTGGATGCAGCACGGGTTCCGCATGTTCCGGCGGCTCTCGGGGTTGGGTTTTCGGTTCTTCCATCGCGGTGAGAAGCTGGCACAGCGGACGATGCTCGAAGTCCACCCTCACGCTTGCTACACCGTTCTCCTCGGCCGGCGGCCGTTTCTTAAGGACACCCTGGAGGGGCGCCTTCAACGCCAATTGGTTCTTTATATGGAGGGCGTCGATCTGGCCGACCCTATGGATGCCCTCGAGGAATTGACCCGCCACCATCTTCTGCGCAGCCAACTTCCGATGGAAGGGCTGCACAGCCACGACGAGTTGGACGCCCTCGCCGCCGCCTTCACGGCTTACTTGGCCGGCCTCAAGCCGGAGCGGGTGGGGCAGGTGGGGGACGCCGATGAAGGCATGATCACGCTGCCCTCGGCCGAGCTCAAGGACTTCTACTCGTGAAACCCTTTTGTGGGCACCCCGGGGCGCCGACGTCCCAGGCGGAAAGCGGAGGAGAGCCGAACGCATGAAGGACCCCGCCGTGATTGCCGCGCATGCGAACCACGTCACCAGCGTGCTCTTCTCCCGCGACAGCCGGATCCTGGTCTCCGCGGGAATGGACAAGCTCATCAAACTCTGGTCGGCTTCTTCCTGGAAACGCAAGACGACCTGGCGCGGTCACACGCACAGCGTCAATTCGCTTTCCTTGTCTCCCGACGGCAAGTTGCTGGCCACCGGTTCGACTGACACCACGGTGAAAATCTGGAATTTCCCTGCGGGCAAGGCCATTCACACGCTGAAGGGACATCGTAAAAGCACCGTGGCGCGATTCTCCCCGGGGGGCACGTACCTCGCCTCCGCCTCCCACGATGGCAAGATCCTGCTCTGGTCCGTCGCCGACGGACAGCTGGTGGCCACGATCCGGGGCCACGAAAAGAATGTGATCGCGACTCAGTTCACGGAAGATGGCACGGTCCTGGCCAGCGGCGGGTTGGGCGACGACATCCTGCTTTGGGACATCCCCTCCGGCGCCCCGGCCGGGAAGCTCTCCGGCCACAAGGCGACCGTGATGTCGTTGGCCCTCAGCCCGGACGGACGCACGCTGGCCTCGACCGGCTTTGAAGGAACGCTGCGACTGTGGTCTACGAATGACTGGAAGCTGATGCGCGTATTCTCGCTTCAGGGACCGGGCGCCTACCAGATCGCGTTCTCCCCCGACGGCAAGTCGATCGCCGTCGGGATGGCATTCAAGATTCTGCTCATGACGCTAGTCGACGGCCGCCTCGTTGCGGAATTGCCGGTCCCTGTGAAAGGCGTCTACGGCATCGCCTATTCACCGAATGGCCGGTGGCTGGCCCTGGCCGCGGCGGACAAGAAAGTCCGCGTCTGGTCCGTGGCCTAAGGCGACCGTGAATAGTGGATAGTGAATAGTGAACAGTGAATCGTGGATCGTGCAGGTGGCAGCTTGGAGCGGGAGGCCGGTAGCAGGCAGCCGGCAGCTGGAAGCTGTCAGCGCTCGAGTTCGGCGTCGATGATGGACACAAACGCCGACAAGGGTTGCGCTCCTACAAGCCGGATCCCATTGATGAAGAAGGTCGGCGTACCTGTGATCCCCCAGCGGGCCGCGTCTTGCGCATCGGCCTGCACCTCGTCCGCGTGGCGGCCGCTGTCCACGCAGTCCGTGAAGCGGCTCATGTCCAGCTCCAAGATCTCCGCGTACGATAGGTAGGCTTGGCGACCCAGGCCGAGTTGGGCGACAAACAGAGAGTCGTGGAAGGGCCAGAATTGCCCCTGATCGGCTGCGCACTCCGCCGCGGCCGCGGCCGAAGAAGACTCCGCCGAGAGGATCGGATAGTCGCGATACACGAAGCGAATTTCATCCGGATAGGCCTGCCGCAGAGCGGGGAAAGTCTCGTTTTGGAACTTTCGGCAGTACGGGCAGGTGAAATCGCTGAACTCGATGATCGTCACCGCCGCGTCGGAGGGACCGAGCGAGGGATCGTCGTCCGCGCTCACCGGCACGCGTTCCGCGGCCGGGGAGGACAAGGAGGTGGGCGCCGGGCGGCCGCCCCATACGATGAAGCCCGCACCGAGCCCGGCTAGGAAGGCGAGGACCACGAGCGCCACCCCGCTCGGAATCCGAGGCGTGCTCGCGGGGACCGGGGTGCTTTCCGCGACAGGTTCACTCGTCGGCGAGTCAGCGATGGGCTCCACGCCGCGATCTTACCATGCGGGTTTTTTCCCGCAGCCGGTGAATTTGGGTTCCCAGTTTCCAGCCGCCAGTTCCCGGGTGCGTGATCTTGACCATCGTTCATTTTGGATGACCGTTCCAAACTCTTGCTGGCCACTGACCACTGACCACTGACCACTGATCACTGATATACTTCCGTCTCAGAGGGCGGTTAGCTCAGCTGGTTAGAGCGTTGCGTTGACATCGCAAAGGTCGTAGGTTCGAGTCCTATACCGCCCACTGGATCTCCTCCCTCCTTGCAACGTTTCTTCCCACCCTGTTGGCGCCTTCCAATCGCGGACTGGCATGCTGCCGGTCCGACGCCGCGCGAATTGGGGAGACCTCACCCTTAGGAGTGTGATGTGGCCGGCCGCCACCTGATCCTCGTCGCTTCGCTCAGCAGTTCGTTCTTCTGCAATACGCTGCTTAACGCTTTGCCCGGTTCGCGGACGGCCACGCCCGTTCCCTCGGCCCCTGCCTCAGGGACGCCCACCGCGACCGCCGAAGTCGTTCCTGAGCCGAGCTACATCCCGCCCACGTGCGCCAATGGCGCCTTGCCCACCGTGGCTCCGGAGGCGAGATCGGTCGGCACTCCCTCCGTCGAGCCGAATGCCGCCATCGACACACCGGGACAGCTCCGAGTCCTCGATGATCTGGTGGACACCGTCGAGACGGTATATGTCTATCCAGACTACAACGGGACGGACTGGCCGGCGTTGGCGGCAGAAACGCGGCTACGAGTAGCGGCGGGAATCGACACCGATGCGTTCTATACCGAGATGAAAGACCTCATCTTTTCGCTGGGCGACGAACATTCTAATTTCCAGACTCCGGCCGAGGTGGCAGCTGCCACGGCCGAGTTGGCCGGTCAAAACGATTTCGTCGGGGTCGGGGTCCTGGCGGAGCCGCTCCCGGAGTTCGATCGACTTGCCCTCCTGGTGGTCTTCCCGGATTCTCCGGCCGCGCATGAGGGCCTTCGCTCCCATGACAGCATCCTAGAGGTCGATGGGACCCCGATTGTCGTGGATGGGGTCGCGCATGCAGAGTGGGTGAGAGGGCCGGAGTGCACGATGGTCGTCCTGACGGTTCAGTCGCCCGGAGAGGAGCCGAGGCGGGTGGCGCTGGTCCGGGCACGATTCCAGACCTCGCTTCCCATCGGGTCGGAACTTGTCCCGACCGGTGATTCGCGGAGGATCGGATACATCTTCCTTCCCACCCTCTTCGACGAAACGATCCCGACCCAAGTTGAGCAGGCATTGCTCGATATGGCGCCCCTGGATGGGCTGATCCTGGACAATCGCAAGAATGGCGGTGGCTCTTCGAGCGTGGTGGAGCCTCTGCTCGGTTTCTTCACCTCGGGCACCGTGGGTGAGTTCGTCAGCCGTGAGGCGACCCGGCCCCTTCGGCTGACCGCCCATCCGGTGGAAAACTCCCAGACCGTCCCGCTCGTGGTCCTCGTGGGGGACGGGACCGCGAGTTTCGGCGAGATCATGTCCGGGATCCTGCGCGATATCGGCCGCGCACAGTTGGTGGGCGAGACCACCGGCGGAAACGTCGAGACCCTGCACGGCTACACTTTCGAGGATGGGTCCAATCTGTGGATCGCAGAAGAGACATTTGATCCGCTGCGCTCCCACGCCAACTGGGAGCTGGATGGCATCGTCCCGGATGTGGAAGCGTTCGCGGATTGGTTCACGTTTACGCTCGAGACCGATCCGGCCGTGAAGGCCGCCCTCGAGCTTCTTCCGAGCCCCTGATTTAGCTCCCGGATTGCACGGGAGGGTAAGAAAGGGTAGAATTCCCGTACCGCGACGACCGGGACAAGTAGCCCGACCGCCGCCACAGGGAGAGGGTCCCCCGGCCGCGCCCTTCGACAAGCTCAGCGTTGCCGGGACTGCGAGGACCTTTGGCCAGGCGCCGGGCGAATACCCCCCGCGAGCGAGAACCGTCCTTCGATGAGACTGGCCGCGTTGCGCGGCCAGCGCTGAGCGAAGCGGCGTCCTTAGACTGACCAAGGTCGCCGCGAAGTCGAAGGGAAGGGGATCGACTCAGCCCCGTTACAGGCTGGGACCAAGGGCGCCCTGGTTGCCAGGGATGCTGAACTGGGTGGAACCGTGAGAGCCGAGGCTCTCACCCCAGGTGGGTGAGGGCTTTTTCGTTTCCCGGCACGGAGGCTCGCCGGGCGAGGGAGGGAACGATGCCGCTGCGGACGCGTCAGCCGTACGCCGAGACGGATCTGTACCGAATCCGCCATTCGGCGGCCCACGTCATGGCCCAGGCCGTGGTGGAGATGTACCCGCAGGCCAAGATCGCCATCGGGCCGCCGATTGAGGACGGCTTCTACTATGACTTCGACCTGCCGCGCCCCTTGACGCCGGAGGACCTCGCGCGCATCGAGGCGCGAATGCGAGAGATCGTCCCCTCGAAGTATCGGTTCGAGCGGCGGGCCGTCACGGCCGACGAGGCGAGGCGGCTCTTTTCCGAGCAACCCTACAAGTTGGAGCTGATCGCCGGGCTGGAGGCGGGCGGCGTGGACGAGTACGGCAATCCGCTGGCGGGGCCCACGGAAATCACCGTGTATACGCACGACTCGTTCACCGACCTGTGCCGCGGTCCGCATGTAGACGACACGGGCCAAATCGCACCTGCTGCGATCAAGCTTCTGAACGTGGCGGGGGCTTATTGGCGGGGGGATGAGAAGCGGCCGATGCTGCAGCGCATCTACGGCACCGCGTGGCGGTCCGCGGGTGAGCTGGAGCAGTATCTGGAACGGCTGGAGGAGGCGCGCAAACGGGATCACCGCAAGATTGGGAAGGAACTCGGTCTCTTCACGTTTTCGGATGACATTGGGCCGGGGCTGCCGCTCTTCAGTCCACGCGGCGAGATGTTGCGCCATGTGATGGAGGACTACGTACGCCAGGTTCAGACCCGGCGCGGCTACCAGCATGTGTGGACCGGGCATCTGGTCAAAGAGGATCTTTACCGCCGGTCCGGCCACTACGATAACTATCGCGACTCCATGTTTCCCCCCATGACGGATGAGGGGGTGACGTTCAGGCTCAAACCCATGAACTGCCCGAGTCATATGACCCTCTACCGCGAGATGGGACGGCACTCCTATCGTGAACTCCCCTTGCGCTACTCGGAGTTCGCCACCCTGTATCGGTATGAGAAGACCGGAGAACTCACGGGGCTGGCTCGTGTGCGCGCCGTCACCCAGGATGACTGCCACATCTTCTGCACGCCCGAGCAAATCCAGGAGGAGTTCGCCCGGGCGCTGGAAGTCATCCGCGAGGTCCTGGCGCGCTACCGCTTCACCGACTACCGCGTGCGGCTTTCGCTGCGCGGAGCAACCGGAAAATTTGTTCAGGATCCCGAGCGCTGGGACAAGGCGGAGGGGGCTTTACGCAGCGCCCTGGATGTATCCGGGCTTGACTATGAGGAGGAAGCCGGTGAGGCGGCATTCTACGGGCCGAAGGCGGATTTCCTGGCTCGGGACGTCCTCGGCCGGGAGTGGCAGCTGTCTACGATCCAGGTCGATTTCATTCAACCCGCCCGCCTGGGCCTGATCTACATCGGGGAGGACGGCCAGGAGCACACGCCGGTCGTCTTGCATCGGGCCGTCACCGGAAGCACGGAGCGGTTTCTGGCCGTCGTGATCGAGCACTTCGCGGGAGCCTTTCCCGCCTGGCTGGCGCCGGTCCAGGCGATGTTGATCCCCATCGCCGACCGGCATGTGGCCTACGCGCGTTCGGTCGCCGAGGAGCTCACGGCGGCGGGGCTGAGGGTCGAAGTCAACGACCGGCCCGAGAGGATGAACGCCAAGATCCGCGACGCGCAGAATCAGAAGATCCCCTACATGCTGGTGGTGGGGGATCAGGAGAGCGAAGCCAAGAAGGTGGCTCTCCGCATGCGTTCTGGGGAGAACCCGGGGCCGATGGCCGTGCAGGACTTCGTACAGCGCGCCCAGTCCGAAATTGCGGCGGGATCCTGAGGGCCGTCCCGGCCCGATATAATGGCCACCCCATGATCCCGGATTTGGGTCCCCGCCCCTTTCGCCGAACCCTAGGGCTTCTAAGCTGTGCCGCCTTCGCGGCGACGGCTTGGACCGCGGCGCAGCTCTCTCCATCCGGCGTCGGCGTCGGGTTCGGATGCCTGCCCAGCGATCAATTGCGCGAACCTCGCCGCTGCCTGGACCTCGGACCCGGAGGCGAGCTCGAACGGCAGGCGCGTGCCGGCGAGACCGACCACCCTCTTCCCACGCTTCGCCCTGACCCCGACCTGGGGTTCATCCCGTTCGACTACATTCGGATCAAGGAGGGGGGCGCCGGCGTCTATCCCTCGCCGCAGGATGCCGCCTCCGGATCAGGGTCGACCAGCCAGCTACCCAACGGTTTTGTGTTCCTATCCTACGGCTCCGTTTCCGATGTCGACGGCGGTAGCGTGTACGCGACGGGGGGCGGCTATGTGCGCGGCGAGCGGGCCACGAAGATCACGCCTCTGTCCTTCCATGGTCTGCAATTTTCGCGCACTCCGGATCGTGCCTTCGGTTGGATTCGCTCGGGTACGCTGGGCCAGCGTGAACCCGGAGGCGCCGAGGACTGGACGGCCACGTGGTATCCCCTTCGCACCCTCGTCTCGATCCTCGATGTCCGCCGAGTCGGCGACTTGGACTGGTATGAGGTCGCTCCGCAGGAGTGGGTCGTGCAAACCGCGATCGCCATCGTCACACCCGACACGACCCGCCCTCCTGGCGTCGAAGGAGATCGGTGGATCCGTATCAATCTCTACGAGCAGACCGTGGAGGCCTACCGTGGCGGCGAACTTATTTTTGCCACGTTGGCCTCTACCGGACGGTACGGATATTGGACTCAACCCGGCGCGTTTCAGGTGTGGGCCAAACTCGAACGCGACACCATGAGTGGAGGGGTTTCCGAACCCGAAGGCGGCAACTACTACTACCTCGAGGACGTTCCCTGGGTCCTCTACTTTGACCAGTCCCGAGCGCTGCACGGCACGTACTGGCATGCCCGCTTCGGGACGAGCACATCGCATGGCTGCGTCAACCTCGCTCCCTCCGACGCCCATTGGATTTACGAGTTCGCAGAGGAAGGCACCTGGGTGTATGTGTGGGACCCCTCGGGCCAAACCCCGACCGATCCGGCACTGTACGGCGCGGGTGGCGCATAACCGAAGGGGGGTACCAAAGTACCGGCTCGAAAACTGCCTCTGGTACTACAATTCTGGCGTAGCTTCCCCCAACCTGTAGGTGTTACTACATCTGGAAGGCCATGGGTGGGGGAGCTGGGGCATGGGCTTATCCCTTGTCCCGGGCAGGGGTGCCGCGAGTCGCGTGGCGCTCAGCCGGAGGCGGACCCGATGTATGCGAACAACGAGCTTCTGTTCCCGCCGTACGTCATCCCGACTTTGCGGACCTTGCGCGGGGAGATCTGGCAGGAGCTCGTCGATCGTGTCGCGGCCCAGCCGCAAGACGCCCCGGACAGCCTGGCCTTCTCGTTGATGATGATGCGCCTGGATGGTTGTCTGGGGTGTGAGACCGACTCGTACCGCGCAATGCGAGGCTGCGCCGCCTGCGCTCACCAGGTCCTGCGAAGGTTCAAAGGCTCGGATCTCGAATTGGTCCGTCGTTACCAGAAGGCGCTGGACGATGTGAACGCGTACCTCCGGACGCGGCCTTCACGTCAGCAGGAAATCACCCCCCTCACCGCGAAAGCGGCCTGAACCACCCGTCCCGATGCTCCAAGCGCCCCGTCGGGGCGCTTTTGTTTTGCATGGCTCCGGGAGCCCGGTGGTAAACTTCCCGTCTCCCGCCTTGCGGAGCGCAACGATGTTGTCACCGCTCGAGCGAATCCTCTTCGTCCTCGCCTGCCTGACCTCGCTCGCCTTGACGGGAGTCGGTGTGCGCCGTATTGTCCGCGTCATCGCCCGCGGCCACGGGCATCCCGATTGGGCTGGAGCGCTTCGACGGCTGGCCGCCACTCTTACGAAGACCGTCGCCCTGACTCCGACCTGGCGGACACGGTTCTGGCCCAACCTGTTCCATGCCTTCGTCGCCTGGGCCTTCATGTTTTACCTGGTAGTGAATATCGGCGACGTTCTCACCGGGTATGCGCCCGAGGGTTTCGTGTTCCTGGGAACGGGCGCGCTTGGGAATGCCTACCGGCTCACGGCGGATGTGCTCAGCGTGGCCGGGCTCCTGGGCGTGGCTGCGCTTGGAATCCGACGGCAGCTTCTACGCCCGGTCTCGCTCACGGTCCGTGAGGAAACGCTGGTGCATCCGAAAGCCCGTGCCGGAATTCGGCGCGACTCGGCCATCGTCGCCGGTTTCATCTTTCTCCACGTCGGGGCGCGGTTCGTGGGTGACAGCCTGCACCTGGCCGAACGTGGGCCGGATGCCTGGCAACCCCTGGCCTCATGGTTCTCGGGCGTGTGGGCTGGGGTGCCGCCGCAGGCCGTCGACGCGGGCCAGCATGCGGCCTGGTGGCTGGGCCTGGGTCTCATCCTGGCCTTCACCCCGTACTTCCCGTACAGCAAACACATCCATCTCTTCTTCGCGCCGATCAATTTTCTGTTGAAGCCGGACCGGCCCTCGATGGGCCAGCTTGACCCCCTCGCATTCGACGATCCGAATGCGAACGAGTTTGGAGCCACCCGGCTGGAAGACCTATCCTGGGGAGCCCTGGTCGATGCCTACGCCTGCATCATGTGCAATCGATGCCAGGATGCGTGTCCCGCCTATGCCACGGGCAAGGTGCTTTCGCCGGCCGCCATGGAGATCAACAAGCGCTACTTTCTCAATGAACAGGCGGGGCCGATCGCCCGCGGCGAGACCAGCTCCCAGACGCTGCTGGAGTTCGCCATCCCGGAGGAGGCGGTCTGGGCCTGCACGGCTTGTGGAGCGTGTATCGAGATTTGCCCGGTGGGAAATGAACCGATGCGCGACATTCTCGAGATCCGCCGGGCCCTGGTCCTGAGCGAGAACCGATTCCCGGACGCACTTCAAGCCGCCTACCGGGGCATGGAGCGTTCGGCCAACCCCTGGAATCTCGGTCCGGAGAAGCGGATGGAATGGGCGGCCGGGCTGGATGTCCCCACCGTGGAACAAAATCCTGAAGCGGAAGTGCTGTGGTGGGTGGGCTGTGCCCCGGCCACCGATGCGCGCTCGCAACAAACCGCTCGGACCCTGGCCGGGGTGCTTCGGAGCGCCGGTGTGAACTTCGCCGTGCTCGGCCCTCGGGAATCCTGCACCGGGGACCCCGCACGACGTTCGGGCAACGAATACATCTTCCACGAGTTGGCGAAGGCGAATGTCGAGGTCCTGAACCAGGCCGCACCGCCCCGGATCCTGACCACGTGCCCCCACTGCGCGCACGTCTTGAAGAACGAGTACCCCGCCTACGGCGGTCGCTACACCGTGGTTCACCACACCGAATTCCTGCAAGAGCTGATCGAACAGGGGCGGTTGCGTGTCAAGAGCGACGGCGCGGTCGACCGTGTGACCTACCACGACCCATGCTATCTGGGGCGCCAGAATGGCGTCATGGAGGCTCCGCGTCAAGCGCTTGACGCTTCCGGGGTCACCCGGATCGAGATGGAGCGGATCCGCCAGGGGTCGTTCTGCTGCGGAGCGGGCGGTGCGCAGATGTGGAAGGAAGAGGAAGCCGGACGAGAGCGGGTCAGTGCCAACCGCCTTCGCGAAGCCGCCGCCACCGGGGCGGGGACCTTGGCGGTCGGCTGTCCGTTTTGTATGACCATGCTGCGAGACGCGGCGCGGGCGGGAGGCGACCTCATCCAGGTCAAGGATGTGGTGGAAATCGTCGCCGAACACATGGAAAGCCCGGGCCCTTAGCGCCTGCGAGGAGGAGTCGTTGACCGAATTCGAGCGTTCGACCCAATTGGCGGAGGTGGAGTGGTTCGAGAGTTGGCAGCGCGGCCCCACCCGCCTGCGCTGGGATAGGACACCGATCCAAGTGGGGGATCCGGCGCCGGATTTTTCGCTTCCGGACGAGAAGGGCAGACTCGTGGAGCTTCGGTCATTTTGGAGCGCCGGGCCGGCCTTGATTCTCTTCTGGCGACATTTCGGCTGCAGCTGCGGGCTGGACCGCGCCCGGCGGTTGAACGAAGAGATCGCGTCCTATCGCAAGGCCGGCGGCAACGTGGTCATCGTCGGCCAGGGGGAACCGGAGCGCGCCGCCGCATATCAGGCCAAGTACCAGATCCCGTGCCCCATCCTCTCGGACCCCGAACGCCGGGCTTACGAGGCTTTCGGGCTGCTGGAGGGCGGGCCTTCGCAGATCCTTTTCGACGCCCCGGACGAACTCCTGCGGTGTGATCTCGAGGCCGCGAAGAAACTTGCCGAATCCAGGAGGACGGCTGGCCGTCCCATGGTGGACAGTCCTTGGCAGCTCCCTGGCGAATTCGTAGTCGACCGCGGTGGAAAACTTGGCCTCACCTACCGTTACCAATACTGTGAGGATTATCCCAACCCGCTGGTGCTGGTTGCGGCCCTGCGAGAGGCGCGGGGGGATTTCGCTCGATCGCCCTGACCGGCCCGCCCCGCATCACCGTTGCAGCATGCTTCGCAGCGCCTCCAGAAGGCGCTCCACGTCTGCCTGTGTGTTGTAGCCCTGAATCGAAACGCGCAGAAAACGCCGATCGTTCCACTCCGTAATTGGGACTTCGACGAGGTGCTCTGCGTACATTCGTTTCTTGAACCCATCCGGGTCCGCCATATCGGGCAGGAACGCGATCGCCATCTGATGGTAGAGACCATCATCCCCGCCGTACGCGTCCGGCAAGCCGGTCAGCTCGGAAACTCGGCCGAGGGTCTCCCGCAGCAGCTGATGACAGTCCAGCTGCACCTCGGGCCAATCGTGCTGTTGCATGAAATCAATGGCCGCAGGCACCGCCAAAGACGCCGACGGGTCGTCCGTACCGCCCCACTGGAAGATATCCAGGAATGGCGAGCCGGTGGTGAATCCGGGCACCGGCTGCCAGCCCCAGCTGACGACGAGCGGCTCGAGCCGAGCCTGGACCTCCGGGCGAGCGTACAGGAAAGCGGACCCCTTGGGCGCCATCATCCATTTGTGGCAATTTCCAGTGTAGAAGTCGGCCCCCACGCTGGCGACGTCCAGTGGGATCTGGCCCGGCGCGTGAGCCCCATCGATCATGGTAAGGATTCCCGCCTGTCGTGCGCGCGAACACAGGGCCGCGACGGGAAGCGTCAAGGCGGTGGGGGAGGTGATGTGGCTGGCGAAGATCAGCCGAGTACGAGGCGTGACCGCCTGCCAGAGGCCTTCGAGGATGTCGGCGTCGGAGGCGCGCGGAAGGGCGATGTGCTGGCGGACATACCGGAACCCCGATTTCTGGCTGAGGAATCGCCAGGCCCGGTCACAGGCACCGTACTCGTGGTCGGTCCCGACAATCTCATCGCCTGGGCCCAGGTCTAGAGATCGGGCCACGGCGTTCACGGCAAAAGTCACGTTCGGCACTAACACGAGATCGTCGGCTGGAGCTCCAAGGTACGCCCCGAGCGCGGCGCGTGCCGACGCGAGGAGGGCGGGCAACTCGACGTCCATGAACTGGATGGGGCGCTGCTCAAGGCGGATCTGCCAGGATTGATACGCCTCCATCACGGCCCGGGGTGCGGCGCCGAAAGACCCGTGATTCAGGAATGCGACGGAGGGGTCCAGCAGAAAGAGGGTCTTCAGGGAGGCCATGGGGCACCGTGGCAGGGGAAGCCAGTCCTTTTCGGGCTGACCTCGGGAAACGGACATGATAGCTGGGCCCAAGTCATAGTAGGATGGGCTCCTCAACCGCGCCCGAACAAGGAGATCGCACGATGCCAACTCCCAAGGTGGGCGATCCTGCCCCGGACTTCGAACTGGTCGACGAGCGGGGCGTTTCCGTCCGCCTGTCCCACTACCTCGGCCGGAAGGTGGTCTTGTACTTTTATGCGAAGGTGGACTCTCCGGCCTGCACGGCAGAAGCGTGCGGATTCCGCGATGAGTACAGTGTCTACACCGAGAAAGGCGCCACCATCCTCGGCGTGAGTCCCGACGAAGTGGAGGCGCAGGCCCAATTCAAGGCCCGATATGATCTGCCTTTTCCACTCCTGGCGGATGTGGGCCACACGGTCAGCGTAACCTACGGCGCCTGGGCCCCGATGAAATCCGGGAAGATGGGAATTCACCGGACGACCTTCGTGATCGACGAGCGCGGCCGGATTCAGCACGTCTTTGAGGGGGTCAAAGTGGACGGCCACGCCCGCCAGGTGCTCGATGCGCTGGGGCCCGCAGGATCGGCAGCCTGAGTCCCACTCGGCCATCGGCGCGGCGGCCCTCCCATCATGGATAGGGGGCGGACGCCCGCAGCCATCCGCCGATTTCGGCAGCCAGGCTCGAGCCGATCCCCGGCAGCTCTTTCAGCGCCTTATCCCCGTACGTACCGTATGCGCCGGCCAAGTCCTTGGGCCATTCGTCTACGGTCCACGCCGCCCGCCGGTAGGCCCAGATTCGATAGGGTTCGGCGCGCATCAGCTCCAAGTCGTACGTCTTCAGAAATAGCCGCTCGGCGATGCGCCGGTTCGCGGACCTCGGGCCCGTGCCGATGAACCGCGGAATCCGATCTCGCAGACCGTGGGTCGAGCACAACTCGCGAACCACGGCACCCAGTCGCGCGGCATAGTCGGGCGGCGGCCCATCGCCCGGAGGTCCCCCATCCTGCCAGCGGTACATCTGCCTCCAACGCGGGACCAACGAGGCGTCCAGAGTCGCAGCCGCGGCCAGGCTTCGGTCGGCCTGGACGCCGGCCATGCTCAGTCCGCCCGCCAGGACGAAAGTGCCGCCGTGATCTCGCGTGGCCACGACGGCCTCCTCCAGATGGGCCTCGTCGTCCCCTACGAACGGGAGGATCGGCATCAGCGAGGCGCCGACCAGGATTCCCTGCGCGGCCAGGCGTTCCATCGCCTGCAGGCGGCGCCCGAGTCCCGGGCTCCGGGGCTCGAACGCCCGCTTCAGCGCCGGATCCAGGTTGGAGAAGCTCCATACGACGCAAACCCAGGACTTCTTCTGAATCTCGACCAGCAAGTCGACATCGCGCACGAGAAGTGGGGATCGTTCGACGATGAGGACGGGGAAACCCAACTCCAGGGCCACTTCGAGCATGGCCCGCGACAGACGGTATCGATCCTCTGCCGGCTGCTGCCAATCCCCCAACGAGATCACATCTGGCGTCAAGCGGCCTAGCTCCTTGCGGAGGAGGTCGGGTGAGTTGGACTTGACCTGAATCAGGGTATCGAAGGTGGATGGATCGCGCTTGCCCAGGTAGCGGCCGCCGCGTAAGTAACAGAATTCACAACCACTCCGACATCCGACGTAAGGGTGCGCGCTGTAACGGTTCCAGAACCATGGGCCGTCGACATGTTTGTGGACGTTGACAATCTTGCGGGGCTGGTAAACGTCGAAGGCAAGGCTCATGGGCTGCACTCAGGGGTCAAGGAGTCCAGGCGGGCAGGTCCACACATCCCCGCCCGATAATGCCCGGCGGGTTATTCTTCCAGCGTCGACGTATCGCCCTCGGCCAATCCCTGCGCTCGCGCCTTCAGAACCCGACGCATGATCTTCCCTGACCGCGTCTTGGGAAGCTTGTCGGGGAACTCGATGACCGCGGGCCGGGCGATCGGGCCGATTTCATGGCCCACATGGGCCTTGAGTTCATCGGCCAGCTGAGGCGATCCGGTGATGCCGGCGCGCAGGATGCAAAACGCGTGGATGACGTTGCCCTTGATGTCATCCGGCAAACCGATTACGGCTGCCTCCGCCACGCTCGGATGACTCACCAGGGCGGATTCGATTTCGGCGGTCCCCAGCCGGTAGCCCGACACCTTGATCACATCGTCCACCCGGCCGATGATCCAAAAGTAGCCATCCGGGTCCCGCTTGGCCGAGTCGCCGGTCAGGTACCGCCCGGGAAACCGGCTCCAGTACTGGTCGACATAGCGATCGTCGTCGCGATACAGCGTCCTGAGCATGGCGGGCCACGGGCGCTTGAGGACCAGGAATCCCTCCTGGCCATCGGGCACCGGGGAGCCGTCTTCGCCGACCACCTCCGCACGCTGGCCGAAGAAAGGCTTTGTTGCGGAACCCGGCTTCAGGGGCGCGGACGGGACCGGCGTGATCATGAACATGCCCGTCTCGGTCTGCCACCACGTGTCCATGATCGGGCAACGCTCCCGGCCGATGGCGCGGTAATACCACTTCCAGGCCTCCGGGTTGATCGGCTCCCCGACCGAACCGAGCAGACGAAGCGATGACAAGTCGTGGGCGGAGGGCCAGGCATCGCCGAATCGCATCAGGCCGCGGATGGCCGTCGGTGCCGTGTACAAGATCGTGATGCCGTACTTTTCGATCATCCGCCACCAGCGGTCCGGCTCGGGATAGGTCGGGGCGCCTTCGTACATGAAGGTGGTGGCGCCGTTCAGCAGGGGACCGTAGACGATGTAGGAATGGCCGGTCACCCAACCCGGATCCGCGGCGCACCACCACCGATCCTCTTCCTTCAAGTCGAAGACAAGTTTCAGGGTTGTGTGGGTGCCGACCTGATAGCCGCCGTGGGTGTGGACGATGGCTTTGGGTTTGCCCGTCGTGCCAGAGGTGTACAGGATGTACAGAGGGTCCTCCGAATCGAGGATCTCCGTGGAGGATCGATCGCTCGGGGCCCAGGGTGCGCTCATCCGGTCGTGGTACCAAGAATCGCGGCCCGGTTCCATGTGAACCTCTTGGGCCGTGCGCCGCACGACGACGACATGCTCGATCGAAGGGCAGCGTTGAAGGGCCTCGTCGGAGATGTCTTTGAGACGGACGATCTTGCCGTTCAGCCAGCCGCCATCGGCCGTGATCAGGAGGCGGCTCTGGGAGTCCTCGATCCGGCCCCGCAGCGCCTCGACGGAGAATCCTCCGTACACGACGGAATGGACCGCACCGATCCGGGCGCAGGCCAGCATGGCGATGACGATCTCCGGAAGTCGCCCCATGTAGATGGTGATTCGATCTCCCTTGCGGGCGCCCAGGCTCCGCAGGACCTCGGCGAAGTGGGCCACGTCGCGGTGCAGTTCGAAGTACGAGAAAGTGCGCACGTCGCCCGGCTCGCCCTCCCAGATCAAGGCGACCTTATTGCGCCTCCACGTGCGGAGATGTCGATCGAGGGCGTTGTGGACGATGTTGGTGCGCGCGTCCGTGAACCAGCGGAAGAAAGGAGCCCGAGAGTCGTCGAGCACTTTCTGCCACGGCGACTGCCATTCGAGCTCGTGGGCGCGGGCCTCCCAGAAGCCCAGGAAATCCGCATCGGCCAACGCCAAGCTCGCCTCCCAATCCGGTACGTGAGAGGCGGCGGCAACGGCCGGGGAGGGTGGATAGACCTCCCCTTCCATTTTGGTTCCAGGGCCCGTCATGTTCGGCTCCGCCGGCGCGGGTCAGTGTAACCGACTTGCAATTGACATCCAGGCCTGAGACTGGAGGATCGGAGTTCCGGGAGAGCCTGCCAGGGATTCCGCCGCGCGCAGGCGGACCTTGAGTCTGCCCCCGTCCTGGGCTAAGATACCCTGGCCCCTCAGGGTGACGTAGCCCGTGGACGGCGGTCCGTGGCGGGTTCACCCGTCGCCGCCTCCCCTCCCGAGATTTCGTCCGGACTACGCGATCCCTCACGGACCTGCTGCCCGGAGCCCCGGCATGCCTGTGAAAAAGGAAACCCTGCTCGAAATGTACTGGACCATGCTGCTTTCCCGGCGGCTGGACGAGCGCGCCTGGGTCTTACACCGGCAGGGGAAGATCGCATTCCACATTTCCGGAATTGGGCACGAGGCGACCCAGGTCGGCGCCATGTTTGCCTTGCACCGTGGGGTGGACTGGATCGCGCCCTACTACCGGGACCTGGCGATGCTCCTGGCGCTCGGACTGACTCCGAGGGAATTCGCCCTGGGTTTGATGGGCAAGAAGGGCGAGCCGATGTCCGGCGCGCGCCAGATGCCGAGCCATTGGAGCCTGCGGCGCGCCAATGTCGTCAGCCACTCCTCACCCGTGGCCACCCAGACTTGCCATGCCTCCGGGATCGGGTTGGGGATCAAGATGCGCGGGGACTCGGCCGTCGTCCTGACCAGCCTCGGGGAGGGTTCGACCTCGCAGGGGGAGTGGTATGAGGGGGTGAACTGGGCGGCGATTCACCGACTGCCAGTCATTTTCCTTGTCGAGAACAACGTCTACGCCATTTCCGTCCGCCAGGAAAAACAGATGGCGGTCGAGAACGTCGTCGACAAGGCGGCCGGGCTTGGCCTTCCCGGCGTGATGGTGGATGGGGTGGCCATTTTGGAGGTCCATGCTGCGGTCGAGGCCGCGGCCACCCGGGCGCGCAAGGGTGAGGGGCCCACGCTCATCGAGGCCAAAGTGGAGCGGATGACGCCTCACTCGTCGGATGACGATGATCGGACGTATCGGCCCCGCGAGGAAGTCGAGGCCCTCAAGCAGCGCGATCCGCTGCCGATTTTCCGGGCGTATCTCGTAGAGAAGAAAATTCTAAGCGAGGCCCAGGACAAGGAGTTTCAAGGCCGAGCCAAAGAAGAGGTGGAGGACGCGGTGCGCTTCGCGACGGACGCGCCCTATCCTGAGGTGGAGACGGCAGCGTACCCGGTGTACGCCGAGGACGTCCGCCGTGGCTGAGATCACCCTCATCGAAGGCGTTCGCCAGGCGCTGGACGAGGAGCTGGCCCGCGACGAGAAGGTATTCCTGATGGGCGAGGATGTGGGGCCGCGCGGCGGCGTCTTCCGCGCCACGCTCGGGCTGTTCGAGAAATACGGCGCGGAACGGATCCTGGATACGCCCCTGGCCGAGCTTTCGATCGCCGGGGTCGGGATCGGGGCCGCCCTGTACGGCATGCGGCCCATCTGCGAGATCCAATTCGCCGACTTCATCCACCCGGCCTTCAACCAGATCGTGAATGAAGCCGCCAAGATGTGCTACCGATCGAACGGCGAGTGGACCGTTCCGATGGTCATCCGTGCTCCGTACGGCGGTGGCATTGGCGGCGGCCTGTACCACTCGCAATCGGTCGAGTCGTTCTTCGCCCACGTGCCGGGCCTCAAGGTCGTGATCCCTTCGAACCCGTACGACGCCAAGGGCCTGCTGAAGTCCGCCATCCGAGACCCGAACCCCGTCATGTTCTTCGAGCCCAAGAAGGGCTACCGGTTGATCAAAGGCGAGGTGCCGGAGGGGGAGGAGATCCTGGTGCCCTTAGGAGTTGCCAAGGTCTCTCGTCCGGGCAAGGACCTTACCGTGATCGCCTATGGGATGATGCACCACTACTGCCTGCAGGCTGCCGAGGCGGTGTCGGCCGAGGGCATCGACGTGGAATTGGTGGATGTGCGCACCCTCTTGCCGATCGACCGGACCACGCTGATCCAGTCGGTTCGCAAGACCGGCAAAGCCCTCATCGTGTACGAGGACAATCGGACGCTGGGGTATGGGGCGGAGATCGCGGCCATCCTGGCGGAGGAATGCTTTGCGGACCTCGATGCTCCTATCCGCCGCGTGACGGGCCCCGACGTCCCGGCCATGCCCTACAGCCACCCCATGCAAGATTGGTTTCTCCCGGATGCCGAGAAGATTGCCGCTGGGATGAGGGAACTGGCGGCGTACTAGTGAACAGTGAATAGTGAATAGTGGATAGTGGATAGCAAGGGCATTGTAAAGGGGGACACGGTGGGGATTCGAGATTATCGGGATCTGATCATCTGGAGGAAGGGGAACGAACTCGCTAAGGATGTGTACCGCTTATCGAGAACTTTCCCCCCAGTCGAAAGGTTCGGGCTCGCGAGTCAATTACAGAGGGCGGCAGTTTCGATCCCATCCAATATCGCCGAAGGACAATCGCGGAGGAACACAGCAGAGTTTCGCCAATACCTCCACCATGCCCTCGGCTCTCTTGCTGAGGTCGATACGCAGATGATCTTGGCAAGAGACTTTGGGTATGTGTCGTCCGAGGAGAGTCGGGTTGTTGAAGCGAAGATCCAAGAGATGCAGAAGATGATACACACTCTTGTCATCCGTCTCCCCAAGAGGAATAGTAGGCGTACGAGTAATCTCTAACCACTAATCACTGTCCACTATCCACTCCTGCTCTGATGAGAGGTCCGATGTCTACTCAGGTCTTGATGCCCCAGCTCGGCGAATCCGTTGTGGAAGGGACCGTGACCAAGTGGCTCAAGAAGCAGGGGGAAGCGATTCAGGAGTTTGAGCCCCTGGTGGAGATCAACACGGATAAGGTCGACACGGAGATCCCGGCGCCTGCGACGGGAGTCGTGCTTCAGGTCATCGTCCCGGAAGGGCAGACCGTTCGCGCGGGCACGCTGCTGGCGGTGATTGGCAAGGCGGGGGAGGCGGTGCCCGCGGCCGCGGAGCGGGTGCCCGATGCGACCCATTCCAAATCGAAGATGGAGGGCAAGAGTCCCGCGTCAGGGAGTGGGGCCGCCACGCCGGCCGCGGCAGGACAATCCGCGGAGCTGGGTTTCATCTCCCCCGTCGTGGCCAAGATTGCCAGCGAGCACCACATCGATCTGAGCCAAGTTCCCGGAACTGGGGCAGGCGGCCGGATCACGAAGAAGGATGTGCTCGCTTTCGTGGAGGCGCACGGCGGCACGGGTGCCGCGGGCGTCCCAGTCCGGGCGGCCGACCCATGGGATGAGCCAGCTTCGGGTGAACTCTTCCGGCCCTCCGAGGAGGTTTTTGGACCGAAGGCCAGCGGCCCGCGCGCTCCCACCGGGGCCTCGGCCGCACCCGGGTCGGTCATCCCCTTGGACCCAGTCCGCAAGACCATCGCCGAGCACATGGTGCGATCGAAGAGCGTCAGCCCGCACGTGACCACGGTGATGGAGGCGGATCTGAGCCGTGTTGTCCAGCACCGCGCGGCGCACAAGGATGTGTTCGCGCGCGATGGCGCCAACCTGACATTCTCCGCCTACTTCGCGGCGGCAACGATCGAGGCTCTGAAGGCGGTCCCCGTCGTCAATTCATCTTGGAGCGATCAGGGCGTCGCTCTTCACAAAGCGGTCCACCTGGGGATCGCCGTGTCGTTGGGGGAGCGCGGATTAATCGTCCCGGTCATCCGGGACGCGGATCGACTATCGCTGTTGGCTCTCGCCAAAGTTTTGAACGACCTGGCGGACCGGGCTCGGGCGCGCAAACTCAAGCCCGATGAGGTCCAGGGTGGCACGTTCACGATCACCAACCACGGCACCTCCGGCTCCCTTTTCGCCACCCCGATCATCAACCAACCCCAATGCGCCATTCTGGGCGTGGGCGCGATTCAGAAGCGAGCGGTCGTGGTGGAGGCGACAGCCCCGGGGGGTAGCTCGGCCGACGCGCTGGCGATTCGACCCATGGTGTACGTCTCCCTCACGTTCGACCACCGCATCCTCGACGGCGCCGTGGCGGACGAGTTTCTGGGGAAGGTCGTCAAGAGGTTAGAGGCGTGGACCTGAGGGCAGTGGTCAGTGGCGAGTGACTCGTGGTTGGCTGGAAGCGGGAAGCCGGCAGCTGGGAGCCGGTAACTGGAAACCGATGGCTAGTGACGAGTGACTCGTGGTGAGCGGGAAGCGGGAAGCCGGAAGTGGAGGTTTTTGAATGCCGGAATATGACGTAGTCGTTGTCGGCTCAGGGCCCGGAGGCTATGTATGCGCCATCCGGTTGGCTCAGCTGGGGAAGAAAGTGGCGATCGTCGAGCGACAGTGGTTGGGTGGGGTATGCCTGAACATCGGGTGCATCCCATCCAAGGCACTTCTGCGCAACGCGGAGCTGGCCCGCATCTTGCGGACGCGGGGCAAGGATTTCGGCTTCACGATCGATGGGCTTACGTTGGACTATAGCGTCGCCGTCCGGCGAAGTCGATCGGTGGCCGACCGGCTCTCGAAGGGCGTCGGCTTTCTCATGAAGAAGAACCAGATCGAGGTCCACATGGGGTCGGCGGCGTTTTCCGGCCCTGGCCTCGTGGAAGTCACCGGTGCTGACAAGAAGGTGACTCCGCTGCATGCCAAGGATATTGTGATCGCCACCGGCGCCGAGCCGGCCCAGATTCCCGGGATCGAAATTGACGGCGATAAGGTGGTGACGTACAAAGAGGCGATCCTTCAGGAGAAGCTTCCGGCCTCCGTGGTCGTGATCGGGGCGGGGGCAATGGGTCTGGAGTTCGCCAGCATGTGGAATGGGTATGGGACGGCGGTGACGCTGGTCGAGATGCTCCCCCAGCTCGCCCCGACGGAGGACGCGGACGTGGCGCAAGAGCTCACCAAAGCGTTCAAGAAGGAAGGAATTCAGTCTCTGACCGGGACGAAGGTGGAGGGCATCGAACGCACGGCCCAAGGCGTCAAGGTCCGGGTGGCCGGGCCGGCCGGGCAGCAGGTCCTCGAGGCGGAGCAGGCGATGGTGGCGACCGGTTTTCGGCCCAACACGCAGGGGCTGGGGCTCGAGAAGGCCGGGGTGAAAGTGGACCGGCGCGGTTTCGTCGAAATCGATGCCCGGATGGCCACCAGCGTGCCCGGCGTGTGGGCGATCGGTGATGTGACCGGAAAACTCATGCTGGCGCATGTGGCGTCGGCGATGGGCATGGTGTGCGCCGAGCAGATCGCCGGTGTCGAAACGGTGGAGATCGAATACCTTTCGATGCCGCGGGCCACGTATTCCCAGCCGCAGATCGCTTCCTTTGGGATGACGGCGGCGCAGGCGAAGGAAAAGGGGATTGCCATCAAGGTGGGCCGCTTCCCGTTCCAGGCCAACGGAAAGGCCCTCGGGCTGGGCGAGGCCGCCGGATGGGTGCAGCTGGTCGTGGCGGAGCCGCACGGCGAGATCCTGGGCGCCCACATGATCGGACCCGAAGTGACCGAACTCCTACCGGAGCTCACCCTGGCGCGTATGATGGAGCTCACGCCCACGGAGATCGCCCGCAACGTGCACGCGCATCCGACATTGAGCGAGACGTTGATGGAAGCCGCGCACGTGGCTGAAGGACATGGGATCAATATCTAAGGGCAGTGGCGAGTGGCCAGTGGTCAGTGGCCAGTGACTAGCGACTGGAGAGCGACTAGAGGCGAGCGGTTATGGCGAGAACAGATTGTCGGTGACCGGAAACTGGAAACTGGTGACTGGTAAGAGGACAGCGGACGGCGGATAGCGGAATGCGAGCACGAGGAGAGGACGGATGACGCAGATCGCGCGTGGCCTGCAAGGTGTCACGGTCACCAAGACCAAGCTCAGTCTGGTCGATGGGGTGGGCGGCCGCCTGATCATCGCCGGCTTCCCGGTGGAGGACCTGGCGCCTCACGCCCACTACGAGGAGGTCCTCTTCCTCCTGTGGAACAACCACCTGCCTCGGGCGGCGGACCTGGAAGCCTTGCGGTCCGACATGGGCGCAAACAGGGACCTCCCCCAGGCCACCCTCGACATCCTGGCCGCGGCCGCCCGAGCAAAGATGCCGGCCATGGACGCGCTGCGGATCGGCGTCGACACGTTGAGCCTCGCCGATTCGGACCCCAAGGACAGCTCGGAAGAGGCCAACCGTCGGCGGGCGGTCGCGCTGGTCTCCCGCTTCCCCAGTGTCGTGGCGGCCTACGCGCGCTTGCGAAGCGGGAAAGATCCGGTCGAGGCGGACCCGTCGCTGGGCCACGCGGCCAACTACCTGTACATGCTCACCGAAAAGAAAGCTCATGCCGACGTGGTCCGCGCGCTCGAGACCTACCTGAACGCGGTCGTGGACCATGGCATGAACAACTCAACCTTCACGGCGCGGGTGATCGTCAGCACGCGATCCGACATGTACTCGGCCATCGTGGGCGCGGTGGGCGCGTTGAAGGGTCCTCTGCACGGAGGCGCACCCGGACCGGCGCTGAACATGGTCTTCGAAATCGAAGACCGGGCGGTGAAATCCGGCCGGACGATGGAGGCCGAGGCGGAAGCCTACGGACGCGAGGCGCTGGAAGCGGGACGGCGCCTGATGGGTTTCGGGCACCGCGTGTATAAGGTGCGGGATCCGCGGGCGGACGTCCTGGATCACGCGGCCGTCAAGTTCTTTCAGGGCGTGGGCGACACCAAGCTGTATGAGGACGCGCGACGCGTAGAGCAGGTCATGCTACGCCTGCTCGAAGACCACCGGCCGGGAAGTAACATCAAGACGAACGTCGAGTACTACACGGCTCTGGTCCTGCATGGGATCGGGCTGCCCGTCGATCTGTTCACCCCGACATTCGCCGTAAGCCGCGTGGGCGGCTGGACCGCCCACGTGCTGGAGCAGATCCGTGAGGACGAATTGATCCGCCCGCTCTCCGAGTACGACGGCCCGGTCGACCGGGTATGGGTGCCTCTCGGAGAGCGGCATTAGGAGGTTGGAGCGGCCATGCCGGTTCCGCACGCCCTCTCGCGCGCCCGCCAGATTCACCAGGAAAAGATTCTCTCGAAGCCGAACGTCGTGGGAGTTGGGGTCGGCTTGAAATCCAGGTCGGGCAGGGCGACAGGCGAGCTCGCCCTCATCGCCCTGGTGCGCCGAAAAGTGCCTGAGGCGGCGCTCGCCCCACAGGATCTCGTCCCGTCCGAAGCGGATGGCGTTCCGACGGACGTCATGGAAGTGGGCTACTTGCGCGCCCTCGTGGCACGAACCGACCGGGCTCGGCCGGCGCCGGGAGGAGTGAGCATCGGCCACTACCAGGTCACGGCCGGCACGCTGGGCGCGGTCGTCCGAGACCGGACGACCGGACGCAGGCTCATCCTGTCGAACAATCACGTCCTGGCCAACAACAACGCAGCGAGCCCGGGCGACGCGATCCTCCAGCCCGGCGCGATCGATGGAGGCCGGGATCCATTGGATCGGATCGCCCAGCTCGAACGCTTCGCTCCCATCGCATTCGTGGAGGAACCGTCGAGCTGCGGCGTGGCCAACGCGGTGGTCGTCATAGGAAACTCGATCGCCATGGCCCTGGGCTCCAAACACCGGCTCTCGGCCCACCGCTACGATCCTCAAGCCACGAATCGCGTCGACGCGGCTCTGGCCCTACCGATCGATGATGGGGCTGTGTCCGATGAGATTCTGGACATCGGGGTCCCCGCGGGGACGACGTCGGCGGAGCTCGCCATGCGAGTGCGCAAGTCCGGGCGCTCAAGCGGTTTCACGACTGGCGAAGTCACCGTCATCGATGCCACCGTCACCGTGGGGTACGGTGAGAAGTCCGCCCGCTTCGAAGGACAGATTGTCTCTGGACCGATGTCGCAGCCGGGGGACTCGGGTTCCTTGGTTATGTCCGCCGACTCGCTATTGGCGGTCGGCCTGCTCTTCGCCGGCTCGCAGCAGGCGACCATTTTCAATCCGATCGACGCGGTCGTGAACGCTTTGGGGATCGTGATCTAGGGACGCGTCATGCTGCAGGCTGCAAGCTCCAAGCTCCAAGCGTTGAGGGCCAGGGTTGATTACCTAACCCCCCAACCCCCTTCCCCTTAAGGGGAAGGGGGCGAAAGGAGCGTCGCCCCGCAGGGGATCGGGGATGGGGGTTAGATCACTCAGAGGGGGAAAGCAGGTGGCCGGTAGCGGGAGTATGGACATGCGAACCTCGGACGACGCGACCGAACGCGCCCGGCGGGTCAGGTCGGACCACGAAGCCGACCTGCTGAGCAAGCCGAATGTCGTCGGCGTTGGGATCGGCCTGGTCCGCCGCGGCGGAAAAACCACCGGCGAGGTCGGGATCATCGTGATGGTGGCGAAAAAGGTCGCCCGAATCCAGCTCACGGAAACGGAGCGCGTGCCGGGCGAGATCGACGGCGTGCGGGTGGATGTGCAGGAGGTCGGCGAAGTCCGGGCGGATGTCTAACCAGTCGGCGAATTGACCCGAAGCTCGAAGACGTAGACACGGCGTGTCTCGAAGACACGCCGTGTCCCAGCTCACAAGGTCTTCTCCAGCACCCACACATGCGACAGTCCGAAGGCGCGTAACGGGGTGCGCTCGGCAGCCTGAAGCAACCCACGAAGCGCCCGCCCCAGCCAGCCCCATCGAGCGATCCAATTGTCGTAGGCTCCGAAGATCACCGTCCGACTCACCACTCGCAAAGGAAGTCCATCGATCAGGGTCTCGAGGTCGCGACTGCGGTAGGCGCGTACGTGTGGCGCCAGGCGGTCGCGCCAGCGCCCAGGCAAGTAGTTGACCAGCGGGATATTGCCAAAGCGATACTCCCCGCGCCAGAACACTCCGTGCGTCTCGAAGGGATAGCCTCGGTTGGGGACGAAGATCACGGCCCGCCCGCCCGGTCGAAGGACGCGCGCGATCTCGCGCATCGCACGGCGATCATCGCGGACATGCTCGAGGACCTCGTGCGAAAGCACCAGGTCATATTCGGCGGCGGTGAATGGAAGATCCTCCCCGGCCGCCACCGCCGTGACCGCGTGTTCGGCGGCCTGGCGGGCGCGGTCGAAATCGAATTCGATCCCGACGGCCCGGGCGGCCCCCAGCGCCAGCCGAGTCAGATAGGCCCCGACCCCGCAGCCATTGTCGAGCACCCGGCCGGCTGCCCGCTCCCCGGCCGCGCGCTGGATCATCTGCAGCCGACGCGCTTGTCCCGCCCGCCAGACGTAGGAGGGCTCGCCGCGCCACGCGGCCACGCCGCCGGTCGTCGGTGGAGGGATCAACGCAGGACCGGCTTCGGCGCCCAAGCCCTCAGGGCAGGAAGGAGGGATCGATGGAGAGGGAGTAGGTCATGGTCTGCAGAACCAGCCCGCGCTCCAGAGCCCACGCCAGAACATCCGCGAACTGCGCCTCGGTCGGGACCGTCGCTGAGGGGAAGGTCGGCAATGTGTACGACTCAACGAGGGCCGCGGGCACGAGCTCCTTTTGTACCAGCAGGTCATTCCAAGCGGCCCCATCGGCATGGATGTCGGTCGCGGCCCTTTCGATCGCAGCCAGGAACGCGGTGATCTCGCGGCGGTGATTGGTGAGATAGGACTTGCCGAACGAGATCAAGCTCTGCCCCACCTCGGGATGCGAGGTGTCGTCGAGAATCACCCTCGCGCCGCCTTGGATGGCCAGCAAGGCGGCCGGTTCGGGCAGAGTCGCGGCGCTCAGTTCCCCGGAAGCGAGCATCGCCACCGCGTCGGCGGGATTGGGGACCGCCCGGATGAGGATGTCATCGGCTCCGAAGCCGGCGGCCTCGAGCAAACGATGGGTGACATATTCTGCGGCCGACTCTTCCGGCATTCCGATCTCAACCCCGCGCAAGCCCTCGATCGTTTCGATTCCGCTCCCGGCGGCCGCCACGACCCGATAGAGCGGGACCTGGGCTGTGGCGGTCCGGGCGGTCCCCACGACGATGATCGAGATCTGGTTCTTGTTGTTCAGCAAGGTGTCGACGAGATCATTGATCATGGCGTCGATCTGGCCGAGCTGCATCAGCCGGTCGCGCTCGGCCGTGGAGGCCACGGGCACAAACACGACGTCCAGGTTGCTCTCCGTGAAATACCCCTTCGCCTCGGCCACGTACATGGGCAGGGTATCCGGGATCGGAAGGACGCCGATCAGCATGCGTGTGGAGGCCGTCGAGGTGGGGGTGGCGCCCCCGCCGCATGCCGCCAGCCAAGCAGCCAGGAGCAGGCAGAAACCGAACTTTGTTCTCATCGTCGGAGCACCTCGGGATTCATGGGTCGGCGGCCGCTCTCTTAGCTGTTATGGGGCAGGGCCGTCGTCGAATCGAGCATGACGGGAGATCGGTCCGGGTTGGTTCGCGGCTACTCCACTCGCCGGATACGCTCGGCGAGCAGGAGCAGCGCAAGCGTGGCCAGCGTCAACAAGACCGCCAGCGCGATCATGACCGGAAGACGGTTGGCGAACCGAAGCTGGCTGAAAAGGTAGACCGGGAACGTCGGACTGGTCCCAGCTAAGAAAAGCGCCAGCGCGAACTCGTCGAAGGAGACCGTGAAGGCCGTGAGCCAGGCGGAGGCCATGGCGGGGACGATGTTGGGCAGGACAATGCGACGGATGGTCGTTGGATAGCTCGCCCCCAGATCCATCGCGGCTTCCTCCAGCCGTGGATCAAACCCTGCGAGTCGGGCCGTCACGATCAGAAGGGCATACGGAAGAGCCACGATGCTGTGCCCGATGGCGACCGTCCACAGCGAGAGCCCGATCCCGAAGGCTCGAAAGAGCAACAAGAGAGCCACCCCCAGGACGACGAAGGGGACAATGAGAGGCAGGACGCTCAAGCCGAACAAGATGGCCTTGCCGCGGAAAGGAGAACGCGTCAGGACGAGCGCCACCATGGTGCCCAGCAGCGTCGCCACGAGACTGCTCCCCGCGGCGACCCCCAGACTGTTGAGGGCGGATTTCAACACTGCGGTCGATTCGCTAAGCCGGAGAAACCAATCGAACGTGAACCCTTTGAGGGGGAACGCCAGAACGGTCCCGGCGTTAACGGCGAAGAGGAACAATATGGCGATAGGCAGATACAGTAACACGATCAGGCCGACGTAGTAGATCCCCAGCGCCGGGATTCGTATTCGGAAGGGCGGGGCGGTCGTCATTCGATGAACCGCCGGAGATCGACGACCCGGACCGCCACCGCCAGGAGGGCCAGAGTCGTGACCAGCATCACCATCGAGAGGGCGGAGCCGAACGGCCAATTGGCGGCTTTGGTGAAGAAATCCTGGATGATGTTTCCATACAGGCTGCCCCGGCTGCCCCCGACGAGCAAGGGTGTGACGTACTCACCTACGGTGGGGATGAAGACCATGAAAAATGTGCCCAGCACGCCAGGGAGGCTGAGCGGCAGGACGATGCGCAAGAAGCGTCGCACGGGCGGCGCCCCGAGATCGGCGGCCGCCTCGAGCAGGGAGGGGTCCAACCGCTGCAGGGCGGCCAGAATCGGCAGCGCCGCGAACGGAATCCACACGTACACGAGTGTGATCGCCACCGCCTGACGGTTGTAGAGCAGGGCCTCGATCGGCTCGCGAATCCACCCCAGATAGAGCAAGAGCGAGTTCAGGACGCCGCTAGACCCCAGGATGAACTTCCAAGCCGTCACCCGGAGCAAATAGCTCGTCCAGAAAGGAAGGAGAAGCAGGATGAGCAGGGTGCCCGTGCGGCGCCCCTTGCGGAAGGCGAGGTAGTACGCCACCGGATAGGCGAGGACCGTGGCGCACAACGCCACCACGAACGCCAGCCCGGCCGAAATCGCCAAGAGGCGGCCGTAGCTGGGGACGGAGAGCAGGACCTCGTATTGATGCAGGGAAGGCACCCATGGATCCATCAACCGGCCCCGCAGGTCGGGACGGGTGCTGAAGGCGGCCATCATGGCCAGCGGCGTGAGGAAGAACGCGCCGAGCCACACGAGGGGAGGCAATGTTAGCGCCCAGAAGGTGGGGCGGCGGTCCAGCATGCGGATCACCCGCTTCCGTGCCGTCGATCCCGCGCGGGATTAGCCCACGCGGGATCGACGGAGGTGTACCGAAGGAGACCTAAGGCGCGGCTTTGACCTCGGCCCACATCCCGGTCCAGGCGTCGCGCTGGTCGGCCGTCAGGTTGGGGGTGAAGTTGGTCCGCTCGAGGACACCGGGGTCATTGACGGAGAAGGCATCCACGAGGGTGGCATCGGTGATGCCGCTCATGACGGCCTGGTTTGCGTGCCCGTAGTAGAAGAGGTTCACCACGTTGTTGCCGGTGGCGGGGGCCAGCTTCGCATCCAGGAAGCGCTGCGCCAGGTCGAGATTGGTCGTCCCCTTCCGAATGCCATACACGCCCACCCACGAGTTGCGTCCCTCGCTCGGGTTGGCGTAGGCAACCGGAATCCCCTGGCCGAGCAGGGTGGCGTAGGCGCCCTGCCAGGCGTAGGCGACCCACACGTCGCCGCCGGCCATGGCGTCGATCAGCTCGGGTTCGCCGGCCCAATAGAAGAGGTTCAGGTCTCGCTGCGCGATCCACTCCTGCTTGATGGCTTCAAGCTGTTCGGCGGTGATGGCCGTCTCGTCGTAGCCATGCACGTAAGAGGAAATCGTAACCGCGCCGGGGCCGTCATCCCACATCGAAATGTGGCCCGCGTATGCCGGATCGAACAGGGCGGCCCACGAGTCGACGCCGGTCGGAACCATGTCCGTCCGGTACAGGACCGACGTGAAGCCCCAGTCCCAGGGGATGAAGTACTGCCGGCCGTTGATCTGACCGATCGCCTTGAAGGAATCGGGGACCTGGTCCCAGTTGGTCAGCGCCGAGGTGTCGATTTCTTCGACCAACCCTTCATCGACATAGAACTGGAGCCAGCCGGTGTAGGGATGGAAGATGTCAGCCTGGTCGCCCGCCGCCATCTTGCTGTAAATGTCGGCATCCGAGGCGCCAATTTCGAAATTGACGGTCGCGTTCGGATACGTCGTCTGGAAATCGATCCAGAAGTCCGGCGCATCGTACCCGGCCCAATCCAGGACCGTCAGCGTGCCAGAGACTTCGCCTGGCGCGACCGGAGCCGGAGCGCAGCTCGCCAGCAGGGCCAGCGCCCCGGCGCCGGCGAGAACGACCGTCATTCGGGTGCGGATCGACATATGTTCCTCCTGGATTCGAGCGTGCGACAGGCGCGGGGGAGGCCCTTTAAGACAGCGCCACAGGATCATCTCACCCGTGGCGTCGGCCTGAGTATAGTGTTAGGACCTGGCGAGTCAAGCCACCCGGTGCCGCATGAAGTCCCGCGGCTACAATCACGCCCGCGAGACCACGCCGAGATCTTGTCCTAGGTCAACTCAACCCATTTGTGAAACCGTTCACAAAGGCGAACGTCCAGAATGTGCGCGTACGGGCCTCAGAGTGACGGACCGTGCTGGAGCTGATGGGGATGGCTGTAATCCCCAGCACGCTGAGCCCTTCGACAGGCTCAGGGCAGGCTTCGTCGAAGCGCGCACGATGATCGAGACACTCTCTCCGGGCGCCCCTCGACAGGCTCGGGGTGCTGGTATTAGGTGGGTTGCACCTGCATTGACCACCGTCTGCCTAGCGTGGGGATGCGGACCCGCCATCGTCGACGAGCTGCCACCCGCCACGTCCACGGCACGGCTACAGCCGGAGACCTCCCTCGCGAGTCCGGAGAATCCGCTTGGCCCCTCGACGGGAACCAGCGACTGTGGGCTTTTCCCTCACGACCACATTTGGAACGTCCCCGTGACCGGATTGCCGGTCGATCCGGACTCGGATGCCTATGTTCGGTCGATTGGTGATGAAGTCGGAATGCACCCGGACTTTGGATCCGGGCTTTGGGAGGGGGGCCCGATCGGGATTCCTTACACGGAGGTTGACCTCGCCACGCCTCGAGCCCAGGTGGAGTTCGATTACGCGGACGAAAGCGACCCCGGACCGTATCCCATCCCGCCTCAACCTCCCATTGAAGGTGGGCCGGAAAGCGATGGCGACCGGCACATCCTGCTTTGGGACCGGGGCGGGTGCCGACTCTACGAACTGTACGCGGCCTATCCGCAATCCGATGGGACCTGGCAGGCGGGTTCGGGCGCCATCTACGATCTGGCCGGCTACGAGCTGCGGCCGGAGGGGTGGACCTCGGCGGACGCGGCCGGGCTGCCGATCCTGCCCGGACTTGTGCGCTACGAGGAAGTCGCGGCAGGAGAGATCCGGCATGCGCTGCGTTTCACCGCGCCGGACACGCGCCGGGCGTATATCTGGCCGGCGCGACATTTCGCCTCGGATCTCGAGGACCCGAGCCTACCGGCCATGGGCCAGCGCTTCCGGCTTCGCTCCGAGGTGGACGTGGCGGGGTTCTCGCCGGAAGTCCAGGTGATCCTGCGCGCGCTCCAGATCTACGGAATGATGTTGGCCGACAATGGATCAGCGTGGTACCTCAACGGCGCGCCCGACGAGCGGTGGGACAACGATGCCTTGCATGCGTTGGATCAGATCCAGGGCTGGGAGTTCGAGGCCGTCGACGTCTCGAGCCTGCAGATCGAACCCGACAGCGGGCGCACCCGCTGAGGGGAGTCCGCGAAAATGACCGACCTGCCCGAACTTGACTCCCTGTGGGATTACCAGGATCCCGCGCGCACCGAGGCGCGTATGCGCGAGCTGGTGCCGAAAGCCGAGCGGGCCGGCGACCGCGCGTACCTGGCCAGCCTGCTCACGCAGATCGGCCGAGCGCAAGGGCTGCAAGGGAATTTCGAAGGCGGCCATGCCACATTGGAGCAGGCCGAAGCGATGGCTGCGGGGGCGACGCCTCGAGTCCGGCTGATGCTCGAGCGTGGTCGGCTGCACAATTCAAGTGGGGATCCCAGCGCCGCCCGCGTCCACTTCGCCGAGGCCTGGGCTGCCGCCCGCAATTCCAAGGAAGATGCGCTGGCGGTGGATGCAGCCCACATGCTGGCGATCGTCGCCGAAGGCGAGGAGGCCATGCGGTGGAACACGACGGCGCTCGAGGTGGCTGAGAATTCGGCGGATCCGAAGGCGCGCCGATGGCGCGCATCGCTACTCAACAATCTGGGATGGACACATCACGACGGCGGGGATTTCGAGTCCGCACGGGGCTGCTTTGAGAGAGCGGTGCCGCTGCGCCAGGAAGCCGGGGATGCGCGCGAGCTGCGGATTGCGCGCTGGTGTGTGGCGCGGTCCCTGCGCTCCACAGGACGGGTGGAGGAGGCGCTGCGCCAGCAGCGTGACATTCTCGAGTCCTCGCAGGCGCAGGGATTGGAACCCGATGGATATGGGTCGGAAGAGATCGGGGAGTGCCTTCGGCTCCTCGGGAGGCAGGCGGAGGCCCGCCCGCACTTTGCCGAGGCCTTCCGGCTCCTGTCTTTGGATTCGGGGCTTGCCAAAACGGAACCCGAGCGCATGGCCCGATTGCGGGAACTGGCCGGGGCCGATTGAGCGGCGAGCTCAGACGTCGACCGTCACCTCGTGGATCCCAGTGGCACCGTCCGGCCGCGTCGGTTGCCGATCCGTGACCTGCAGGATGCCCTCGCGGTCATAGGCGCGGACCCGGAAGGTGTGAGAGCCGGCCTGATACGGCCAGTCGTAGCGCCACTGCACCCAGGTCAAAGGGCTCACCGCCGGTGTTCGCAGGACGGCCTCCGCCCACAGCCCCTCATCGACCTGGACCTCGACCTTCGAAATCCCTCGGGCACCGGCGTAGGCAATCCCGCCCACCGGCAACGATGGGGACGCGGGGTTTTCGGGCGCTCTGACGACCGCGTCGATCACCGAGACCGTTTGAGGGCGGGCTTCCGCGCTCCAACCGCGTTCCACCCAATACCCCTCGCCTTCGTGATCGATGAGCTCGATGCGCTCGATCCACTTCGGCTGCTTCATCCCATACCGGTTCGGGATATAGACCCGTAGAGGGAAGCCATGTTCGATCGGAAGGGGCAGTCCGTTCATCGCGTAGACCAGAAGCGTGCGCTCATCTTCCAGGTCCCGCATGTCCACACTTTCGTAGAAGCCGTCGGTGGATTCAATGAAAGCTTCCTTGGCCGCCGAGAGCATCCCGGCCTCCGCCAGCAGGTCCTTGAAACGGACCCCGGTCCACAGGCTGGTGCTCGTCAGGTCGCCGGCAATCGGGTTGGAGATGCATTGGAGCGTGATCGCCTGCGTGACCGAGGGGCGCGCCCGGAGGTCGTCGAGGCTGAGCGATAGGGGCTTGGAAACAAGGCCCTCGACCTTCAACCGCCAGGTGGACTCCTCGACCGTGGGTGGGCGCGTGTTGATGTCGATGCGATAGAAGTCGGCGTTGGCCGTGATCTCGGCCCGCGTGCCGGCTGCGGGCTCGATCCGTGCCGCCAAGATGTCGGCCGGGGGTGAGGCGGCCGGTCCCGACGTGAGAGACGGATCGATCACCTCGGTCCCGGGCTGCGGAGTCGGACCGGCCGATGCTCGCGGGCGAGACAGGGCGAGCGAACCGACCGTGATCGAGACCACACCGCCGCCGACCAAATACAGGAATCCGCGGCGGCCGAGGCGTCTCTCGGGTTCGGCCGCCCTGTCGGGTCCAAAGACGGACACCACGTACCCAAGGGCGGCGCCCCATCCGAGGAGCAGGAAGGCGATCCAGATGACCCCGCCCACATCGGTGTTCCCCAGAGCGCCCTCCGCGATGGCGGAGATGGCGAAGAGGATGGTGCCCCCCAAGATTCCGCGCCAAACGAGGCCGGTCGTGCTTCGTTGGGCGAACCAGGCCAGGACGCCTCCAAAAACGGCGCCGCCCGCCACGAGCTGGAGAATGGCCAGGATCTGTTCGGCGAGCTTGGCGGTGGAGTCCGTCGGCCCAAGCTGAAGGGCTCGAATGATCGCCACCATCGAATCGATACCGAACGTGATCACGGGCCCCGGAAGCAGGCGCGCCATCCAATCGAAGAGATCGAACGGGAGGAAAGGGAACCCGGCGAGGCTCTCGCCCAATCGGAAGAGGGCGATGATAGCCAGAGATGTGAAGGCGCCTAACAGAGCGCCGAGAGGCAGCGAAGGCTTGGTCATGAGATCCTGAGGGTCCTTGGATTCTATCCCCGTATGGGCCGGGGTGCGGACCTGTTTTTTTAGGCCAGGAGCTTGATGATGCCCGTGACCGCCAGGCCCAAGATGTAGGCGCTCAAGTAGTAGATCACGAGAGGCTGCGGGCCCTGGCGGCGGTACTGCAGGACCGATAGGACCGCCAGACCCGCGACCACGAACAGGTCGAGCCCGATTTCCTCGAACGCCAGATTGGCGACGATGCCGAGGCCGATGAAGGCTCCATTGAGGATGAGGGCGCCGACGTCGCGAGGTGTCGGCCGCTCCGGTCTCGGGAAAAGGGACTGGGTGAACAGCAGCGAGGCGTTCACCATGACAAACCCGGTGAAGAAGACCCAGTGGGAGAACTCGTCGTCGTTAAAGGAAATGATCTGGCAAATCCGGGATGGGTCCGTGGAACAGAATCGGCCGTGCAAGTAATTTGTGATCTCGTGGGCGCCGTAGCTCGCGCCCAGCAGGTAGACGCCCATCAGGAACGCCAGACTCAGCCACCGGTGGGCGGCGCCATCCCGCGCCGGCCCATCCCGCTCGAGCCATTTCTTGACCCCATAGAAGCCGACGAGGCTGAGCAGCGGCAGCGGGATCATGTTCAAAAGGTCCACCCATCGCAGGAACTCGTTGGGAGCGACGTAGCCCAGGGTCAGGGCGCTCAGCCGATTGATGGACACCAGAATCACGACCAGCGATTGAATGGCGAGCAGGCGATGGAGGCGGGGGAGGGAGTGGGTCATGACTTCTCCTTTCTTTCGGGGTGGAGCAGGGGGGCGCCGGGGGTGAGCGGTTCGTTGGCAATCTCCAGCTGGACGAATTCACGGTAGCGACTCATCTGGGCATCGCGGGCGTCGTCGGGCGCGAGTGTCTCCAGGATGAGATCGGTGGAGATCCACTGAGCATCTTCCCATCCCACGTAAGTTCGGTAGCTGGAGTGAGGCCAATCCTCGGGCTCACGGACGATACCGGACCGAACAGGGTTTAGGTGAACGTACCGACTGAGGTGAAGAAGGTCCTCAGATGTCGACACTGTCCGAAGGGAATATGGACCCTGAAAGAGAGGGCCGCTTCTTCGGTAGACGCGGTTGACCGCTTTTGAGTAGGACATCTGCAATCCATGCATGGCTTTGGGTAGGGCCAGCGCGTCTTCCACGGCAACCAGGAGGTGGTAGTGGTTCAGCATGAGGCAGTAAGCGAGAGTCTTAAGCCCTTGAACCGAGAAATAGGACGCGATCCTTGATCGAAAGAAGACATAGTTGCGCACTTCAAAGAAAATCTGCTGGCGATTGACGCCACGGTTGTAAAGATGACAGATGGTTGCATCGGCGACACGATCGTCCCTATAAGGCATGGCTTTCCCCCTGTGTGTAGACCAGACACCGGGTGTCTCGAAGACACCCGGTGTCTTCTTCCCTACGACATCTGCTGTCTCCCGTATGCTAAGACATCCGGTGTCGCCCGCTTAAGGATTAAGACACCCGGTGTCTGCCAGACACCGGGTGTCCAATATCCGATTCATGTCTCCCCGCCGCAGCCCAATGCCCATTCCCGCCCTTCGCGGCGCAGGAGAGTCTCGGCCGCCGGGGGGCCCCAGCTGCCCGGCGCGTACATTTCAAGCCGGGGAGAGCCCGTCTCCCAGCTCCGGACGATCGGATCCACAATCTGCCAGGCCAACTCGATCGCATCCGCGCGGGTGTAGAGCGAGGCATCGCCCTCGAGCGCGTCGAGCAAAAGCCGTTCGTACGCGTCCGGAAGCGCGCCCGGGCCGAAGTCGTCGGCATAGTGAAAGTCCATGTCGACCGACCGCAGATCGACCTCGGTGTCCGGGACTTTCATTTCGAACCGGAGGTGCATGCCCTCGTCCGGTTGGATGCACAGGAAGAGCGCATTGGGGCGGATCTCCCGTCCCGGCGTGAGCGGGAAGAGCTGGTGCGGCACCGACTTGAATTGGATGAGGATCTCCGTCGTCTTCTCCGCCATATGTTTTCCCGACCGGAGATAGAACGGGACGGCCTGCCAGCGCCAGTTGTCGATGAATAGGCGCAGCGCGCCATACGTCGCGGTCTGCGACCCCGGCTTAACCCCAGGTTCTCCACCGAACCCTTGATACTGCCCGCGGACGGTATTCTCCCCGACCTCGGCCTCGCTCATTCCTCGCACGGCGCTCAGGACTTTGGCGCGCTCGTTGCGGACCATCTCGGGATCGAAGGAGGAGGGCGGCTCCATGCCCACCAGCACCAAGAGCTGGAGCAGATGGTTTTGGAACACGTCGCGCAAGACGCCGACCGAGTCGTAGAACGCGCCCCGGTGGGCGACCCCGACCGACTCGGCCACGGTGATCTGAACGTGGTCGATGTAGTTCCGATTCCAAAGCGGTTCAAAGATGCTGTTGGCGAATCGGAAGACCAGGACGTTCTGGACGGTCTCTTTCCCCAGATAGTGATCGATGCGGTAGACCTGATCCTCTCGCAGGACATGATGCACCGCCTGGTTCAGGGCGCGGGCGGAGGCCAGGTCTCTGCCGAAGGGTTTTTCGATCACGACCCGCCGCCAGCCTCGATCCTCCCGGGTCATGCCGGCCTGGGCCAGACACTCGAGGATGGGCTGGTAGATTTCCGGCGGGATGGCGAAGTAGTACAGGCGCTGCGTGGGATCGCCCGCTTCCGCTTCAAGCTCCCGGAGCCGGGCCTCCACCGAGCGAAGCCCTTCCGTCTGCGTCGGGTCGGCGGCCATGTAATGAAGTCGTTCACGGAATCCCGCCCAGGCGGCGGGTTCGGGGGGTTTGCTGAATTCGGCCACCGCCTCGCGCATGGAGTCACGGTACGCCTCCTCGGCGATGGGGTGACGCGCCACACCGAGCAGTGCGAAATTCTCCGGCAGGCGACCCTTGCGATAGAGATGGAAGAGCGCCGGAATCAGCTTGCGCCGACTCAGATCGCCGGAGGCGCCGAAGATGACGAAGGTGGTCAGGCCGGCCATGGGGGGGTCAGGGAGGGCCGCGCCGGACGGCGTGGCCGCCGAACTGCGCGCGCAGCGCGGCCAGGAGCCGGTCGGAGAAGTTGCGCGCGCGGCGGGATCGGAAGCGGGCGAAGAGCGACTCGGCGATGACGGGGATCGGCACGCGCAGGTCGATGGCCTCTTGCGCCGTCCACCGGCCCTCGCCCGAGTCTTCCACCCAGGCCTCGAGCCCCTCCACCGCCGGATCGGCGGTCAGCGCGGCCGCGGTCAGGTCCATCAACCAGGAACGGATCACGGTCCCGTGACGCCACGCCTCCGCCACCTGCGCCAGGTCAAATCCAAATTCGTTCTTGGCTTCGAGGACCGCGAAGCCCTCCCCGATCGCCTGCATCATGCCGTACTCGATACCGTTGTGCACCATCTTCGCGAAATGTCCCGCCCCGAGGGGTCCGAGGTGGGCCCAACCCTGGTCCGCGGTCGGAGCGAGCTGTTCCAGGGCGGGGCGAAGGCGCGCGATCGCCGCCTCCGAACCGCCCACCATCAGGCCATACCCGTTTTCCAAACCCCAGACACCCCCGCTCACGCCCGCGTCCACATACTCGACGCCCGACCCGGCTAAATCGGCCCCTCTCCGCTGGCTGTCGCGGTAGTAAGAATTGCCGCCATCCACGAGGAGATCGCCCGCAACGAGGCTCGGCGCCAGGCCGGTGATCGTGGTGTCGACCGGCTCGCCGGCGGGGATCATCATCCACACCGTTCGGGGAGGCCGGAGCGCCGCGGCCAGGTGGGCCAATGAGTCGGCGCCCTCGACCCCGTCGGCTGCGAGCGCGCGCACGCTATCGGCGCGGGGAGCGTAGCCGACGACCCGATGGCCGCCCCGCACGAGCCGGCGCGCCATATTCCCGCCCATTCGGCCCAAGCCGATCATGCCCAGTTCCATGTCGCCTCCCTTGGGGAGGACGACATTCTAGTCCCGGATGCGGTGTCTGGTAGAATGCGCGACCCGTGCAGACCCGAATCGCCTGGTTCGGGCTCGGCGCCTTCTTGACGGCGCTGGCCCTCTTCCTTATCTATCAGCTGCCCCCCGTCCGGTATCGCGTGGAGTGGCGGCTCGACGCGCTGAATGGGATCGTACGCGGATGGCTGTACCCCGGCGACACGCTGCCAACTCCCGCCGGCCGGGCCCTGGGCACCCGCGCGCCCGCGCGGACTCCGACCCCCGCTCCCGTGTCGACAGGACCGAGCCCAAGCCCGTCTCCCACGTGGCCGCCCTTGCCTCAATCGGCGCAGCTCTCGAGCCCGGAGTGGGACAAGCAAGATTGGAACAACTGCGGACCGGCCACGCTGGCCCTGACCCTGCGCATGTACGGGTGGGACGGCGACCAGTTCGATATCTCCGATCTGCTCAAACCAGACCGGGGCGACAAGAACGTCAACATCGAGGAGCTGGTGTACTACGTCCGAACGCGCGCCGGCTGGCTCAACGCGGATTTCCGCGTCGGCGGCACGCTGGACGTCCTCAAACGATTCCTCGCCGCCGGTTACCCGATCGTGATCGAGAAAGGACTCCTGCTGGCCCAGGACGAGGCCGGAGGCGGCTGGTCCGGCCACTATCTGCTCCTGACCGGCTACGATGACGCGCGGCAGATGTTCCGTTCTCAAGACTCCTACAAGGGCGCCGACCAGGAGGTCTCGTACGCGGACCTCGACGAAGGGTGGCAGACGTTCAACCGAGTCTTCCTTTTCCTTTACCGGCCGGAGGAGCAAGCCGTCATCGATGCCCTGCTTGGGCCGGACGCGGAAGCGGATACCAACCGGCAGCTCGCTCTGGACACGGCCCAGGCGGAGGTCAACGTGGACCCGGACAACCCGTACGCATGGTTCAACCTGGGCACCAATCTCGTGTATTTCGAACGCTACGGGGAAGCTGCCGACGCCTTCGATACCGCGTTGTCGATCGGACTCCCCTGGCGATTCACGCGCTACCAGTTCGGCCCCTACCTGGCGTACTTCAATCAAGGTCGGTTCGAGGACGTGGTCGAATTGGCGGACGCAACGCTCTACCGGACGAATAAGGCCGAGGAGTCCCTGCTCTGGCGGGGTTGGGCTCGATTTCGCATGGGCAACACGCTGGGGGCGATCGAAGATTTCCGCTCGGCGCTGGTTATCCACCCCGGGTACGAAGATGCACTGTACGCGCTCGAGTTCGTTGGATCCTCGCCGTGACCCCTCCTCACCCTAGCCTCTCCTCCCCGAAGCGGGGAGGAGAGGAGTAACCAAGAGAATTACCAAGACACCGGGTGTCTTTGGGACACCCGGTGTCTGTCTCCACTGGATGGTTTCCTCTCCACTCCCCTTAGGGAGAGGAGGGTACGGTGAGGAGAGGTGCTACATCCCTCCCGGCCGCTGCCCAATGACCTTCCAACCCAGCGGTAGCACCGCCGAGGCCAACGCAATTTTGATCAGGTCCCCCGGGATGAAGGGGTGGACGCCCAACGGGATGGCCTGATCCGCACCGACGAACCCCGCGAGTCGAACCACGCCAAAGAGATAGATCACGATGTTCCCGAGGATCATGGCCGCCGCCGCGAACCACGGGGTCCGGTCCCACCCCCGCTCGGCCAGCCAACCCACCAGATAAGCCGCCGCCACAAACCCGACCAGGTAGCCGCCCGTGGGTCCCGCCAGATGGGCGATCCCGCCGCCGCCTCCGGAAAACACCGGAAGTCCGACCGCGCCCTGGGCCAGATACGCCACGAGCGCCAGGGCTCCCCGCCGCGCCCCGAGCAGGGCCGCGACCAGCAGGACGGTGAATGTCTGCATCGTGATCGGAACGGGATTGCCCGGGAGACGGAACTCGACCAGCGAGGAAAGGGCGACAGCCACGCTGCCGGCCACCACCAGCCCGACATCGTAGGTTCGCGCCGCCGTCGGCGCTCCGGGTCGAAAGACATCTGCGACGGTCATCGAACGACTCCTTGGCTAGGTGAGTATGCGGCATGGACCGGACTGGATGCCGGGTCACGATCCAAACAGGGTTTCGCTCCCGCGCCGGGCCCGCTTCTTGAGTTCCTCGCCCTCGACGACGCCGAGCGAGGCGTAAAACTCCGGCCCATAGTCGCGGGCCCGCAGGACGACCGGCATCGGAACGGCGTGACCGAGCACGAGGGCCTGTTGCCGCGTGTCCAGGCGAGCCAGCACTTCTCGCAGCGCCGCCGCCCCGCTGACGCCGGAGAAGACGGCTCGGATATCGGCCTCGTTGTCGAGGAGGCAGGTCACCCGGGTGCCGATCTGACTCATGACTTCCTCGTCGATCCCGCTCGGCCGCTGGTCCACAATCAGCAGCGTCACGTTGTACTTGCGGAGCTCCCGGGCAATCGTGCCGAAGACGGTGTGCTCGGCGACCTCGGAGTTCAGGAACTTGTGCGCCTCTTCGATCACAATGACGAGCGGCTTGGCCCCGTCGGCTTTTTTCCCCGCCGCCAGATTCTGGCGCTCGACATAGCGGCGGTGGATCCGGCGGGTGAGGAAGTTCGCCGCCAACATGTAGGCCGCCAGGTTGTTGCCATACGTGCCGAACTCGAGCACGACGCTTTGCCCGCGACTGAGGCGCTGGAAGATCTCCTCGACCGGGTCGCCCGACTGCTCCGGGACCAGAAAACCCATCCGGGTGAGGAAGGACTCGAATCGCCGTTGCAAGGCTTCCACGGTTCCTTGAACGAGGCGCCCGGACTCGACCATGGCCGTGATCTCGGTGGGGGTTTCATCGGCCATCAACTGCTGCACCCAATTCCTGCCCAGCCGGCGCTGCAGGATGAACATGCCCGCGGTCTGGACTTCGGACAGCCCCATCAAACCGGAGAGGAGCTCGATGTCCTCCGGCTCGATCTGTGAGTAGGCAATCTGCAGCTCGCCGTCTACCTTGCTCTCGCGAGCACGCGAGGTGGCGGGGTCGAGGGTGTAGACACTCACCCGGCCGTCCGGGAAAAGCTGGCGCAAGCCCTTGAATTCGCGGCCGGCCTCGCCTTGCACGGCCCATCCGTAATCGTTGTGCATGTCGAACACCAACGCCGCGGCGATCCGGGAGCGCATGATCCCCGCCAGGATGGTGCGGGTGAGGAAGGATTTCCCGGTGCCGCTCTTGCCGAAGACGCCCGACGATCGTTCGACAAACCGCGCCAGATCAAGGTGGATGGGGACCTGGTCCATATCCAGCGGCGTGCCGACGAAGAAGTGGGTCTCATCACCCTCGCCGAAAATCCGAGCCACGTCCTGGGCCGAAGCCTCGTACACGGAAGAGAAATGGCCGGGGATGGTCTTGACGGGGCGAGGGGTCTTCTCGGAATCGTCCAGGACGAGGAGCGGGCTCACATGAATCGATCCGTAGGCGAGCTCCCCGCGGTAGACCTCGGCTTGAAACGCATCGGCCGCCGGGGGAGGACGATGGCCGAGATCCGGGTTGGCGGACTCAAGGGCAACGTCGGTGAGCATCCCGAAGAAACGCAGGCCGGTCTCCCGACCGCGGATCACAACGTAGCGGCCGACGGCGAGTTTTTCCAGCGAAAACTGGGGGTTGAGGCGAACTCGTAGGCCCTCGGAAAGCGAGCCGTCGATCACCGTCCCAAGCGGGAGTTCGGAGGGTCGGGTGCCGAAGACGGAGTCCAGAGTCATGGACAGCCTCGGGGTGATCCAACGGGGAACGGGAAGTCACTCATCACTCGTGAAGCCTCTCCAGGAGAGCCTCCAATCGAGGCAGATCGTGTCCGAGCCGGCGGGCGCACTCCCGGCCAGCGCGCAGGACAAACTCGTCGCGGGCCGGTGCCGGCTGGGCGAGGGCGGCGCGCTGAAGCGATGCCGCCAGCAGGTCCTCCTGCGACACCGCGTCGGCCGCCAGGATGTGGCGCAAGAATCCAAGGTCGCGCGTGAAAGCCCGGACCTCGTCTTCGCCTAGCAAGTAAATCCGGCTCAGGGTGAGCGGCGGCTGGGGCGGCAGGCCGGAGAACCAGGCACCTCCGACGCGATGTCCCACGGTCAGGGCGCTGATCTCGACCGGGATCGACCTACGGAGTTGACTGTCGAGTAGCTGCTCGGCTGTGGGTTCGTCGGCGGCGGCCAATTGCCGGGCGAGTTCATCGTCCTGCACGCTCAGATCATAGATCAAGCCTACGGCGCAGTCCGGCGCATCGGCCATTCCGCCCGCCTGGCTGGGCCGCATTTCCGCTCGACAGAAGTCGCCGAAGGCGGGGAAGGCGGTCTCCGGAAGTTGCGTGGCGCCGGCGAAGCCCCGGATGCTGCAGCGAGTTACGCGGCCGATGGAACTTAAAGATACGCTCACGACGCCTTGGTCCTCAAAGCGAGTGCCGTTTGCGCTGCGAGGTCCAACGCTTGGACTCGGCCTTGCGCGAGCCTCGCGGAGCGATCCCGTTTCGGACGAGCTCGATCCCCAGAAGATCCTCCAGGCGCTCGCGATCGCCCTGGCCCACGACGGCGAGCTCGTGCGCCCGGACCAGGACGTAGGGGATGCCGGTGATCCGGCACTGTTCGATGATCCCGGCGTGGACGATGTCGATCAGGTCGGGTTCCTCGGCCACCCAGGCGGGCACTTCGATACGGGCGATCGAGTCATCGGCTCCAGTCCGGAGGTAGAAGAAAAAAACCTGGAAGCCTTCGGCTTCGAAGCGTCGGTTTACAGGCGAGCCGTCGACGAAGAGCGCCGAGCGCTGGCCAGGCGCGAGGTGATCGGCGAAGAGGGCGCGATCCGCGAGGCCCAGGTAGGGGGTTTGGCGCAGTCGATCGCGATCGATTTCTTCCCACGGCAGTTCGGCCAGGTGCAAGACGGACAGCACATCCGCGGCCCGGGGCCGATCGACGAACCCGGCCAGCGCGACCGCGTGTGCCTTCATCTCTTTGAGGGAGGCCCAGTATCGCTTGAGGTAGGCCTCGACGCGAGACCGGCCGATGTCCTTCTCCTCCAATGCGATCCAGAGCAGCAGTCCGTTGTCCAGCAATGCCAGGGAGGGTGGCGCGGCCACGGCCGCGGCCAGTCGGGCCAACTCGGCCATCTCGGCGATATCCCGCTCAGCCTGGACGGCCTCGGTCCCGATCAGGCCCTGAAAGTCGTCGAACAAATCTCCTTCTTCAAACCGGAGCTGGGGGACGCTCGCGGCGGAGGGGGGCTGGCCGCTGCCGTGGATGAGGTGCAGGCTGCCAATATTGACCAGGAAATACAGGGCCGCGGCGTGCCGATCCGGATACACCTGCGATCCATCGGCGCCGAGAACGTCCAGCCGGTCCGGGTGAGGAGGAGCGGCACGGGCCGTATCGAGCGGCTCATGCGAGGGCCGCGCCCCGCGCCAGTCCTTTCCGGCGCGTTCGAGCCGTCGGGCCCACTCCTCCGCCGCCAACCCCGCGGCCGCGCGCAGCGCGGTCCGCGCCTGAGGTACGCGCAGGGCGAGCTCGCGGGAACGGCGGGCTGCGGTCTCGCCCATGTGTTGAATTTGGGGAAGGACGCGCGGAAGATCGAGACTCACAACCGCTCCTCGAACACCTGTTCCGCATTATAGTGGACGCGCGGAGAGGTGCAATCCTCCGACGGGGGGAGAACGCGACTTCGGCTCCCCGCTTCCAGCACCCAGCTCCCAGCATCCACAACCAAGGGCTTCGATCTTTGCCAGGCCGCCCTCGCCATGCCCACCCCCGCGCCCGAGAAATGTCGCGCGCCGACGACCATCGAAATAAGGAGGACGCTGGCTAGCGTAAAACGCTTGTGCTATACTGCGCGAAGTGGACCCCGAACGCGGGCCGCGCCTGCGCGGACACGAATCCTCCTCGCGCAAGGACCTGCGCGAATTTACGGCGAGCCTGCTCGAAGCCGCCGGTCCGCTTTCCCTCCTCGGCGCACAAGCGATCTACATGCTGGAACCCTTCGTGCCTTCGCGGCGAGCCAACCTGCGCGCGTGGGCCCGCCTGCTTGAAGATCCTGCTCGCGTCCGCCAGTGGGCCCGCGCGGTCCGCGACGAGAAACGTCGTTGAGTCCGACGCTGTCCGCGATCGTGCTCCTGCTCTTCGTCCTGCTTCTCCTCGGCTACGCCGCGCTCGGAAGACGGCGTCCGGCACTCTTTCGCCCGATCCCCGGCTTTGACGCGCTGGGGAGTGCGATCGAAAAGGCCGTGGAGGCCGGAGACCGCGTCCACGTTTCGCTGGGGACCGGGTCGCTCCTGAGCCCCGAGGCCGCCCCGGCGCTGGCGGGGCTTTCCCTTCTCTCCCGAATCGCCACTCGGACCTCCATGAGCGACCGGCCGGCCGTCGTGACGGCCGGCGACGGGGCGCTCGTGATCCTGGCGCAGGACACGCTTCGGGCCGCGTACAGCCGCGTGGGCGCAGGCCAACGCTACCGCCACACGTCGGCGCGCATGCTGGCGCCGACTCCCTTCGCTTACGCCGCCACCTTGCCAGTGCTCCTGGCGACGGAGAACGTCTCCGCCAGTATTCTCGTGGGCTCGTTCGGCCCCGAAGGCGCGCTGGCGGCCGACTTCGGCCGTCAGGCCAACTCTTTTGTGCTCGCGGGATCGGATGATGTCCCGGCTCAGGCGCTGATGTACGCCACCGCCGAGCATCCCCTGATCGGAGAGGAAGTTTTCGCCGGCGGTGCGTACCTGCAACTGGGCGCCCTGCATTCGGCGAGCCTGCGGACACAAGACACGGTCCGCCTGATCCTGGTCCTCGTCATCCTGGCCGCAACCGCGTTGCGGACGCTCGGGCTGGTGGGATGAAGCTCGGCGCGTACCTGCTTTGGACCCCGGTCGCCGTGGCGGCAGGGTGGACCGTCCTGCTCGGCTACCTGCTGGACGATGCCGTCAATCCTCTGGCGGATTTCCGTCTCCTGCTGCTGCGTTGGGCGGTGTGGATCGCGGCCGGGGCCGTGCTGATCGGCCTGCTGAATCTTCTTGCTGTCCACTGGTCCAAAATCAGTCTGCTCGAGCCCGGATGGCCCTACAGCGCGCTCGTCCTCTTGTTCTTCCTGACCACGCTGGTTCTCGGAATTGTCTTCGGCACCAATTACCCCATCGTGAGCATGCTATTTCAATACGTTCAACTTCCCGTCGAAGCCAGTCTGATGGGTTTGCTGGCGATCACTCTGGTCCTCGCCGGGGTGCGCCTGATGATGCGGCGGAGGCAGCTCACCAGCGCCATTTTCCTCGCCGTCGCCTTGCTCGTCCTGCTGGGCACGGGTCCTTGGCTGATCGGGAATGGATCCGCGCTGCAAGAGGCCGTCGTGGTTGGACAACGCTGGATCACGCAAGTGTTCGCAGCCGGAGGGGCCCGCGGCATCGTGATCGGAATCGCCCTGGGCGCGATCACGACCGGTCTGCGAGTCTTGCTCGCCTCCGATCGGCCGTACGCGGACTGAGCCATGGATGAAATCCGCTGTCCGATGTGCAGCACGCTCAACCCATCGGAGGCGGATGTTTGCCGCCAGTGCGGGGCGCGACTCAAACCCGTCCTAGGCATCCCCACCGGAGGCAAGACCGGTCCCCTCGAGGCCGGCGATCTGCCGCCCGTTCCGGACTGGCTCAATCGGATCCGGTCTGATCTCCCAGGCGAGGAAGGCGAAGCCCCGGCCAGTGAGGGGCCGGACTGGCTGGGACGCATGCGTGAGGCGGCGACGCCCGGCGATGAAGGCCCGCCGGCGGGCGAAGTCCCGGAATGGCTGAAGGAAGACGCACCCGCGCCGGATGAGCCGGCTCCATCCGCCCCGGCCCCTCGGACCGCGCCCCCGGCCCCGGCGGGCAAGCCCGCCGCGGCCTCTTCGACCGCCGAGCCTCCTTCACCTTCCCTCACACCTATAGAACCCGGGACTTCAAAGCCAAACGAGACCTCGATGGCGGGGGAGACTCCGGAATGGCTGTCACGAATCCGAGACCGGGAGGCCAAGGCGCGCCAGCGACCAGGTCAGGAGCCTGAAGAAGACTGGCTGGCACGGTTCCGCGACGAGGCGATCCCCAGCGCCGCGCAGGCCAAGCCCGATAAGAAAGAGGCTCGACCTGAACCGCCCGGGGTATCACCCAAGCCGCCGCCGAAAGAAGCCGGCCCGGCGGAGCTAAGGCCCATGGCGCGGCCTCCGGCTCCAGTCCCCTCGCGAGCGCCCGAACCGATTCCGGCCGCGTTGCAGCCGCCCATACCCGAGACCGAAGCGCCGAGTCAGGATCTTCCCAAGGTCCCGGCCCTCATCCTCGATTCGGGTGGGACGGCAACGCCCGGCGCCGAAGACATCGATCTGGAGTCGATCCAACTTCCGGAATGGATGAGTGATTTAAAGGGCGGTGGCCCAGAGGAAGCGGCCGGAGAGCGATCCCGGCGCGATCTCGCGCCGGCGACGATCCCGGCGTGGCTCGAAGCCATGCGGCCGATCGACACGTTTCGCTCGGTGGTCGAGATCCAACCTGAGGAGGAGCAGTCTGTCGAGGCCGCCGGCCCGCTCGCCGGGCTGCGCGGCGTCCTGCTCGCCGAACCCGTCGTCGCCATGCCCCGCGCCCCAGGGATGGACATGGGGCGAGTGGATGTCACCGATCGGCATTACGCGCAGGCGGAGCTCTTGCAAAAGATGCTCGAAGAGGAGGCCCACGAGGCACCGGTGGCTCCGGGGCAGCGCCGCCGCCTGCCTTTGTTGCGTTGGGTCGTCGGGGCTGCCGTATTGCTGGCCGTTGCGATCCCGGCCGTGCTCGGGGCCACGTGGTTCCCCGTGCCTTCACCGGAACAGTGGCCGCCGGAACTGGTCGGATTCCGAAGTGTGATGGGGCGCATCCCTACCGATCGGGCTTCGCTTCTGGTCTTCGATTACGAACCGGGTTACGCCGGCGAGATGGAAGCCGTGCTCGGTCCGGTCGTGGATGACTTGATGACCCGCGGCATTCCGCTGGCCACATTGGCGACACGGCCGGCCGGCCGGATTCTGGCGGAGAGGATCCTGGCACGATATTCGAGCCTGCATGGTTTCGCGGCGGGCGAAGGCTTCCTTCATCTGGGGTACCTTCCCGGCGGAGCGACGGCGGCGCAGGCGTTTCTGGCGGCGCCTCGGCAGGCCTGGGAATCGGTGGGCGGGGCTCCATCGGAGGGAGACGTCTGGGTCTCTCCGTCGCTGGCGAGCATCCAGACCGCCTCGGATTTCGGCGCTGTCTTCCTGTTCAGCGCCGGCGCGGAAAGCGCACGGACTTGGGTGGAACAGGCGGGGCCGCTCTTGGATTCGACGCCCTTGCTGGCCGTCGTGAGCGCCGGCGTGGAGCCAATCCTTCGACCCTACTATGACTCGCAGGCCCCTCCCTTGGACGCGATCGCCAGCGGGCTGCCGATGGCCCTGGCCTATGAGGGCGCTAACGGCCGTCAGGCCGACGCGCTCTCGCGTTGGAATCCGTACGGATCGGGAATGCTCGCGGCCGAGGCACTCCTCGCAGGCGGCACGCTGTACGGGCTGGCGGGATGGCTCACCCGCCGCCGCCCCGCCTGAGGCGTCCGGACATGCTCTCCCTGCCTCTCTCTGAACTGATCGGGACCATCGCCGCGGCCCTGCTCACCTTGATGGTCCTCAGCTATTTGCTCGGGGACAACGTGTTGTTCCGGATCGCGGTGCACATCTTCGTGGGCGTCGCGGCCGGCTACGCGGGCGCGACCGCGTGGCGCGGCGTCCTCGAACCGGCGCTAATCGAACCGATCCGCCGCGGGGGTCTGACCGCCATTTTCGATCCGCTCACCCTGATCCCCGTGCTGTTGATCCTCATGCTGCTCCTGAAACTTTCTCCGGCGACGGCCCGCGCCGGCGGCCTGCCTCTCGCCCTGCTCGTCGGCGTGGCGGCGGCCGTCACCGTCGGGGGCGCCATATCCGGGACGGTCCTGCCGCAGGCCTGGGCCGCGGCCGAGAGTCTGAGCCCAACCGAGGTGTCTCCCTTGACCGGCGAGACCGGTTTGGAGCGAACTATCAACGTCGCCATTGTGCTTTTGGGCACGCTCGGCACGTTGTTCTACTTCCGCTTCGCGGCCCGGCGTAGTTCGGGCGGCGTCGTGGGCCGCCCGGCGCTGGGCGTGGTGCTGGCGAGCGTGGGCCAGGTCTTCCTGGCGCTGACCTTCGGGGCGATGTTCGCCGGCGCGATTTCCGCCTCCCTCGTCGTGCTCGCCGAGCGCGTGCAGTTCGTGTGGGGTGTGGTGGGCGGTCTCCTGGCCGCGGGGACGGGGGCGGGATGAGCTCGTTCGAAGCCGCCACGCTGATCGCGGTCGACGTCGGATCCGTGAACACGCGCGCGAACTTATTCGACGTCGTCGATGGCGGCTATCGCCTGGTGGCCACCGGCCGGGCGCCCTCGACGGCGGGGTCGCCTCTCTTCGATCTGGGGGAAGGGATCCGGATGGCCCTGGATCAGGTCCAACAGGTGACCGGCCGGCGACTGCTGGATGAAAACGAATCGTTGGTGATGCCGGTCACAACCGATGGCGCCGGGGTGGATGCCTTTGCTTCGACGGCCTCGGCCGGGCCGAATCCGCGCACGGTGCTGGTGGGCCTGATGCAGGATGTATCGCTGGAGAGCGCCCGCCGGCTGGCGGCTTCCTCCTATCTCGACGTCGTGGACGAGATTGGACTGATGGACCCGCGCCGCGAGGAGCAGCAGATCGACGATCTATTGCGAGCGCGGCCCGATATCATTTTGCTTGTGGGCGGGACGGATGGAGGCGCGACCGATTCGGTCCTGCGCATGACCGATGTCGTGGCGTTCGCCATCGGATTGATGCCGGAGGGCACCGAGCCGCGGGTGGTGTTCGCCGGCAATCGCCGGCTGGGCGCGGCGGTCAATGAGCGGCTGGGCGGCAAGGTGCCCGTGATCCTGGCGCCGAACATCCGCCCGAGCCTGGAATTGGAAGACCTGGGGCCGACACGCGGAAAGTTGGGCGAGGTTGTGATCGAAGTCCGTTCCGCCCGCGTGGCGGGGTTCGATGAGATACGCCAATGGTCGGGCGGCTACATCTCGCCCTCGGCCGATGCGATGGGCCGGGTGATCCGCTACATGAGCCGGATTTACGGTCCGGAAAAGGGCGTGTTGGGCGTGGACCTGGGCGCGAGCGCCACGACGGTGGCGGCGGCCTTCGCGGGCCAGCTCCGTCTGGCGGTGAACACCGATTTGGGGATGGGCAGTTCCCTGCGAGGCTTGCTGAATCCGGAGGCGATCTCGCAGGCCATGCGCTGGCTGCCGATCGACATCCCCGAGCCCGCCTTTCGTGACTATCTTCACAATAAGATCCTGCATCCGGCGACCATCCCGGTGGAGGCCGAAGAGCTGCACCTGGAGTACGCGCTGGCGCGGCAGTGCATCCGAATCGCGCTGGACCGGGCGCGCCGAAGTTGGCCCCGGCTCAAGGGATCGATCGGGCCGACCGTCATGCCGCCTCTTGAACCGATCGTCGCCAGCGGCGCCACGTTAGGGCGCGCGCCGCGGCCCGGATTCTCCGCCCTGGCCGTCCTGGATGCCGTTCAGCCCACGGGAATCTCGACCCTGGTCCTGGACCCGCACAATTTGCTGGCCTCTCTCGGGGTGGTCGGGTCGGCCGTGCCACTGGCGGCGGTCCAGGTCCTGGAGTCGGGCAGCTTCGCCAATCTGGGGACGGTTGTCTCGCCTGTCGGCCGGGGCCGAACGAATCGGCCGGTGGTCCGCTACTTGCTGGAACGGGACGCCGGAGGCGAGAAGATTGAGGGTCAGGCACGATTTGGGCAGCTGATCGTCATCCCTCTGGAGGCAGGTGAGCAAGCGAAATTGAGCCTGCGACCGGAGCGGTCCTTCGACGTCGGGTTTGGCGGGCCGGGGAGGGCGGGCGCCCTGCGCGTAACCGGTGGCGCCGTCGGCGTGATCGTGGACGCCCGCGGCCGACCGCTCGAGCTCTCCAGGGATCCGGGGCGGCGGCGTGAATACAACCAGAAGTGGCTCTGGGACATCGGGGCGCTCTCGTGAGATTGGCATTGGACTTGCAACAGGGGACGGACTAGGCGATGGCTCTTTCCTATCTCTCGCCGATTGTGCACGTCACCCCGCTGACCACGATTCGGCGGGAGCGTTCCCTTTCCGTGCCTGGGGTGGTGACCGTTCGTGTGAACCAGAAGGTGCAGGCCTCGGATGTCATGGGCGAAGCGGAAGTCGGACGGCGCCACGTGTTTCTCGACGTCGGCCGGGCTTTGGGGATCCCGGAGCGCCAGGTGGCCGCAAGCCTCGCCCGGAAGATTGGGGACCCCGTAGAAGCCGGCGATGTCCTAGCCGGGCCGGCAGGCTTCGCTCGCCGGACGGTTCGGGCGCCTGCGGCGGGGACGATCGTGGCCGTCAGCGGCGGCCGGATCCTTTTCGAAACCGAGGGTCAAACCGCAGGACTACGAGCGGGATTCGCGGGCACGGTGGTCTCGACGGACGGGATCCAACACGCCACGCTCGAGACTCCCGGCGCGCTGATCCAGGCGACCTGGGGCAACCATCGACAAGATTACGGCCTGACGCGTTTCGTCGGCCGCGGACCGGGCGATCGAATGCAGACCGACCAGCTGGATATCAACCTGAGGGGGGCTGTCCTCGTGGCTGGGGTGTGCGAAAATCCAGCTCCGCTCCACCAGGCGGTGGAGCTGTCGGTGCGCGGTCTCATTCTCGGAAGCATGACCTCCGAGCTGATCCCGGTGGCCATGCGGCTGCCGTATCCGATTTTGCTGACCGAGGGTTTTGGGCGTCTGCCCATGAACGGCCCGGCTTATGCCCTCCTGCAGTCGAACGCCGGCCGGGAGGCCACGCTCGATGGACGGATGGGATCGATTTACGAATCGCAGCGGCCCGAGGTGATCATCCCTCTTCCGGCCAGCCGGCAAGTGGGCATGCCCGAAGATGTCGTTCCGCTCAAACCGGCGGTCCGCGTGCGCGTCGTGCGGGCGCCGCATCGGGGTGCGATCGGACAGATCCGCCAGGTGCTCCCCAAGGCGGTCAGCATGCCGAGTGGGATCCTGGCTCGAAGCGCGACCGTGGACTTAGAAGGAATTGGAGCGGCGACCGTGCCGCTGGCGAATCTCGAGATCCTTCAATAAGGAAGACCGACCGGGTGGCCGCTCGCGGCCCCTAGGCGGGAGGAGAGAAACCGATGGCTGAAGACTTTGAGGTGGGCGCCCCGCCTCCGGAAGAGTCCTCGAACCGGACCTTCCTGGTGGCGGCGGCCGGAATTGGCGGACTGCTCATTTTGAGCATGATCTGCCTCGCGGTGTACGCGTTGGTCCTGGCGCCGCGCCAGCGGGCCGCCCGCGATCAGCAGGCGACCGAGATCGTCCAGGAGAACACGCGGGTGTCCCTGGCGCTGACGGAGACGTCCGTGGCCGCAGGTGCCACCGCGACGCCGACGTCGACGCGCACGCCCGCGCCCACGGCCAGCTCGACGCCGACTCAGGTGGTGGTGCTTCCCACGAACACCCCCATCCTGGCGACCGTCGATCCCGTGACCGCGACCGCGGCGGCCCAGCTGACTGCGATCGCGATTCAGCAGGCTCTCACGCCCTCGGCCACGCCGACCGCGCTGCCCTCGACGGGCTTCGCGGATGAAGTCGGAGTCCCGGGGCTGCTCATGGTGAGCGCGCTCTTGATCGTCGTGGTCATCCTGGCACGTCGAATGCGGATGGGTTCGACCGCCTGACGGGAGTCTCTCCTCCTGCAGTTACCGGATCATGAGCCGGGGGGGGGGGGGGGGGGGGGGGGGCCGCGCTGCGGGGGGCCCCGGTTTGATTCTGGTTCAGACGCCGAGTGTCTATCGGACAAGGGGGAGTCCGCATCCTGGCCTCTCGGACTCCCGGGCCGGTCCTCCTAGGTATCGCATTGGCGACTCCACGGCCCTCCGAGTTCTGCCTAGCGGCCGTCCTCTCTGGGCCTGGAGTGACATGGAAGGGAAGCGCCCCTCCCTCTATGTCATTCCAGGGCGGAGCGCGCAGCCAATCAGTCTGTGAGTGTCCTTGGTCGTCAGGACGAGTCTTTCTGTGAGGGCGCGGGCGATTCCTCGCCCCTCCCAGGGGCTCGGAATGACATGCCGGGGGTCGCGGCCTCCCCCATGTCATCCCGAGGAGGCCAGGGCCGACGAGGGATCGCCCTCACGCGGCCAGGGAAAGCACGCCGCTCGTGAAGGAGATCT
>JBBDZX010000002.1:64168-98867 GCA_040899905.1 Anaerolineales bacterium | reverse complement strand
TAAGACACCGGGTGTCTAGCAGACACCCGGTGTCTTAGCCCTAGTTCGTCGATCTTAGGCTCCGTGATCCGCGACGTGGCGGCCGTGCTCGATGAGCGCGGACACCAGCGCGGGCTCGCCGGCCTTGGCGTAAATCCGCAGGACCGGCTCGGTGCCGGAGGGACGGATCAAGGGAGATCTTAAGACACCGGGTGTCTAGCAGACACCCGGTGTCTTAGCCCTAGTTCGTCGATCTCAGGCTCCGTGATCCGCGACGTGGCGACCGTGCTCGATGAGCGCGGACACCAGCGCGGGCTCGCCGGCCTCGGCGTAAATCCGCAGGACCGGCTCGGTGCCGGAGGGACGGATCAAGAGCCAGGCATCACCGTCGAGGAGGTACTTAACTCCGTCGAGCGTTTGCACTTCCCGCACGGCCGTGCCGGCGATGTGGCTCGGGGCTTCTCCGGCCAGCCGTTGGACCATCATCTCCTTCGAAACCGGCCGCGCCAGGCGCTGGTCCAATCGCGCGTAGTGCGCCGGCCCGGCCAGGCTCAATAGATCGGCGACGAGTTCCTCCAACGGCGCGCCGGCCTCGGCGACCATCTCGACGAGAAGCAGACCCATCAAGATGCCGTCGCCTTCCGGGATATGGCCGCGGAAGGACATCCCGCCTGACTCCTCGCCGCCGATGAGAAAGTCGCCCTGCATCATCACGTCGGCGATGTGGTTGAAGCCGATGGGGGTCTCGATCAGCTCGAGGCCGTAGCGGTCGCATAAGCGGTTGATCATGCGCGTCGTCGAAACCGTCTTGACCACCCGGCCGCGCCAGCCTCGCTTTTCGACCAGGTAGCGCAGCGAAAGGGCCAGGATGCGGTGCGGATCGACGAACTGGCCGCGTCCATCCATGGCCCCGATGCGGTCGCCGTCGCCGTCCGTCGCCAGCCCGAGATGGCCATGGCCGGCGGCGATCGCACCCGCCAGCGGGCCGAGGTTGGCCGCGATCGGCTCCGGGTGGACGCCGCCGAATCCCGGGTTCATCTCGCCGCGCACCTCGATGACCTCGCAGCCGGTCCCCTGCAGAATGCCTTTGATCTGGCCCCGCCCGGAGCCATACATCGAGTCGACGGCGACGTGCTGCGGATTCTCGGCGATGACGTCGAAACGGATCAACTCCCGGAGATGATCGAAGTAGGCGGGGGTGGGATTGAATCGCTCGAGGCTCTTCGAATTCCGGGCCTGGTCATAGTCCATGAGATTCGGGCCGCGGCCGCGGGCCTCGTTGTCATTCAGATAGAGCTCGACCCGCCGGCATTGTTCGGGCAGGGCGGAACCGCCGTAGCTGGCCTTGAGCTTGACCCCGTTGTAGCGGGGCGCGTTGTGCGAGGCCGTGATCATGATCCCGGCGATGGCGTGCTGAGTAAGGACGGAGTGGGATAAAGCCGGAGTGGGCAGGTCGGCCATGGAGAGATCGACGTGGAACCCGTTGGCTGCTAGAACACGGGCGGCCTCGACCGCGTAGCGGTCGGAGAGGAACCGGGTGTCGAAGCCCACGACCATCCGATGGGGGTCCACTTCCCCACGCTGAGCTTGTCGAAGCGCGGCAGAGGAAGACAGAGGCTTTTCGCGACCCTTCGACACGCTCATGGCGGGTTCTTCGATGGGCTCAGGATGCGAGATTCGCGACTCTTCGGCACCGGTCAGCCACTCGCCGGAGGCAATGGCATCGGCGATCGCCTGGGTCACCAGGCGAAGGTTGTGGAATGTGAAGGTGTCGGAGATGACGCCTCGCCAACCGTCGGTGCCGAAATGGATGGTCATCTGGATCCGTGGGGGGAGGGCACGATTGTATCAGCCCTTCGACTGCGCGCCCTTCGACAAGCTCAGGACGCTCCGCTCAGGACGGAGCCTGCCCTGAGCGCTGAGTTCCGGCCGAGCGGAGCCGAAGGCTCTTCAAATGCCGAAGGGCTCGGGTCTGCCCGCCTGCGGCGCTCAGGGCGCGTAGGGCGGCCCGGCGGCAATGAGCCCGCGGGCAACGTGGTGGGCGAGGGCGGCGATGGTGATCATCGGGTTGACGCCGGAGGCGGAGGGGAACAGGCTGGCGTCGGCGATGTAGACCCCCTTGACGGCGTGGGTTTCGCCGCGCCCGTTGACGACGGACGAGTCCGGCGAGCGGCCCATCCGGCAGCTGCCCATCTGGTGCCAGGAGAAATACGTCGTCTGGTTCGGGCCGTAGCCGACCTGATCCACGGACCGCATCCACGCCTCGAGGGCGCCCGGGGCCTGCGGATCGAAGACGACCGGCCGGTTCTGCGAAGAGGAAATCTCGCGCGCCCCGGCGGCCTGAAACACCCGCGCCGCGCCCTCAACTCCCTGGCGGAAATGGCGCTGGTCGTAGGCGGACACCTGATAGTGGACGATGGGTGCGCCGTCCCGATTGATCGCCACCCGGCCCTTTCCTCGGTCACGCAACAGGATGCCGATAACGGACAGGTGGGGAAGCTGGCGCAGGGCCTGGTTGAATTGATCCGCACTCGACCAGGCTTGAGCGAAACCCAGAAAGAGGGGATGGATCCCGGTCGTCTCGAACTTGCAGCCGTAGTTCTCGTCCAGGTCGGCGAATTGATCCGAATACAGCGCCTGGATCGTCCCGGTCCACGGACGTATGGCTTCGCCAAACCGGCCCCACACGGCCGTGACCGGGTGCAAGTGAAGGTGGTCCCCCACCGGCCGGCGCCATCCCGATCGCAGGAGAAGCGCGGGCGTCTCGATGGCGCCGGCGGAAATCACGACCGTACGAGCGCGGACTGTCACGAGATGCCCGGCGCCGGTCCGGGCGGCGATGCCGACGGCGCGACCGCCTTCGGTGAGCACGCGCTCCGCCCCGCAACCGACCAGGAAACGCGCCCCGCGGTCGAACGCGTCCTGCAAGTACGTCTTGAGCATCGATTGTTTCGCGCCGCGGACGCAGCCGAAACCGCAGTAGCCGCACAAGTCGTCCTGCGTGCAACTATCAACATTGCGAGGCATGCGATCGACGTGCCAACCGAGCGCGGCCAGGCCGCGGGCCAGCACTTCCTCGCGGATCGCAGGCCGGTTGTGGTCCTGGTTCACATGCAGACGCTGGCAGACCGCGTCCAGCGAGCGGGTGAAGTCTGGGCTCGTGAAGAGATCCAGCCCGGAGTCACGCGCCCACTCTTCTCGGACACGATCTGGCGTGCGGAAGCTGGTGGTGTAGTTGACGACCGTGCCTCCGCCGAGGCCGGCCCCGGCGAGAATCCCTACGCTTTGGTCGGCTGTCGACAACAGGCCGCCGTATAGGTAGCGCTTCTGTAGCGCCTCCCACTCGAGCTGATGGAAGTCGGCTTCGTTGGAATAGCCGCCGCGCTCCATCACGATCACGTCCCAACCGGCGGCGGCTAACTCGCCCGCCATCACCCCGCCTCCGGCGCCGGAGCCGACGATCACGACGTCGCAATCAAGAGCGGTGGCCGTGTCGATGTGTAATGGGACGATCATTTTGGGCGTGGCGGGGGCAGGGATCAGGGGGCCAGGATAGCCAAGCGATTCCCAGGTCGGATTCGAGCCTGTCTCGTCGGCATCGGCGTAGTACAGAGAGGCGGAGAGAATCTTGAGAGCATGAAACCCGGTGCGGATGAGCCCGAGCGGGTGCCCGGCCATCGCGCGCAGCGTCGCCTGTTGGCCCTCGCGGTCCAGGCGCGAGAAACCACGCGTCGATCCGAACAGGGCCAGATTGGATGGCGCGACCTCGAGCAGACGCAGGAGCATGCGCAGTTGGTCGACGTCGCCCCGGTTGGGGAGCTGGCCGAGCACGCGCGCCGCGCGAGTTGGGACGGATGCCAGCCACCCGGAGTCCCCCTGGGGAAGAAACGCGCGGCAGACTGAGGTCAGCGTGCGGGACTCGGCCGCCGAGAGGAGCTCCTCCATCGTTGGGAATTATAAGGTTCGCCCACGTCAAGGGTAACGAACGACGACGACGATGTCGCCGACGTTGGTCCCGGAAGGGCCGGTCCGCACGAGAGTGTGGGCCAGGGCGAGGGGCTTGTAGCTGTCGTTGGCCTCGAGATCGGCCTTCGGATCCCGGCCGAGCGCGCGGATCCGAGCCGCCGTCTCGCCGGTCACGATCGCGCCGGCGGCGTCGGTCGGGCCATCGATGCCGTCCGTGGCCAGGGCGAGGAGCGCAACGTGGGGCACATCCTCGAGAGCCAGGGCGGCGGACAGGGCCAGCTCCTGATTGCGCCCGCCCGACCCCGGGCCTCGGACCGTCACCGTGGTCTCTCCGCCGAGCAGGTATGCGGTGGGGCTGCCGGGGCTGCGGCGGACCCGGTGGGCAAGTCGCGAGCCCGCCAGCCCGGCCTCGCCCTGCATACGGCGGCTAAGGATCACGGCGGAGAAACCGATTCGCGCGGCCTCCCGCTGCGCCGCTTCCAGGGCCGTGCGGTTGCCCGCGATAATTCGGTTATGCGGCCTGGGAGTGGGGCGCGAACGGGCGGCCCGGCGCGGGCGCCCCAGGGCGGCGCGAGTCGATGGCGGGAGCAAGGCTCCGAGCCCTTGGTCCCATGGACTCGCCGGTGGGACGAGCACCGTCGGGCCGGAGGCGATGGCGCTCAATCGGTCGCCGATCACGTCGGAAAGGACGAGGCCCAACGTGCGCGCCGGCGCAGCCAGACGAGCCAGACCGCCGCCTTTGAGGCGGGACAAGGCGCGTCGGACGAGATTGATTTCGGCGATGGGCAGGCCCGAGCGCAGGAGGATGTTTTGAGTCTCACGCAGGTCCTGAAGCGAAACCCCCTCGGCGGCCAGCTCGAGCATCGCCGAACCTCCCCCCGATACGAGCGCCAGCAAGTAGTCGTGATCTCCGGCGCGCCTGGCAAGCTCGGCCGCGCGGCGCCCGCCTTCTAAGCTCCCCTCGTCAGGGAGCGGATGCCCCGCCTCGATGAACTCGAGCCGGGGCAGGTGGGGCTGCAACGTGCCGTGCGGGATCACGACCAGGCCGGCGGTGAGGCGATCCCCGAGGACCACCACCGCGGCGCGGGCCATGCTTAGCGAGGCCTTGCCGAAGGCCACCAGGTAGACCCGGCCATCCGGAAGGAGAGGAAACCGCTTCCCGCCGACATGCAGGCCGGAGGCCGAGAGACCGAGGTGGGCACGGACCGCGCGCGCCGGGTCCGCCGCCTCGAGGGCCGCGGAGCGGATCCGATGCAGGTGATCGAGGTGGTCTTCGAATCGCAACATCGTGGGCTTGGCCGATCCATTGTAAGGGGCGACTTCAGCCGACGCACCAGATGATGCGAGGCCCGTGTCGTTACCGTCCGGACCGCTCGTGGAAGGCCAAGGCACGTGGCGAGTGGCCAGCGGCTAGTGGCTCGAGGGAAGGGGATCGACCCGAGGCGCTGCCGCTCGATGGCGTAATGCTCTGATGGCAGATTCTCAGAATGACGGGGAGGAGTCGGCAGACCCGGGGGAGTGGACACTTGCTTCGCCTGTCATTCTGAGCGATGGCCATCGCGTTCAGCGATGGGCGAGCGAAGAATCTACTTACGAAGAAAAGTAGAACGTGCCTAAGTTTGGAGTGGGTGCCTCCTCAGCATGGGGAGGTCGTCATCGGCATCTGCCTCAAGGGCCTCGACCCGGCCGGTGTAGGGGAGCCGGGCACCGATTGTGACACATTTCACAAGTCAGAGGGGAGCCCCGGCGCGCCTCAAGCTCGGCGTTATTCACCGCCCCCATGGTTCAGCGGCCCGGCACTAGGATCACTTCTCCGCTTGGGAACTCCAGATGACCGCCGTCCACATAGTGGTCGTAAAGGATTTGCCCAAGAATGTCGCCGGCAATCGCAAAATCGATCGCGCCGACAAGCTGATCGGAGATGGTCAGTTCAAGGGCGTAATCTTCCAGGACCAGCCATTGGGCGAGCGAAGCGTCGGCCGCGCTGCTCGTCCCATCGGCCGCGTACTGGGTGATCCCCGACTGGCCCTGGCCGCCACGAGACTGATAGAAGAACACCAGATCCGGCGCCACGCCGTGTTGTTCCGGCCAACCCCCCGTCGCCCCAGTGGTGGGGTCGCGGTCCAGATCGATTCCGTGCACGACGACATAATCGGGGAGTTCCGCGAACCCGCCGCCGGAAGTTATCCCATCGCGCTGGAGCAGAGTGGTGATGACCAGCGGGCTTCCCCGACGGATGACCACCCGCAGCAGATCGAATCCCTGCGGTACGCAAGGCGTGGGGGCTTGGGCGTCGTTAAGGATGCAGTCTTCCGGCGGATCATCGTATCGAATCTCCTCCAACAAAGGCTCGGGGGTATTCGTCGGTCGGGGCGTGTCCGTCGGCAAGAGCGGGGTTGGCGTGGCCAAGTCCGCCTGCGGTCCACAGGCCAGTGTGGCCAATAGCAACATCAGTCCCGACCCCTTCCATGCCTGGGCTGCCATGTCCTCTTTCTCCCTATTGCAGGAATAAGTTCCGTCTCCTCTCCCATTATCGCGCAGCTGGCAAGGTGGACGGACACGGGGAGCTGAGTGCTGAGTGCTGAGTGCTGAGTGCTGAGTGCAGTGTGCTGGATCGCGAGTTTGTCAGGTCCTCCCGGCGCAACGGCTCAATCGCGTTAGGCCCTCGCTAGTAGATTCTTCGGCCCCCTTTGACAATCTCAGGCGGCCTCAGAATCCGCTTACGAAGACGGGGAGCCTGCCTGCTGAATGCTGGGTGCCGAGCGTGGGGCGGTGTTCAGACTGCGTTCAGCGGAAGGCGCGAGCATCCTAGGTACCGGATTGGGAAGGAGGTGTCACGTCAGGCTGTCTGGATCTGATCCAAAACGATGAGGTAGGACGGAAATCGAGCAGGAGGGGGACATGAAAAGTCTACGTGGTTTGGCGGCTAGCTTTATGATCACAGGCGGGCTTTTGGCGAGCACAGTCGGATTCGCGCCGCCATCAGATGGCCTGACGCCCCAGGAAATGGCTCGGGCGATCGTGATCGACGCCCCCAATCGGCGGACTAGGGAGGTGCGGGATGGGGAGAACGTGGTCTATCGCGTCCGCGGGACCGATACGTATCTGCGGATCACGGCGAGTCGGGAATCAGGCAGAGCGGGACATCCGGCGCCGGTGCTGGCATCGGTCACGTACACGCAGGTGTGCGGGATCAATGTGTACCTGTCCGGGCTTCCCATTGCCCAGCTCAGGAACCGGGCGAATGTGACATATTTCACAGGTCAGACAAGAGCCCCGGCCCGGTTCAATTGGGCGGATATGAGGGGGACGCAAACGCTCTCGATGGCCCACACCTGGAGCCAACTCAATCAGTTTACGGTTCCGGGACTGGGGGTAACATTCCAATCCTCCGGAGGCTCGCAGGCTTCAGCGAACTTGACCCAGTGTGTCTTCGGTGTGTGTAAGAGCACTTACTTTGTCTCACGTCTTTGGGTAAGGACATCGGGGACCTCGTGCCAATAGCAGGAGCAAACGATGGACATCGTCCTGGTAGGGATCTGGCTTCTATCGGTCGCCCTCTGCCTGGTGTGGCTCTCACGGAGCGACGCCGAGGGGACGGAGCGGGCGATTTGGGCCTTGGCAATCGTCCTGGTTCCTTTCCTTGGCGCGCTGGCATACCTGATCGTCGGTCGGCGCGCGGGCGGACGTAGGGCAGGCCCATCAGGCTGACTCGTTCGGATCGGTAACTGACGCGCGGGCGTGGGCAACGAGACGTGATAGACACCGGGTGTCTCCAAGACACCCGGTGTCTTGTGAGTTGTCGTGATCGCTGGCAGCGGATGCCTGATGGCTGACAGCTGACGGCGGGATCGGTGTGCTAGAATCTCGCGCGATGGCCGTCAACGAAACGCTACTCGCAATCCTCGAAGGCATCCCACCCAAGCCCGGCTGCTACATGATGAAGAGCAAAACCGGGCAGGTCATTTACGTCGGGAAGGCCGTCAGCTTGCGCGCCCGCGTGCGGTCGTACTTCCACGCCTCGGCCGAACACGAACCGCGCACCACCGAGCTGGTGCGAAATGTGACGGATGTGGAATGGATCGTGGTCGGCTCGGAGCTGGAGGCCTTGATCCTCGAGTTGAACCTGATCAAGCGCCACCGGCCCAAGTACAACGTGCGCCTCAAGGACGACAAACGCTATCCGTACATCAAAGTCCATTGGGCGGACCCGTTCCCCAAGGTGACTCTGACGCGCCAGATGACGCCGGACGGCAGCCGCTACTTCGGCCCGTACACGAGCATGTGGGCGGTCCATCAGACCTTGGACGTCCTGCGGCGGATCTTCCCGTATTTGACGTGTGACCGGGTGATCACGGGCCAGGACGCGCGGGCCTGCCTGTACTACGACATCAAGCTGTGCCTGGCGCCGTGCATCGGGGCCATCGAGCAGGCCGGCTACCGGGCCATGATCGACGACCTGTGCCGGTTTCTGCGAGGCCGGACCGACTCCGTCGTCGAGCGGATGAAGGCCGAAATGGCCCGCGCCTCGGAGACCATGGCCTACGAGCGCGCGGCCGCCCTGCGGGATCAGCTCGAGGCGATTGAGAAGGTCGTCGAAGGCCAGCGGGTCGTCAGTAACGAGCGGATCGACTCGGACGTCATCGCCTTCGCCCGGGACCAGAACGACGCCTGCGTCCAGATCTTCTTCATCCGCTCGGGCAAGCTGATCGGGCGGGAGTACTTCGTCCTGGAGGGCGCCCAGGAAGCCGCCGACCGGGAAGTGCTCGAGGGATTCCTCACGCAGTTCTACACGCAGGCGGCCCACATCCCGGACCAGGTCATCCTGCCAGCGGAAGTCCAGGAGGCGAAGATCATCGAGGAGTGGCTGCGCCAGAAGAAGGGTGGAGAGCGGGTTCAGCTCCTGGTGCCGCGGCAGGGCGCCAAGCACGACCTGGTCAAACTGGCGGCCGAGAACGCCACCGACACGCTGGCCGGGCTGCGCGCCCAATGGCGGGCGGATCGGAGCCGGCATGTGGCCGCGCTGGCCGAACTCCAGACCGCGCTCGGATTGGCGGAGCCGCCGAACAGGATCGAGTGCTTCGACATCTCGAATTTGCATGGGACGGCCGCGGCCGGTTCGATGGTCGTCTTCGAGCAGGGTGCGCCGGCGAAGCGCAATTATCGAAAGTTCACCATCAAGACCGTGACCGGGCAGGACGATTTCGCCAGCATGGAAGAAGTGCTCGACCGCCGGTTCCGGCGCTGGACGCTGGCGGGCGAAGAGGCGGCCAAACCCGGCGAGAAGCTGGACACGGCCTGGGGATTCCTGCCGGATTTGTTGATCGTCGATGGAGGCAAGGGTCAGTTGGGCAGGGCGGTGGCGGTGTTGGAGCGGCATGGACTGAGGGAGAAAGTCCCGGTGGCCGGTCTGGCCAAGGGGCATGAAGAACTGTATCTCCCTGGGCGCACGGACCCGATCATCCTCGCCCGGCGATCGGAGGGGTTGTATTTGGTACAGCGCATTCGTGACGAGGCCCACCGCTTCGCCCTAGGCCAGCACCGGTCGGTGCGAGCCAAGACCGGCCTGGCGTCGCAGTTGGATGCCATCGCGGGGATCGGACCGGCGCGCCGGAGGGCGCTGGTCCGCAGGTTCGGCGACGTGGGGGCCATACGTGCGGCCGGCGTCGACGAGTTGAGCGCCGTGCCGGGGATCAGCCGCGAGCTGGCCGAGCGTGTGAAGGCTGAGCTCTAGGAAACTGAATCGTGCCGACTGCCTGGATCGTGGATGACGATGACGAGATGTCGCATGCGGTCAAGCTGATGCTGCAGATGCTCGAGTACCATGTGCAGACCTACCGTGACGCTCGCAGCGCGGCCCGCGACATGCTGGGCGGTCAGCGGCCGGAAGTGCTGGTGCTGGATATCAACATGCCGGAAGTGACCGGGACCGACCTGCTCGAGTTCATCCGCTCGCGGCCCGACTTCGGCCGGATCCCGGTGGTGATGCTTTCTTCTGAAACCACCGACGCCCAGGTGGACGCGGCCATGGCGCTGGGCGCGGACGCGTTCGTGTTCAAGCCGGTGACCATCGAAGAGCTGGAGGGGGCGCTGAGGAAGGCGCTGCCGGCTCCGTGAGGCGCGGGCGCGCCGGGATCACGAACAGCTCACGCCTAACCGCCGAATTGAAATAGCTTGTTAGGCGGGGTCAGTCTTCGAAGCCGTAGTTAGGCGCCCACAAGGATGCCTTACAGACCCCTCGCAGGGATCGGACCACCTGCCAACGAATCCCAAACGATCTGGAGGTACTTCGATTTTCCCAAGTTCGTAAATTTGCTTCTCTCCCATACTCTATTCTTCGCCCGCCTTGACCTTCTTGGCGACCCGTATGAGGGATCCGTTTCAGGCCCGACCGTGGAGGCGCGTGGGGCCTTCTACAGGAAGATGCAGAAAGACCAGGGTCTCCAAGACTCTGCATTCGAACGCCTCATGCAGCTCGCTGCGCACCCTTGAGGAAGGGTGCCAGGGTTGCTACGCTTGCGGCATGCACGAGATGCCCATTCCGTCGCTCGATCACGAACGGGGCCCTGTACTGGGTGGCGGGTGCGGCGTCGCTCTTCGTGTATGTGCTGCCCGACCTTGAGGGGATGGCCGCGGCGTTCGGCCTGGTGGTGAGTATCTGGCAGGGTGTCGTGCTGTGGCGAGGGGTATCGGGGGTAGCGCGGACGTCTGAGGCGCGGTGAAACTCGTCCTATTCGCCCTCCCGGCCATGCTCGCGTTGGGGGCTTGCGGCAGTCGCCCGACCGCCGATCCCGTTGTCGATTTCAAGGTTGCCGTCATCGTGGACACTACGTCGGATCCGGTCAGCCGGGAGCAGGCGGAAGCGGTTCTCGCGCTGGCGGACCTCAAACTGCTGGAGTTGACCGGATACGGACTCGAGCTGGTCGGATTCTTGGAGGACGCTACCGGGGCCTCGGTCGAGAACCTGGTGCGGGCCTACATGAGCAAGCATGGCAGCTCGCTCCCCAATGGGATCCTGATCTTCTCCGTCGGAGATGAGGACCGGGCGAGGATCCACCGCGCCTACGCACAGCAAATCCTCGCCCACGGTGAGTTCCGGAACGCGTTCGTCTCTCCCTACCTAGGTGATCGGTACATGTACGTCGCCGTGCTGCAGTTCAACTACCTGTATGCTGCCTGCGGCTACGCCGGCACTGACACGATCCAGGGCCCGGTGTCCAGCCATGGGGAGTGCCGAGGCGTGGACGGCGAGGTGTGCGTGGCGTGGAATCAGGAGCAGGTGTGCGAGTCCGCCCTGCCATTGCTGGCCGGCCACACGCCCATCGATCTGGCCGCCGGGCCGGTGATCCACGAGTTCATGCATGCCTTCTCCGACCGCGGGCCCGACGATCACTACGGGACCGAGGCCTGCCAAGAGGCGATGGGATGGCCGCCGGACCACTTCGATCTGGAAGAGTCGGAACACTACAATGACATGTGCCCCTACGTGTACGATAACTTCGCGAGCTCTTATTCGCCTTGATCAGAGGCTGCTTGTTCCAATTTTCACAATGCCGTATCGTGGACCTAACACCCCCAAAGGCAGCGTAACACTCCCTCTCCACCTAGGGAGAGGGGCGGGGTGAGGTAACAAAGGGGACAGCAAGATCCAAGCGTCTAAGGTAGTTGCTTGGCGGAGTCTCCGGATGGCCGAAAGAATTCTTGGGAGACTATTGGAGCACAACACCTGGGCGAACCTGCAGATCATCCAGGCGTGCTCGGCGCTGACGGACGCACAGCTCGACGCCGAGCCCGTTTCCGCCACGAAAGGCAGCATCCGTGCCACCTTGTGGCATCTCATGAACGCGGAGCAGGATTACCTGTCCCAGCTGACCGGAGTCGAGCCTCGCTTCCATTGGGAGGCTCCCCCGGCCTTCGCGGAGATGCGGGAGGCCGCGAGTATCATGGGAGAAGGGTTGACGGCCTTGGCGAGAGACGAGTCGGGCGGAGCTCTGCAGACTCAAGTCCATTCGAAGGATGGGTACACCATCGACCCCTGGGTCCTCATGCTTCAGATCATCAACCATGCGACCGAACACCGCGAGCAGGTCAAGAGCATGCTCACCGCTCTGGGAGTGAAGCCTCCACGAGTGGACGGTTGGGCCTTCGGAAGGGTTAGCAAGGCGCTAATCCCGCCGTCAACGTGATCGAGCATGCCCGGACCCTTCACCTATGAGGTCACGGCGCTAGGGGTGAACTTATTAGCACTCGTCAGGATCAAATCGGCTATGGCTCTGGGCGCGGACGCGTTCGTGTTCAACCCGGTGACGATCGAGGAGCTGGAGGGGGCGTTGCGGAAGGCGCTGCCGTCGGGATGACGCCAGAGAGGGGAGGATGTGCGCCCGCCTAACCGCCGAACAGTAATAGGTTGTTAGGCGGGGTCAGGCTTCGCGCCGTTGGGCGACGTTGTCATGGGCCATCTGGAGGACTCCCATGCTGGAGAAATTTGAACGCTATCCCCTCACCTTCGGCCCCACGCCGATCGAGAAACTGAATCGGCTATCGGCGCACCTCGGCGGCAAGGTGGAGATCTATGCCAAACGAGAGGATTGCAACTCCGGACTGGCGTTCGGCGGCAACAAGATCCGGAAGCTGGAATACATCGTCCCGGATGCCATCGCCTCGCATGCCGACACGCTCGTGACCGTCGGGGGTGTCCAGTCCAACCACACGCGCCAGGTCGCGGCGGTGGCGGCCAAGATCGGCATGAAGTGCCGTCTCGTGCAAGAGAGCTGGGTGCCTTTCCAGGATGCGGTCTACGACCGGGTGGGGAATATCCTGATGAGTCGTGTCCTGGGAGCGGAGATCGAACTCGTCGACGAGGGCTTCGACATCGGCATCCGCGAGAGCTGGGAGCGAGCGCTGGAAGACGTTAAGGCGAAAGGCGGAAAGCCGTATGCCATCCCCGCCGGCGCCTCGGTGCACAAATATGGCGGCCTCGGCTATGTCGGCTTCGCCGAGGAAGTGCGCCAGCAAGAGGCTGCCATGGGGATCCGATTTGACTACATCGTCGTCTGCACGGTGACTGGGTCCACGCACGCGGGCATGCTGGTCGGTTTCGCCGTGGATGGGCGTGCTCGCAATGTGATCGGGATCGACGCCTCCGCCACACCCGGTCAAACCCGGGCTCAAGTGTTGGCCATCGCTCAGCATACGGCCGACCTGGTTGGGCTCGGCAGGGATATTACAGCCGACGACGTGGTCCTCAAGGAGGAATACGCCTATCCGGCGTATGGCATTCCATCCGAAGAGACGAATGCCGCCATTCGGACCTGCGCTCGCATGGAAGGCATGATGACGGACCCGGTGTATGAGGGAAAATCCATGCAAGGCCTCATCGATCTCGTCCGCGTGGATGGATTCCCGGCTGGGTCGAAGGTGCTGTATGCCCATTTGGGGGGCGTGCCGGCGATTAACGCGTACAGCTACATCTATCGAAACGGCTGATCGTGGCTGGTGCGCAAGTGAAAAGAATCACAATTTCGGCCTACGTTCTGGTCCTCTTAAGCGGCCTGCTAGTGGCTTGCTCCTCCAGCCAGACCTTTCCCATACCGACGGAGAGTCCCGCACCGTCACAATCCTCTCCGGCTGTCACTCCGTCGGTATCGGGAGCTGAAACCCCGGTCCCATCGGCGCCGCCGGGATTGCAAGCGTGGGGCACGTTTGGTCCCTCCTTCACCAAAGATGGCGTCACGTTCGAGGCCTCCGCCTATTCGAGGGATTCGTGCGTGAGCGTTACGTTTGAGATGCGAGGTCCGATCGAGAGTCTGGGCTCGTTGCAATACGCCGGCCTCGGTCCGATCAGGGACATCGCCCTGGTGGAGGCGGATACAGGGCTCCACCTCCGCCTGCAGCTCACGGGCCGCGGGGGAGGGGATGACAGCACGCTCGGCATGAGCCAGGAATACACCTACGAGATCCCGTCGCCTGTGCCGGTCACGCGCCTCATGGCCATCGTCACCTTTGACCGGGCGCTCGGGATCAGCGCGCCGTCGCGATATGACCTGGCGGTCATCCCCCGCGAGACTCTGTATTGCCCTCAGTTGCCACCGACGACCCCTGAGGGTTGAACACAGGACTTGAGAGGACGCTGGCGCTGGCGATGGGCGCGGACACGTTCGTGTTCAAACCCGTGACGATCGAGGAGCTGGAGGGGGCGTTGCGCTGCCGGGGGGATGAGGGGCGAGAGTGGGGGGCGCCGCCTACGCGCCAAAGTGAAATGGTGTGTTAGGCGGGTGGAGCTGACGAAGCAGTAGTTGGGCGTCACCGGCCAAAGCATCAAGATGCCTGGGTCATTGACTTGCAAGGGCCCTGCCTGTATTCTTTTCTCACGCTTCAAGCCGATCACGACTAGGAAGACAGCAACACGAGTAGAAGCGAGTTGTCCTGTGATCAAGCCAACCGCAGCCAACATCGACTCCCTTACGTCGGCCCTGGCCTCAGCAAAGGCCACTTCTGGGAGCACCCACGGCTTCTATCTCTACCCAGGTCGTTTCTCCCCCGAAGCTGCAAGAGCGGCAATCAAGACGTTCTCTCAGCCTGCTGACTACGTTCTCGATCCGTTCATGGGTGGCGGGACGGCAATTATTGAGGGCTTGTCCCTCGGTAGGTCAATGGTAGGAGTCGATCTCAATGCGCTCGCGCATTTTGTCGCCACCGTAAGAACCCGCCCCCTTTCGCCCCAAGATAGGACCCTCGTCCGGTCCTGGGCAACAAGTGTGAGCAGGAACCAATCGCGCCTTGCTCGCGCGTCAACTCCAGTGAAGAACCTGCCCAATAGTGCCAGACAGTTCTTTTCCCTCGCGATCCGCGATGCGGATCGGCTTATGCTTCCTCGACAGAGGGCATTTGCACGCGCAGTTCTCCTTCGGCTCGGCCAGTGGGCGTTAGATTGTCGCGACCAACCCAGCTCTCTCCTGCCCACCCTGGCCGACAAGCTCCCTCGCCTCACGGACCAAATGCTAGCAGGCCTTGACGATTTTGTTCAGGCGTGCGCCCTCGTCGGCCGCGCCAAGCATCAGATCACTGGAGCCCGGACCCTTCTTTGCCGCACAAGCGAAGGCCTTGAGGATGATCCTCGACTCCGTCGCTTGCCCAAGCCACCGACCCTCGTCTTTACTTCCCCTCCCTACCCTCGCGTTCACGTCATCTACCACCGCTGGCAACTTCGCGGCCGTAAGGAGACACCGGCGCCATACTGGATCGCCGGTGTCCATGACGGCTTCTGCGCTAGTCACTATTCGGGTGGGAGCAGGACGTCTTCTGGCGAGGACGCCTACTTCTCAATGATCCAGTCGGTGTTCTCTTCCGTCAGGCAGGTGATCGCCCCAGACGCCATCGTAGTTCAGCTCGTGGGCTTTGCGGACGTCCCGTCTCAGCTGCCTCGGTTCCAAGCTTCGATGGCTGATGCAGGATTCAGGGAATGGTCATGTCCCCAATTCCCCATGCGCCAGTTGTCCCGCAATGTGCCGAACCGCAAGTGGTACGCGAAGATGCGCGGCCCGACTGACTCATCCTTCGAAGTTCTCCTTCTCCACCGCCCGATGCCCAGAAGCCGCAGGCGGGTCAACCGCCCAAGACTTGAGGTCCGCGGTAGAGGGTTCTGATCATCGGGATGATCACCCGCGCTATTCCATCGCAACTGGTGCTCACGTACTTCAGTTCATCCACTACGGCTCCATCTGCATCTTCGTCCGTTTCTTCCGCCGCGTTCCGTCGCTCCGCTCGCTGCTGCAGCTCCTTCTGCATCCCCAACGCACACAACAATAGACCATAGCCAAACCAGTACTTGACAAGCTGGTGCTCGTCCTCTTTCGCCCGCACCAAGGCATCCATCAGGAAGGCGTTGTTGGAATTCGCGAAATACTCGGGCCTTCCTTCCTCATCATGGGATATTGTCAATGAAACGCCAACATCATCATGCGCCTTCCACTTCAGCTCAGGAATCGCCAACGTTGGCGCTTCATCCTTGTTGCCAGGCCGATTCCGGACACCGTTGGCCGCCTTACCACCTGCCCGGGGCTTCGACTCTTCTTCCGCCACAAGCGTAAACTGCGCCACGAAGGGCTTTCCGTGCAGCTGGGTCTCAGCGTCCTCCACCGTCACAGCAACTTCGAACCGATCCCCTGGCTTCGCATCCCAAGGAACCCGAAACAGGGCTGCAAACCGCCCATTCCATAGGTTCGAATGCTCAACAAGGTTGGGCGGGTCGACTCTAATGGAGCCCGGGCTGTCGGCTCGCTCGAAGTAGTCGTTCACTGCATCCGTCTCAAACTCCAGGCGGCACGTGAGGTTTATCGGGCAAGATTTGGCCAGCCCCTCTGCCGGCGCCTTCGCCAGCCGAAAATACGAAGGGAACCGCTTGCCCCTGAATGGCACCTCGGGCCCTGGCCCCGCCTTGGTAAACAGGCGATCGCCGAGGCCAAACAGCCGTGCAAGCATCGGATCTGATTTCAGCAATTCGCTGAAGAGATTCCGAGTCTCTTCCTCGTCCGTGAGGGTATTCTCGATCTCCTTCTTCCTCCTGGCAGCATTCAACTTCCTCAATCCGCCGTGGTCTTTCAACACGCGACTCATCACTTCGACCACTTCGTCGTAGACCTCATTCCTGCGTACCCGATCGCGCGAAGCCATGAAGAAATCGTCGCGGATGCCCGCATCCATGCCCGTACAATCAATTGACACGAGAAGGTGGTCCTTCAAATAGTCAAACTTCAGATGCCGCGAAATGAAGTCGGAGGCTAGGCTACCGTGCACCTGCCCATTTACGGTGAAGAACACCCCATGCGGCACATGGCGTGGATTGATGTCCTCCCGAAAGACAGCAATCCGATACGGCAGGTTGCCCAGCCCCCGTAAGTCGAGGTCGGCGTAGGCTGGAAACCCCTCCTCCACTCTCGAATCCGATGGCGCGTCCGAAGACCCGATGGTAGCCCACACTCCAGCCACCGTTGTGCTGAAGTAGTTCGCCTTGTAGTCCCTCGTTTCAGTTAGCCGAAACGGCAAGCAGGGCGAATGAAGGAATCGCTCGAGCTCGTAGCGCGCCTCGAGCGTCGCGATGCCTCTTCCCCCCTTCCACTGGAAGTTGTACAGCTTGACGCAGGTCCCATGCGCGAGCCCAACCTTGTACGGACGAGGCGCAACGGTTGAGCGATCGTCGGGAAGCACGTTGACCGAGGCCGCTTCGAAGCGAGGCACCATCCCGTCCGGCGCCAGATACACATACATGGAGCTGGGCCGAGTCTCAGAAGCCCGTATCCTCCTCACAATTGTGAACCCCCATTTCCCTGCTTGCTCGTTCCTCCGGTCAACCAGGGCAGGATCTCTTCGAGAGACGATCAATTGCATCTTGTGTTCACCGCAGAACGGAAGTGCCCCTGTGCCTCCACAATTGAACTTCCCCTGAACGAACGGAATGCCAACCTTGTTCTCGCGAATCAGTGAAAGGAAAGTCCCTGGAAAATCATCCGGCGTCTGCCCCTCGCCCTTGTCGATCACGAGATAGCAGGGTGAAGCTTTTTCCCCCACAACAACAACATGCAGCCTCTTCGCTAGCTCAGTTTGCTCCTTCGGAAGCAGATTCGCGAGCATCCCATCGCGCACGCCGTAGAATTCGCCCACCGCCTCGGTCATACCCTTCGGGGCATTGCGCCCTTTCGGATCGACTCCTCGCTTCAGGCACTCTCCCATCAGGAGAGCGTCGATGCCATTCACGATCTTCTCTACGAAGGCCCCCGTAGCCTCGGTCTGCTGGTTAGTGACCACTGCCCGGTTGTTCGGCATGTCGCCGAGGGGGCGCCAAACAGCCTCGTTGTCTAGTCCGTATCCTTCTCGTCGAAGAATCTCGTCCACTTGTGATTCGTGTTCCGCATGAAGGAGCCGTTCGAAGAGAGCCGCTGTGTCCATTTTCGTTCCTCCTACCCTTCGCCAGACCTGGCGGCCTCACGCGCTTCCCTGCGCGCGATGACTTTCTGCTCACGAGGTGTGGCACTTACACCAAGCTCTCGCTTCAACACACCCAACGTCTCCAGCCGGGCCTGCCGGTTCGAAACTACCGACCCTGCAGTGATGCACACGTTGTCCCATAGCGGATTCACCTTCGAACCTACCGACTTGCGCCAGTCCAACGTTCCCAGCACCTTGAGTCTCCCTTGCCAGTCACTGGGATATTCCTCCATCAGCGCACGCCCAGCTCCACCCAGCGCCCGCATGACAACCGCGTGAGTGTTTATCCTCTCCTGCCGAAGTTCGGGTGCCTTTAGGTCACCGTCCTTCACCTTGCGCCAGTCACTCATGACCGCAGACACTTCGCTCCAATAGTCAGTTGCGAGGGCGAGTTTGTGCCCATAATCCACGGTGCCCCGCTTGTCGACCTTGTTCCCTACGAGCTCCTCATTGGCGTCATACAGCGTCGAAAGCGTGAACAACTTTGGGGACCGGATCGGAATCGTTATCTTTTCTCGATCCACCAACCCTCGGAAGACCTCCACATCCTCGGACACGTCCATTGTAAGCGCCGACAAGTTGTCCCGGTGGTCATAAAGGACGTCAAGAGATTTCGATGTCTTGTGGGCATACCGATTCAGGTCTGTAAACATCTGCTGGAGCCGTTCCAGATTCTCCATTGGGAACAGCAGAACCGAGATTTTGTCCTTGGCCAGGGCGGGATTCTCCCTTATTGCTGCCGCGATTCCTGCAGACCGATGCTGACCATCGTTAATGATCAGCTCCAAGTTCTCAAGCTCCATCTCCAAGGTGCCGATATCCGGATTCTCCCCAACTGGGGCGAATTTCACATCGCATGCGTACGAAGCTGTGATTGAGGAGAAGAGGTAGCCGTCTTCATTATCGAGGATGTACTTCGCAATGTCCGGAACGCGCGACTTGTTCAGCACCCTTTGGGCCCGTAGTTCCGGAGTAGATTGCTCCCAGTCATTGAAGCGGAAGATCCGAGGAACCTCGGCAAGGGACAGCGATATTGTGTAGTACTGCCTGCCGCCCATGTTTGAACGGATCGCTGGCATCGAGACCTTCATGTACACACCTCCTAGAAGCGGATTGTCTCTTGAGAGCTCACCGCCATTGCAATAGCAGCTCTTTAGTTGTCTGTCAAGAGCTCTAGCTGTTGTTGCTATGAGCTCGCACACAGCAATTATGTCTACTTGTGCCCGCCATCCGTGCTCCCGCGTTTGTTTCAGTCCTCGGCGACGCCCAACAACTCGATGGAACGGACCCGGCCAGCTGCGGCGAGTCGGGTCTAAGATAGGTTCCAAGCGCTGGCCGGGCGGCTCATCTCGAGGCCGTTAGGCAGCGTGGTTTGGGAGGAGCAATGGCAGACGAGCCCCGCGCGAAGCGCGAATCCGCTGGCGCCGTGACTATTGACACGAATGTCAGGTGTCTCCGCATCTACCCGACCGAAGATAGCGATCGAACCATCGCCGAGCTTCAAGCCGTCGGGATAAAGCTGAGCAAGGATCAGGCCATCCACCTTGCGCGGGTCCTCCTGGCCGTTACGCAGGAGTGGGACGAGGTTGACATCACCGGCTGGCGCTTCGAAAAACGTCAGCAGGATGGCACGTACCGCCTAACAATCACCAGTCGAGTGCAAGGGTGAAATGAGAGGCGTGACCGAATGGGTCCGTAAGGCTCTTGCTCAGCTGGGGGAAGATGCGCCTGACGCAGACATAAAGGCGTACATCCGCGCGAGGGCGTCGCAGCTGCCGCAGCGCCAGGTAGGCCTCGCGCTGCGCAAGTTGCGGGGAAGAACCATTTCCGCGACAAAGCCGCCGTCTCAAGGAGGTCATCGGAAACGGTGAAACCCTCCCCACGCCTCTCATCTCACTGGACATGTCACGCTGCCTAACAACTTGCTGGAGCCCCTCCCACTTGGCGAGCCCAAGGACGGACGAATGCCAGAAATCATTCAATCGGCGTCGGTGCTACGAGACGCTGAGGCCGCCTTCGAACAGGCAGCACAGCGCATCCGGCACGAGCGCGTCCCCGCGACGCTGGGGTATCAAAGTGGAAGCTTCGACACCGAGGTTCGCTGGCTTCCCTCTCTTGGGATTTGGGCCTACTTCGGTTTACCCCCAAGGGGCAAATCTGAAGGCAAGCGCTTTTGGAACGCTTTTGGCATCGGTCGCCCCGAAGGATTGGTGAGTATCGTTTGTGAAGTCAATCCATCGAGGGATGGGATCAATCGACGGACCAAGGGGGCTTTCGTGAAGATGGACGATAGTCGTTTACTCGCCTGCCACAGGGGAGTGTTCAACATTGCCGGAGGCATGAAAGCAGGGTTCGTGCGTCGCCACTTCCGAGGGACTTGGCTCACCGCGACCGAGGGTTCAACGTCTACCTCACTTATTAGCGTAGCCGAAATTGGCTCCCCCGACTTTGGTGATTCGCTGCGGAACTTTGTCTTCGAGGTCGCGCGTATCAAGAACCTCGCCAGAGGCAAGTGAGCTGCGCGCGCCCATTGATAAGGGCTCGCCTAACAACTCGCTGGAGCCGGCCGTTTAGTGCCGGCACGCAAAGACCGCGGTGCCGCAAGAGCCGGCACGCGAAGGTCGCGACCCGGACAGCGGGCAAAAATGGCAACTCGAATGCCCAGTGATGTTGGAGTACAGTGGAAGGAGGTGGGCCGAGTGCGTCCTAACCGCTCAGCTCGAGGCCGTTAGGCATGCGCAATCCGGTCCCTTCAAGCAGGTGCAGCAATGGCCAGTAGTCCTCCCAAATACCTACAGCAGCTCGATCGAGTGAGGCGCTGGCACGAGCGTTTCCGAGAGATCTCTGAGGGCAAGGTTCACGATAGGCCCTCTGATTTCTACCAAGACGAAGTCTACGCGTTCTTCTTGAACTGCTATCACCTCAAAGACTGGATCCGGATCGATCCGGCCGCATCCTCCCTATCCGGCAGTGTGGAGGCCTTCATTACCAAAACGCCCGAGCTGGCCCTCTGCGCCGACATCTGTAACGGCATCAAGCACCTTGTCTCGTCGAAGCCGCGCACTGTGGAGCGACCCCAATTCGGACGAAGGAATTTCAAAGTGGGCGTCGGGACCCAGCCAACAATGATCGCCATCGAGTACACAATTGACACCACGTCAGGCCCCGTCGATGCATTCGATTTGGCAACCCGCTGCGTTCACGCCTGGGAAGGGTTCCTGGGGGTTGCCCCCGCAAGGTGAAGAGAGCGATAGCCCAGAACGCGCACGCCTAACCACTGTTACGCAGCCTGGCATAAGTGACGAGTTTGCGATGGCGGAACCGTTCAGATTGCGAAGGTGGAAGGCCCACCTGGAAAATGGCCTCGAAATCCAGTTCTTCACCTGCGCCAGGCCTGGCAGGTCCAAGGGGTCGAACGGCCAGGTTCTCGACGACAACGTAGACCGGTGGGTCAAGAGCCTTCCAGGCGGTCAATCCACCACAGTGATTTCGCTGCTGGGTCGCAAGCAAACCTCGACAGGCACGAGCGAGTTCTCTTTCTACTCCTTCCACGGAATCCTCGACAACCCGGCAGAGCGAAGGGGAAAGCCTTCCTTTCAGGAGTGGCTCGATCGGCACCACCCGGACCGCGGAATACAATTACTAGAGCTTCCCACGATCGACTTCAAAGCCGTCGATCAGACCACTCTAGAGAAGGTCTCAGCAGCCCTCGCCGAACTGTCGGATGGTGGAAGAACAATCGTCATCATGGACTCGGGAGGCTTCACCCGAACAGGGGCTGTATGCAGCCACCTGAAAGCTAAGGAACTAACCGGACACCCAATGCGGCCGTAGAACACCAAGCCAGGCCGCCTAACAAGTCGATGGAGGCGACCCAGCTGCGGCGAATCGAGTCCAATGTTAGTGTCGAAGAGTTGGCCGGGTGGCCCATCTCGGGGCCGTTAAACGGCGCAACGCATCCTTTCCCCCTGGAGATTGCAAGGGTGGCTAAGATTGAGGAGACCAAGGGCCGACACGACGAGAACTCCGGATACGTCAGGCTACTTGGGAACAAGCGGCTGGGCCTCCTTATCAGCCGGGTTCACGCCACGGTCATCCGCACTGGCAACGAACTCGAACGGCTCCTTGAGGCAGCAACGCCACTCCCTCTCAAGTCCACTCTTGATCAGGCAATACAAGGAGCGGAATCTGGGAAGCCGCCTCCTCTACAGGTCGTCTTCAGCCCGAAGATTCGCAGGAAAGGGGCCACGCATGGTATTACCGGCGACATCGCTGTGTTCGACCACTCCCGACGCGTGGTTTCGATTATCGAGGTGAAGGACGGAGACACCTTCGACACAAAAAAGGCCTCCGGCGAACTCGCGAGCATGCAGCGGTCCGCTCGCCAACTTCGAGGCAAGACCGGCTACGAGGCGGCCATATACTTTTGCTCCTTCAACCAGTCATCAAAGGACGCTATCGTCCTCGGAGCAAAGGGGAGGTTCTCACCTACGCAGGTGATGACAGGTAAGGAGCTCTGCGCTATACTTCGTATTGACTACGGGCAATTCACTGCCAAGCGGCAGTCCGAGGGAGTTGCCAATCTCACCTACCTCATCGATCAGCTGGCATCGATCCCGGAGGTCACAGACTTGTTCCGCAAGAAGTTCAGGTGATCCAAAGACCAGGCCCGGAGATGACCACCTCGCTGCTTCCCCTCGACGAGATTCTTCAAGGCGACTCCCTTGCCGTCCTTGCCCAGCTGCCACCCGATTCCATTGACCTTATTTTCGCTGACCCGCCCTACAACCTCCAGCTTCGGCAGGAGCTCTATCGCCCCAACATGACTCTCGTCGATGCAGTTGACGATCAGTGGGACAAGTTCTCAAGCTTCCGGGAATACGACGATTTCACTAGGTCCTGGCTCACTGCTAGCCGCCGGGTCCTCTCTCCCACCGGGACGATATGGGTCATCGGCAGCTATCACAACATCTTTCGCGTGGGCGCCATCATGCAGGAGCTCGGCTACTGGATTCTCAACGACATTGTCTGGGTGAAGACAAATCCAATGCCGAACTTCCGTGGGGTCCGGTTCACGAATGCCCACGAGACCCTAATCTGGGCATCCAAGACCCAGGGCTCCAAGTACACTTTCAACCACCACGCGATCAAGACATTCAACAACGGCAAGCAAATGCGAAGCGACTGGCTCCTTCCCATCTGCTCCGGCGCGGAGCGTATTCGGGTTAATGGAAAAAAGGCCCACTCTACGCAGAAGCCGGAAGCCCTGCTCGAGCGCGTCATTGCAGCGTCTAGCCGGCCTGGAGATGTCGTTCTGGATCCATTCGTCGGCTCAGGCACAACCTCCGCCGTCGCCAAGAGACTCCGCCGCCATTGGATCGGAATCGAACGAGAACCCAAGTACATAGAAATCGCACGGCGGAGACTCGACGCCGTTGTCCCGGAAATGTTCCCAGAGACGCTTTCGGATCCAAGGGATGACAAGAGGACGAGACGCGGACCATCGTTCGCCGATGTCGTATCCGCGGGGCTCCTGGCTCCAGGACAGGAACTCTTCTTCCGAGCAGACCCGCATCGAAAGGGTACGGTCACAAGTCATGCAACTCTGCGTGTCGGCGACTTTGAGGGTTCTATCCACAGAGCCGGCAGCCAGTACACCAACGGAAGCCCGTGCAACGGATGGGATCACTGGTACTTCGCTGCAAGCGACGGCTCGCTCCATCCGATCGACGAACTCCGCAAAGCTATCCAGACCAACCTTCCTCAGCCTTAACGCTCCGCCCCGAACCGTTCCGGGACATATGTGACGAATAAGTCGTTCTGAGGACATAGGTAACACATTGTCCAAGGACATGGGTAACACTTTCCGCAAAGGAGTGCGGTCCCATGTCCTGGAGAGGTGTTACCGTGAGCGAACAGTGTTGCTTGTTCAGCTATGCCCAGTCTTCTCGTGGCATAGCCCTATTTAGTGGGCGCCAATTTCGCCGTCTGCACCATGGGGTAGGCCACGCAGATGCCAAAACGAAGACAGACCCTAAGTATTCGCCTCCCGCTCTACCGAAGGCCCAGAAACGCATGGCGGGCGGCGATACACGAGCTCGCATCCAACGAGCAGCTTGCTCGCGGCATCCGATACTTTGCCGCCGACAGACTTGAGGTCAGCCTTCTACTCTACTTCGACCGCAACGCCTTACGTTTCCATGACGTGGATAACCGCCTCAAAGACGTTCTCGATGCACTCCAAGGCCGAGCTGGAGGTTCCAAGACCACTCGCCGGCTCAGCCCGATCATCCCCAACGATCGACAGATCTTCAGAGTGGTGGTCGAGAAGGCCGAAGCCCCCAGCCAGAGCGGAGGCCTGGGGCACCTTACTGTAAGGAAGCTCTCCTCGTCAAAGAAGGACCGCTTTGACTAACAACTGCGGGAGCCCCTTCGACTTCGCCCCTTCGGGGCTCCGCCCAGGGCGTGCCCTGAGCCTGTCGAAGGGCATGCTCAGAGACCCGGCCCCTGAGCGCGGGGCGCAAAGTGCGCGACCGCTGGCGAAAATGGCCCCGCCAATGCTTATTGACGTTGGGGTAGAGTGGAGTGAGGTGAGCCGAGTACGGTCGGGCGGCGACGCGAAGCGAGCCCTGAGCCCTTCGACGCTTCGACTAGCCTTCGCCTTCGCTCAGGCCAGGTCTCAGCGCTCAGGGCAGGCTCCGTGGAAGGCATCCCGCGATGATGATTGACTTGATGATGGGTGTGGCCGGCGGGGCTCAGCCGTTAGGCGCCGCAAGTCGTAGCGTCAGAGGTGGCAGCGATGGCTGAGAACAAGACCAAGGCAACCAATGCCAGTGTCGAGGACTACATAGCCTCTCGGGCCAACGAGGAACAGCGCGTGGACTGCAAGGCGCTGATGTCCATCCTCAGCAGAATCACTAAGCAGCACCCAAAGATGTGGGGACCAAGCATTGTCGGCTACGGCTCCTACCGCTACACCTACGAAAGCGGAAGAACCGGAGAGATGTGCCTCGCGGGGTTTGCCATCCGCGGGCGGGAGCTCGTGGTCTATGTTGTGGCCGAGGGGAAAGAGCAGCAAGAGCTGCTGTCCCGCCTGGGAAAACACAGGATGGGAAAGTCTTGCCTGTACTTCAAGCGGCTCGCTGACCTGGACAAGACGGTTCTCGAGCAGCTCGTTGCAAACTGTGTTGGGGAGGTGAGGCGTCGGTATGGCACAAGCAGCGGCGCCTAGCAACTCGCTGGAGCACCCGCCAGAACCGGGTGTAAACCCCTTCGATTACGCCCTTCGGGGCGGAGTTTATCCTGAGCTCGTCGAAGGGCTCAGAGCCTGCCCTGAGCCTGTCGAAAGGGCAGGCTCAAATACTCCGACCACGCGCGAAAATGGCGACTCGAATGCCCATTGATGGTGCGGTGGGGTGGGTGAGGGTGAGCCGAGTGCGGTCGGGCGGTTCCGCAGGACGCCGCAATCGGGCGGCGACGCGGAGCGAGCCCTGAACCCTTCGACAAGCTCGACGCAGGACCTGTTGAAGTGCGAGCGGAGCCTTGGCCTGAGCCCTTCGACGCTTCGACTAGCCTTCGCCTTCGCCAAGAGTAGGTGCCTCTAGGCACTCAGGCCAGGTCTCAGCGCTCAGGGCAGGCTCCGTGGAAGGCATCCCGCGATGATGATTGACTTGATGATGGGTGTGGCCGGCGGGGCTCAGCCTGCACCCCGCAGGTGCCGCGGGGCTAGTGCGGCCGGGTCTGGCGGCTGTTTAAACTTGGCACTGAATGGTTCTCGGGGCCATTAGGCGTGCCGAAATGATGATCACGAACTGGAGATAGCCATGAAGCCGCAGGAGATTCGCCTCGCTGTTTCGAAAGCGGTGCGCCACCTTCTCACTCATCCCGGCGACGCACGCTCGCAGGACAAGCCCGCCATGGCCTCTCTTGAGTCGGGGCTGCGGATCAAGGTCGACGGCCCTGGCTCGTGGTCCGTCACAACGGACATGCCTTCGGCACTGGGCGGAGAGGGCGGCGCCCCTTCGCCAGGGTGGCTTCGGAGGGCGGCCCAGGCGGCATGCGAAGCGACCATGATTGCCATGCGGGCCGCGCACGAAGGAATCTCTCTGGACCACCTGGAGGTGGAGGTCGGGTCTCTTTCCGATGATCGGGGCATGCTCGGGATCGCTGCTGGAATGCCGGCGGGCCCGAGCGAATCCTGGGCGCGCGTGACGATCTCAGCGAAGGGGGTTGCCCCGGAGAAGCTTCGCGAGGTCATCGAGTGGGCGGAAGCGCATTCCCCCGTGACAGATTCTCTTTCTCGATCCGTGCCTCACAAGCTGGATGTCGAGATCCGGTGAGCGTGCGTCGCCGGTCTCTCCTTCTCGTCGTTATCCTGAACCGTTCGGGGACATAGGTAACGAATCGGTTTTGGCGTTCGGGCCAACCGCTTAGGCATGGTGAGGGCGGCCGAAGGGCCGTTTGTTCCGCATTTCACAATGCCGCATCGTGATGGGTGAGTTGCCTGAGCCGGCGGGGATCAGTTTACACTTGGCACTGACAGGTGCTCGAGGCCGTTAGGCGCCTGAGGCAGTCCGATCACAAGGACAGGGAGCGGACATGCGCAAATTGGTGGTGGGCACTTTCCTGAGTCTTGACGGTGTCATGCAAGCTCCCGGTGGCCCCAACGAGGATCGCGAGGGCGGCTTCCAACACGGCGGCTGGCTTGTCCCTTACTTCGACGAGAAGTTCGGCAACATCATGACCGACTGGACCATCCGCGCCGGCGCTTTCCTTCTCGGCCGCAAGACGTATGAGATCTTCGCCGGCTCCTGGCCCAAGTCCACCGACCCGGCGGATGGGGGCGCCACGGCCCTGAACACCCGTCCCAAGTATGTCGCTTCTCGAACGCTCAGCAAGGTCGAGTGGAACAACTCCACCCTCCTCAAGGGAGATCTGCCCAATGAGGTTGCGAAGCTCAAGGCCCAAGAAGGCGGCGAAATCCAGGTCCACGGCAGCGGCGACCTCCTCCAGACACTGCTCAAGCACGATCTCGTCGATACGCTGCGCCTCTGGCAGTTTCCGGTGACTCTCGGCACTGGGAAGCGCCTCTTCGGCCAAGGTACGATCCCGGCCAGCTTCCGCCTCATCGACACCCAAATGACAGCGACTGGAGCCGTTCTGCACGTCTACGAGCGCGCCGGTGGCCTCAAGTACGGCGAAGTCGAGGTCGGTCAGGAGACGGTGATCTTCGATTCACAGACGCCTCGGCCGTAACTTGCCTCAGCATCATCGACAAGAGCCACGCCGCGCCGGCCCTTCACGGCGCCTACCAACTCGATGGACCACCCGCAAGTTCCGGGTGCACGCCGTGTCCTAAGATTCCGCGCGGGAGGCGATCCTGGACCATGATCCCACAGCCCTGGTCAGCGTGGGCCCTGAGATGACTGACGGATTGAAGTGGCGCCGCCCAAGTAACTCGATGGGCGCGCCTGTCTGGAAGCACAATGGGATTGTGTGCGTCGGAAGCCCCTTCGACAGGCTCAGGGCAGGCTCTGAGCCCTTCGGCGAGCTCAGGATAAACTCCGGCCCGCAAGGCCGTAGTCGAAGGGGTTCCAGCTACAGCAAACAGCAGCCGGATCAGGTTGATTCAGTCTTTCCAGACTTTCCGACTTGACCACTCCTCTGGGCCAGGAGGGCAGCTTCCACCCGGTTGCGCACTTGGAGCTTCTGCAGAATGTTCGTCATGTAGTGCTTGACCGTTTTCTCGGATAGGGCGAGCTTCTCGCCGATCTCCTTATTGCTCAGACCGCCCGCCAGGTTTTCGAGGACTTCCCGCTCCCGCTCCGTCAGGTAGTCGATCGGGTTGCCCGGCGACTTGTGAGCGGCCGCGGCAGGCTCGTGCAATTCCAGCAGCAGACTGGCGGCCAGCGCCGGGGGTACATAGCTCTCTCCGGCAGCAACGGCCCGCAGGATCCGGACCAGCTCACGAGCCGCCACGCCCTTCAAGATGAACGCGCGAGCGCCCCTCTTGAGCGCGGCGATCACATGGTCGTCCGCTTCCGAAGCGGTCAGGATGACGATCTTGGTCACGGGGCAGTCGGCGGCGATCGTCTGGGCAGCTTCGAGGCCCCCGCCAGGCATGTCAATGTCCAGCAGGACGATTTCCGGGAGCAGATGACGCACCAGGCGGACGGCGTCCTCCGCCGACCCGCCCTGACCGACGACTACGATGTCCGCCTCCGCCTCCAGGATCGTCGCCAGGCCTTCGCGGAACAAGGTGTGATCGTCCACGAGCACCACGTGAAGCCGGTCCGAGGGCTGTTGGACGTCCTTCATGGGAGATCGCCTCCTTCCACCTGGCAGGGGAGGTGAGCGACGACCTGTGTGCCCCGGTCGATGTCGCTCTTGATGTCGAAGGTACCCCCGAGGCTTTCGACGCGTTCTCTCATGCCGCTGATCCCCAGGCGTCCGTCCTGACCGTCCGCCGGGTCCGGATGGAAGCCCGGGCCACTGTCGCGGATCTCGACAACAAGCTGGTCCCCCTCCACGCCCACGCGCACTCGCTGCCCGGCGCCGCTGGCGTGGCGATAGGCATTGTTCAGCGCCTCCTGTATCAGCCGGTATACGGTGATCTTCAAGGGCAACGCCAACTTCTCCGGCAGCCTCTCCAGTTCCAGAGCCACCCGGGTTCCCGTGCGGCGCTCATGAGCGCGAACGACTCGCACCACGGTTTCGGCCAGATCCAGCTTTGTCAGTTGAGGCAGGCCGAGCCCGGTGGCGATCCCTCGCATCTCCTTCAGCGCATTTTGCAAGGCGGCCCCGACCCCGGTCAGCTCATCGACCATTCCCCGATCGAGCTGTGCATTGCGCTGAGCCTCGAGCCGTCCAGCCAGGGCATCCAGTTTCAAAATGGATAATCCCAGATCCTGGGTCGGGCCATCGTGCAACTCGGAGGCAACCCGCCGGAGATAGCCTTCGTTCAGCAGCGCCAAGCTGGCTGCCGCTCGCCGCACCCTTTCGTGGAGCTCTCTGTTTTGCGACAGCAGCTCAGTGAGCTGGGTCACCTTCCGCCCCAGATCCGCCTTTTGCTGCGTGATCGTGTTGCTCGCCCGACGCACGAAAACCGAGAGCAGCAAGTAGGCGAGCAGGATCGCCAGGCCGACCACTAACCAGCTGCGGCGTTTCAGGATGCCGATCTCCTGATCGAGCTCTTCGGTCGATTGATAGAACTCTGCCACGGCGATGACCTGGCTCGTCCCGCTCAGCCACACCGGGCTGTAGGTCTCCAGCAGCCGGTCATGTGCCGCCTTCAGTGCGGCGTTTTCTTCTTCTTCCAGTGGGCTGACCTGCGAGACGACCTCCCCAAGCCTGGCGCGCAGCATGCCTACATGCATTGGGTAGGTCCTTCCGATGGCAGACGGGTCGGTGCTGTAGAGCAGCCTCCCTCGCGTATCCCAGACTTTGAAGGCCACGATCTGCTGGCCCAGAGGTGTGCTCTGCAACAGGCTCCTGAGCCTCTCCACGTGGTCTGGTAGCAACTCGTCTGACCCACCGAGTTCCTGAAGAATGGGCGCCACGAAGCTGTCGACATACAGAGCCGTGGTCGCTCCTGTGCGATGGACGACACCCGTCTCGATTTGCTCCTCGACCCAGGCGCCGATGCCCACCATCCCCGCAAAGAGGATCACCAGCCCGGCCAACATGAAACGCTGACTGAGGCTCAGGTTCTCCAGCCAGGCTCTGACTCTTGCCCGCATCGCTGTCTCCTAAGGAACGCAAACCGGAAGGTCGCCCGCCTGGGAGCACGCCCGCGCAATGGTGACCTGCGGCAATTGTACATAGAGCCTGTCAGGACCGAATTGGCCAAAGGGCGACCAACGCCACCGACTAAGGTCTTAAGACCTGGCGACGGAGGTCTGCGGAAACTTCCGACCGATGCCGGTTACGCCCCGGCGTCGTGAAGGATACGATGGGTGTACGCTCTGAACGACAGAGACACTCGTACAAGGAGGAAGTCATCATGAACGCAAGACCAATGGCCTTCAGACTGCGAAGCGTACCCTTGATCCTGGTGATCGTCGCACTCTTGTTCGGGGGCGCCGGCGTCACTGGCGTCGCCGCTCAGTCGGCGATCCCTGGGGACACGCTCTATCCGGTGAAGGCCCAGATCGAGCAGATCCGATTGGGCCTTGCTGGAGACGCCGGCGATCGGGCTGAGATGAAGATTGCCTTTGCGGAGATGCGGCTCCAGGAGATCGCGGCACTCATCGAAGAAGGCCGATACAGCCGGGTCGGCGAGACGGTCCTGGCGTTTGAGGCCTCGATCAACGGAGCCCTCCTTGAACTGGAGGCACTGGCGCAGGCCGATCCGGCCCGGGCGGCCCGGATTGCCCGGGAGATCACCTCAGCGCTCACCCGCTACGCCGAGATCCTGAGCGCCATGGCCGCCAGCGCCCCGGAGAGTGTGAGATCGGATGTCAACCGAGCTCTCGACAGCGCCCAGGTTGCCGTTGGCCTGGAAGTGCCCATCAATGACAACGCCAACGACAACGCCAACGACAACGCCAATGACAACGCCAATGACAACGCCAATGACAACGCCAATGACAACGGCGATGACAACGCCAATGACAACGGCGATGACAACGCCAATGACAACGCCAATGACAACGGCGACGACAACGCCAATGACAACGGCGATGACAACGCCAATGACAACGGCGATGACAACGCCAATGACAACGGCGATGACGATGGCGGCAACGGGAACGACAACGATGACAGCGGCGGTGGAAATGACAATGACAGTGGCGGCAGCGGGAACGGCAACGACGACGGCTACGGCAATGGGAATGGTTAGCCCCTTCCGGAGCCGGCCCCGATAATCCGCCTAACCCCGACCTGCAGGCTTGAGATCATTCCGGCCTGCAGGTCGGGATAGGAGAACTCCGATGGCAGACACAGGCGCCTCATCCCTCCCGGTTCGCTTCAGGACATGGTGGCATCTCCCGCGCACTCTGCATGTCGATCGGGACAAGGCGCTCTCCATCTGGCGCGCCCACCGGACCGGCCTGTTGCTCTGGGCTGTATTCGGGATTTTCCTTGGGCTGGTCCAGTTCTCCAGCCCGGATCTTCCCGACAACGATGGTTACTATCACATCAAGCTTGCCTATCTGATGCGGATGGAAGGCCTGAAGCCGGACTTTCCCTGGCTGCCACTCACCATCCTCAACCCACGTGAGTTCTACGATCACCACTTTCTCTTCCACGTGGCACTGATGCCCTTCACGTTCGGCGACCTGCGACTGGGGGCGAAGTGGGCCGCGGTCATCTTTGCCAGCCTTGCCTTTCTGAGCACCTGGAATCTGCTCCGAAACCAGCGCATCCTGTATGCCTGGCTGTGGGCGTCGGCGTTGATGGTCGTTTCGGAAGCGTTCATCTACCGGATGAGCATCACACGGGCGCAATCTCTTTCCCTGGCCGTCCTCATGGTGGGCCTCGATGGGTTGTTGAGGAAGAGATACCGGAGGCTGGCCTTCCTGGCCTTTGTCTATGTGTGGTTCTATGACGCCTTTCCGCTGCTCCCGACCTTTGCCGTGATCCATGTCCTCACAAGTTGGCTGATCGAGCGGCGCCTGGACGTCCGCCCCGCGTTGTACGTGGGGATCGGGACCGGCTTGGGGCTGATCGTCAACCCCTACTTTCCCCACAACGTCGTCTTCGCTGTCCTCCACATCCTGCCCAAATTGACCGGCGCAACCTCGGTCAGGGTGGGGAACGAGTGGTTCCCCTACGAGACGGCGCAACTCCTGGATAATTCTTTCTTGGCACTGGTTGCCTTCGTGGGCGGTGCGCTCGCCCTGGGTTTGAGCGGCAGGCGGATCGACCTGCGCACAGCAGTCAGCTTCATCCTCGCCTGCCTGTTCGGATGGATGCTCTTCCACTCGCGCCGGTTCATCGAGTACTTCCCGGCATTCTCCGTTGTGTTCGCCGCCTTCGCCTGGGCGCCTGTATTCCAGAAGGCTTCCAGCACCGGGAATGAGAAAGACACGAAGCGGGGTCGCGCCCAGGTGGGAAGGCTGTTTGGGAACGCCTTACCGCTTCATCTGAGGGCAAACCTGAAGGAATCGCTCCCCGCGATGGCACTTGCGCTGATACTGATCCCGGGTGGCTGGATGACGTTCCAAGCCGCGCGGAGCAGCATGCAGACGTCCAAGCCCTTTGAAACCTACGCCGGCGCATCGGCGTGGCTGGCGGCGAATACGCCTGCCGGCGGGCGCGTGTTTCAAACCGACTGGGATGACTTTCCACGGCTTTTCTACTACAACACCCACAACACCTATCTAGTCGGCTTGGACCCCACGTACATGCTCCTTTATGACGCCGAGCTCTACGACCTCTGGGTGGACATCACCCGGGGGGACATCGAAAGCCCGTCACTGGCTATCGAACAGGAGTTCGGGGCGCGCTACGTTCTGACCGACCTACGGCACACAGGGTTCTTGGAGCAAGCTGCCAGCGACCCTGGACTCGTCCAGGTTTATCGCGACGGAGACGCGGTGGTGTTCCGGGTCGTCAGCGTCGATAGTCACGAATAGCCCGGCGCGGTTCTCAGCCACGCACTTCAGCCCTCATCGGTGGAAGCCAACAAGCTCTCTCTGCGAGTGATCGAGGCACGAGGTCCAGCCATCGTTCCTCATCCAAAGTCTCCCGGATGCCTAACAACTCGCCGGACCCCCTTCGACTTCGGCCCTGACTCCGCTCAGAGCCTGCGCTGACCCTGTCGAAGGTGCAGGCTCAAATACTCCGACCGCGCGCGAAAAATGGCGACTCGAATCCCCATTGATGTTGCTGTAGAGTGGAGGAGGCTGAGCCGAGTACGTCCGGGCGGTTGCGTAGGACGCCGCGATCGGGCGGCGACGCGGAGCGAGCCCTGAGCCCTTCGACAAGCTCAGGGCAGGCTCTGGTCGAAGGGCGAGCGGAGCCTTGGCCTGAGCCCTTCGACGCTTCGACGAGCCTTCGACTTCGCCAAGAGTAGGTGCCTCTAGGCACTCAGGCCAGGGCTCAGCGCTCAGGGCAGGCTCCGTCGAAGGCATCCCGCGATGATGATCGACGTCGTCCATGGGTGTGGCCAGCGGGGCTCAGTTCGAGGCCGTTAGCCGGACAAGGACCAGCGCATCGATGACGTCCGCACAAGAAGCTCTCGAACGCCTCCGAGAGGGGAACCGTCGGTTCGTGTCGGACGAGCGGAGCCATGACCCTCCCCTGAGTCATTCACGGCGAGCCGAGTTGGCGAAGGAGCAACAGCCCTTCGCGATCATCCTCGGTTGTTCGGATTCGCGGGTGCCCGCGGAGATCGTGTTCGACCAAGGGCTGGGCGACCTGTTCGTGATCCGCGTGGCCGGAAACATCGTTGCTCCCTCGCAAGTCGGCAGCGTCGAGTTCGCGGCCACCCGATTCGGCATACGGTTGGTTGTAGTTCTGGGGCATTCCCAGTGTGGGGCAATTCTGGCCACCTTGGACGAACTTCAGCAGCCGACGGCAAAACAATCGCGCAATTTGCGTTCAATCGTTGACCGTATCCGGCCTTCCGTCGAGCGGTTGCTGAAGACCGAACTTGGGGACGACCTGGATGCCCTTGTGCGGCACGCCGTTCGAGCCAACGTCGGCGTTTCGGTGGACCAGCTACGGCACGGCTCTGAGGTTCTCGAGCAACTGGCTCAAGACGCTGGCCTCCTTGTGGTCGGCGCCGAGTATTCCCTGGAAACCGGAGTCGTGGAGTTCTTCCAGGGCGTGGAGGCCGGCTAACGTTCCGGCTGCAGCCGGTTCGCTGCGCGGCCCGCGGCTGAACCGGAACGTTAGCCCGCCCCCATCGCCTCGTCACCGCCAGCGCGATGCCAGTCCCCGGCCAAGCACCTCAACTCGAGATCCACCGCGCGCAGGAAAGAACAGTAGGGGAACCGGCGCACGTTGCGCCATTGAGTGCGGGCTGAAATCTCGCTAGAACTCCCGGCGCGATAATCAATCCGCGAGGTCACAGGGTTGGCCGGTCAAATTGCCCCCCCAATAAGCAGGTCCCAGTATGAAGGGGACCAACGAGGGTTCGGGGCCGTCAGGCGACCCTCCCGCTTCGGAGTGAGATCATGGATCTAACCCGGTTCTTCCTTCAACGCTATGACATCCTGTACACCATCGTTCTCGCGGGGGTCTGGAAGAACGTTCCGCCGGACCTGATGCGCCAGCGGCCCGATCCACGCGTCAACTCGATCGCCTGGAACCTTTGGCACTTCACTCGCGTAGAGGACGCCGGCCTGAACCGCTTTATCGTGGATCGCGCCCAGGTCCTCGACGACGGCCAGTGGCTGCCGCGCTTGAATATCCCCTGGCGCCATCAGGGCACGGACATGAACTTCGAGGAAGTCGACGACCTGAACCGTCGCATCGATGTGCAGGCGCTGCACGACTATTCCGACGCCGTCCATACCCGCACACGCGAGATCGTCACCCAGCTCGACCCCGACCGATTGGACGACCTCATGGAAGTCGATCGCTTGCGCCTGATCCTCCTGGATGAAGGGCTGGCCCACCCGCGCGCCGCCGGGCTGGTCGAGAACTACACGGGCTGGAACAAGGGACGGTGCCTGATGTCGTTTGGCCTGACGCATCCTTTTCAACACGTGGGGGAAATCGGCGTCATCGCCAGCCTGCTCGGGTTGGATTCGTAACCCGGTGGTGAGAACTGCTTGTTACGAGTTTCACAATCGGCCCCCGGAGCCTTAAGGCTCCGGGG
>JBBDZX010000002.1:0-64158 GCA_040899905.1 Anaerolineales bacterium | reverse complement strand
CCCCCCCCCCCCCCCCCCCCCCCCCCCGGGGCCGGGCTAACTGAGGACTCCTCCACCATGACGGTCCAACCCGAAACACTCCTGACTGTGACGCTGGTTGCCGCCCTCGTGGTCGGCATGATCTACCTTTACCTAGCGCTGCGATTCGAGCGTTGGAAGAGGGAGTTCGAACGGCGCATCCGGGACGACGCGGTCAAGAAGAGCCAGGCCGTGACGCTGGGCAAAGTCACCGAGCACTTGATCCCGTACCTGCCGGACTTCGACTACAACCCGCGCGACGTGCGTTTCCTGGGCAGCCCGATCGACCTGATCGTTTTCGATGGCTTGGACGAGGGCGATCTCGGGGATATCGTCTTTATCGAGGTGAAGACAGGCGACTCGGATCTGAACAGCCGCGAACGCAGGGTGAGGGAGGCAGTTCAGGGCAAGAGAGTCAGGTGGCTCGAGTTGCGGGCCTTCGAGCCCCAGATCCCCGCAGGATAACTCGCCCGCTCTCCGACTCGCACGTTCCAAGTTACGATTAGGGGGAGCGCGCGAACACGAAGCTTTATCCCTGGTTCGCCTGGAGCCCCTGGCATGCCGTCACCACGAAGCCGAAGTCCGGTGTCAACCAGAGGCACCGAGGGTTTCTCGCCCCCGTATCCTCCCAGCTGGTTCGACCGCTTCACGGACTGGGTAGACCGCTTGCCCGGCCCGGCGTGGGCGTTCTACCTCGTACTGGGTCTCGGCGCGGGCGGAGCGGGGATCGCCATTCAGTGGGTGGAGGGGGGGTCTGTGCCAGGTAGCCTCTATCTTCAGCAGGTTTGGATCTTGGGGAATTTCGTCTACCTGCTCGGCCTGACGCACTACCTTGACAAGTCCGCGGCCTCGGCCATCGCCTCCTTCCGACCCCTGCTTCATTCGGCGGTGGGAGGCCCCCGGGGGTCCGCGCACGACTCGTCCTTCGCCAGCCTTTCCTATCAGCTGACGACGCTCCCGTCTGCGGGAACCCTGCTCGCCACCCTGGTCGGCGTGGCTTTCGCCATCGCCCTGTCCACGATGCCATACGCCGCGGAGACGATCCTGATCTACTTTCCCGGAATCGCCGACGCCCCCACCGCCATGCTATTCGTGAAGTCCCAGTTCATCCTGCAAATCGCGCTGCTGGGTCCTCTGGCCTACCACACGATTCACCAGCTCGCGTTGATCAGCCGGATCTACACCCAGCATGCCCGAATCAACATCTACCAGCTCCAGCCGCTGTATGCGCTTTCCCTCCCCGGGGCGTTCACAGGCATCGGTTTCATCCTCGGTATTTACGTCTGGTTCGTCATCCGTGCCTCGACCTCGCAAGTCGCGGGGCCCCTGGAGATCGGGCTCAGCGTCGTTTTTGCCGCGATCGCCGGCGCGACCTTCGCCCTGCCTTTGCTGGGCGCCCACCGCCGCCTGGTGGACGAAAAAAACCGGCGCCTGGCCGAGGCCGCATCTCGCTTCGAGGCCGCGGCGCAGGACCTCCATCGCCAGCTGGACGGTGGCCGTCTCCGGCAGATGGACCCACTCAACAAGGCCCTGGCCAGCCTCGAGATTGAGCAAAACGCGCTGCGCCGGATCGCCACTTGGCCGTGGCAGCCGGGAGCCGTCCGCGGGCTGCTCGCGGCGCTGTTGTTGCCCGTGGTCGTTTGGGTCATCCAGTTTCTCCTCGGGCGCATTTTGGGAACCTAGCCGGCCCCACAGACGTCCCGCTCACGAGCGAAAGGACCCGCGTATGCCCCAGCCCACTGGCCAAATCACCCGGGAGACGCTAAAGGCTTTCTTGGACGCCTTCAACCGGCATGATCTGGATGCGATCATGGATTGCTTTGCCGAAGAGTGCGTTTTCTACATGCCGCGTGGATCGACCCCCAGAGGGACGAGCTACCATGGGAAGGCCCAGGTGCGTGCAGGCCTGGCGACCCGATTTGAGGGTCTCCCCGACGTGCATTACGGCGACGACACGCACTGGGCGTTGGGTGAATTCGGCGTGTCGGAGTGGACCCTGACGGGGACGACGCCCCAGGGAAAGAGGATTGAGGTCCGCGGTGTGGACCTCCTGGAGTTCAAGGCGGGAAAAATCACGCGCAAGGATTCGTTCTGGAAGATCGTCGAGTAGGAGGATACGATGGATCTAGGAGCTTTCTCGGTCAGCCTGGCGGTGAAGGATATCGAAGCCTCCAAGGTCTTTTACGAGAAGCTGGGGTTTTCAGCTTTCGGCGGAGATCCATCGCAGCACAAGAATCCTGTGGAAGAGTCCGAGCGCATTCCTGCCCGTGGTCATTTCCCTTGGCGCACTGGCGACGGTCCTGCTGGCCGTGGCCGCGTACGGGACCGCGCCCCAGGCGGATGAGGGCGCCGCGGCCCACATCTGACAGCTCCTCATGGCGGTTCAGGTCCCGATCGTCCTGTTCTTCGCCGTCACGCAGGTCCCGCAGTCACCCCGAGGTGCCGTGCCCATCCTGGCCCTGCAGGGGGCCGCGGCCCTGGCTGCCATGGCGCCTGTGTTCTTGCTCCACTGGTAAGTCCAAGGCGCGTCTCCGAGTAACCCAAACGCATGAGGCATCACCCATCCCTCCCCCAAGTGGGGGATATTTAGATTCCCCAGGCGCCGGATGTGCTCGGTGCCTATTGGATGCAGAATGACGTGCGAGAGCTACACGGACGATTGACAGGGCGAGCCTGGAGGCGCGAGTGGAGAAGAAGCAATTCGTAATCGTACTCATGGCCTGCCTGGCGGTCGTGATGGCGGGCTGTGCGTCGGCCGGTGTCGTGCAGGTCGAGCCGCCCCCGCCGAACACCTTCAATGCACCGGGCCCGAACCCGGAGCTCAACACCGCGGATGCGGATGGGAACGTGGCCGGGATCTGGCCAGGAATCTGGCACGGGATCATTTCTCCTGTGACGCTGGTGATGTCGTTCCTCAACACGGACTCCCGGATGTACGAGGTCCACAACAACGGCAGCCAGTATGACCTTGGGTTCCTGATCGGAGCGGCCATCGTGTTTGGCCTCTTGGGCGTCACGGCCGGCCGCCGGCGCCGCTAGCTCGATCCCCCAGGGGGCAATTCGCGACTCGGGCTGCACCTCGGGCCCCTCTGGAAGTGCCATCGACCTCAAAGGAGATAGCGCATGAAACTTACCCCTCCCAAGACCATCAGCTGGTGGATCGCCCTGATCCTTGGAGCCCTGGGCCTGCTCGGCCACTTCGGCTCGGTAGCCGGTCTGAGCCAGTACTCGTTCTGGCTCGTAACGGCCGGCCTTGTCCTCATGTTGGTGGCGACCCGCACGAAGAATCTCTAGCCGCCCCACGCCGCCCCGGCGCCCTTGCTTCGGACTCCGCGCCGGTCCTGGCTACGTCGGACGTGCAACGCGAGAACGGATTATGGCAAAAGGATGGTCCCACTATGAACCTGTTGGACAAGATCCTGGAGAAGCTCGGCCTTTAAGCGCACCGCGGCCCCCGGGAAGACCGGTGACAAAGTCAACGACAAAGGCATCGGCAAGGGCACGGCTCCCATCTCGGCCGTCGACGTTGTGGGCAAGCTGGACCGCATGGCCGCCGCGGACCCTCAGAAACTCAATTGGAAGACCTCGATCGTCGACCTGCTGAAGCTTCTGAATCTCGACAGCAGCCTGGATGAGCGCAAGCAGTTGGCGACCTATCTTGGCTGCCCTCCCGACAAAATAGGCGGTGACTTCGCGGCCATGAACGTCTGGTTGCACAAGACGGTCATGCAGAAACTCGCCGCGAACGGCGGTAATATCCCCAGAGAACTTCTCGTCTAAGGGACCAGTGCGTGGGTACGCCGGGGCTCACGGCGAGTCCCGCAGAAGGAAAGCCCCGCATGCTGAGCCCTTCGACAAGCCTTCGACTGCGCTCAGGCCAAGGCTCAGCGTGGGAGAAGTAGTAGACACCGGGTGTCTATCAGACACCCGGTGTCTCTTAGATCCGAATGGCGCGCGTAGACTCAACCCAACGTAATGTACTATCACACCTTGTCATGAACACCGCCGAGATCGTGCGCGAGTACTGGCGCCTCATGGGCACGAACGACTTCCGTGCCGTTGGTGCCGTCCTGGCCGACGACTTCATCCTGGACTGGCCGCAGTCCAATGAGCGCGTTCGGGGCCGGGAGAGGTTCGCGTTTGTGAACAGCGAGTTCCCCGCCCAGGGGCGATGGGAATTCACGATCCATCACCTCGTCGCCGCGGAGGGCGAGGCGGTCACCGACGTCACCGTAACGGATGGGTCCCGCCGCGACCGCGCCATCTCGTTCTTCACGGTCCGCGAGGGGAAGGTCGCCCGCATCGTCGAGTACTGGCCGGAGCCCTACGCCGCGGCCGCCAATCGCAGCCACTTGGTGGAGCCGATCGAATGGAGGCACGACCGCTCACGGACTTGTGACGTGTTTCACAATCTAGGGATCGACAGGCAGGGTGAGAATCCGTGCTCTACGCGATCCTGATCTGGCTTCTCCCGGTGGTGATCCTCCTCCACGAGCTGGAGGAGTGGAATATCCTGCACTGGATTCAGAGGAACTTTGTCAACCTCCCGCGCAAGACCCATGTCTCGATCCGGACATTTCTCGTGTTCTTCAGCCTCCTCAGTTTCGTCTGGACCTTCCTCGCAACGCGCTTGGCCTCGGCGCCCGCCACGGCCATCCTTGTGGGTCTGCTCGGCTTGGCCACCTTGTTGAATGCGTTCCAGCACATCTACTACCAATTCCACTTTCGCGAGTACGCGCCCGGAGTGATTACGTCGCTGGCGCTCACCATCCCCCTCGTCTTGGCGCTCTTCTATCAGGTGGTCGCGCTCGGGATTCTGCCCTGGTGGGCGGTGGCGGGCGTCAGCCTGCCGGTGCTGGTGTTCGGGATGATCGAAACCGTGCGCGCCGGGAATCGACTCCCCGTGGGTCTCCGGGCGACGAGCCGAGTCGGAGCCTGGCTGGCGTCCGCACTCCGCCTCGAATAGCGGTCCGCAGCGCCATCAAAAGTTGAGGCCCGCAGAGTCACCGGTGCGCATTTCCACCTGGAATCATTCCGGCGGTCCCGCATCCAATAAGCTTCCGAAACTCCTGGCGATCGGTCCTTCGCTGATCGCACTTCAGGAGACGCCGCGGCGCGCGCCGCGGACCTCCGTGCACGGCATTTGGCGCGGGGACAATCCGAATCGCGGCGTGGCGCTGCTGGCGCGCGGGGAGGTATCCGTCCGACCGGCCGCCGCGGCCAGAACCCCGGCCCGGCTCTTCCTCGCCTGTCACGTCGATGCGACCCGGAAGTTCAACGTGCTGGTGGTGTGGGTCAAGCCGTGGCCCACCATCCGGTCCTACGTCACCGCTTTATTACGCGGCTTGGCCGCGTACGCTCCTTTCATCCGCTCCCGCCCGACGATCGTCCTCGGCGACCTGAACTCCAACCCCTACTGGGGCGGCGCCCACTTCGACGTGCTCGAGGTGATGGAGGACCTGCGGCTCGTGAGCGCGTATCATATCTACACCGGTGAGACGCCAGGCGAAGAGACCCGCGGGACGTATTTCGACAGGACCCAGGGCGGGAGGCCCTATCACCTCGACTACTGTTTCATCCCCAAGATTTGGGCGGATCACCTGGTGAACGTCAGGCTCGGGCGGCGTGGCGCATGGTCCCTATGGAGCGACCACGTTCCCCTGACCGTCGAGCTCGATTTGGGGTGAGCTGACACGGCGTACAATGGCTCTCCGGTTCACGTCGTAGCTACCAGAAAGGATGCGCCCGAATGTTGAATCTAAACTCCGTCATGATTGGGACGAAGCAAGCCAAAGCGCTCGCCGCCTTCTATGAAAAGGTCTTGGGACAGCCGGCGGGCATGGTCGATGAGGGACAAAGCTATTGGGGATGGCAGGTCGGAAGTACGTACCTTTCCGTCATGGATCACTCGGAGATGATGGGGAGCACCAAGGACCCCGGCCGTGTCATGATCAACTTTGAAACCCCGGACGTCAAATCGGAGTTTGCGCGAATCAAGGGCCTGGGCGCCACCGTCATCCGGGAGCCCTATGAAATGGGTGGGGCGTGGATCGCGACTCTGGCGGACCTGGATGGGAACTACTTTCAGCTGTTGAGCCCCATGGAACCAGCGCCGTAAGAGCCGGCAAGACAGGACGGCAAGGGCGGAAGCGGCGCCCCAACGGCAGCGTGGTTTCTCGTCTCTCGAATGGGCTCGGGTAAGAGGGCGTGATCGAATTCAACCCGGAATTGGCTTGAGGCGATGGCGAAGAACTTCCCCAAGCTCAAGGCAGCTGCGACGAGAATGAGCAGGACGATGGCTAGAGCGGCGAGGCGGGAGGGTCCATCAGGCCCCCGCCTATCCAGAGAAATAGGATCGGCACGGCGAACTGGGTTCCCAGGAGAAAGTAGGCATAGACCGTCGTGGGCGCGGAGAGGAAATATCCCTGGCGAACGTATTGGCTCCCCAGGCTGATCGGCGTCGTGACCGCGGCGGACTGGAAGTCAGTCCGCAGATCCCGAAGGCCCCCCATGTGATTGGTTTGCATCATCCAAAGGACGACTCCCCAGAACACCAGGGCCGAGGTGGCATTGGGCGTCCCCGTGCTCGCCGCACCGTACAAGACGATGCCGCCAAACCCAAGACCCTGAGCCAGGTCCGTGCCGATGGGAAAGGGGTTGCGCTTGCCCCAGGGAATGCCCGTGAGCAAGAGTGAATCCGGCCTGGCACCCGTCGACCAGGCCCGCCTTCATTACGAGGTGGCAGGTCAGGGCGAGCCTTTCTTGATGATTCATGCCGGCGTCGCCGACAGCCGGCAGTGGGATGGCGAGTTTGCGCATTTCGCGAATCGCTACCGCGTGATCCGCTACGATATGCGCGGCTATGGAAAGAGCGAACCGGTCGACGGCGAGTACAGCCACCTGCGGGACCTGACGGCGCTCCTCGACCAGCTGCCCATCGATCGACCCCTGATCGTCATGGGCTGCTCCATGGGCGGAGGCTTGGCGATGAACCTCGCGATCACGCAGCCGTCCAGGGTGAGGGCCCTGATCATGGTCGGTTCGGGTCCTACGGGCCTGGAGTTGGATGTGCCTACGCCGCCGAAGTTCGCCGAGGCCGAGAATGCCTTCGAGTCCGGGGACCTCGATCTTGTGGCCGAGATCGAGACGCAGATCTGGTTCGATGGCGTGGGCCGGTCCGCCGTTCAGGTGAATCCAGCCATGCGCAAGCTGGTCTACGAAATGGACCGAAAGGTGCTGGCCCACGAGTCGAAGGGGCTCGGCAAACGCACGCCCGACACCCCGGTGGGTGCGGTGGAGCGCTTGAACGAGATCCGAATCCCCGTGCTCGTCATCGTGGGGGTGTATGACACTCCCTACATCCAGGCCGCAGCAGACTACATGGTCGAGAAGATGCCGTCGGCTCGGAAGGTCACGATCGACGACGCAGCTCACCTGCCCAACCTGGATCACCCGGATGAGTTTCAACGACTCGTCACCACCTTTCTGGACGAGGTCGCCCCTTGACACCCCGGCCCCCCGTCGATTCGGCTGTGCCTCATGGTCGCCGGCCCTACCCACCCAATTTCATCCATGCCGTCTATGCCTGGCTGGACCGTTTGCCCATCCCCTCTTGGCTCTTCTTCGCCTTGCTGATCCCGACCGTTGGCATCGCTCAGCATCTGGTGGCTTGGAACCAAGGGGCGCTTGCCCAGGGCCAATTCAACTTTGATCTGGGCACAGCCGGCTATTACCTTGGGATATTCCTCATCGGAATCTATGTTCTGAAGGCTGCCCCGAAAGCACTCGACGAGTATCGCCCGCTCTTGGATGTCACGGAGGAGGAGTATGCACGGCTCAAATATGGGTTTGTGACCATTCCGAATGGGCTGGGAACACTGTTCTTCCTGGTCGGGCTCGCGAGTGGGGCCGTCAATGGTTTCTCTGACATGGCCGTCGCTCCCGCGGTCGATTATGCATTTCCCCAGCTGAGGATTGGAATTTGGATGATCGGCACGGGGGCGTCAATGCTGTTCGGTTACCAAGTGGTCCGCCAATTGCGGCAGATGGGAAGGTTCTATGCTATGCCGAAGCAAGTTGATCTCTTCAACCTGCGCCCCCTGTATGGGTTTTCCAGGTACACCGCAGCCGTAGGGATCATGTTCTTCGCCTACATCGCTCTGCCTACTCTCGATCCAACCGCTTATGAGAGCCAGCTGGTACTTGCTACCAGTGCCTCTGCTGTTCCGCTGGTCTTGCTCATGTTCTATCTGCCCTTGTTGGGTGTGCACCGGCGTCTTGTTTCTGAAAAAGAGCGACTCCTACAGGAGGTGGCCTCCCGTATCAAGACCATCCTGGAGCGAATCCACTTGGCTGCCTTTGAACGACAAGACTATGCAGATGTGGGAGGTATGCGCACGGTGTTCTCCACCCTACGCGAGGAAAAGGAAACTCTCGAAGGCTTGCGCACGTGGCCGTGGAGGCCGGGCACTCTCACCGGCTTGCTTTCTGCCCTCCTGGTGCCGATCCTCCTGGCACTCTTGAGGGAGCTCGTGCTGGCGCTCCTCGGCCCCTAGTCTGCGCAAGGACGAACGCTTGACGGGGACGTCACGGGGCCGGAGATGGTGAATTCGGAATGCGTCTTCCGATCGAGACATCGAGAGCAGCCTTGAAATACTTTGTAACGGGCGCCACCGGTTTCGTGGGCGGGCGCGTAGCCCGGCTCCTCGCACAGGACGGCCATCAGGTCGTGGCGCTGGTGCGCGATCCGGCCCAGGCGAAAGACCTGGCCGGTCACGGCATCGCCCTCCACACCGGCGATGTGACCGACAAGGAGTCGATGCGCGCGCCGATGACGGGCGTGGATGGGGTGTTTCACATCGCGGCCTGGTACAAAGTCGGCGAGCGCGACAAGCGCCCGGGGGTTCCGGTCAACATCGGCGGCACGCGCAACGTGCTGGAGTTGATGCGGGAGTTGAACATCCCCAAGGGCGTGTACACCAGCACGCTGGGGGTCCACGAGGACACGGGCGGCCGACTCGTGGACGAGAGCTACCGCTACAACGGGCCCTACTACACCGAATATACCCGGACCAAGGCCGAAGCCCACCGCCTGGCGGATGAGTACATCGCCGGGGGTTTGCCGCTCGTGATCGCCATCCCCGGCCTGATGTACGGACCGGGCGATGTCGGCAGCGTGCACGACACGCTGAGTCAATACTTGCAAGGGAAGCTGCCCGTGATCCCGCAGCGGATGGCCTTCTGCTGGGCGCATGTAGACGATGCCGCCCGGGCGCACATCCTGGCGATGGAGAAGGGCCGGGCGGGGGAGACCTACATCATCGGCGGACCACCGCACACGCTGGTCGAAGCTCTGAACATCGCGCAGGAGATCACGGGCATCCGTCCGCCAAGAGCGGCCCCCGCGGGGATGTTCAAGGCCCTCTCGGTCGTGATGGGCGTGGTCGAGCTCGTAGTCCCCCTGCCGCCGCTCTATACCCGGGAGGCCCTGCGCAGTCTCGCCGGCGTGACCTACCTCGGTGACAATGCCAGGGCCCGGCGCGAGCTCGGTTTCAACCCGCTCCCGTTGAGAGAAGGGTTCGCGGAGACTCTGGAATACGAGATGCGGCTATTGGGCATGCCCAAGATATAAGCCCTGACGCTCAGGAAAACGGCCATTCCTTAAAGAGGTGGACACGCATGAAAGTCGAGCTTTCGCGATTTCGCGTCAAAGCCGGGAAATCGGCCTGCGTCGACGAGTGGCTGAAGATGCTCAACGACAACATCGACGAGGTGATCCAAACCCTGGAACGCGAACAGATGAAACTCGAGGTCATCTTCCGCGAATGCATCGGCCAGGAGGAGTACTTGACCTGGTTCTCGGTGCAGGGAGAGGCGGGTGACCCTGTCAAGACCTCCCCGTACGCGGTCGACCAACAGCACATGCAGTTTGAAGAAGAATGCATCGGTCATGACTTCGGGATGCGAGATGGCCAGCCGCAGGTCATCCTAGACCACGAGCGGGTGGCGGAGGCGATGGCCTGGCCCCAGGCGCGTTCCGACGTGGTCGTATTTCAGCGACGCGAGCGGGTCCACCGGCGCACGTCGCCGCCTCCGACTGGCAAGACCGGATGACCACACCGGACGGCCGGGCGAGGCGGATCTCGTTTGTGGAGGCCGCGGCCATCGTCATGGCGGCCAATCTTGTGGTGGCCCTGCCCTGCCTGACGCTTCTCGTGGTGCTCGACCTCCTGCCCATTCCGGCCGCGGCGATCTTCGGGATCATGCTTCTGGTCTTGAGCGCGCCCTCGGCCGTGGTCGTTTTCTGGCCCGCCGCTCGCGGGCCTGACCCACAACGTGGGCTGATGATCAGCCAGGTGATGTTCTCGCGGCCCGTTCGAATCTACGGCGTGGTCATGGGTGCGATCCTCGGCGTCCAGGTGGGCGGCGTGGTCGGAGGGCTGGCGGGAGCGATCGGCATGTTCTTTGTCGCGCGCCGCTTGGGGCCGCGGTTCGGGGCGTTCGTCTGGCGGAAGGTCATTGAAGCGAGGCCCTTGGCTGCGGGCCTCAACCCGCCCGGCTAGTCGTTTACGGTAGCACCCTCCCAGGTTCGGGATGCCCGACGGAGATCATCAGATGGCCAGGCGTGCAAGCCCCACCCCAAAGACAACCCAACAATCCAAGGGATTCCCGCCTCCGTATCCTCCGAGTTGGTTTGACCGCCTTGTCGACCCATTTCGTTATACGGACGTGATATCGGCAGGTGGCCGAACCCTTCGCCGAAGGACCTGCTCCTCGGCGTACGGCCTGCCGACCTCCGGGGGAAGACACAGGGGGGCCTTTTGATTCTGGTCACCGGTGGATCGGGTAAGACGGGGCGGGCCGTCGTGGCGGCACTGGCGCGCGCCGGCGCGCCGACTCGGGCTCTGGTCCGCCACCCCTCCCAGGTCGAAGAGCTGACCCAACTCGGAGCGCGCCAGGCGATCGCGGGGGACATGCGCCTCCTGCCGGATTTGCGCCGGGCGATGGACGGCGTCCGCGCCGTGTATCACATCTGCCCCAATCTGCACCCGGACGAGGTTCAAATCGGGCGGGACGTGATCGCCGCCGCCGTCGAGACAGGGGTGGAGCATCTGGTCTTGCATTCGGTTCTGCATCCGCAGGCGGAGGTGATGCCGCATCATGCCCACAAGCTGAGGGTGGAAGAGGCGCTGTTCGAGTCCGGCTTGGAATTCACGATCCTTCAACCGAGCGCCTACATGCAGAACTTGCTGGCCGGATGGGCGCACATCACCGGGGAGGGTGTCTTGAGAAACCCGTATCCCGTTGAAACGCGTCTGAGCCTGGTGGACCTCGAGGATGTGGCTGAGTCAGCCGCCATCGTGCTGACCCGGCCCGGGCATGCGGGGACGACATATGAACTCGCCGGCACGCCGGCCCTGTCCCAGGCGGAAGTTGCCTCCGTCCTCAGCGAGGCACTGGGGCGGCCCGTCCGCGCCGCGGGCGAGCCCGTCGAGGCCTGGGAGGCACGGGCGCGGGCTGCGGGTGTCGGGGATTCTGCGCGCGCCATTTTGATCAAGATGTTCGAGTACTACGGGCGACACGGCCTGGCCGGGAATCCGAACGTGCTTCGTTGGCTGTTGGGCCGTGAGCCGAAATCCCTGCTCGACTTTGTTCGGCGGGCTGCGGAAAAGTAGCGCGTGGACACCCGGTGTCTCAAACTCTCAGCCTATCAGGCGGGGGATACGGGCCGCAAAAGGATGACCGGGATCTCGCGCCTCGTGCGCTTTGGGTAGGCGCCGTAGCCAGGCGCCCGCTCCACGAAGGTATCCCACAGGCGCTGCCGTAGGGCTGGGCCAGCCCGCTCCGCGACGGCCGCGAATTCCTGGTCCCGGAGTCGAAGCGTGACCCGTGGGTTGCTGGTCAGGTTGTGATACCAACCCGGGTGGTGGTCGAACCCCGCATTGGAGGCCGTCACCACGTATTGCCCGTCATGTTCCAAGTACCCAAGAGGCGAGACCCGTTTTTTCCCCGTCACCCGCCCGGTGGTGGTGAGCAGAAGCACGGGGAGTCCTTGCATCTTTCCGCCGATGGCTCCGTTGGTGCGTTGATACAGGAAGACAAAAAGAGACAACACGGAACGGAAGAGGGATTTCAACATCGGGGCCTCCAAAGCAATGCGACGAGGCGTGCCGGACACCTTCCACGCTAACCGAGAGTCGGCTGGCTGTCCTCCGCCGTTCGCCCAGGCTTCGCCTATCCATTGGGTGGGGTGAGGGCAGGCTCAAGCATCCCGGTCGCGATCGCACTTGCTCCGGATTTCACAATCGCGTAAAACGGAAACGCGGGTACCCTTGGCCCGCCGGTCGTTCGACCCTCTGGAGGTACGCATGCAATTCCCGCTCGACTACCCGTTGACGCTCTCGTTCAAGGTCGTGGCCTTTGCGCCCCAATTTTCTGTCAAGGATGCCAAGGGTAACCTGGTTGCCTACGTCAAACAAAAACTGTTCAAGCTCAAGGAAGCCGTCACGGTGTTCGCCGACGAACGGCAGACCCAGCCCTTGTACACCCTCAAGGCGGACCGCATCTTCGACTTCTCTGCCCGTTACAACTTCGCCGATCCGCAGGGCGCGTCCGTGGGCGCGGTGAAACGTCGTGGCATGCGCTCCCTCCTCAAAGCGCACTATGAAATCCTGGATGGAGACAGCGCCGTGATGAGCATTCAGGAAGAGAACCCTTGGGTGAAGGTCATCGACGCGTTGGTCAGCGAAATCCCGCTCGTGGGCGTGTTCTCCGGGTATATCTTCCATCCGGTGTATCTGGTGTCCCGGCTGAGCGGAGGGGTCGTGATGCGCATGGAGAAACAACCTGCCTTCTTTGAAGGCAAGTTCGCGGTGGAGAAAAAGGCGCTCCTCAGTGAAAGCGAAGAAGAGAGAGTCTTGCTGAGCTTGATCATGATGCTGCTCTTGGAACGGACGCGAGGCTGATCCGGCGGGCCTGCAGCACATGCGATTTCACAATGCGGATGAGTCCGTAGATCCGGGAATCCACCATGCCCATCTCGTTAGAGGGTAAACTCAAAATCCGGCGCGACGGCCGCCCGAATGCTGGACGGAGTCGACCCCGCCGTGTTGGAGGAAATTCGGCACGCCATCGCTCATGTGGGTGGGGTCGTGGACGCTACCGAAATCAGGGCGCGCTGGATTGGACATTGGCTGCATGCGGAAGTGAACCTCTCGGTCGCACATGACCTTTCGATTGCCGAGGCCCACGCCGTCGGAAGTGAGGCCCGGCACGCAGTCCTTCATCATGTGCCGTACCTGGCGAATGTGGTGATCCATGTGGATCCTGAAGGCGCGTCGGGGGAGACGTTCCACCGGATCGAGCAGCACGAGCACGACGAGCTGAAGCCGCACTTCCACCCCTGAGAGAGGCAGATGTGAGATGACGGAGTCGTCTCAGGCACTGCGAGTTCAGGCGCAACGCCGTGGGCAGTGGCTCACATGGGCGACGATGGTCTACAACAGCCTCGAGGGAGTGCTTTCCCTGGGGGCAGGTTTCCTGGCTGGCAGCGTTGCCCTGGTTGGGTTTGGCGTGGACAGTTTCATCGAGGTCGCCGCCGGTTGGGTTGCGCTCTGGAGGCTCGGAGTCGATCGCGATCCGGTTCGTCGTGCCTTTGCCGAGCGCTGGGCTGGCCGGGCGATCGGCGTCTCCTTCTTGGCCCTCGCCGCCTATCTCGCCGTGGATGGCGTCAGGTCGCTCTGGGTCGGTGACGAGCCGCACGCAAGTGTCGTTGGGATTGTCATCGCTGCCATCTCGCTAGTGATCATGCCGCTTCTGGCTCGCGCTAAGCGTCAGGTCGCGAAGACCCTGTCGAGCGAAGCGATCCGAGCCGAATCGGTCCAAACGGACATCTGTGCCTACCTGTCCGCGATCTTACTCGGTGGGCTCGGGCTCCATGCCTTATTCGGATGGTGGTGGGCTGATTCGATTGCCGCGCTGGCCATGACGCCGTTCATCGCCTGGGAAGGAGTCGAGGGGGTCCTGGGACGGGGGGGCCACGAGGAGTGACCAGACTTGCCGGGCAACTCGCTGAAGAATACCCACTTTGAGACTTGGCGACTCGTCATGAAATGAACCCTACCCCTTTCCCCGAAGGGGAAGGTGGCGCAGCCGTGAATTCCGCCAGCGAGGATAAACACTTCCCCCTCTCCCTTTAGGGAGAGGGCAGGGGTGAGGTGACATGGAGGATTCCCAGCGAATCTAGAAGCGCATGGTCCGCGGGCGCGAGTTCCACCGCTCAAAGATGAGCCCGCTCGCAGGCAAAGAGCATGACTAAGGATGAAGTTCTGACGTACCTCAAGCGACGGGGCACGAAACGTAACATCGAGGCGTTGGCCCGCTACGGCATTCAAACCGATCGTGCCCTCGGGGTCACGATGGGGACCTTGCTGGCGCTGGCGAAGCGCCTTGGGAAGGATCACAACCTGGCGGCCGAACTATGGGATAGCGGTTGGTACGAGGCCCGGCTGCTGGCGGCGCTGGTAGACGACCCGCGGCTCGTGACGCGCCGGCAGATGAACGCCTGGGCAGCCGACTTCGATAACTGGGCCGTCTGCGACACGGCCGTCTTCCATCTCTTCGACCGGAGCCCCTTCGCCTGGGAGAAGGTCCGCCAGTGGTCGACCTCGCCGCGTGAGTTCGTCAAGCGCGCGTCCTTTTGGATGATGACCAGTCTGTCGGTGCACGACAAGGCCGCCTCCCACGCCCGGTTTCTGGCGTTACTGCCTCTCATAGAGAAGGGCGCCCGCGACGAACGGAACTTCGTCAAGAAGGCTGTCAGCTCGGCCCTGCGCACGATCGGCAAGCGAACCCCCGCGCTTCACGCAGCCTCCTTGAAGCTCGCCCAACGTTTGTCTCGATCGACGGACCCTGGGCCTCGATGGGTGGGAAAAGATGCGCTGCGAGAGTTGGCGAGGCCGATGGTCCGAACCAGGTTGGCGAAGCCGGTCAGGCGCTCGTGAGATTGTGGACCCAATGGAAAAGGTCGACCTTAAGAGAAGCTAAAGGAACTCTACCAACCACCGAAAGACAAGGTCGTTCAGGTGCGCGTGCCGACGATGAGCTACTTAATGGTCGATGGGGAGGGAGACCCGAACACGGCGAGGTCATATCGTGAGGCGCTCGAATGCCACTATCCCCTCTCGTACACGTTGAAGGTCATGGTCCGTAAGGCGCCGGGGGCCGTGGATTACGGAGTGATGCCTTTAGAGGGCCTGTTGTGGGCCGATGACATGGAAAACTTCAGCGCGGCGGACAAGTCGAAGTGGAAGTGGACGATGATGATCATGCAGCCGGACTATGTGAAGACGGCCATGGTGGAGTCCGCGATCGAAGAGGTTCGAAAGAAGAAGAAGCCCGTCGCCCTATCGAATGTCCGGTTCGAGGCGCTTTCAGAGGGAGCGGCCGCCCAAATCATGCACGTGGGCCCCTTCTCGGACGAGGGGCCGACGATCGAGAAGGTGCATGCGTTCATCGACGAACATGGCTCAATGCGGGCGGAAAACACCACGAAATCTACCTGAGCGACATCCGGAAAGCGGATCCAAAGAAGTGGAGGACTGTTATCCGGCAGCCCATGGCGTGATGAGCCGCCATCGCAAAGTGACCGGAGAGCCAACAGGAGGCGGCGGGCCTAGACAGGTCCTATTCAGCACCCCGAGCCCTGAGCGCTGAGCTTGCCGAAGCGTCGAAGGGTCGAGGGGCGCCACAGGGATAGCCGCCCCCGCCGCGCGCGCTTCGACAGGCTCAGCGTGCTGGGCCATTTTCCGCAGCCACTCGAGCGACACCAGCCGGATAGCCCCGCTTACCCAGCTGTAGGGTGGGGTTGTGGAGTAGTGCTAAGGTGGTCCTTCAGCCCCGGGAGGGTCGAGAAGGATGCCCATCCTCGCCGCCTCTGATCGCAGCCGCTCCCAGTCCTTGGCCCGGATCCTCGCCTCACGCGGTCCGAGACGATCGCCCACCAGCCGGCCGGTCGCCCGGCCGTGGCCCAACTCGTCCAAGACGGAGGGATCCTCGACGCGCAGCAAGAGCGTCATCTCCACTTTTCCTTCGCCGCCTCGCCTCTTCCATCGATCGAGAGCATTCGCGAGCGGAGGCGGCAGCGGAGCTCTGGATGCCGCTTCCAGGAGGTCGACGACTTGGCCGTGCTTCAACCCCTGCCGTGCCGCCTGCCGAAGCGAGCTTGGGGTCAAGAGGAAGCGGAAGCCGGCCGCGTCGCGTCCCACCCAGGTGGTCACTCGCGAAATCTGATATCGCTGGGCGCGCGAACCCGCGAGCGGCAGAGTGACTCTCCCGTCCGGTTGGACGACGGCCTTCGCCCCCATCGCCTCGCCCTTGGCCTCGGAAGAGGTGCTGTCTCCCTCGAGGGGCTGACCGTCCACCGGAACCCGGAAAACGGACCCGGCGCCGGCCTCGCCGGACTGACCAACTTCGGTGGCTCCGAGCCAAAGGAGCGGACCGGTCAGGATCGATCGAAGCAGCTCCCCCTCGATCACCTGCCAGGACTCAAACCCTCGCAAGAACGCGCCGGTCCTGCGGTCCCTGAGGTACCACGCATCGAAGTCACCTCCGGGGCGTTGAAAACCCGGATGCGTCTCGCGGATGGCGGCCACGAACGAGTCCACACTCCACCATGTGCCCTTGGGCACAGACGCGACGAATCCCAGGATGACCTCGCGCGTGCGAACCGGATCGTTGGGCCAACCTGGCCGCGGTGCCTGTAGAGTCTCAAGGTGGGCGAGGTCGTTCCAGGTCGTGGACTCATTCCACGCGTTGAAGAGAGCATGCCGCGCCCGACCCCGGTTGGACTCCAGAAACCGACGGGCGGCATCCGGATCGGGCTCGTACGCTCTGAGTTTGACGATCCGAAGACGCCCCAAGAGATGAAGCAGGAGCTCGCCCGACTCGGGATGGATCAGGTAGGGGTTAAGTCTTGGGCCGAGCGGGGACTTGCCCGGATGCCGTCGCAGGCTGGCAAGGATCGTAGTGGCGTCTTCGACGGCCGCGAAACCCGAGCGCACGGGCGCGGTCGGAGCCGGCGCTGGAGCGCCAAGAGTGACGGGCGCGGCCGGAGCCGCCGCCAGTAAGGGAAGCAGATCTGTAGGAAGGAAACCGAATTCACGCGGCCCGAGGGGCGTGTCGGAGAAGGCTCGCCCGAGCAGGCCCCGATACCACAGGTCCTCTAACGGGGAGGTGGGCGAACGCCACGGCTTTTCGCGATCGCGCCGGCCGGGACCCATCGGCCGGATCGGGCCGAAGCGCCGCTCCAGGTCGGCGATGGGGACGACGCCTCCGGCTTCCACGAGGGTGCGGACCACTTGCAGCGCCTGCGGGCGCAAGGCGTCGGTGGTCTCGCGCACACGGTCCGGCTCGAGCATCGCCGACGCCAGTGGAGCCGCGGCGCGCGCAGGCGCCTCGGTGGGCGCTTCCAGGTCCCAAAGATCGGCGATGTTTCGAAGGTGGCCGGAGTCGAGGTCCTGCAGAATCTGCTGCAGGCGGCGCATCGGCAGGCTCCGGCTAGACGATGACCTGGAGAGCGCCGGGCAGCACCTCGATGCGAAGCTGGCGGACATCGGAGGTGAACCCGGCGAAGACCTCGCCGTCGATGTGGATGGGGACAGGCCGATCGGATGTGAGTTCGAGCCACTTGCAGACGCCCATGTGAACCTGCCGGAATCCGCCGTGCGTCCCGCGCATGAATTCGGGCAGGAGGCGGAACATCATCGGGCGCGAGACCCGGTCCACCAGGGTGTAATTCAGCACTCCGTCGCTGGTCTTGGCGTCCGGGGCGGTGTAGAAGCCGCCCCCCTCCCGCGGCCCGTTGCACACGCCAAGCATCAGGGCATCTTGTTCGATCGAGGTGTCGTCGGTCTTGATCTTCAAATGGGCCGCGTCGTAGTTGCGCAGGATCGTCAGGATCACCGCCCACAAGTACATGCTGAAGCCCTGCAAGCGGGTGATCTTGTAGGAGTGGATCGTCACGGCCGCGCCGAAGCCGATGCTGAGCGTGTTGTCCAGGTACTCGGTCCGCCCCGAGCCGTCCGTGACCCGGCCGAGATCGACCGGCACGGGCGAGCCGACGAATACCCGCTCCATGGCTTGTTCCAGGTCCGACTGGATGCCATTGTTGGCGCAGAAGTCGTTGCCCGAGCCGATCGGGACCGCCCCGAGCTGCGGCTTGTGCGTCCCGGGGGCGCGCATGATCCCGTTGACCACCTCGTGCACCGTGCCATCGCCGCCGAGCGCGGCGACGATGTCGTAGCCCTCCCGGGTCGCCTGTTCGGCCAGCTCGGCCGCATGTCCGGGGTACTCCGTCGCCGACCACTCGGCCCCGCCGTGGCGTTGGATGATCTCTTGCAGCGCCGAGGCTTCATCCCACGCCCGGCCGCGATCCGCGTGCGCGTTGAAGATCAGGCGGATCTTGCGCGTCATGACTGCGCCGTCCATCCGCCCTCTTCCACAGCGAAAAAGATGTCGGTGGAGGTGATCATGCCGACGAGCGACCCATGGTCGTCGGCGACTGGCAGATGATGGATGCCCAATTCCTGCATTTTGCGCGAGACCTCGGGCAGACTCCAGTCGGCGTGGGCCACGACGATGGGCGCGGTGAGAATCTCGGCCACGGTCACCGTTTTGGGGTCGACGCCTTTGGCGACGATCTTGTCCCGAATGTCGGTCGTGGTGAGGATGCCGTATTGCGGCTTATCGCCGCCGGCGAGATCGACGACCAGGCTCCGGATCCCGCGACGCCGCATGAGCGTGAGGGCGAGGTTTACCGGCATCTCCGCCGGGATGACCACCACCGGGCTGCTCATCCAATCTCGTACCGTGTGGGTCATCCAGGCTCCGGCCGGGGCGGGAGGCTCATTCTAGCACCGGCAGGGCCGGCCCCCGCGGCCCGGGCTAGTACCATTTTTAAGCGACCCGCCCGTTGACTTGACTGAGGGGCGGCATACATTCGATTCGAAGCGAGCCTCAGGCCACCTCGGAACAGCTCGCCCCAAGTCGGCCGTGGCCGACCCCAGCCCCACCGCCCGTGCCCCTTCACGGGGGCTCACGAGGGCCGAGTGCGCCGACCAGCTGGGGGAATGCCCTTCCAACGGTCGTACGACGCGGGGCTTCCGGCAAGAGCGGCAGTGCCGGCCGTTCTGTGGATGGCAGGTGGCTCGCCTCGTTTCCCCCTTACGATCCCCTAGATCAGACCCCGTCCGGCCGGAGAGGTTCCGGCAGCCCGACCGGGGCCGGCGTGGCCGCGGCCTCCGTGGGCGCCGCCTTGGCAAGGCGGAACTTGAGCCAAATCGGGACGATCGAGATCCCGGCGATGGCCATGGTCAAAAAGAAGGGGGCGTCCGGCGTCACCCGCGTCCACAGCAGCCCTCCCAGCCACGGTGCGGGCAGGGAGAACAGCCCGATGCTGGTGCCGAGGAAGCCAAACGCAGTTCCCAGCATCTTGGGCGGGACTGCTCTGGAGATCAACGCCTGGTAGGCGGGGTCCATCAGCCCCCAGCTGGCCCCGAAGAGCGCCCAGGCCGCGGCAAACCCGACAAACGAGCGGGCGGACAGGAAGAGAGCGAAGCCGGCGGTGACGGAAATCGTCCCCAGCGCGATCGCCGTGCGCTCATCGCGTTTATCGACAATCCAGCCCGAAAGCGGTGTGAGCAGCATCGAACCCACCCCCACGACCGAGCCAAGCAGGCCGATCTGCGTCACACTGATGCCTCGCAACTGCTCGAGGTAGAGCGGCATCAACTCGAAGGAAAGGCGGAAGGAGATATCGCGCACCCCGTCGATGAGGACAATCCAGGTCACGACGCCGCCGGCGAGCATCAGCGCCACGATCCCCGCCATCTGGCGTTTGAGACCCGCCATCTCAGGGCGTTCCCCGACCTTTCCCCGCGCCGCCACGCGCCGGGCCATACTCAGCCGGATGATCGTCGCCCCCAGATACAACGTGCCCGCGATCAGGATGACGGCTTTGAACCCGTAACGGTCCGCCACCAGGCCGCCGAGGCCCGGGCCGATCACCGCCACGACGAGGAAGATGGTCTGCGTTGCGCCGAATGTCCGGCCGCGTTTTCCCTCGGCCGACTCCTCTGAGGTGAAGGCCATGAAACTCGGTCCCACGAGAGAGCGCGCGACGGAAGCCAGGCACTCGGAAATCAAGAGCCACCAGAAGGTCGGGGCCAGGAAAAGAAAGACGAAGCCGAGCATGCCGCTCAGACTTCCGAACGAGATGGCGCGGATCCGGCCAATGGTGTCGGAAAGCCAGCCTCCGAGGATCTGGAATAAGAGGGGGAAGATCGAGGCCAGTGTGAAGAACAGACCTACCTGGGCCACGCTCGCGCCCAGGCTGGCCACATACAGCGCCAGCAGGGGCGTGATCATGAAGCTTCCGATGTTGGCCAGGACCATGGAGACGAGCAGCAGCCGGAGATCTGGCGAGAGCAGGGGTCGGCGGGCTTCGGTCATGACGGGACCCCAGGCGGGTCAAGGGCGAAAGTTTCTCCGAGGAGATGGCTGAGCTCGGACGCGCACGCGTCCCGGCTTTCGAAATGGATGGTGTGCAGGCCGAGGGCTCGGGCGGCATCGAGATTCCGGTCCAGGTCATCGATCATCACGGCCTGCGTAGACGAAACGCCCAGGCGGCGCAGGGTTCGGAGGTAGATTTCCGGATCCGGCTTGGCCACGCCCTCCTCGGCGGAAATCACGATCTCGTCGAATGCGTCCGCGATTTTCCAACCATCCTCGACCCAGCTCCGGAGGTTGGGCCAGGCATTGCTCAGCAACGCGGTTTTACGCCGCGGCCGCAACCGGCGGATCGCTTGGATCAGGCCCTCATCCGCTCGATCGCCGGCGAAGAAATCGTCTCGCAGTTGATCCCGCCCCGCGGCGTCGAGGTGCAGGTGATCGCCCACCCAGCGCCAGATCTCCGCAACTTCCAGCTGCCCGAGGGCGGCTTTTCGCCCGGGCTCAGCATCGAAGACCAGCCGCGCCAGTTCGCGTGGAGCCAGCCCGAGGCGAGTCTCCCAGCCCCGGCGGGGCGCAGGGTCCTCGGTCCGGACCAGGACGCCGCCGAGATCCCAGATCACGGCGCGGATCGGGGTAAGGGGTGCAGGCTCAGACATGGGGCGACGGCTCGGCCTCGAGTGGCTTGCGATAGACCGAGAACTTCCTCACGAGGCGGAAGCCCACGCCTTCATACACTCGCAGCGCCCCGCTGGGATTCTCCGCGTCCACGCCAAGCGCCGCCTCCTGAAAGCCCATATCGCGCAGCAGAGCCAGGCTTTGCAGCAGCAGTGCGGTGGCAATGCCGCGCTTGCGCCATGGGCGGCGGACGGAGATGCTCTCCGTGTAGCCCCGTGAACGGTTGTGCACGCGGTTTTCCTCGGCATCGATGTAATTCAGAACCATGCCCACAATCTGATCGCCGTCCCAAGCCACTCGCCAGAGGGCCGGCTGGGTCCAGCGTGCCTCCAGCCACAGCCGGTAGTCTTCGTCCGTCCGCGGAGAGTACCCCCACTCATCCCGGAAGGCCTCATCCGCCGCCAGCCATACAGACCGATACTGGTCAGGGGCAATGGGGCGCACTTCGATCCCATCCGGCAGGATCCCGGCCGGGATGGGCTCGCTCAGCGGGCGCACCATTTGGAACCCGTAGCGAATGGCCTGATAGCCCTCGGCGCGCAGCATGGCGTTCGTCCCGATTTCGGTCTCGGACACAAATGCCTGGAGCAGGCGGGGCCCCGTGATTTCGTGGGACGACCCGATTTGGCGAAGACGGGCTTCCGCGGCGTGCAGCATGGCTCGCCCAATTCCTCGCCGCCTCCATGCGGGCGAAAGAATTCCGTAGTGCATGTAGATCTGGTCGCCTTCCGACTCGGTCACCCAGGTCACGCGTTGGTAGCCGATGGGTTGGTCGTTCACCTCGGCGAACAGGACGTCCTGGGCGGGATCGCAGTTCGACAGGTGAGCGTAGAACTTGGCGATGTCTTCGACGGTGTCGACGCGGTCGAGCTGGTCGGCCTCCCGGCAGCTTTCAAGGATGGCGGCGATCGCAGAGAAATCCGTCTCCCCGCGGAAGTGGCGGAAGGCCAAACCCGGTAGCGGTGGGGCGCCCGGAACGGTGATCGTGCTTGCCTGTATGATCATTGGATTCACTCCCCTCACGATTTCAGACAACAAAAAACCGCGGGCGCAAAGGTGCGCCCGCGGCTCAAGGGCCGGTCCCGGTGTCAACCGGGTAGGAGCGCACTCCGCGCATTCAGGTGGGCGGCGCTTTCCTCTCCGAAATGCCCCGGAACATCGGACGGGCAGGCGGGGTCGAGCCGCTGGACCTGAAGCGAAAAGGTTTCTTCGCGAATCACCGTGGGTAAGCTCCTTGTCAGAAGATTTAACGGGTTCACTTTACAACGGTTCTCGCGTTGGGTCAAGTGGGTCGTGATGATCGTGGGGTCCCACCCACGCTCATCACGACCCGCGCACAGCGCTGACCATATCTGCTAGCAAGCCATACGCCGTTGATCGGGGACCGGAAATAGCCTGGGTCTCGGATTCGCTGATGGTCAGGGGTCCGAGGACATCGGTCGTAAAGGTCACGGCGGCCGAGGTGCCCATGACGGAGAACAGCGGATCCGTCGGATCCACCATTTGCGGAGCGACCGAGGCAGAGACGCCGGCCGGAGTCTGCTCGGCGTGGCAAACCAGCTTCCAGCGCGCTCCCTGGAGGGTTGCGGAGGCGATGTCCTCGGGCCGAAGGTCCTCGATCCCACGTCGCGCGACGCCTGAGGGCTTCAAAGGCTGATCCATCAGCACCGTGACCAACGCCGCCACCTTGATGGCCGCATCCCAACCCTGTGTATCGCCGCGGGGGTCCGTCTCCGCAATCCCCATCCCCTGCGCCTGCGCCACGGCTTCCTCGAACGAAGAGCCCGCCTCCATCCGGCTGAGGATGAGGTTGGTCGTAGAGTTCAGGATGCCCCGAAAGGACAGCAACCGGGCGCCGAGGAGGGCGTTGCGCCACACGGAGAAGATGGGCGTTCCCCCCATCACCGTCGCCTCGAAGAGGAAACGCCGGCCGAGGGCGGCGGCGCGGACCGTGAGTTCGCGATAGGCGTGGACCACGGGGCCCTTGTTGGCCGTGATGGCGTGCATGCCCCGTTCCAGGGCGGCGCGCAGGTGAGCCGCCGCAGGTTGGCCATCCGCATAGTTCACGGGGGTGTTTTCGAAGAGCATGTCCGCCTCGCAATCGTGAATGAACGCCAGCGGATCCGGAGGGGCCAGACGGCGAGAAAGCGGGGCCAGGGATTCTCCTGCGGCGGCCATGGCCAGGGCTCGATCCGGGTCGATCCCCCGAGGATCGAGGGCCGATCCGTGCCGCGCCGTGATGATGCCCACCGTGCTCCATTCAATACCAAAACGCTGGCGCAGCTCGTCGCGCTTGTCCATGCACAGTCGCAGCATCGCCTGGCCGACATTTCCAAAGCCCAGGAAGACGAGCCGAATGGCGGGCATCTAGTAAGCCTCAAGCCTCAAGCCGCAAGCCTCGTGCCACAAGGTCCAAGCTTCAAGCCTCAAGCCGCATGCCTCGAGCCACAAGATCCAAGCCTGAAGCGCCAAGCCCACTGATTGGCAGAAACATCTGTCCACTATTCACCAACCACTATTCACTGCCCTTGGGCCACTGACCCCTGCTCTCAGACCATCGGCCATGGATAGGGACGGCCGCGGCCTGGAGAGGGGAAACAGGGTTCGTCGAGCGTGCGTTGAGCCCGTCGTTCCAGTGCATTGAGTTCGCCCGGGGTGAGAAGACCTCCGAGTTCCGCCCGGATCGTCCCCGGTCCACTCCCGGCCTTGAGCCGGTCCTGGAACGAGCTGACGTCCTGCAGGAGCGGGCCAGGGATGGGCTCCCCCACGAAGTCCCAAATCACCGTGCGCAACTTGGACTCGGAATGGAAGCATACGCCGTGGTCGATCAACCACAGTTGTCCGGCTTCGCCTATCAAGACGTGGCCGCCCTTGCGGTCGGCGTTGTTCACGAGCAGATCGAACACCGCGACGGGGCGGAGCCGTTGCTTCTCTTCGGGCGTGAATGTGAAGTAGTGCCGCTCCGGGTCGGCTTCGACGAAGAGCTGCAGCGATCCTGGGCCCTCCGGCCCGTCCTCCCGAAGGACGGTCGGAGGGACGAGGTTCCAACCCAGCGCGCGACTCGTGAGGTAGGCGGCCGTCTCGCGGGCTGCCAGGGAACCCTCGGGGAAGTCCCAGAGCGGCGCCTCGCCGCGAGAGGGCTTATAGACCGCGGGGACTTCTCCCGCGGAGTCGATGACGCGGGCGAGGAAGGTCGAGTTCGATCCCCAAACAAACTGTCCCGTGAGCTCGATCCGGCCCCGACGCAGGATCTCTGCCGTCTCGGGTTTGGGGATAACTCCGGTGGGGATTCCCCCCGGTTTCCTGGTGCCTGATTCCTTTTCCACTAGTCCCTGTCCCCTGACCCCTATCTCTTGTGTCCATTCCTCTTGGGACAGAAATGTCCCTCTAGATCGATCGGTTCCCCACAGTTGCCGCAGATAGGGCGGCCGCGCCCGGCAAGCTCCAATCCCCATTGGCACATGGAGAGGAGCTGGGAACGTGTGCACCAAAACCTGGCCGTGGCTGCCTGGTCCGGATCTTCGCCTTCGGCTTGAACACCCTTGGCGACCAGGATGAGAAGGTCGGTCGGCTCGTCGTACCCAAGCCCGAGTTGCCCGACCCGGAAGGCCGGATCCAGCGGCTGCTCCAAGCGCATCTCCGACTCGCGATATTCCCCGGCGGCCGCGGGCAGGTCGGGGTTGCGCCGCTGGAGATCGCGCAAGAACCCTTCCAGACCGACTGCCAGGGACTGCAGCTGTCCCTTTTCAACAATCAGGGTGACGAGCTGATCGTCCCGGCGGGCCTGGAGGTAGAAGACTCGTTTTCCCGGGGAGCCTACGGAGCCGGCAGTGATCCGCGTGACGGGCTGGAGGTCATACGACTCGGGGGTCATCGATCACCGAGGCGCCAGCGACTCGACGGCGTGGACGTCATTCCATCGAATCAGGCGAGCGGGCCCTTCTCCCAGATGAAGGATGCTGATCGAGGCGGGCTCGAGGGCCAGGCGTTGAAATAGGTCTAGCGCAAGGCCCAGGTAGTGGCAGATCACGAGCTTGATCGGATCGGCATGGCTCACGACGGCGACGGCCGCCTTGGGGGACTTGGGATCGATCAGGTAGGTCTCGATCTCGGAAACCAGCCGCGCCTGGGCCTCGGCGAAGGACTCGCCGTCGGGGAAGCGGGCCCGCGACGGAGAGTGCTGAATGACGGTCCACAGCTTGCGGAGACGCAGGAGGCGTAGCGGCTGACCCTGCCACCGGCCGACGTTCACATCGCGCAGGCCCGGCCGAAGCTGGAGGGTCAAGCCTTGTGAACGCGCGATCGGTTCGGCGGTCTCACGGGCGCGCTCGAGCGGACTGGAATAGATCGCCTGGAAGCGCTGGTGGGCCAGGACCTCGGCCAGGCGTTCGGCCTGCGCGCGGCCGCGGACGTTGAGGTGCAGACCGCGCGTCCATCCCGGGAGCCGCTTGCCCACCCAATCGTTTTCTCCGTGGCGAATCAGATACAGACGGGTCATGGAGCGGCGCTTCCGGGAGCTGCCTCGGCGGATGACCGCCCGCCCTCGGACAGTCCGGTGAGCCGACCCATCCGGCGCTTGAGGTCTTCGATTTGATCGGGCGTCAGGTCGGCGACCTCGATGATGGTCTCAATGCCGAGCGCGGCCCGTTGGGCATCTCGCCACTGGACGAGCCGGCGGCTAATCTGGCTTTCCGCGCCTTGGTCGGAGGGACGGTAGAAGTAGGTCCCGAGCAAAGGCCCGGGCAAGTACTGCTGGCCGATGTGATGCGCGGAGTGCTCATGCGGGTACTCGTAGCCTTCGCCATGACCCAACGCGGCCGCATCCCGGTTGCTGTCGCGCAGGTGGAGGGGGACCTCGACAGCGCCGGTCTGCTCGAGATGCTGGTAGGCCTTGAAGTAGGCCCCGGCGGAATTCGACTTCGGCGCGGTCGCCAAATACAAGGTCGCCTCGACAATCGGGTAGACGCCTTCGGGAAGGCCGACGTATTCGAACGCCTGCGCTGCGGCGGAGGCGACGACCAGGCCGAGCGGATCCGCCAGACCAATGTCCTCGCCGGCGAGGATCAGCAGCCGGCGCAGGATGAAGCGCGGCGATTCGCCCGCGTACAGCATCTTGGCCAGCCAGTACAGTGCGGCATCGGGGTCCGAACCGCGCACGGACTTGATGAAGGCCGAGATCGTGTCGTAGTGGACATCGCCGTCCTTGTCGTAGAGCACGGCCCGGCGTTGGATGGACTCCTGGGCAACGGCCAGGTCGATCCGCGTCGTGCCGCCCGGGCCGGCGGGCGTCGACTCGACGGCCAACTCGAGGGCGTTCAACGCGTTCCGGGCGTCGCCGCCCGCCACTTGGACCAGGTGATCGAGGGCGGCGTCGTCGAGGGAAATCACGCGGCGGCCGAAGCCGCGTTCCTCATCGGCCACGGCCCGCAGCAGGATGGTGCGGACCTGATCGTCTTCTAGCGGCCGAAGCTGGAAGATCCGCGAGCGCGACACCAGGGCGCCGATCACTTCAAAGTACGGATTCTCTGTCGTCGCACCGATCAGCGTGATGGTGCCGTCCTCGACCTGAGGCAGGAGAGCGTCTTGCTGCGCCTTGTTCCAACGGTGGACTTCGTCGACGAATACGATCGTTCGCTGGCCGTGGAGAGCTCGCCGGTCGCGCGCAGCGCTGATCACCAGCCGGAGTTCACGGACTCCGGCCAGGACGGCGGACAGAGTCTCGAAATGTGACTGAGTGCGGTTGGCGATGATCCGGGCGAGGGTGGTCTTGCCCGATCCGGGCGGACCCCACAATAAGATGGAGGCGAAAAGGCGGTCGGCCTCGATGGCCCGACGCAGCAGCGTTCCGGGACCGAGGATGTGATCTTGTCCCACGAACTCGTCGAGCGAGCGCGGGCGGATGCGGGCGGCGAGGGGCGCCTCGCGAGCGAGCCTTTGCGCCAACGCGTGGTCGAAGAGGTCCACGCGGGGATTCTACCAAAGGCAGAGAGCCGTCAGTCTTCAGCGATCAGCGTCAGTTGGAAGTCTCTCCTCTCCCCGGAAATCGGGGAGAGGGCAGGGTGAGGGGTCGAACGCGAGCGCTGTCCCGAGCCGAGTCGAAGGGCGCCCCTACGCGTAGCCAGTCGAATAAAACGCCTCTCCTCCCCTCGATGTTCGAGAGGAGGAGAGGGACAAGCGAGAGGGCTCATGCCCTCTCTAGCAGCCGCAGCCGCCCCCGCCGCAACAGCCACACTCACAACCGCTTTCGTCGCGCCGATTAGCGAACATCGAAGACCTCCTTTCTCGACCTCGACCCGGGAGGGCGAGATCGAAGTATCGACGACGGTCTATGTATCCCTGCAAAAAAAGAGGCCGTGGCAGCCGGTCGTCAGCTGCGGGCCACCCTCAGCGCCCCGTTCGCCTCACTTTCGGGAGCGAATACCTGCAAGAGCTGCCCGCAACAGAACGCCACCCGATCTTGGTTGAGAGAGTAGAAGGTCTGCTTGCCCTCGGGGCGGATGTTCACCAAGCCAGCCTCACGCAGGACGGCCAAATGGTGCGACACGGTGGGCTGCGAAACCCCGATCCGATCGACGATCTCGCCTACGGACAGCCAGTGGCAGCAGCAGACGGCCATGATTTCCTGGCGCGTGTCATCCGCCAAAGCTTTGGCAAATCGGACAGGGTTGGGTCGATCGGTCTCTCGGGCCATCGTTCCGCCTCGAGAACACTATAATCGACAAGCGTCTATATGTCAATGGCCGCCTCGATAGCGGGTCATCCGGCTGGGAGGCCGGAACCGCATGTTACAATCCGCGCTTCCATGGGCTCCAGCAATCCGATGGACGCGCCGGAAAGGTCACTTCGGCTGCGCCTGGCCTCCGAATCCCCTCGACGGCGCGAGCTGCTCGAGCTTACAGGATGGGATTTTTCCACGACGTCGTCGCATGCGGATGAGACCCTTCTGTCCGGCGAGCCGCCCTTCGAGGCGGCTCGCCGGTTGGCGCGGATGAAGGCGCGTGCGGTCCCTGCCGAGCCTGGGGAGTGGGTGCTCGCGGCGGATACGATCGTCGTGCACGCGGGGCAGATCCTTGGGAAGCCGGCCGATGGCGCCGGAGCCGAGGCGATGCTCTTCGAGCTGCGCGGCGGTGAGCATGAGGTCGTGACGGCCCTGACCCTGGTCGAGCCTGTCTCGGGTGTCATGATCGAAGATGTGTGTACCACGACCGTGCCCATGCGCGACTACAGCCCGGAGGAAGTGAGGCAGTATGTCGCAACGGGATCACCCTTCGACAAGGCGGGCGGCTACGGAATTCAGGAGACCTCCTTCCACCCGGTGAGAAGCGATGAAATGGGGGGCTGCTATGCCAACGTCATGGGCTTGCCTCTCTGCCACCTGGTGAGGGCGGCGCGCGGCCTCGGTTATATGCCCCCTGAGGACGTCCCCGCGGCCTGCATGAATCATCTGAACTATGACTGCAAGGTCTACCCCGCCATTCTGGCAGGCGACGCGTGAGACACGCCCTCGGCGCCTTGGCCGCCGCCGGTTTGGCCGGCTGCACTCTTTTCGGAGGCGGAAATTCGGCGACCCCCGGGGTGCTGCCCTCTCCGGCCGTGAGCTCCGTGGCCGCCCCCGACCCCGAGTCGGCGGCCATCGGATTCCTGGCGGCGTGGGGGGAGCAAGACTACCCCACGATGTACGCCATGCTCAGCCCGCTCTCGCAAGATGGAATCCCGGAGGCTGACTTCACGGAACGGTATCGTGAAATTTGGCGGGTCTCGGCCCTGACGGGACTGGATCACGAGATCGTGTCCTCCCTGGTCAATCCTCAAGCCGCCCAGGTCCGCTATCGCCTGGTTCTGCACAGCACCGTCGTAGGGGATGTGACCCGCGAGACCTACATGGATCTGAAGCGTGTGGGCGAGGACTGGCGCCTGGCGTGGACCGACAGCGCCATCCTTCCGGAGCTCGCCGGCGGCAATCGCATGCACATGGACTTCGTGACCCCGACGCGGGCGAACATCTATGACCAAAGTGGGCTGGCCCTGGCGGCCCAGTCCGACACCGTCGCGCTATGGATCGTCCCGGGCTTGATCGGGGACGAGGACGCCGAATCGGCGATGCTGAGCACACTCGGGCGGTTGCTCGACCGCCGCTCGGAGTCGATTGCGGCGTTGTATGAATTTGCGCTGCCGGATTGGTTCATCCCCGTCGGCGAGGTGTCGTTGGAGGAGTTCCAACGTGTGGAGGGGACCCTCGCGGCGGTCGGCGGAGTGCAGTGGGCCATCTACCCCAGCCGTTATTATTTCGGCGGCGGGATGGGGCCGCAGTCCGTCGGATACGTGGGTCAGATCCAGGCGGGCCAGGTCGAGACCTATCAGGCGCGCGGATATGCCATCGACGCGTACGTAGGCCAGAGCGGTGTGGAACTGGCCTTCGAAGACGAGCTGCGCGGCCGCCCGGGGGGAACGCTGTATGTGACCGACCCGGAGGGCAGCGTCGTCGCCAACCTCGGGACGCGGGATCCGGGGCCGCCCCAGGCGGTCTACACAACCCTGGACCGTGGGCTGCAACGCAACGCGCAGAACGCCCTGGCGGGTTTCACCGGCGCCATCGTGGTCCTCGAGCGGGATACCGGCGCGGTGCGCGCCGTGGCCTCATCGCCCGGGTTCGACCCGAATCTGTTTGACACGCGGAATCCAAACTGGCAATTTGGATTGAGCGAGATTCTGAACGATCCGGCTCTACCGCTTGTGAACCGCGCCACAAATGGGCTCTACCCTTTGGGATCGGTCTTCAAGGTCATCACGATGGCGGCCGGGCTTGAGTCGGGCCTGTATACGCCGAGCACGTCGTACATATGCAATGGGGAGTTCACCGAACTCCCCGGTCTGACGCTGTTCGATTGGACCGTGGCCAAGGAGCTTCCCGACCACGGCGAGTTGAGCCTCCTGCAGGCTCTGGAACAGTCGTGCAACCCGTATTTCTGGCACATCGGGCTTGATCTTTTCAACCGGTTCTCGCCCACGGCGCTTCCCGACATGGCCAAGGCGTTCGGTCTGGGGCAGTCCACGGGACTGGAGATCGGCGATGCCGAGGGGCAGGTGCCGGACCCAGAGTGGAAACGGCAGAATGTCGGTGAGGAGTGGGCGCCGGGCGACTCCGTCCAGCTGGCCATCGGCCAGGCATCGCTGCAGGTGACACCGCTTCAAGTGGCGCGCTTCATCGCCGCGGTTGGCAATGGCGGCACTCTCTACCGTCCGCAAATGATCCAATCGGTTCAGGACGCGGAGGGAGTCGTCAGCCGCCAGTTCCAACCCGAGGTCCAAGGCAGGCTGCCGATCAGCGCGGAGAATCTGGCTTCGGTGAGGCAGGCGATGGTGCAAGTCGTGCGCGCCGATCGCGGTACCGCGCGGCGCCGATTCCTGGGCCTGAATCTTGATATCGCGGGCAAGAGTGGGACGGCCACGAGTTCGCCCGAGGCGGAGTCCCACGCCTGGTTCGCGGGCTTCTCCTTTGAAGAAAGGGAGAATACTCCCGACATCGCCGTGGTCGTGATCCTCGAGTATCAGGGGGAGGGATCCGATTGGGCGGCGCCCGTTTTCCGCCGGGTGATGGAGTCGTACTTCTTCGGACACCCCGTGAGTCTCTATCCATGGGAATCCCAGATCGGTGTCACTCGGACTCCCACGAACACGCCTGGGCCGGGCGAAGAGGGCACGCCGAGTCCGTGAGCGGACCAGCGCCGGCTGAGGCCGGCATCATAGGTCAAGGGACACGCGAAAGTTGCCGGTCTGGTAGGTCCAAGGAACTCGGAAGGGGCGTCGGCACTTGCCTGGACCATCCGGGCTTGAGGAATTCACACGCTGAGCAATTCGTTGTCCCTGGACCGGCCCTTGAAGCTTGATGGCAGCGCCGTTTATGGCGCTGGCGCTTGAGGCTTGGCGCGCCTCTCGGGCAAGTCACGACCGGTGAATCAGATGCCCCAAAGCGAAGTCGTCCCCGGCTTGGTCGTGCGCACCCAATCCGGTTTCTTCGATGTCGAGACCACCCGGGGCGAAATCCGCGCCCGCCTGGCGAGCAGCCTCACGCGTGGTCGGCGAAAGGGAGATGCGGTCGCGCTGGGCGATCGGGTCGGTTTGCGTGTGGCGCCCGACAGGTCGGCCGAAGTCGAGAGCGTGGAACCGAGGTTGCGCTCTCTACGCCGTCGCGCGCCGGGGGCTGAGCGGGAGCAGATCCTTGTGGCCAACCCCGATCAGGCGTTGTTTGTCTTCGCCTGCCGTCAGCCTGACCCCAACTTCGGTCTGTTGGATCGATATCTGGTGGCCGCGGAGCAGCAAGGGATTCCGGCGCGAATCTGCCTCAACAAGATCGATCTTGGAGTCTCCGAGGCGGTCCGGATGCGGTTCGAGGGCTACCGGGGGCTGGGATACCCTGTCGATACTACGTCGGCCGAAACCGGGGAGGGGATTCCCGAGTTGGCCCGCGCGCTGGCAGGTGTGCTGACGGTCCTGTCCGGATTATCCGGGTCGGGAAAGTCGAGCCTGATCAATCGGTTGCGGCCGGACCTCTCGCTGCGCACGGGAGAAGTGAGCTTGAGGTCCGGTGCGGGCCGCCACACGACGGTCTTCTCCGAGCTCCTTGCGCTGCCAGGCGGAGGTTACGTCGCTGACACCCCGGGCCTGCGGGACTTCGGGCTTTGGGATATTGAGCCGTCGGAACTGGATGGGTACTTTCCAGAGATGAGGGACCGGATCGCCGGATGCGAATTCCGGGACTGCTCGCACACGCACGAGCCCGGCTGCGCCATCCGGGCCGCCCTCGATCAAGGGTTAATCCATCGCGACCGGTATGCATCTTATGTAAATATGCTGTCAGGCGGGACCAAGAAACCGGCACCGCCGACGAACCGGGCGTGATGGGTCCCACCGGCAAGGTTGATACCCAGTCCGTGGTCAAGGGCGGCCCGGCAGGTGGCCAGCGTACCGCCTACCGAGCGCCGCGAGCGCTCGACCATTTGAGGCGACCAAAGGAAGCCGATCAGGCGTTGCTCAGCGGCGGTCAGGCGGCCGGCCACGAGCCGGTCGAGGTAACCTGCCGTGTGGACCGTCAACAGGATCTCGTCATCGGCGGTTGGCGAAATGTGCAACTCAGCCGGGGTGACGACCGCCTGGCCGACCAGCCGCGTTCGAAGACGCGCGTACTTGGCCAACGGGAAACGGTGGCCGGGGGGGAGGGGTAATGCGAAGTGATCGTGATAGAAGGCGTGAACCGCTGGCGATTGTACCAATGCCGATCAGGAACGGTCGGGCGTGCTGTGGTAGCTCTGCCATAACGCCAGGTAGGCCTGCCACTCGCGCTGCCAGCGGGCATCGTCCCAACCCAGCGCCGGCTGCGCAACCTGGCGCAGGCGGTCGTGCAGGGCGGCGGCGCCGGACGGCAGGAGCAGCCCGAGGCGCGTTCGGCGCAGCAGCAGATCTTCCAGATGGACGACCGACTCGGCCCTGGCCGCCCAGGCAAGTTCGGCCCACAAGGTTGGCGTAGCCCCGATTGGCTGCAGGTCGGAGGGCGCGGCCTGTGCCAGCGCCTGGCCGGCCAGCGGCCCCAGGCGGCCAACCAGCCGCTGGCTGACCTGCGCCGGAAGCGGGTCGGTATTCGGCGGTGTGGCGGCCAGCGGCAAGATCGGCGCCGCCGGATCGAAGGATGGATGCCCCGGGAGCTGGTGACGGATGCGGCGCAGGACGTCGTGGGCCATCCGCCGGAAGATCGTCAGCTTGCCGCCGGTGACCGTGACCAGTCCGTCTTCTTGCCAGATGGCATGCTCGCGCGACTCGTGTGACGGGTCGCTCTCGCCCGTGTCGATCACGCTGCGCACACCGGCAAAGGAACTGACAACATCCTTGGACCCCAATGCCAACTCAGGGAAGCTGTGATCGAGCGCCGCAAACAGGTAGTCAACCTCGCTTGGCGTGATGGCCAGATCGGTGGTCATTGGCCCGCCCAAATCGAGATCGGTCGTGCCGAACAGCGACGCCGATTCCCAGGGGATGGCGAACAGCAGCCGGCGGTCAACCGGGTGCAGTAGGCTGATCGCCTGCTGCAAGGGAAAGCGATCACCCGCGAAGATCAAGTGAGCACCACGCAGGAGCCGCAGTCGCTGACCATGCCCAAGCTGCTGGCGCAAGCCGTCGGCCCAGGCGCCGGTGGCGTTGACCACCACCGGCGCGCCAGCCTGGGTGGCAGGCCAAACCTCGCCAGAGGTGTCGCTCACTTTCAGGCCGCGGACCTGTCCCTCGGGCGCTTGGATGAGATCCGTGACCCGGGCATAGTTGAGCGCCAGGCCGCCAGCCAGTCGGCCTTCTTGAATCAGGCGATAGACCAACCGGCTGTCGTCGGTCTCGGCATCGAAATACAGAATGCCGGATTCGAGGCCCTGCGAATTGAGCTGGGGGCAGCGCGCCAGCATATCGGCCGGTGACAAACGCTCGTGTTCCCACTTGCCCGCCATCAAATCGAAGAGCGCAAAGCCAACGGCGTACATCCAGGCCGGTGTCGGATCGGAACGGTAGTTGGTGAGCATGAACGGCACTTTGTGGACCAGGCCGGGTGCCTGGCGCACCAACCGATCCCGCTCCCGGACCGACTCAAAAGTCATGTGGAACTGCAGGTTCTTCAGGTAGCGGGCGCCGCCGTGGACCAGCTTCGACGAGCGGCTCGAAGTGCCGGAAGCAAAGTCGTGGGCTTCAAGCAGCAGACTGCGGACACCAGCCCGGGCGGCTTCGTGGAACAGGCCCGCGCCGGTGATGCCGCCGCCGATGATGATCAGGTCCCAGTCGGTGTCAATCTCGGCCCACAACCCGTGGCGGGCGGCAAGCGGCGTGGTCATGAACTCCCGCCGTCTTCCATGTCGGGCAGCAGCTTGCCCGGGTTGAGAATACCGCCTGGGTCGATCTGGCGCTGGACGGCGGCCAATAGCTGCAGCCCGATCCGCCCCTTCTCGGGCGCCAGGTGTTGCCGGTGGTCGGTGCCGACGCCGTGGTGATCGCTGACCGTGCCACCAGACTGCTGAATGGCGGTCAGGCTGGCCGTTTTTAGGGCGCGCCAGGCGCTGAGCGTCCTGTCGGGATCGGCGTGGTGGCGGAAGACGGTCGTGACGTAGAGGCAGGCCCCGTCGGGGTAGGTGTGGGACACGTGCCCAAAGGCAAGGCTGCGATCCCCCAATGGCGCCAGGGCCGAATCGAGCGCAGACAGCAACCCCTCAGTGGCCGAGCCTAGTTGAGCCCAGGTAAAGGAGGATTCGAAGGTCTCAACCGCAAAGCCCGCCCGCCACAACGCATTGCGCAGGTAGGGAGTGCGGAAGCGGGCGCGCCGCCACTGTTGGCCGATCCATGGTCCGAGCGGCCAACCAGCGTGCCGGCGGACGAGCCGAACCACCCGGCGGCCGCCGGCCGAAACGGCCGACCGTTCGCCTGTCAGGCCATAGATCAACAGGCAGCGCTGCTGCCCGCCCGCCAGCAGGCCCAAGGCGCGCTCGGCCCACGTCGCCAGCCGGGTATGGCCACTGAGAAGGAAGGTTAGCGATGTCTCGAGCGGGTCGAGCAGGCGCAGCATGGAGAGCGCCCCCGGCTGACTGGAAATTCGCCTCAGCGTCTGCAGCCCAGTCTCCCAGTCTGGCAGCACGGCAGCGGCAAAGGTCTCGGCCTGTGGCAAGTGGCGGACGCGGACGGTGGCCTCGGTCAGGATGCCCAGCCGCCCCTCGGAGCCCAGGACCATCTGGCGCAAGTCGGGGCCGGCGGCGCTGGCAGGGATGGCCGGCAGGGCCCAGCTACCGATTGGTGTCCACAGGCGGCCGCCGGCGAATAGGTCTTCGATGCGGCCATAGCCGAGGGACTGCTGTCCCGAGGAGCGGGTGGCGATCCAGCCGCCCAGCGTGGCGTATTCGAAGGATTGGGGGTAGTGGCCCAGGGTGAATCCTTCGGCTGCCAATGCCCGTTCGATGTCGGGCCCGACGGTGCCGGCGCCAAAGGTCGCCAGTCCGCTGTCCCCGTCGAGGGCGTGCAGTCCGCACAGCTGGCGCAAGTCGACGGCAATCGTTGCGTTGGCCTGGCGGCGGGGATTGATCTGACCGAGCAGGCTGGTGCCTCCGCCGAATGGCACCAGGTCGGACCCCTGCTCGACCGCCAGCGCGTAGAGACGATCCAGATCGGCGTACTTGGTCGGGTAGGCGACCGCATCGACAAAGGATGGCAGGCGGCCAAAGCGCAAGGCGACCCAATCGGGCAGGCCCTGGCCGCAGCTGTGGCCCAGACGCTCTTCGGGGTCGGTCGTCAGGAGCGGGTGGTCGATAAGCCGGGGGGCGCCCGCCGCAGCCAAGACCGACTCCAGGCTTGCGTCGGTTGCCTGCAAGGCAGGCCCAAGCTCAGTTTCCAGCCGGGCACGAGCCGCATCGGGTAGCGGGAAATGGATTTGATCGTCGCCCCAACCATTCCAGCGGCGCATGCCGCCTCCAGGGGTATCGAGTGATTCGGCGGTGTCGGAGGGGCCACCAGCATGAGTCTAGGCGCGCTCTCCTGCCACGTCTAGCTAACCACGGAGACGCCAAGGGCACAAAGAATTGGATGAGGCCACAAAGGTGAAACCGGCTGACAATCGGCGTGTCCATTGTGGTCCTGATAAAAGCTTCGTGCCCTCCGGTCTTCGTGGTTAACGCCAGCGGCTGGCCGGTTGGCTGGATCCACTGCCTTTGGCGATCGGTGCAGCTTTCATCGGGCGGTTGGGCGTTAACCATCGACAGGCGGCAGGTAGCGCAGCAATTGGTAGTGATCGTCAGCGTATTCGAGGGCCAGGCCGGGGCAATCCAGGCCGAACAGGTCCTCGTCGAGCAGGACGTGGCTGAAGGGGGCCATTTCATGCAGCGACTGAGGAGGTAGATATGGACCTCCCCAATCTGTCTGGGCCTTGCGCTTCCAGGGAATCGGCTTACCATAACCTTTGTACCGCCAGGAACCCCCTCCCCGGGGGGATGTCCCGGAATTCGCGGGACCAGGGGCGTGCATGAAGAAAATCGCATTTCTCGTGGGGCTCCCGATTCTCATCGGGTTCGCCGCGTGGCCGGCGTTGGCCCAGGGCCAGGGCCGCTACTATCCTGAGACCGGCCACACTCTGGACTCGCGCTTCGTCGAGTATTTCGACGTCCACGGCGGCCTGGAAATCCTCGGATTCCCCATCACCGATTCCTTTATCGATCCCCTGAGCGGACGCTTCATTCAATACATGCAGAACACACGCATGGAGCTCGTACCGAACCAGGCCACGGGTGGGACGACCGTGCATTTGAGCTCCCTGGGGGAAATGCTCGGAGGCTGGGAGATCCCCTCGGCCGCGGGAGGCTCGTGGATGGACCCCGGCGCGTGCCGGGACTACGCCGAGTCCGGTCACCGCGTGTGTTACGCGTTTCTCGATTTCTACGATGCCCACGGCGGTCCGGCGCTCTTCGGCTACCCCATCTCGGAGTTCCGCCTCGAGAACGATCGCATCGTGCAGTACTTCCAGGGCTTCCGCCTGGATTGGTATCCCGAAGACCCGAGCGGGAGCGCGGTCCGGGTGGCTCCGTTGGGCCGGGGCCACTTTGAAGTCTCTGGGTACGATCCACGTCTGCTGCGGCCGAGCTTGCCGACGGACATCTTCCTGTACCGTGTGACCGAGCTGCGGGCCAAGGCCTCCATCCTTCAGCCGGTGGTCGCATCGAACGGCGAGCAGATGGCGTTTGTCCAGGTGCGGGACCAGAATTTGAATCCGATTCGTGGCGCGGCGGTCACCCTGACGGCGCATCTCGGCGCGGAGGAGCGCACATTCCTCCTCCCGCTGACCGATGAGCGTGGATTCACCCAGGCCAGCCTCACCTTCGACTCGCAGCTCCCCGGGACACGAGTCGTGCTCGATTTCTGGGTCGTCTACGGAGAGTTCCAGACCACGACGGAGGACTCGTTCCTGGTCTGGTGGTGAGAAAAGCAGTGGCCAGTGGCGAGTGGTGAGTGGCCAGTAAAGAACCCCGGCGATCGCCGGGGTTCCTCTTTCGTGGCTATTAACTTTGTGACACCCTTCACAAATGGCAAGGACCTAATCGCTGGTTACGGATCACTGGCCACTGACCACTGACTACTGCTCTAAAGCGGTCTGAGCACGCGATCCTCGCGCAAGCGTTTGAACCACAACGAGGCGCCGCGCGGCATCGACTCGACGGCGGCCTCCTGCCAGGCGCGCACCCCGAGTCCCTGGATGGTCTGCGGCTTGTAGCCCACCGAGCGCCACGCGCCGCCGTGCTGTGCGAGATAGGGCGGCAGGAAGAGCAGTGAGGCCTCGCTTTGTAGTTCGGAAGACGCGTTCTCGACCGCTTCCATCAGGGCCGGGATGGCCTGGTCGAGCTCGAGACCGGCCTCAAAGTACAACTCGTCGATTCGCGTGACCAGGTTTTCCACCTGCCAGCCGGCCACGCCCACCATCCGCTCGTCGCGCAGGATCAGCAAGTACGCCTTTTCGCCGAAGGCGGCCATGACATCCTGACGAGCCATCCGTCTCTTCCCCTGGGTGACCCGGGTGATGAAACGCGCGATCTCGTCGGCGTCCTGGGGCCGGCCGCGGCGCACGATCAGCTGCCCGGGCAGGGCCACCGGCGGGGAGGTGAGCAGCGGCTCCTTCGGCTTGGGCAGTTTGGCCCACTCGTTCTGCACCTGTTCCCAGGTCCCCTCGAAGGTGTCCGTGTTGTGGATCACGACATTCGCCGCGCGCAACTTCCGCTCCTGCGGCGCTTGGGACGAGATTCGCTGCTGGGCCATCAGTTCGTTCATGTTGCGCTTGTGCAGCAGGCGTGAGGTTTGGAGGTCCTCACTGGCGTCGACCACCCAGACGGTGTCGCAGCCGGCCGCCAGGTCGGACTCGAGAAGCTTGATGGCCTCGATCACGACGACGCTGTGGCGCGCTCGCCGGACGAGGAGGTCGATGGCGTGGGACACAAGAGGGTGGACGATCGCTTCAAGGCGGTCGAGGGCTTTGGGGTCGGCGAAGACGATTCGGGCCAACCGGGTGCGGTCGATCTGGCCTTCCTCGTCCAGCACCCACTCGCCGTAGGCTTTGAGCACCAGCGGGTAGCCCGGCCCATCCTTGGCCACCGCCCGATGGGAGAGCGCGTCCGCGTCGATCCCGTACGCGCCCAGATGCTCGAGCATCTTTCGAACGACGCTCTTGCCTGTGGCGATGTTCCCCGTGAGTCCGATGACGTACTTGCCGGGCCAGCGGCTCACAACCGATCTCCCATTTCGCGCGGCCCGGTCATTCTAGCCGGGCGCTCGGGCCGTGTCAAAGCCGGATCAAGGGATCGGTTGCGCGAAGTACACCTGGGACCCCACAGCCAGGAAGAGATCGTTGGGGGGACCGAGGGCGAACGCGGTCGCCGGTCCGCCCAGAGGATCGCGGGGCATGAGCAGGCCCTGAAAAACAAGCCGCAGACTGTAGTGGAAGAGGGACGGGCCCGTGGCATCGAGGAAATATAAGGAGGGCTCGGGAGGCGGGGAATAGGTGATCCCCCCGAGCACGACGCCCGGGACATGCGGCAGGCCCTCGAAACCGGCCCGCTGGTCGATGAAGGGGACGCCGTTTTCACACGTGACGTGGATCTCGCCGCTCGAGTCGTCCCGTTCTCTCCGGCAGCGGTCCAGCCGGCCATCGGAGAAAAGGATGAAGAGCTCATCCTCCGCCACGGCGATGTCCACCGCCGTGCTCAGGTCGGGCACGTTGTCGACGAAGTAAATCGAAGGCGGGCCGGCGAAAAGACCTCCTGTGGCGTCGAAGCTCCAGACCTGGTTCCCCTGAGGATCGAGGACGTACAACCGGTTGGCAAATAGATCCACTGCGGCAATCGTCCCCCAGCCGGCATCGGGGGGCGTCAGATGACCGGAAGCGGGGCGCCGATCCGCGGCGCAATAGAGCAGGCCGCCCGCCGCGTCGACCGCCACCACACCCTCCGCGCCCAGGGCTCCAGGCTCGTGCTGGATGACGAGATCGACCGTCGGCCCCAGGTCGGCCACGCCCGCCGTACCGAGACACTCAAATGTCCGGTCAATTTCATAGCCGCGCCCCGTCGCCCACGCATGCCAGATCGAGGCCTGTCCTGCATCCAACACGAACAGGTCCGAGGCCGTGGCGGCCAAGCCCGTGATGCGGACTTGCGACCCGAATCCGCCGCTCACGGCGGGGCGAAAGTCCAGCCGCGATACGAGGTTGAGCTGATCGAGAGCCAGGTCCACCTGCGCCCGCAGGGCGCGCGAGTCATCCGAGGCTCCATAGCGGGCGGCGTCAGAGAGCAGCCCCTCGGCCAGCTCCCAGTCGGCGCGGGATTCGGCGGCCGTCGGCCGGATCTGGGCGGAGACCACCGCGGATTGGGCTTGCGTCAGGAAGTCGCGGAATGCCTGGGTTCGACCCCTGCGGAAATACACCGCCGCCGACAAGGACACGACCAAGATTGGAATCACGATCGCGGTTGCCGCCAGAAGGCGCGGAGACAGCGTTCCCGGCTTCGGCCCCTCGGCCAGACCGGGCGCCATGCGAATGATTAGAGATGTGACGGCCTCGGCCGCGCGCCCTGCGCCGCGTTCGATCGGTCCCTGTAAGGATCGAATCTGCCGGACCCACGCGGGTGTCGGGCGCGGCTCGGCTCGTCGGGGATGGGCTGGCCGGCCCGCGCCGGATGCGCGTTGAGGGGGCCGGGCGGAACTCGAGGCTGGGCGCACGGCCGTCGAGGGTACGGCCGCGGAGGCGGACGGAAGGGCGGCGAGGCTTGCCCCGGGGGCTGTGAGGCGCACGAGCACACCGGCCATGTCGCGCTGGCTCGCGGCCGCCAACCGGTCCACCGCCCTGGCGGGATCCATGCCGGACAGCCCCGAAAGGGTGGGATCCGACCACAGCGGAGGGTCGGCCGTTGTCAATAAGAGCAGGTCATGGGGATGGGCTTCGATGTGGTGAAATCGGACAAAGGGGGCTTCCGTGATTCCCAGAGGCCGGCTGGCCGCCTCCTCCGAGCCCAATCGCGAAACCAGGCCCGGTCGGACGAGCACGGCCTGGCCCGGGCCGCACTGCGCGAGGTAAAGGTCGTCGCCGCGCAGGACTCCTGCGAAGAGTCGGGCCTGGACCGGATCCCCGGCGGGGCGACCCTGGTTTGCCTCCACGAGCTCGCCGTTGGCCACGTAAGCCAGCTCGCGCAGCGCGGCCGTGACGGAGCCGGGCGTGCCATAGAAGGCTTCGCTGGCCACGCGGACCGCGTGCTCCACCTGCGCCGGCGAAAGCGCGGAGGCGGGTTCGGGATTCAGACACAGGAAGAGTAGATCTTCGCCACGGGCTCGCGCCGCGCGGCGCGGCGCGGTCAGAGCCAGGCACCCCGGCGGCGGCGTTAGGCGCGCGCCGCCTCCGGCCACGTGCAAGAACGCGACATCGGCTTCGAGGGGCATGCACGAATTGTACTGAGGCGCGCGATGCGCGCCAATCGCGAGGCGGGCTCTCAGATGGAGTGGAGCGTCGTCTAGCTCAGGGGATCGCTCTCGAATGGCCAGCCTGGATACGCGGCCGGGTCGAAGGATGCCGCGGCGAGGGTGACAGCCGCGGGCGCGCGCGGGCCGTCCCCGAAGTCTATCGGGGAGCCCGACCAAGGCCAGAGGCCAAACCACCATCCGGCGGCCAAGGCGATCGCTAAGAGGGCGAGCAGCGCCAAAGATCCGATCGCGCTGGCGACGACAAACCGCGCGAGACGGCGGCGGGCCTGGCCCGGGCCCGGCGGCGGGACGGTCAGAATGACCACGGTGATGTTGTCATGGCCACCTCGGGCGCGAGCCAGCTCGACCAGGCGATCCGCGGCCTCGTCCGGCGGGAGACCAACCAGCGAATCCCGGATTTCGGACTGGGACACGAGGTCGGTCAACCCATCCGAGCAAAGCAGAATCTGATCACCGGAACGTAGGCGCAGCCCCTGATTGGCCCGGGCGCGCGCGTCCCCCTCTTCGGAGGACAGCCGGAGGCGGAGGTCCGGTTCTGGGACCTGAGCACCGCCGAGATGACGTCGAAGGACATGCGCGTTCGGGTGGTCGTGGGCCTCTTCTGCGGAAATCACCCTGTGGTCGAGCGCTTCCTGGATCCAGGTGTGATCCACGCTGGTCTGATGGATGACGCCGCCGCGCATCACGTAGATCCGGCTGTCGCCGACAAACGCAGTGAAGAGTTGATCGTCCACCACCCAGGCCACGGCGACCGTCGACCCCATCCCCCGCCTTTCATCGGCCTCTTGCGAGGCGCGGGAGACCGCGCGGGCGGCTTCGATCACCGCCGAACGAAGCTCGCGCAGCGGTGCCCGACCATGAGCCCGGCCCAGCTGCCGCACAATGGCCTCGACCGCGAGCTGGGACGCCACCTCGCCCGCCAGGTGCCCGCCAATTCCATCCGCGACCACCGCCAACACCGCGGGAGTCCGGCGGCTGCCAAGCCGATACGAGGTCACCGAATAGCGGTCTTCGTTATTCTTTCCCGTTTCGCCGGGGTGGGACAAGGCGGCGATGCCGACGTGGGCGGGGTCAGGAGAGGTCACGAGGTCGGTCCCTCAACTTTGCGTGTCGGATCCAGGGGTACGGCGCGGATGACCCGGCGCGTCCGCGGATGGACCATCTTGAATCGCAGGCTGACCCGGCCCACTTGAAGGAGGTCTCCGTGCTCGAGCCGGCGCCCCGGTTCGGGGACCAGATCGTAGTTGACCCAGGTCCCTGCCTCGCTCCCCTGATCACGAATCAAGTACTCGCCGTCGGCTTGACGAATGAGGGAGGCATGCCAGCCGGATACCGACGCATCTTCGAGGACCAGCCCCGCCACGGAGGGATCTCTGCCGACGATGACGTCGACGCCCGCGAGGGGGAAGGGCTCCATCGCCGGTGGATCGCCGTTTTCGAGAGTCAACCAGGCCTCGGGCGCGTGAAATGGCTGAAGGCGCATGCCCGCCCGACGTCGTGGCTCGCGCACGGGCTTGGGATCTCGCCTGGGGGATCGACCGAGGGCGAGAATGCGAGTCGCGGCCCCGGCCCCAAGGATCAGAAGGCCGAGGGCTATGGCAAGAGGGACGACAGCTCGCCGCAACGTGACCAACCCTCCGGGCGCGGGCTCCACTCGAACGTCCACCGTGTGAGGTTCGCTGGACCCTTGCAATCCAAGGGAGTCCCAGACGACCACCTGTAGGACGTGTTGGCCGCTCGCGGGATAGGCGGTCAAGTCCCACTCGAAGCGTTCGAAAGGAGGCTCCGTCCTCTGGTCCTCAATTTGGCCGTCGACGAGGAGCTGGGACTGGGTCACCGGCCGTGGGCTGCCATCCTCGAAAGTCACGAGGACCTGGAGAGCTTGTGAAGTCGGTGGCAAGCTATTCACAGACAACGTGGGATCCGTGCTCGTCCGAAGAATGCTCCCGGGAGGTCGGACAAAGGTGACCGAAGGCGAGTGCACTTCCGCGGAGAAAGTCAGTTGCGGTGAGGCCGCTTCCCGGCCATCGGCCGCGACCCGGATCTCGACGGCGTGCACTCCGGAGGACTGAACCCGGGACGAATAGTCGAGGACGTATTGGGTCCTCTGGCCGATGAGCCGATCTGCGAGCGCGGTGAGGCCCACCTCTGGATCGAAGTCGATTCGTGAGCCGCCGGTCTCCTGCGCCAGCAAGAGGAGAGGGTCCGGATTGGGGAGGGGCGCTCCAGACGCCACGACGAAGTAGACGAGTGCGTTCGCCTCGTCCGCTCGGAAGAGGGCGTTCTCCATGGCCGCCGGGGCCACCCGAGACATCGCGGGCGTGACAAATACCACGGCGGCCGGCATCCCGGGCCTGGGGCCGGGTTCGGCCAGAAGGGTGAATGCGTCCAACAATAGACTTAGGTCGGGCGACCGGTCCGGGAAGGTCGGTTCTAAAGCGGCGAGGGCCGCCGAGAGTTCCGCCGCGTTGGAGCTGTGACTGACCAGGACTCCGTCGGAAGTGAGCAGGCTCAGGTCATCGATCCCAAGAGAGCTCGCAGCGGACCCCCTCCACCACGCCAACAGGGAGGACCGGACAAAGTCAAAGCGAGTCCTTCCTAGGGAATCCCGGACGCCCATGGCTGCCGAGGTGTCCAAAAGGAACACCTGGCGAGTCCCCACCTCGAGCTGCTGAACCTGTTCCGGGGCAATCTCGGACTGGTCTTCGATTACGCTGAAAGCCCCTGATGGGAGGCCCGAAACTCGGCGGCCGGAAGCATCGAACACGGAAAGGTAGACGGACACATCGGGGAAGCTTCGGGTCTGCAGTTCGGAGATCCGGACTTCGAGTTGTCCCTGGGCGAAGGCGGGGCCGCCCGCTAACGCCAAGCCACCCAGGATCAACCCGACGACAATTCGGCGCCCTGTGGCGGCGTGGAGCACGGCGGGATTGTAGCATGCAGGCCCAGCCGATCGGCCGTTTGCAAACGCCTTACAAGGCGCCCCCGGATTCGGTGGACGTGCTAGGATGCGACTAAGGATCCGTATTCGCCGAGCAGGACCCGATGGCGGTCGAGCGTCATCCCGGCAGAAAGTTCGCGAACCAGTCGACCTCTCATTCCCGAGCGGCGAGAGTGTGGGAACGAGCGGTGCGATGGGTCCTTCTCACCGGGTTTGCAGCCACTTTGGCGCTGGAGGGCTGGCTCCTCTATCGGGCGTGGGAGCTCTGGATCGCCCACTGAGGCCAATCGGGCCCAACGAACAGCCTGAAGCCCAATTCCGGCAGTGCGCGCCCGGCCTAGATCCCCGCGATGGGGGCCGGCCGCGGACGCTCGATCAAGCGCAAGTACGTCAAAGTCCACGACCCTGTGACGAACGTGGTCAGAATCCCCTGCAGCACAATCAATACGGGTAGATAGCCCACAAAGCACACCACGGCGAGCCCGATTCCCGCGCTGGCGGCCTGTTCACCCAGGATGAATCCAGTCACCAGGGGCAACGCCGCCGCCAGGAGCGGCAGTGCAATCACGGCGGAAATGACGAACGTGCCCACGAGAAGGATGACGCCCATGACCAAGACGGGGCCAAGACTTGAGCGGATCACATCCAGGGCCCGGCGGAGCGAACCCATGACGCCATTTCCTTCTACGACGATGGCCATCTGGACGAACTGGAAATAGATCGTGCTGGCCAGGACGATCACAACGACGATCACAACGAAGACCGGTACCAGGCAGAGCAGCCCTAGTCCCAGGGTGAAGATCGCCAGGCCCACGGCCGGGATCGCCAAGGCCAAGAAAATCGCCAGTACGATGAGGCCGATCAATAACTGGGCGCCGAGCATTCGCCAGAAATGAGACACCCCCTCGGTAAACGCCTCGCCCAGTGACACCGAAGGCCCCTGGTCCGACCGATGGAAAGCGGCGATCAGCCCTCCTTGCCCGATCACTCCGAGGGCGAGGAAGAGCAGGGAGAGAACGAGAATCAATAGACCGATCCCCAACAGGAAAAGCCAAAGGGTCTCTTGGTTGCCCAGCCGCTCGAGGAACTGCGTGAGCTCCTGGGAGGCAGGCCCCACCTCCGCCGGATCCAGACCGGAGCCGGAGAAATTGCCCCCGCCTCCGGTGCCTCCGCCTCCCTTTCCGCAATTGGCCAGAATGCCAAGGATCCAGAGGGCCTTATGCTTCCACGTGATCTCCCAGGCCCGACGCAAGATGGCTCCGTATTCCATAGGTCACGCTCCCATCGGGCGATGGCCCGCGGCGACTTCCGGCGTCATTCCCATTCGATGGTCGAGGGAGGCTTGCTCGTAACGTCATACACGACCCGGTTGACCTCCCGGACTTCGTTGACGATGCGATTGGCCACGCGGGCGAGCAACTCAGCCGGCAGGCGCGCCCAATCCGCCGTCATGTAATCTCCCGTGGTCACGGCGCGCAAAGCGATGACTTCGGCATAGGTCCGCTGATCGCCCATCACGCCGACCGTGCGAACGGGAAGCAGGACGGCGAAGGCCTGGTCCGCCCGCACCGAACCCAAGTTGGCCCCGGAGGTCCGCAGCCAACCGCCGGCCTCGAGTTCCTCCAGGAAAATCTGGTCCGCCGCGCGCAGGGTCTGCAGCCGAGCGAACGTGACCGCCCCCAGGCAGCGGACGGCCAGGCCCGGACCGGGGAAGGGCTGCCGCCAAACGAGGCGCTCCGGCAGTCCCAGGGCCTCACCCACCGCCCGCACCTCATCCTTAAAAAGGTTGCGGAGCGGCTCGACCAGCTCAAACCCGAGCTCGGGAGGCAGCCCACCGACATTGTGGTGGGTCTTGATTCGCTCGGCGCCGTGTCCATTGGCGCCGCTGGATTCGATCACGTCCGGATAAATGGTCCCTTGAACCAGGAAGCGGGGCTTGCCCAGCCGCTGGGCCTGGTCCTCGAAAACGCGTATGAATTTCTCCCCGATGACTCGGCGTTTGGCTTCCGGATCGGAGATGCCGGACAGGGCCTCGAGAAAGGCCTCGCTTGCATCGACAGCGGTCAGGCGGGCGGCGATAGTTCCCCGCAGCGTCTCGGCCACCTGTTCGGGTTCTCCGTGACGCAGCAAGCCGGTGTTGACGAAGATGCATTCGAGGCCGTCGCCCAGGGCGCGTTGGGCCAGGGCCGCGGCCACGAGTGAGTCGACCCCCCCGCTCACCGCGGCCAGGGCCCGATCCGACCCCACTCGCGACCGAATGTAAGCCAGGGCGGCTGCGACCATCGACTCCGGCGTCCACTCGGCCCGCGCCCGGCAGATCTCAAATAAGAAGGCAGCCAGGATTTGTTGCCCGCCTGACGTGTGAGCGACCTCCGGGTGGAAGAGCAAACCATAGCGCTGGTGTTCGGAGTCGCCGATGGCCGCAATCGGGGAATTGGGTGAGTGGGCCAGAATCTCGAATCCCGGCGGGGCCTGGTCGATTCGATCCCCATGCGACATCCACACTTTGCGCGTACCTGCCGGGAGGAGGGGGTGGTCATGAGGTACCTCAATCTCCGCCGGCCCAAACTCCTTGTGGCCGGAGGCCGCGACACGTCCGCCGAGGGCGTGCGTGAGCGCCTGCATGCCGTAGCAGATGCCCAGAATCGGCAGACCGGACTCGAGGAGGTAGGCGGGGATGCGGGGTGCGCCCGGGTCATAGACCGAGGCCGGTCCACCCGAGAGGATCACGCCGCGTCGATCCGGTGTCAGCACCTGCTCCGCCGGCGTGTCGGGGGTAAAAATTTCGCTGAAAACCCCCGCCTCGCGAATCCGCCGGGCGATCAGCTGGGTGTACTGCGAACCGAAGTCCAAGATTCCAATCGAGTCCACGGTCAATCTCCGAACACGATCCGGCCGTCACTCATGTCCGTAATGACGGACAGGGTTTCGATAGGGACCGCCAGATCGGCCAGGCGCGCCCGGCCTCCCTCGAACTCCTTTTCGATCAAGGCCCCGATTCCGACGACCGTCGCCCCCGCGGCTTGCGCCAAGCGGACCAATCCCAGAATGGTCTGGCCGCTGGCGAGAAAGTCATCCAGGATCAGCACGCGCTCGTCTCCTCCAAGGTATTCGGGAGACACGATCAGTTCGACCGTCCGACCTTTCGTATGCGAGGGCGCCAGCGTCAGAAAAATCTGATCGGGCATGGTGATGGGTTTGGCTTTGCGCGCGTAGACCACCGGGACCCCCAGGTGGCGGGCCGTGGTCAAGGCTGGAGCGATGCCTGAGATCTCGGCCGTGAGGACCTTCGTGACCCGGAGTCGAGCGAAGCGGAGGGCGAGTTCGCGGCCGCATTCATCCATCAGGGCGGGATCGACCTGATGATTGATGAACCCATCCACTTTCAGGATGCCGTTGCCGAGGTTCTTGCCCTCGCGCAGGATCCGTTCGCTCAGTTGATTCATCGATGGGGCAGAGGGCTGATTCTACCCGCCGGGTTGGCCGCGGCAAGGGCCCCTGAAAAAACGAGTCCCGGACGGTGCCATCGGAATCGGCCGGCACGCCTCAGGGATGGCGTCCCGAAAGCTTCTCACCCGCAAGGGGGATTTCGATCGGGCGGACCCAATCCGGTGAATCCGCGGCTTGACATAGAACGGATGTTCCCATAGAATGAGAACATCCGTGCGCCGAACCGAACCCTCCGCCGGATCAGGAGGTCAGGATGACGAAAGGCAAGCTATCAGACCGCCAACGGCGGATCATGGAATTCATTCAGAAGTGGACGACCGATTCTGGCTACCCTCCTTCCATCCGTGAGATTGGCGAGGCGGTGGGGATCTCTTCGACCTCGGTGGTCAACTACAACTTGAACCGGCTGGTGGAGGAAGGCTACCTGGACCGAGATCAAAATGTCTCTCGTGGAATTCGTCTGACGGATCGCATTACCCAAATGGCGGGTCAGCTGGGAGACGTGATCCGGATTCCCATCGTCGGGCGGATCTTCGCCAGTGAACCGGTCCTCCTTCCCGGTACCGACTCGCCGATGTTTGGATCGGACGAGGCCATCGAGCTCACGCGAGATCTCCTGAGCACGACCGAGGGGCTCTTCGCCCTTCAGGTGAAGGGGGACTCGATGGTCGACGCCATGGTCCGGGATGGCGACATCGTGGTCATGCGGCGTGAGCCGGAGTGGCGGAACGGGGACATGGTGGCGGTCTGGATGAAAGACAAGGAAGAGACCACACTCAAGCACATTTATCGCGAGGGCCCGCGCGTTCGGCTGCAGCCCGCCAACCCGACGATGAAGCCGATTGTGATTGAGGACCCTGCGACCCTCGAAGTACAGGGAAAAGTCATGTTGGTCGTCCGGCAACTGAATTAGGGCGGGCCGGGCGGGGCTCATCCTTCGTCGCGCCTCTGCATTAGCGGGAGGCGGTGACGAGATACGCCAGCGATCGGTCCGTCCATGGACCACGGAGGTAGTCGCCAAAGAACTCCACCTCCGTGAAACCGACCTCCCTAAGCAATGAAGTCATCCTCTCCGGACTGCGAAGTGTGAATCGTTCCCGACGACCATGGCGCACGACGCGCCCGTCGGGAAACAGCTCATCGTAGTTCCACCACACCACGACATCCTCCTCTTGGCGAGTCTGGCGAGCGAATACCTGGATTGGATGCTGGCTCTCAGGTTCCACGAAGGTGGCAATCGGGGTTGTGCGGGCCGAAACAGGCATGGCCTGGTCTACCGTCGACGGCAGTTCGGCCGCAAACCATCCACCGGGCGCCAATCGAGAGAAAACACCGGTCAGGCATAAGGCGGCATCGTCGTCCGAAAGTTGGCCCATGAGATTGCAGGCCATGACGATCAGTTTGAAGGATGCCCTCAGGGGCAGTGCGAGCAGGTCCGCCCGGACGAGCGCGATCGCATTCCCATTCGGATCAGCGCCCCGGGCCGAAGCGGCCCGATAGACCATCGTCGGTTCGTGATCGACCCCGATGACCGTACCCTCGGCAGCGAAAGTAGGAAGGAGCCGTCCGGCGCCGCAACCCAGTTCGAGGATCGGGCCCCCGGTCCGCCGGGCGAGACTCTTCCAAAAGGGGATGTCTTCGGAGAAGGTTGCAAGATGGGCCTGCAGCAACCGGCCCCAAACCCCGTTCACGTTCGATGCGAGGGCGACTCTCTTCGGGCGACAAACGCGGCCGATGCCGCTCGATGAGCCTGGGAAGCCCAACGATCGGGAAATTCGTCGCGCTCGGATTGCATGGCCTCCGGATACGGAAGGGTCAGACCCGCGCGAAGCAGGCGCTTGACCGCTTGGACCGCGGCGTGATCGCGTGCGACCAGCGCCTCCGCCAAAGCCCGAGCCTCATCCAGGGCCTGTCCGCGTCCGGTCCTGCGATTGACGAGTCCAAACGTGTACGCCTCTTCTGCGCTGAGCACACGCCCGGTCGCCAACCATTCGAAGGCACGCCCGTAGCCGACCAAACGCAGCAGGCGCTGGCCGCCACCCCAGGCGGGCGTGATCGCCAGGCGCACGTGCATCAGGCCCAGGCTGGCACCATCGGCCGCCACACGCAGGTCGCAAGCCAGCGCGAGTTCCGCGCCCCCGCCGAGCGCCGGCCCTTCGATCGCTGCGATGGTCGGAAAGGGCAATGCCTCGAGCGCATCCAGCGCGCCTCCCATCCCGCCTGCGAGTCGAAGACCGTCCTCCCGCTCCAGATAGTCGTGAAGCTCGAAAAGATCGCCCCCTGAGCAGAACGCATCCCCGGCTCCGGTGATGATCAACGCCTTGAGATGGTCGGACCTGGCCGCCCGCCGGACGGCCTGGGCGAAGAGATCCATGCCCGACCAGTTCAGCGCATTGCGCGCCTCCGGCCGGTGCAATCGCAGAATGGCGAGCGAGGGGGATTCGGTGATCCACTCAATCATGGGACTCGACCTCTCCGCTTGACCCGCCGCGATGCGGCTTGTATACTGCCTTTGGCGGGGTGTGGCGCAGCTGGTAGCGCACCGCGTTTGGGACGCGGGGGTCGGCGGTTCGAATCCGCCCACCCCGACTGATCTCTATAGAATACCCCCAACCGCAAGGGAAGAGGCGATGCGAGGTCGGCCCGTCTCACGCGAAACCCGCAAGGCTGACCTGGTTCTCGTCGCGGCTCGCTACGCGCCGTCCGATGGGCGGCTTAAGATAGCGCAAGCCTATCAGCGACGCGGGCCCGTGTGGGGCGACCTGATTCTGATCGATCGACCCACGCTGATGCAAGCCCTGGAGAGCCGCCGCAAAGTCTACGCCGGTCGGCCGCGCGATTTGTCGCATGACTTTGAAATGCTCCATCCGATCGGGCTCGAGCGGCACAACGGCGACGCATTCGTTCGCGGGGCCGGTTCGGAAAATCCCTCCGGCGGCGATTCCCTCGGCGTGCCCCTTTTCTGATCTGTCGCACTCGCTTGACCCTCCGAGCGCGGGCCGATAGAATCTCAATCCTTCACCCGGCGGGCGTGGCCAAGTGGTAAGGCATCAGCCTTCCAAGCTGACATCCGCGGGTTCGAATCCCGCCGCCCGCTCCTCAGAGCCGTGGTCAGTGATCAGTGGTGAGTGATCAGTAGACCCTTCAATGCGGTGGACCGCCGACCGACCACCGACCACTGTCCACTGACCACAGCTTTGCGGGCCCGTAGCTCAGAGGTTAGAGCGGCCGGCTCATAACCGGTTGGTCGTAGGTTCGAATCCTGCCGGGCCCACCATCCCTCCCCCAGGCCCGCGCGCGAGGAAGGGGAGGTACCAAACATGTGGCTACCTGTTCTTGCGATCCTTTTGGCAGCTGCTTACTTTTGGGCCGAACGCAAAGGAGCGTTGGGTGGTCTGGGCCGATTCGTCCGAGGCGGTCGTGCGCCGCGCGCAAGCCGTCCGACGAAAAAAGGCAGCCGGCCCGAGTTGGTGGACCGGCTCAAGGTCTTCCAAGACTACTTGGAGAATCTCCCGCAATCTGACGAGGAGTCAGATCCACCGCCTCCGGCGAGCCCCAGAAAGGGCTGAGCCGGCCAGGAGGAGATAACGTGGTTGAGCTCCTTCATCAACCCGGGTTTCTGGGTACCGCCGCCAATTTCGCGACCGATATGACGCTGGTCCTGATGCTCGTGGTGGCCGCCGCGTTCTCGGTCGGCGCCCTACTGGCGCACGCGGGTAAGTATGAAGTCCATCGTTGGGTCCAAACCGCGGCCGCCGTGGTGAGCGGGATCCTGGTGCTCTGGCTCATGCTGCTGCCCTACCGGGATTTCATTCTGCCGGGCGTGCCGGGCCGCCTTGGGGAGGCCTTCTACGGGGTGACCACGCTGCACGCATTGGTCGGCGCGGTCGCTTTTCCCTTCGGGATCTTCGTGGTCCTTCGAGGCCACGGGCTAGTGCCGCCCCGCCTTCAGTTTTCGAACTACAAGCTGTTCATGCGGACGGCCTACGTCCTCTACATGACGACGATTGCGCTGGGTGTTGCGACCTACGTGGTCTGGTTTGTGACCAACCCGAACCCGCCCCACTTCGGTTAGCTCTCGGCACATCCTCAGTAGAAAAGTTGAACCGCCGGGTGGGGGGCACAGCCGGCGGTTCAGGTTTTCGTGGGGACCTACCTTGCGTTCAGGGGGCAACCGTTGAGCGGCAGGTGGATCCCCTGGATGGAGCCGGAATTCCGCCAGGAGGGGCTGCCGGGTCCATCCTACGTGGAGACATCATATCACCTAATGCAAGCGGTTTCCACCAGGTCGGGTTTGGGGAGTGGATCCTGGCTATCGAGGCTTCTTCCTGCCGAACCGCCGTAGCCAGTCGGAAACCTCCTGCGGGGTCGATCGGTCTGGCTTCTCACTTGCCGCCTCGCCTGCCGCGCCGCCCAGGCCGGTCGCGAATTCCTCGCTGCGCAGGGTCTTGGCTCCAAGGCGGCGGGCCGAGGCACGGACCGCTCCGTCGGAGGACACGACAATCCATTGCGAGGCACCACGCCCGAGCTGGGTGAGAAAGGCCGCCATCCCCGAGTCCGCGGTCTGCGGCCAGCGGGCAAAGCGAACGGTCAGCCGACCGAACTTGGCCGTGGAGGGCTGTCCCGCCGCCCCTCGATCGAAGAAGACCGTCGCCGAGACGCGGTGGCGTGTGCACCACGCTTGGAGAAGCGCCACCAGTCGCGCCTCATCGTCAGGATCGGCGAGGGAAACGTCCCGAAGGCGACCGATCAAATTGTGACCGTCGATCAAGTACGGCATGCCTCACCCGAGGGGTTCTCCGACCCAGGTCCCAAAGCTATGCTATGATGCGCGGCCGTGGGGAGCGTCCGTCGAGCTAATTCTCGCGCCTACGTGGGCTTCCTGGGCCTCAACGTCTTCGTTTCCGCCGTCACAGCCTGGGCGGTCTTTTCGTGGATGGGCCAGGGCGAGCCGCCCCCGACGCCCGTGCCCACCCCCACGGTCGATGTTTTGGCACGACTTGCCAGCTCCATGCCCACGATCACCTCGACCGTGGCACCGTCCCCGACACCTCACACCTACACGGTACAACCGGGAGATACCCTGTTCGATATTGCGACTCGGCTTGGCATTCCCCTCGACGCGTTGATGGCCGCCAACGGGTTGACCGATCCGGATGCCCTCGCCGTGGGCCAAGTGCTGGTCGTGCCGTCTCTCGAAGAGCTTTCCGGCGGCGCGGCCAGTGCGACGCCTCGTCCGGGTCCGGGAAGCGCCACCCCCAACGCCAGCCCGCAGGCGCCGCGGGTCGAGATTCGGGGGGTGGATGGCTTGGGCGACATCGCCCATGAGACCGTACGTCTCTTGAACTCCGGCGGCGTGGCCTCGATGGCCGGGTGGAGGCTCGAAGACGGGCAGGGCCAAATCTTCATCTTTCCCGCCTTCACCTTGTACAACGGGGCCGTCAGCGTCCACACGCGGGTCGGTGAGAACACCGTCATCGACCTATTCTGGGGACTGACCGAGGCGATCTGGCAGTCCGGAAAGGTGATCACCCTGCGCGACGCCAACAGCGTGGTCCAGTCCACGTTCCCCATTCCGTAAGGCACCCATGGACGAAGCCTCGTTTGAGCGTGGACTGCGGCGGGTGGCGGAGAATCGGATCCAGACCGCCGTGGAAGAGGGCGCGTTCGAGCATCTCCCAGGTGCGGGAACGCCGATGCCGCAGGATCGACAGCGGGATGCCGATCCCGCCTGGCGCGTAGCGTAGCGCAGCGAATCTTGGACGCGGCTGGGTTCGCTCCCGCGTGGCTAGAGCTAGATCAGGGAGTGCGGAGGCGCCGCGGGCTAGCCGGCCATGATCTGCAGCTGGCGGCCGCGCACGTCGGGCGGGGTGGGTCCAATTGGCTCGAGGCGGTCGCCCGGTTTGCCGGGTGGATCAAGGGTTTGAATCTCCTCGTGGAACGGGCGGATCTGGCCGCGCCCTCGCACCGGTTTCGCAGGGGGACTCTCGACCTCGCTGCCGAAATGCGAAGAGCTCTTGCCAAGCCGCAGGACGGCTCCCCTCCTTAAACAAAGCGGACCGGCCACGGGCCGGTCCGAAGGGTTTCCCGCACCCGATTACTTGGGCGGGCTGTTCTCCTCGCGTTCCGCGGACTCGGAGGGCTTCGACGGTGCGTCGTCGTCGCCGCGCAAGCCCTTGCGGAACTCGCGAATGCCCTTCCCCAATTCGCCGCCGATCTTGCCCAGCCGCCCCACGCCGAAGAGCAGGACCGCGATCAGCAAGATAATGAGCCACTCGCTTCCGGCTGGAAGGCCCATGCCATATACTCCTTTGCCATGTAGATTATATCACTGGGAAACTCATATATCCGGACGGTAGGGCCGGTATCGGGGCTTCCCCGGCAAGGAGCATTCGGGCACACCTCCACGGTGATCGCAGGCAGTGGTACAGTCGGCAGGGTCCTTCACGCGAATTCTTGTATGGTGGACCAAGAGGTGCGTAGGCCCAGGTACCGGTTCCTGCACCCGTTCCTGGTGGCAGGCTATCCTGCCCTCGCGCTCTGGGTCCACAATCGCGAACAAGTATCCTCCGGCGTCATCCTTCGGCCCATGCTGGTTTCGCTGGGGTTGGCTGCGGGTCTACTCGTCGTTTGGCATGCGATCTGGAAGGATTGGGACCGGGCGGCGGTCAGCACTACCCTCCAGGTCCTTCTGTTCTCGACCTATGGCCACGTATACCTCTTCTTGAAAGAGGACCTGCTCCTGCCGGCAGACCTCATCCGGCACAGATACCTATTGCCGATATTTGCTCTCCTTTGGCTGGTGGGAGTTGGGTCACTCTTCCGCCGTAGGTCTGTCGACCCCGCCGTTTCCGTTTGGTTCACTCGCCTGGCGATGGTCATGGTCGCTCTACCCCTTGGGAGCCTGGCCATCGACGCCGGGACCCACTTGGCGAATCCGCCGCGGAACTCATGGTTTGCGGAAGAAGCCTCCTCGCAACTCCATGTGCCGGAGTCCCCTCCCGATATCTACTACATCATTCTGGACACCTACACCCGCGAGGACACCCTGCTCAAGGACTACCACTTTGACAACTCCACCTTCCTCCGCCGTCTGGAAGAGATGGGCTTCTGGGTGGCGGAATGCGCCCGATCGAACTACCCGTCTACGCAGGAATCTCTCACCTCCTCCTTGAACATGGATTACCTTCGTCCATTGCGGGAGCTCATCCAGGCGCGAGGCTTGGGCGGGGCCGCGCCATGGTTCCTCCTTCGGGATAGCCGAGTCCGGGCCCTCCTCGAGTCGGCGGGCTACACCACCATCGGCTTTGATACGGGGTATGAATGGAGCCGCCTGCGAGATGCGGACCTCTATTTGGGCCCGGAAGAGGAGGCTCCCGGGATTCAAGCCATCGAACCCTTCGAATCTCTGCTCATGCAAACGACGATGCTGCTGGCCGTCATGGACGCATGGCGCCAACAGGAGAGCTCCGTTCGGCAGGGGATGTTCCAAGCCTTGGAATCCGTTGCCTTCCCGCACGCCGCTTTCGTCAAACGCCAGCTGTACATCCTCGAAACCCTGCCCACCCTGGCCCGCCTCCCGGGCGCGAAGTTCACCTTTGCCCATATCCTGATCCCCCATGTGCCACGAGTGTTCAGTCCGAACGGGGAAATCACCACCGATCGCCGTTACTACGGCGGCCCATTGGACGGTGCGGTGAACAGCGAATACGACATCCGCGGGTACTTGAATGAGATCGAGTTTGTGAACCGCCGCCTCTTGGGAATCGTGGAGCAAATCATCTCGGAGTCAGCCAACCCGCCTATTGTGCTGATCCAGGGCGATACGGGTCGAGGCGGCGTGGGCGCGTTCGAGATCCTGAGCGCGTACTACTTAAGGGGGGAACAACGGACGGAATGGTATCCGGGCGTATCGCCCGTGAACTCGTTCCGCATCGTGTTCAACGCGTTTTTTGGAACGCAATTCGACCTGCTGCCCGACCAGAGCTACGAAACCCAGCCGGAGGAGGTAGGAGTCTTCGAGCGCTGGCCGGCCTGTCAGGGAAGGTAACGCGCCTTCCGTCGTTTGGGCCAGGATTGGTTGCGGGTGCCCGATCCGTCTGTTAGACTCTCCCGGCACCCGGGGTTCGACATATGACCAACGCGCTCTACCGGCAGTGGCGTCCGCAGACGTGGGACGAGATCGTGGGACAAGACCACATCGTCCGGACCCTGCGCAACGCGGTCGGCGCGGGCCGCATCGGCCACGCCTTCCTCTTCGCCGGCCCCCGCGGCACGGGAAAGACCTCCACCGCACGCATCCTGGCCAAGGCCGTCAACTGTCTGGCCGAACCCCCGAGCGCTCGCCCGTGCAATGTTTGCGGGCCGTGCCAGGCCGTCGTCGCCGGCCGCTTCCTGGATCTCATCGAGATCGACGCCGCCTCCAATACGAGTGTAGAGGACGTTCGCGAGCTGCGCGATCGAATCCACTTCTCTCCCAATGAGGGCCGGGCCAAGGTCTACCTCGTCGATGAGGTCCACATGCTCTCCACGGCCGCCTTCAACGCACTCTTGAAGACGCTGGAGGAACCCCCGGCCCACGCGATTTTCATTCTTGCCACCACCGAAGTACATAAGGTCCCGGCCACCGTTGTGTCCCGGTGCCAGCGTCACGAGTTCCGACGCGTCCCACTGGCGACGATGACCGAATACCTGGCGCGGAAGCTGGCGACGGAAGGCAGGACCGTGGAAAGGGGCGTCCTGGAGGCGATCGGCCGCCATGCCACCGGCAGCCTGCGAGATGCGATTTCTCTGCTGGATCAGCTCGCCTCCCTCGAAGAGCCTTTGACGCTGCGGGAAGTGCAAACGGTGCTGGGAACGGCCGACGACTCCGCCGTGGCCGCAATCCTTCAAGCGTGGGCAGGCGAGGATGCGGCTGCGGGCTTGCGTGCCATCGGCCAGGCGATCGATGGGGGGACGGATCCGAGGTCTTTTGCCCGCCAGCTTGTCGAGTGGCTCCGGGGCGCATTGTTGGCCAAACTCGGGAATCCCGAGTGGATCGAAGCGCCAGCGGAGTCTCGCGGCGAAATGGGGGCAGTGGCGGCGAAAGTCTCATTGTCCGCCCTGATCACATCGATTCGCGCCTTCGGCCGGGCTGCCGGAGAAACACGAAGCAGCTGGCAGCCGGCCCTGGCCCTGGAGCTGGCATTCCTGGAATCGGTCGAGGCGCTCCAACCCTCCAGGCCCGTCGGGCTGCCCTCGCCGGGAAAGGCCAAGACCGCGCCGGCGGAATCACCGCCCGCGGCCAGACCCGAGCCTCGCGCAGCCCGCGGCGGGCAGACCTCACCCAGTGGGGTGCCATCCGCGTCGGTGGGAGCGCCCGGAATTCAAGACGTTCTGGGACACTGGCAGGAGATTCTGAAAGCCGCCTACGCCTCCGATCCGAAGACACAGGCGCTCCTCAATTCATCTCGGCCCCTGGGGATGGAGGGGACCGCGCTGGTCCTCGGTTTCCAAAGCGACCTGCTCCGGGAAAAAATGGAAAAGGGCAACAACCTTTCCGTGGTCCAGGGTGCGCTACAGACCGTTTTCGGCGCCCCGGTCCGGCTTCGCTGTGTGTTGATCCAAAAGTGGACCGGGCCCGCCCCGCGGCCGGAAGAGACCCCCCCGATGGAAGAGGAAGGCATGGTAGCGACCGCCCTGCGTGATCTGGGCGCGCAGGTCGTCGAGATCAAGACGATTCCCCCAGAGAATGCTGCCTGAGGCGTGATGGACGCGGCATGAGTGAGAGGCACCCCGGCGGCGATCCGCCGGATCTTTTTCCCCGACTTGAAGCGGAGCTTCGGGCAGCCCGAGAAGAGCTGGCGCGCCAATCCGTGGAGGTCGTGTCGGGAGAAGGAGAGATTCGGATTGTGATGAGCGGGACTCAGGTTTGCGAGCATGTATCGATCCAGGTACCCGGTGTGGCCCCGGATCGCGCACGGCGAATCGAGCTCCTGGTACAGGAGGCGGTGAATCAGGCGATTCAGGAGTCCCAGGAGCTGGCGGCCAGGCGTCTGCGGCCCATGCAAGGCGGTGACGCATGAAGTCCACCGTCCCCCGCCCCGTCGAGAGATTAGTCGAAGCCTTCTCCCGTCTCCCCGGGATCGGGCCGAAGACCGCCTCCCGATTGACCTACTTCCTGCTTCGGGCCCCGGCCGGGGAAACGCAGGAGCTGGCTCAGTCGCTGGTGGAGATGCGATCGGGTACGGCCCTATGCCGTCGGTGCTTCAATTTGACGATTGCCGGTGAAGAACTGTGCAATGTATGCGCGGATCCGACGCGCGAGGCCGAGTTGGTTTGCGTCGTCGAAGAGCCTTTGGACGCGTTGGCGATTGAGCGCACGGGCCAGTTCCGAGGCCGCTACCATGTCCTGCACGGAGCCATCTCCCCCGTCGAAGGGATCGGGCCGGATGATCTTCGAATCTCCGAGCTCGGCGTTCGCGTGCGGGAGGAGGCCATCCGCGAGCTGATATTGGCGACCAACCCGACGGTCGAAGGCGAGACCACCGCCCTCTATATCCGCACCCAGTTCACCGGCGCGCCCGTCCGGCTGACTCGGCTGGCACGTGGTCTGCCTTCGGGCGGAGACCTCGAATACGCGGACATCACCACGCTTTCCCAAGCCCTTGAAGGTCGACGCGAGATCTAAGCCGGGAGAGAGTCCCTCCCGCCTCCGGTCCTGCCCCACACCATGAGCCCGCCCTCGGAATCGACCTCCGCCGTCCACGTGGACGGTCTGACCAAGGTCTACCGCGTCCCCGAACGTGAGCCTGGACTGCGCGCCGCGCTGCGCAGCTTGGTCCGACGGAAGATGAAGGAAGTGCGAGCGGTGGACGATATCCGTTTTGACATCGCACCGGGCGAGGTGATTGGGTTTCTGGGGCCCAACGGAGCCGGCAAGACCACCACCTTGAAGATGCTTTCCGGTCTGCTCTATCCGACGGCCGGCGTCGTGACCGTCCTCGGCCATGTCCCCTCCCGCCGCGAACGCGAGTTTCTGCGCCGGATCACACTCGTGATGGGGCAGCGCAATCAACTCGCCTGGGACATCCCAGCGGGAGATTCCTTCGAATTGAACCGAGTGATCTATGAGATCGAACCGGGCCAATTCCGAGACACCGTGGCGGTCATGGTGGAGCTGTTGGAATTGGGGGACCTCCTTCGCAAGCCGGTTCGCAACCTCTCCTTGGGCGAGAGGATGAAGGTCGAGATCTGCGCCTCCCTTCTTCACCGGCCGCCCGTGCTATTCCTGGACGAGCCGACTCTAGGCTTGGACGTCACGGCGCAGCGGCGGATCCGGGAATTCCTGGCCGAATACAACCAGCGGTACGGTTCGACGATTCTGCTGACAAGCCACTACATGGCGGACGTGCAGGCGCTCTGCCGGCGCGTGATCGTGATCCACCACGGGAAAATCCTTTACGACGGCGATTTGGCCGGTCTGGTGGCGCGGTTCTCGACTCACAAGAAGATCGTCCTCAAGCTCGAAGCCGGCGAGGTCGACCTTACCGCCTACGGCGAGGTGGTGGAGCGCGGGCCGGGGATGGCCGTGCTATTGGTTCCGAAGCAGGAGACCTCGCGCGCAACCGCCCGCCTGCTCTCCGAGATCAACGTGATCGATCTCACCGTGGAGGATCCGCCGATCGAGCAGGTGATCGAGGAAGTGTTTGCGCAGAAGGCCGGCCCATGAGGTCGACCCTGGCGTACTACGCGGCGCAGATGCGGGTGGCGTTTGCGGACAGCATGCAGTACCGCGCGGCCATCGCGTTGCAGCTGCTGGGGAAATTCGGCGAGCCGATCGTCTACCTGGTGGTGTGGTCGACGGTCGCCCGGCAGTCCGGCGGCGAAGTGGCCGGTTTCACGGCGGATACCTTCGCCGGCTACTTCATCGTGTGGACTTTGGTCCGGCAGATGACCGTCGCCTGGAGCCCGTATTGGATGGAAACGAGGATTCGGAAGGGTGAATACTCGCCGCTCTTGCTGCGACCGGTTCACCCGTTTCACTTCGATACCGCGAACCTGATGGCGGGCAAGTGGGTAGAGCTCTTCACGCTGGTGCCGACGATGGCGGTGCTCGTGCTGGTGTTCCGGCCGTCGGTGCAGCTGCAAGTCTGGTGTGTCCTGGCGTTTGTCCCCGCCCTGCTGATGGGCTTTTTCCTCCGCCACGTTTGGATGTACAGCATGTCGTTGACCGCGTTCTGGACCACACGCGTAACGGCCCTGTTCCAGATGTTCTTCACGGTCGAGTTCTTCCTGTCGGGCCGGATCGCGCCGATCTCCCTGCTGCCGGAGTGGGGGCAGCAATGGGCGAGATCGCTTCCCTTTGTGTGGATGTTCGGATTCCCGCTTGAGCTGCTGTTGGGGAGGTTCTCGCCGGCGGAGGCCTTGGCCGGGTTCGCCCACCAGTTGGGATGGCTGGCCTTTGGCGGAATCGTCTTTGTCGTGGTGTGGCGCGCGGCGATCCGGCGCTATAGCGCCGTCGGAGGCTGAGGCCTTGCTGCTCCGACTGTTGCGGGTGATGCTTCGGTTGAACGCGATGAACGAATTCCAGTACCGGGCGAATTTTTTCCTGCAGCTGGTTCAATCTGCCCTGGAATTGGTGACCGGCCTGGCGGGGCTGGCCCTCGTGTTTCAGCACACGCAGCTGCTGGCCGGCTGGGAACCCGCCGAGCTCCTGACCGTCCTCGGCGTGTATCTCTTCTTCATGGGATTCCTGAACTTCGGCGTCACACCGAATCTCTTTCGTCTCATGGAGTCGGTCCAGGAGGGAACCCTGGATCAGGTCCTAGCCCGGCCTGTCGATGCTCAGCTCCTGGTGAGCATCAGCCAATTCCAGATCTGGAAGCTCATCGACGTCGCGGTGGGGATCGCGGTCATTCTGGCCTCGGTGTACCTGCGCGGCGCCTCCGTCGGGGTGGTAGACGCGGCCGCCTTCGCGCTTGCGCTTCTTTGCGGCGGGGCTCTGATCTACAGCGTTTGGTTCATCCTTGCCTGTTCGGCGTTCTGGTTCGTGAGGGTCTGGAGCGTGATGGATGTTTTGGAGGGGGTTTCGTTGGCCGGGCGGTGGCCGATGGGGATTTATCCCGGCTGGCTGCAAATCGGTTTGACCTTCCTGATTCCCGTCGGCGTGGCCGTCACCGTGCCCGCGCAGGCTCTGACCGGACGGCTGACCGCGGCGGCGCTGGCGCTCCTGGTAGGGCTGGCGGTGGTGGGATTTGTGGCCGCTCGGTGGATATGGCGGCGTGGGTTGAGGGCGTACAGCGGGGCATCGGCTTAAGGGCATAGGTGGGTAGATGCGCTTGACAAGCCGGGCCTGGCCCCTATAATGGAAGAGTACGCAGCCGGTTTCGCCTGCTAACCCGGGCAAACCCACCCAACTTCAACCCAGGGACCCAGAGACCGAGCCCTTCGACCATCGCAGGGCCGACCGGTCTGATGCCCGAGCCGAGGTGAGAAAGCCGACCTCGGCACGTTTGTCTTTGGGGTCCTTGACAGGGGTTTCGAGCGGGTGGTACGATGACCTGCTCGGACGGTGGCACCTTAACAACTGAAGAGTGACAGGAAACCTGGCAAGCTTCGGCCTCAGTTAACTAAGCTTCTGGCTGCGTCTTCGGACGTGGCTTCGAAACTTACGGAGAGTTTGATCCTGGCTCAGGATGAACGCTAGCGGCGTGCCTAATACATGCAAGTCGAACGAGGGCTTTGTTGTAGCAATACGGCGAAGTCCGAGTGGCGAACGGGTGAGTAACACGTAGGCGACCTGCCCCGAAGAGGGGGATAACTCCGGGAAACTGGAGCTAATACCCCATACCCTTGTTGGAGTTAGAGGTCTGGCAAGGAAAGGAGCAATCCGCTTCGGGAGGGGCCTGCGGCCCATCAGCTTGTTGGTAGGGTCACGGCCTACCAAGGCGACGACGGGTAGGGGGCCTGAGAGGGTGGTCCCCCACACTGGCACTGAAACACGGGCCAGACACCTACGGGTGGCAGCAGTAGGGAATATTGCACAATGGGCGAAAGCCTGATGCAGCAACGCCGCGTGCGCGATGAAGGCCTTCGGGTCGTAAAGCGCTTTTCGGGGGGATGAGAAAGGACCGTACCCCCGGAATAAGTCTCGGCTAACTACGTGCCAGCAGCCGCGGTAAAACGTAGGAGGCGAGCGTTATCCGGATTCACTGGGCTTAAAGCGCGTGCAGGCGGTCTGATAAGTCGGACGTGAAATCTCCTGGCTCAACTGGGAGAGGCCGTTCGATACTGCCAGACTAGAGGGCAGGAGAGGGAGGTGGAATTCCGGGTGTAGCGGTGAAATGCGTAGATATCCGGAGGAACACCTGTGGCGAAAGCGGCCTCCTGGTCTGCCCCTGACGCTCAGACGCGAAAGCTAGGGGAGCAAACGGGATTAGAAACCCCGGTAGTCCTAGCTGTAAACTATGCAGACTTGGTGTTGGCGGCTTAAACACCGTCAGTGCCGAAGCCAAAGCGATAAGTCTGCCGCCTGGGGACTACGGCCGCAAGGTTAAAACTCAAAGGAATTGACGGGGGCCCGCACAAGCAGCGGAGCGTGTGGTTTAATTCGAGGTTACGCGAAGAACCTTACCAGGGTTTGACATGCAGGTAGTAGGGATCCGAAAGGTGACCGACCCTTCGGGGAGCCTGCACAGGTGCTGCATGGCTGTCGTCAGCTCGTGCCGTGAGGTGTCCGGTTAAGTCCGGTAACGAGCGCAACCCTTACTCTGTGTTACATGTGTCACAGGGGACTGCCGGTATCAAGCCGGAGGAAGGTGGGGATGACGTCAAGTCAGCATGGCCTTTATGCCCTGGGCTACACACACGCTACAATGGCCGGTACAATGGGTCGCAAAGCCGCGAGGCGGAGCCAATCCACAAAGCCGGTCTCAGTTCGGATCGTAGGCTGCAACCCGCCTACGTGAAGTCGGAGTTGCTAGTAAACGCAGGTCAGCACTACTGCGTTGAATACGTTCCCGGGCCTTGTACACACCGCCCGTCACGTCATGGGAGCTGGCAACACCTGAAATCGGCGACCGAACCCGCAAGGGACGGAGCCGCCCAAGGTGGGGCTGGTGACTGGGACGAAGTCGTAACAAGGTAGCTGTACCGGAAGGTGCGGCTGGATCACCTCCTTTCTAAGGGAGCCTGAGCGTCGGCCTGCGGGTTGGCGTTCCAGCTCCAGAACCGGAAAACCGCCCCGACGGTGTCGGGGCGTCTGGGGCGAAGCACGTCGTGGTTTCCTGTCACTCTTCAGGGGTTAAGCCCGCCGGGGCCTTTAGCTCAGTTGGTTAGAGCGTTCCTCTGATAAGGGAAAGGTCTCAGGTTCGAATCCTGAAAGGCCCACCTCCAGGTTCGAGGTTCCCAGTGACCAGTCACCAGTAGCCAGTAATGGCCAAAGCGAAGACTGGACGCGGGTGACCGGAAACTGGCAACTGGCAACTGGAAACTGATCGTGGGGATGTAGCTCAGCTGGGAGAGCGCTGCCTTTGCAAGGCAGATGTCGGGGGTTCAAATCCCCCCATCTCCACCTGAGCCCGGAACGAGGAGCATACGAAGGCTTGACGGCTCGCGCGCACGATCCAACTTAATCGAGGGGGAACCAGCAATCGACGCGTGGGTCGCGGCCCGGCGAATTGCCGGGCCGCGTTGCGTACATCGGCTGAACCCTCCGGGGGTCAGGCGGAACCGAATGGGTTCCGCACGAGCCCCGGGCGGCTGAGCCGCCGGTCTCGGAACCTTCGAGGCCCGAGGCGTCTTCCGAGCGAAGGCGTCCGATGACCTTAACAATCGAAAGGCCAAAAGGAAGAGAGTCAATTTCTCCGCATCACGTGTGTTAAGCTACGAAGGGCGCACGGTGGATGCCTTGGTGTCAAGCGCCGATGAAGGACGCGGAACACTGCGATAAGCCTCGGGGAGCCGTGTGCAGGCTGCGATCCGGGGATTTCCGAATGGGGAAACCCGACGTCGAGACGCAAGTCTTCGGCGTCGCCCCGGGTTGAATCTATAGACCCGGTGGCGGGAACCTGGGGAACTGAAACATCTCAGTACCCAGAGGAAAAGAGATCATTCCGCTAGTAGTGGCGAGCGAACGCGGAGTAGCCCAAACCGTCCCGGCTTGCCGGGGCGGGGTTGCAGGACCGGCGCAGGGATGCCGGAGCGCTAGCCGAAGGGTGTCGAAAAGCCCACCACAGAGGGTACCAGTCCCGTAGGCGAAAGCGTTCTGACGTTCCGTCGGGATCCTGAGTACCACCGGGCACGCTGATCCGGTGGGAAGCCGGGGAGCCCATTCCCCAAGGCTAAATACGCTTGACGACCGATAGTGCACCAGTACCGTGAGGGAAAGGTGAAAAGCACCCCAGTTCGGGGAGTGAAATAGAACCTGAAACCGTGCGCTTACAAGCAGTCGGAGGGCTGATGGCGGGTCGGTGTCCCCGGGAAACCGGGTGATGCGCCGCTCGGCCTGACGGCGTGCCTCTTGGAGAATGAGCCGGCGAGTTAATCTCTGTGGCGAGGATAAGGGAGAGACACCCGAATCCGTAGCGAAAGCGAGTCTGAATAGGGCGTTCAGTCGCAGGGATTAGACACGAAACCGGGTGAGCTACCCATGGCCAGGGTGAAGCGAGTCTAACCACTCGTGGAGGCCCGAACCTTTCATTGTTACAAAAATGTGGGATGAGCTGTGGGTAGGGGTGATATGCCAAACGAACTCGGAGATAGCTTGTTCTCCCCGAAATAGCTTTCGGGCTAGCGTCACGCGTTCAGTACCGGAGGTAGAGCACTGGATGGGCTAGGGGGCTTATCGCTTACCAAACCCAACCAAACTCCGAATGCCGGTACTCCAGAGCGTGGCAGTCGGACGGCGGGAGATGAGTTTCGTCGTCGAGAGGGAAACAGCCCAGACCATCGGCTAAGGTCCTTCAGTATGGGCTAAGTGGGCAACGATGTGGGACTGCTGAGACAGCCAGGAGGTTGGCTTAGAAGCAGCCATCCTTGAAAGAGTGCGTAACAGCTCACTGGTC
>JBBDZX010000001.1:46654-214427 GCA_040899905.1 Anaerolineales bacterium | reverse complement strand
CCTCCGTGGGCATTGTCCCTCCCTTGATGGCTGCCTAACAACTCGCTGGAGCCGCGCCGTAAGTGACCGGCGCCCAAAGCCCGGGACCCCTCCCGCGCGCGAAAATGGCGACTCGAATGCCGATTGATGTTGCGGTAGGGTGGGTGAGGTTGAGCCGAGTGCGGTCGGGCGGTAGCGGAGCGAGCCGGCGCGAGCGGAGCATCCCGCGATGATGATGTGCTTGATCATGGGGTGTGGCCGGCGGGGCTCAGCTCGAGGCCGTTAGGCGGCAATCTCGCTGCTAGGCCAGCGACAGACTCTCTGGAAGCGTATTGATCCCCAGGTTCTCCCTCTCACCGGAGGTGGACTTTCATGGCAACTATCAGATACCTCGTCGGCGACGTTGAGCGCTCTGTCGCGTTCTACACAATGAACCTCGGCTTCAAACTCGAGGAGCGCATGGGTCCTGCCTTCGCTCGCGTCTCCCGAGGCGACCTCACTCTCTGGCTCGCCGGGCCACAGAGCTCCGCCGCTCGACCGATGCCTGACGGACGCCACCCCGAGCCGGGCGGTTGGAACCGCTTTGTCATTGAGCTCGAGGATTTCGACACGCGGGTCGAGGAAATGAAGACCGCGGGGCTTCGCTTCCGCAATGACGTCGTGAAGGGACCAGGCGGAAAGCAGATCTTGCTCGAGGACCCAGATGGCAATGTCGTGGAGCTCTTCGGGGCCGCCCAGTAGACATGCATGCATCGAAGGTGCTGTCACCCTAGGATTGCCGCCTAACAACTCGCTGGAGCCGCGCCGTAAGTGACCGGCGCCCAAAGCCCGGGACCCCTCCCGCGCGCGAAAATGGCGACTCGAATGCCGATTGATGTTGCGGTAGGGTGGGTGAGGTTGAGCCGAGTGCGGTCGGGCGGTAGCGGAGCGAGCCGGCGCGAGCGGAGCATCCCGCGATGATGATGTGCTTGATCATGGGGTGTGGCCGGCGGGGCTCAGCTCGAGGCCGTTAGGCGGCATCGCGCTATCCAGGATGGGAGGGAGCATCCCCCGTGACACTCCAGGATCTCGCAAGCGTTGCTGTCATCCTTGGCGCCTTACTCGGCGTGCCAACCCTCATCATTGGCGTCATCGAGTTCTCACGCCAGGGCGCACAGCGGAGGGCTTCGCACTACCTTGAGCAACGCAAACGCTTCCGGACCGACACTATCCTCTACGAGATCATAGGACTTCTGGAGGCCGATAGCCCTAAGCTTCGCCGATACTCAACGCCAGACAGGGCTCACCTCCTTGGCATGTTTGAGGAGCTAGCCCTCCTGCTGAACTCGGGCCTCGTGACCAGGCACGTTGCGCACTACATGTTCGGGTACCCTGCTCTCCTCTGCTGGAAAAGCCGCAACTTCTGGCACGGCCTCGACCGCGACAGCAATTACTGGGCACTCTTCAGGGACTTTGCCATGCAGATGAAGACCGTCGAGGATTCATTTTCATTCAACCGCAGAGACTTCCGCTTTTGATGATCGATGCCGCCTAACAACTCGCTGGAGCGGACTCGGACCGCTGGCGGAAAACTGTGGCTAGACCTACCTTTGAGTCAGCCGTAGAGTGGCTGAGGGCGGGCCGAGTGCGTCCGAGCCGCTCAGCTCGAGGCCGTTAGACGGCCATCGGCCATAGGGCGGAGGTCATGCGAAAGGCGACCTTGCGAGGAGTCCTCCTGCAGGTAATCATGCTCGCAGGGTGTTCCGGGATTTCCCCATCCGTCCCGGAGCGGCGCCCTATGCAACTGACATGGATGGTCTGCGCCAGTTCGTGCGGAATGGGATCGAGAAGGGGCCAGCAGCATTAGTCGCCATGTGGGAAAAGGAATATGGCGCGGTCTCGCCTGAGTTAAAGGAGCGAATGTTGGCCTACGATTATGAGGCGCTCCTAGTTGTAGCCCAGGACCGTGAGAGTCTGGAGGCTGTCCTTCCGACGATAAGAATGCCTTGCTTGCTCTACGCTGGGGAGATGGACGAGTACCAACCTATCGAGGAGTGCGCCAAGCAGATCGCCAACGCCACATTCTTCACCCTGCCGGGGCTCGATCACGTGGGAGCGATCATGCGAAGTGACCAAGTACTACCACACATCAAGAGGTTCTTGGCGGAAGCGGATCAACAAACGGGCGCGGCGTAACACGGCGTGCACCCGACTGGTGGGAGTCGGCGCGTTTTCGGGAAGTTTGCGTGGCTTGAAGTTGGTTCCGGCGAAGTGGCGTTGTCTCGTCCCGCCCACCAGCGGGTAACGCCAGCAGTTAGGCCGCACTCCTTAGGGGAATAATGAAACGCATATTTGTCCCCACACGCGCCCCTCAAGACTGGAAGCCCCTTCTTGCCCAGCCTGAGCGCCATTGGAAGGCAGGGCATTCCGCAATGGCTTTGGCCCAATGCTGGGAGTCGGCAGCGCCTGGGTTTCCGGAAGAGGTCGCCCACGCCTTCGTCGCTTCCAAGGCCCCCGAACTACGCGATCTTGAGATGCTGGTTGGCCTTCCTGAGTACGAGGTTGCCCTCCAAGGTGGCACCCGCGCGTCCCAGACCGACTTACTCGTTCTTGCCGCCGGGTCTGCCGGCCTAGTCTGTCTCGCGATCGAGGGGAAGGTGGAGGAGGCCTTCGGTCCTACGTTGGGAGAGAAGCGGAAGGAGACCGAAGGCGGTGTGCCGGCACGTTTGGCGCAGCTTGATCACGTCCTCGGTCTGCAGCGCCAACTGCCGGATACGGTTCGGTATCAGCTAGTCCATCGCACGGTGTCTGCGGTCCTTGCCGCTCGGCAGTTCTCCGCTGCTGTCGCTGTGATGATTGTTCATTCGTTTAGCGTCAAGAACTCTTGGCTGCCGGACTTTGTGGACTTTGCGGGGCACCTTGGGGTTCCCGCGAGACCAGGGGAATTGCACTCCGTGCCCGGCCATGTTTCTCCAACTCTGTTCCTCGGGTGGTGCCATGGATCGCCACGCTTTCTATCCGACTTGTCCGGGAGTGCGGCCTAACAACTCGCTGGAGCCAGCGCCCTAAGAGCCGGCGCCCAAAGCCCGCGGTGCCGCTAGTGCCGGCACGCGAAGCCCGCGACCCCTCCCGCTTGCCCCGGAATGCGGAGAGCAAAGAACACGACCCTGCCGGGAATGGCGACTCGAATGCCCATTGATGTTGCTGTAGAGTGGGTAAGGGCGAGCCGATTACGTCCGGGCGGTTCCGCAGGACGCCGCAATCGGGCGGCGACGCGGAGCGAGCCGGGGCGAGCGGAGCCTTGGCCTGAGCCCTTCGACGCTTCGACTAGCCTTCGACTTCGTTCAGGCCAGGGCTCAGCGCTCAGGGCAGGCTCCGTCGAAGGCACCCGTGATGATGATTGACTTGATGATAGGGTGGAGCCGGCAGGGCTCAGTTTACACTCGGCACTGACGGGTGCTCGAGGCCGTTAGGCGGCGCAGCTAGGTGGCTCGCGAGGATGTAGTCGTAGGCTGACCCACGCAGTTCTCGAACGGGTTTTTCGCGCGAATGTGCGCGCATAGAGAAGCATCAAGTCGAAAGGAGAACTCGCATGAGAAAGCTCTGGGTGAAGGCATGGATCACGCTGGATGGTGTCTTTGACGCAGATACGATGGATCACTGGTGGCATTCTTCGGATAGCGCCGAGAGGCGACAGTACATTATGGAGGAGTACTCCAAAGGGGATGCGTACCTCTTGGGCCGGGTCACCTATGAAATGCTTTGGCCGGGCTGGTCCACACAGACGACCGGCGATGGTCCTGGGCCGATCCTCAACCGAATGCACAAGTATGTGGTCTCGACCACGCTCTCGACAGCTCCCTGGAAGGAATCCACCATCATCTCAGGAAATGTGGTGGAAGAAATCACTAAACTGAAACAGCAGCCGGGCAAAGACATCATTATTGATGGCAGTGCGAACCTGGTCCAATCGCTGATGGGAACGGATCTGATCGATGAGTATCGCTTCTTAGTCCAGCCCTTCGTCATGGGAAGGGGAAGGCGGTTTTTCCCGGACGGGACGCCTCCGACGAAGCTAAAGCTTGTCCAAACCAAAACCCTTAGTTTTGGATCCCTTGCTCTTGCCTACCAGCCTGCCAACAGATAACCGCTTGGTTTGGCGGTCCATACCCAACTATCCATATTTTGAGGTTTCATTCCACAATGCGTACCGGGCCCTCTACAACTTGAGCACGCGTTGCAGCGGCCAGCCCAGTCTCAAACCACCGAGCGCCGCCTAACAACTCGATGGAGCCAGCGCCCTAAGAGCCGGCGCCCAAAGTCCGCGGTGCCGCTAGTGCCGGCACGCGAAGCCCGCGACCCCTCCCGCTTGCCCCGGAATGCGGAGAGCAAAGAACACGACCCTGCCGGGAATGGCGACTCGAATGCCCATTGATGTTGCTGTAGAGTGGGTAAGGGCGAGCCGATTACGTCCGGGCGGTTCCGCAGGACGCCGCAATCGGGCGGCGACGCGGAGCGAGCCCTGAGCCCCTCGACAAGCTCAGGGCAGGCTCTGTAGAAGGGCGAGCGAAGCCTTGGCCTGAGCGAAGCCGAAGGCATCCCGCGATCATGATCAACGTCATCATGGGGTGGAGCCGGCGGGGCTCATCTCGAGGCCGTTAGGCGTCGCACCCACCGCGCACATGGTCCGGGTGGAGAAGGGAAGTGGTATGGCTAAGCTCGTGTTCGGAATGAACCAGTCCCTGGACGGCTACGTCGACCATATGGCGTTTGCGCCAAGCCCAACGCTCTTCCGCCACTTCATTGAGGAGGCTCAGGGGCAGGCGGGCTGTGTCTACGGTCGCCAAATGTATGAGGTAATGCGTTACTGGGACGACGATCATCCTGAATGGGATGCAGCGGAACGCGCCTTCGCGGCGGCGTGGCGGAACCAGCCGAAATGGGTCGTCTCGCGCTCCTTGAAGTCGGTCGGCCCCAACGCCAGGCTTGTTGAGGATGATCTTGAGGGCGCGATCCGCGAGCTGAAGGCTGAGCGCGACGGGGAGATCGAAGTTGCTGGCCCGGACTTGGCACAAAGCCTCACCTAGCTTGGCCTGATCGATGAGTATCGAATCTACCTGCACCCCGTCGTGCTTGGTCGCGGCAAACCATACTTCGCCGGACCCCGGCCGCCGCTCCGCCTTATGACGAATGATCGGATTGGCGAGGATGTGATCAGGTTGACCTACGTTCCTGCTTGATCTCGCGACTCGCCGGATAGCGTTCTGGGCTGGAAAGGGACACATGTCATTGCCGGCGCCTCAAGCAGCGACGCCTAACAACGCGATGGAGCCGCGCCCTAAGAGCCGGCGCCCAAAGCCCGGGATCCGGACCGCGGCCGAAAATGGTGTCTCGAATGCCCATTGATGTTGCCGTGAAGAGGGGAAGGGTGAGCCGAGTACGTCCGGGCGGTTCCGCAGGACGCCGCATCCGGGCGGCGACGCGGAGCGAGCCGGGGCGAGCGGAGCCTTGGCCTGAGCCCTTCGACGCTTCGACTAGCCTTCGACTTCGTTCAGGCCAGGGCTCAGCGCTCAGGGCAGGCTCCGTCGAAGGCACCCGTGATGATGATTGACTTGATGATAGGGTGGAGCCGGCGGGGCTCAGTTTACACTTGGCACTGACAGGTGCTCGAGGCCGTTAGACGGCTCGGGTTCACTTCACCTTCAGGCCTGCGCGAGGAGACGTGCTTCGAGATCTACGCCCGCAACTCACGACCACAGCCAGTGTTGCCTTCATGCTTCTATGGACTGCAGCGGCCGCGGCTTCGCTCATGCTCGATTCCCACGGGTTGTTGCAGGCGCTCCTGGCCGGCCTCGGGCTCTGCCTCGTGCATTGGGTTGTCTTATTCGTTCACCACCTTGGCCACGCTCTCGCTGCCCGTGATGCCGGTCACCCGATGGTCGGTGTCCGCCTGTGGTGGTGGCTAGGAACTTCGTTGTACCCGCGGGATGAAGCCCGGCTCCCGCCTGCGACACACATTCGACGCGCCCTCGGTGGTCCTTTGGCAAGCGTCGGCTTGGCCCTGGTAGCGTCCGGCCTGGGATTGGCGCTTCGCTCTCAGGGAAACGGCTTGTGGATCGCAGTCGCCTTCGTGGCCGTGGATAGCCTCTTCGTCTTCGGCGTAGGTTCTGTGATTCCGCTGGGTTTCAATGACGGAAGCACTCTTATCAGATGGTCTAGGAAACGAAGATAAGTCCGAGCCGTCTAACAACTCGCTGGAGCCGGCCGTAAGTGCCGGCACGCAAAGACCGCGACCCTCGTAGCTGGCGAAAGTGTCACTTGTTCTGCCTTTCACAATGCCGTATTGTGCCAGGTGAGCTGCCGGAGCCGTCGGGCGGTAGCGGAGCGAGCCCTGAGCCCTTCGACTTGCTCAGGGCAGGCTCTGTCGAAGGGTGAGCGGAGCATCCCGCGATGATGATGTGCTTGATCATGGGGTGTGGCCGGCGGGGCTCAGCTCGAGGCCGTTGGGCGGCAAACCCGCAAGTGAGCCGGCACAATTAGGCAGTGACCTAGGCAGGTTCAAGCATCAGAAAGATATCGGGCTGGAGGTGAATTGTGAAGGCTATTGTTCGTTGGGGGGGACTCCTTGGTGCTTTCGGTGGGTTGATTTGGGCTCTTATGTTCTTAATGGAGGCCACGAATCCGGATTTTGATTTGCGAAACCAACTTCTAAATCAGCCTGTCATCGCAATTACTTTGGTGCTTGGTATAGCACTTCAAGCTGTGGGCTTCTATAGTCTATCTGAAACCTCGATAGAATTCTCTACTCCACGGATCAGTGCAACGGTGTGCGCAGTTGGCGCTCTCGTTCAGTCATTGGCTCTCTTGGCTGCCTCGACAATGGGCTTGGGAGTAGCCTGGATCTTTGGTATCCTGGGTGAGCTTGTAATCACTCTTGCGTTGGGGGCTTTTGCAGCCTCCTCGCTTTCTGCTGCTCTGCCCCGCACGGTTAAGCTCATGCCGTTCCTGATGCTTCCACTCTACTTTATTGGCTGGGCGATTGATCCTGAAACCGGATCTGTTGCAGGCCTTGACCTCGTGAATCTTTCAGCCGCGCTCTATGGTTTGCTCTGGTTTCCTTTCGGATATGCGATCTGGAATGCCCGGCGGTATGTATTGGAACCGCAGAATGTGGATGATCAAGATTTGGAAGGGCGATCCAAATAGCCATGTCTTGATAGTGGGAGCGGTGAACGCCGCCCAACACCGCATGCAGCGGACGCCGCTAACGGGTCGCGAGAGCCGGCGCTCGTGCGCTCCACACCGATCGGGCAGAAGACAGGCTCTGCCCACACGCCGCGTCGCCGCTGATGCCCACGTTGGGCGGCACTGGCTCTAACCTCCATGCAGCGGCCGTGAATCCGGAGACCCCACCCATGAAAGCCACTCTGCTTCCCGAGAATGCCGATGCGAAGTCACCCGCGGGGGCTGAAATCAGGTTCCTCATGGATGGCCCCACCGGTAACATGATCCATAGCAGTGTGGCGCCGCGTCAGACAAACCGAGCGACCGTCCATGCAACAGTAAGCGAATTCTGGTTCGTACTGAAGGGGCATGGCGAGATCTGGAGACACGACGGTGTGGTCAGCTGTGTCACGGCACTTCTCCCGGGCACCTCAATCGACATCCCCGTTGGCACCGAATTTCAGTACCGCAACGTATCTGACGTGGCACTAGAGTTCATCTGCATTGCCATGCCGCCATGGCCGGGCGAAGCGGAAGCCAAGTTCGTGAAGGGCATTTGGGAGCCAACGGTCTGATCCGGGATCTGGTGCCGCCCAACAACTCGCTGGAGCCCCTTCGACTTCGGCCCTGCGGGCCGGAGTTTATCCTGAGCTCGTCGAAGGGCTCAGAGCCTGCCCTGAGCCTGTCGAAGGGGCAGGCTTAAATACTCCGATCGCGCGCGCCCCGGAATGCGGAGAGCAAAGAGCCCGGCCCCTGCCGGGAATGGCGACTCGAATGCCCATTGATGTTGCTGTAGAGTGGGTAAGGGCGAGCCGATTACGTCCGGGCGGTTCCGCAGGACGCCGCAATCGGGCGGCGACGCGGAGCGAGCCCTGAGGCTGTCGAAGGGCGAGCGGAGCCTTGGCCTGAGCCCTTCGACGCTTCGACTAGCCTTCGACTTCGCCAAGAGTAGGTGCCTCTAGGCACTCAGGCCAGGGCTCAGCGCTCAGGGCAGGCGCCGTCGAAGGCACCCCGCGATGATGATTGACTTGATGATAGGGTGGAGCCGGCGGGGCTCAGTTTACACTCGGCACTGACGGGCTCGGCACCCGGGACTGGCGGGTGTGCTCGAGGCCGTTAGGCGGCTTGCTCCATCCAGCTAGTCAAGAGTCGTCAGGAGGACCACGATGCGCATACTCGTAGCCGAGTTCATCAGTCTCGACGGTGTCGTCCAGGCACCTGGCCTTCGCAACGAGGACACTGATGGCGGGTTTCGCCATGGCGGTTGGTCGATGAAGTACTTCGACCCCGAGGTAATGGGGCGAACGTTCGACGAGGTCGCCCAGCAGAGCGAAGCGCTGCTCCAAGGCAGGCGTACGTATCAGGTCTCAGCCACGGCCTGGCCGAAACGATCCGGTGACCAGTTCGCCGACTGGATCAACCTGGTGCAGAAATACGTCGTCTCCGACACGCTCATTGACGCCGATATCACCTGGAAGCCCACGACCATCATCCGCGGCTCAGACCTCCTGAGAACCGTTTCTGAGTGGCGTGAGCGGCCAGGGGGATACGTCTACATCTACGGCAGCGCTACGATGGTCCGCGCCCTTCTCGCTGCCGATCTCGTGGACGAACTGCTCCTCACGATCGAGCCCATCTTGCTAGGCGGTGGAAAGACGATATTCCCGCAGAACGGCGAGGCTCTGCCGTTCGCGCTGGTATCCACACAGAAAGCACGGAGCGGCGCACAGGTCTGCCGGTACCAGCGCACACCTTGACGGAGGCGCGCCCAACATGCACGCCGCTCGCTCGCCGGGTCGTTTTCACGGCCAAACCACCAAGCCCACACACCGCAAGCCGCCTAACAACTCGCTGGAGCCCCTTCGAGTACGGCCCTTTCGGGCCTTCGCTCAGGGCAAGCTGAGACATCCGGACCGCGGCCGAAAATGGCCACCCGAATGTCTATTGAAGTTGCCATGGAGTGGGGAGGGGTGTGCCGAATACGTCCGGGCGGTTCCGCAGGACGCCGCAATCGGGCGGCGACGCGGAGCGAGCCCTGAGGCTGTCGAAGGGCGAGCGGAGCCTTGGCCTGAGCCCTTCGACGCTTCGACTAGCCTTCACTTCGCTCAGGCCAGGCTCCGTCGAAGGCATCCCGCGATGATGATGTGCTTGATCATGGGGTGGAGCCGGCGGGGCTCAGTTTACAGTCGGCACTGACGGGCTCGGCACCCGGGACTGGCGGGTGTGCTCGAGGCCGTTAGGCGGCCACGCGAACTACGCTACAATTGGTCGAACGGCGATGGAGTCCGCCACAACCGCCACTGGCTGATGACTCCTACTACCCGAACGGGTGGAGGTATCAGCCATGGGCCAGTTCGTCCTCGTTGGAGTCGGTGGCTTTCTCGGATCAGCACTCCGCTACTACCTTTCCGGCCTAATCCAATCTCTGACCAAGTCCTACAGCTTTCCTTACGGAACACTCGGCGTCAACATCGCAGGTTGCCTTCTCATCGGGGCTCTTTCGGAGCTGGCCGAAGCAAGGGGGCTCCTATCGCCAGAGGCACGCCTCGTGCTGATCGTGGGTCTCCTAGGTGGGTTTACTACCTTCTCAACGTTCGCCAACGAGAGCCTCAACCTCATCCGTCTCGGCCAAGTCCTGCCCGCCATTCTCAACGTCTTGACGAGCGTCTCGCTCGGACTCATGGCCGCTTGGGCTGGCCGCCTTCTCGCTCACGCGCTCTGGAGGTAGGAGATGACCCTGCCAGAAGAAGGTTTCTTACTCCGCATCTTCATCGGGGAACGCGACAAGCATGACGGGATGCCTCTATACGAATGGCTCGTCACCAAGGCCCGCGAGCTTCATCTCGCGGGAGCAACCGTCGTCAGAGGCATCATGGGCTTCGGGGCGCGAAGCCGCATTCAGTCTTTCAAGATCGAGAGGCTTTCGACCGACCTCCCAATCATCGTCGAAGTTGTCGACACAGAGGACAAGCTTGACGCCTTCCTCCGGGTTATAGACAACCAGATCAAAGACGGCTTAGTGACGATGGAGAAGGCCCAAATCCGCCTGTACCGAAGCGGATCCCCCGAACAGCCCTGATTTGTGGCCGCCCAACAACTCGATGGAGCCGCGCCTAAGATCCGGCGCCCAAAGTCCGCGGTGCCGCTAGTGCCGGCACGCGAAGCCCGCGACCCCTCCCGCTTGCCCCGGAATGCGGAGAGCAAAGAACACGACCCTGCCGGGAATGGCGACTCGAATGCCCATTGATGTCGCTGTAGAATGGGGAAGGGTGAGCCGAGTGCGGTCGGGCGGTGGCGGAGCGACCCTTCGACTCTACGACTAGCCTTCGACTTCGCCAAGAGTAGGTGCCTCTAGGCACTCAGGCCAGGGCTCAGCGCTTAGGGCAGGCTCCGTCGAAGGCATCCCGCGATGATGATCGACGTCACCATGGGGTGTGGCCAGCGGGGATCAGTTTACACTCGGCACTGACGGGCTCGGCACCCGGGACTGGCGGGTGTGCTCGAGGCCGTTGGGCAGCGATCCAGATGCTACACACGTTCGGGAACTCCCGGCACACTCTGATCTCGCCAATGGCCGCACAGGTGCAATTTCATCAAACCACACGCGCCCTTCCGGCGCTGAGCCCGCCATCTAGACCAGCCAGACTGGATCGCGGTGATTCATGGCCAAGGCTGGGAGGGCCACTCCGACCAGCCTCCGAGTGTTGATGCAGCAGATATAGTACACAAAAGAAGGAGGTGGTCGCATATCATGGAATGTTGAAGCAGCCTTGCTGGGCCAAACAGGTTTGGCGTGTCTCACGTAATCTCACACATAGAAAGGACAAGAAGAAATGAAAAACCTCTACGTTATTCTCGTGGTTGTGCTGGCCCTGCTCACCGTGGGGAATGTGGCCGCAGCGGACAGTGGCGGCGGGGCGCCACGGGTCACTACGCTTTCAGGCGCCGAGGAAGTCCCGGCCGCCGATCCGGATGGCACCGGCTTCGCCTCGATTACGCTCAATGTTGGCCAGCAAAGGGTCTGCTGGGAGCTCTCAGTCTCCGACATCGCTCCCGCAACCGCCGCCCACATCCACGCGGCTCCCGTGGGCGTGAACGGACCGGTCATCGTGCCCCTGAGCCCGCCGACGACTGGAACTTCGAGCGGGTGCCTGGAGAATGTCAATCCAATGCTGATCCAGGCGATCATTGACCACCCGGAGCAGTACTACGTCAACGTGCACAACGCCGAATTCCCGGGCGGGGCCGTGCGCGGCCAGTTGAGCAACCGCGGCCAGAGCAAGTAACAGATATCCTTCGCGCCCGGAGACCGGACGAGAGTTCGTTTGAAGGGCATATCTATGGAGGTGCTGCCCAACAACTCGCTGGAGCCGACCCGGCCAGCCAGGTGTTAATTACCGCACGCTACTAGCCTGGGCTGGCCGGGCGGCTCAGCTCGAGGTCGTCAGGCGTCCAGAAGCGAAGCCGCCAGCTTGGTGGGGGAACTTCCGTCCCGTATCATTCACTTGATCTCATCCAAACCAGGAGACCCATAGATGCCCAAGATCGGTCAGCTGTACAGCAGCGGTCAATGGCTCGTCAAGCCAGCCAAGGAAGCCGAGTTCATATCGGCCTGGGATAGCTTCGCTCAGTGGACTGTCCTGAATCAACCAGGCGCTGGATCAGGGCACCTTATCCAAGACACGGCGAACTCTAGAAGCTTTCTCTCGTTCGGCCCTTGGGACAGCCAGGACGCAATCCAGCAATGGCGTCAGAAGCCTGAGTTCCAGGCCTTCCTTAGCCGCGCCCGCGAACTCTGCGACGACATCCAACCTAGGACACTCACCCTGGTCGCTCTTGCAATACCTAGGGACTGAACACGGCCTCGCATGCATCCCCTAGCGATCTTCCTGGCCGCCTAACAACTCGCTGTGGAACCCCTTCGACTTCGGCCCTGCGGGCCGGAGTTTATCTTGAGCTCGTCGAAGGGCTCAGAGCCTGCCCTGAGCCTGTCGAAGGGGCAGGCTCAAATACTCCGACCGCGGGCCCCGGAATGCGGAGAGCAAAGAGCCCGGCCCCTGCCGGGAATGGCGACTCGAATGCCCATTGATGTTGCTGTAGAGTGGGTAAGGGCGAGCCGATTACGGTCGGGCGGTAGCGGAGCACCCCGCGAGGATGATCGACTTGATGATTGGGTGTGGCCGGCGGGGCTCAGCCTGCACCCGGTTCTAGCGGGTGTTTACACTCGGCACTGACGGGCTCGGCACCCGGGACTGGCGGGTGTGCTTCGAGGCCGTTAGCCAGCGTGGGTGAATGCCGATGAAGTCAGCAGTCAGCGATGTGGGCGCACTGATAGTTTTCACACACAAGCTTGAGGCGGTGGTGGAGTTCTACTCGGCGATCGGTGTGCCGCTGGAGCTTGAGCGGCACGGTGATGGGCCCGCGCACTATGCATGCGAACTGGGCCGTACCCACATTGCGGTATTCCGCAGCGGTCCAGGCGAGGCACCTGAATTCAGATCGGGGGGAAGCTCTTTCGCAGGATTCACGGTGAATTCGCTCGAAGCAGCGCTAGATGCCGCGAAGTCAGTGAAAGCCGAAGTGATTCAGCAGCCCACCCAATACCCTTGGGGCTGGCGCGCGCTGGTGAAGGATCCTGACGGCAGAGTTGTAGAGCTGTTTCAGCGACCCCCAAAGGGTTGAGGGCGAATCCCAGGTTCGCCCGTCCCCTGAACCGTTCGGGGACACAGGTAACGAATCGTTCTAAGGACATAGGTAACGAATCGTTCTAAGGACATAGGTAACACATTGTCGGCTGCGTCTACAATCAGGCGGAGCAGGAGGTTGCGGCATTCGGGCATGGCCTCCCAATTTCTTCGTGTCCTCTTTCGCATCTTGCTCGGACTGTTGACCCGCCAGCAGGTCAGCGGGCTGGAGAACCTTCCATCCAGCCCAGGTCCCTCCGTCTGCCGCGTCCGCGCGACGAACTTCGAGTAGTTCGATCACCACCTCGAAGCCGGGCCTGCCTGGCCAAGTAGGAGGAGTCATGCGGGTACGAGGACCGGACGCGGACGGCCACGTTGTCCGCGACAACGTTCGCATCTACTACCAGGTCTATGGCAGCGGGCCGGTCACAATCCTGGTGCTGCCCACCTGGTCCGTCCTCGACTCGGCGCATGGCCGCTTCCAGCTGATCGACCTCTCCCGCCACTACCGGGTCGTGACGTTCGATCCACGCGGCAACGGTCGCTCCGACCGGCCGGTGGGCGCGGCGGCGTACGCGGGCGAGGAGTTCGTGCTGGATGCGGTCGCCGTGCTGGACGCGACCAGCACGGATCGGGCGGTGGTGGTGGCCTGCTCCCTGGCCACGCACTGGCTGCTGCGGCTGGCCGCCGACCATCCGAATCGAGTGCTGGGCGCCATCGCCAGCGGCACGAACCTGCCCCTGGCGCCCGGACACGAGCGGCCGGAGGCTGGGCCGTTCCTCGAGCCGTATCGGTCCACCGAAGGGTGGGCCAAGTTCAACGCCGACTACTGGCGAACCGACTACGAGGGTTTCCTCCGGTTCTTCTTTTCCCAGGTCTGGACCGAGCCCCACTCGGAGCGGCTGATCGATACCTGCGTGGCGAACGGCCTCGGGACGACGCCGGAGACGTTGATCGACACCATCGGCGCCAACCCGATGACTGGTGAGGAGGCGCTCGCGCTCATTCATCGCACCCGGTGCCCGTGGCTCGTGGTGCATGGCGACAGGGACGAATTGCAGCCGCACGCTCGGGCGGTGCGGCTGGCGGAGGAGGCCGGCGCCAACCTGGTGACGCTGGCAGGGGCGGGCCATTGCTCTGGGAATCGGGACCCGGTGCGCTTCAACCTGCTCATCCGCGACTTTACCGAGGAGATCCTCCCCCGGCGGCCGCGGCGGCGAACCTGGACGCGAGCCCGGAGCCGCCCTGGCAGCGTCCTCATCGTCCCCGGGGCTATGGCGGCGCTGGGGCGGGACCGGGAGATCGCGGAGGCTCTGCGTGCCCGTCGGCCGGGCGTGCGGATCGCGTGGCTGGCGGCGGGGCCGGCGTCTGGGAAGCTCGCCGGCTTCGATGAGGCGGTCCACCCTGCCAGCGCGGATCTACCCCCCCTTACCGACCAGGGGCCGGACGCCTTTTCCGCATGGCGGGAGAGCGACGAAGCCCACTTTCTCACCTTCATGATCCTCCACGACTTGGCCGCAGAGGAGCCGGTCGACCTGGTTGTGGCCGATGGCGCCTGGGGGATTGACCATCACCTCCACGAGAACCCCGAGCTGAAACAGTACGCGTACGCCTGGCTGACCGATGCGATCGGCTGGCTCCCTAAGCCCGACGCGGATGAGCGCCGGCGCTATCTAATGACCGATGCCAACGCGGAGATGCTCGAGCAGGTCGAGCGCTACCCGCGGGTCCGTGACCGCGCCGTCTTCCTGGGAAGGCCGGAGGATCTGCCCGATGCGGCCTTCGGCCCGGGACTGCCGGGCATCCGCGACTGGTCGGCGGCCCGGTTCACCTTCAGTGGTCCGCTCGACGCCAACGGCGCGATCGATCGCGTGGCAGCACGCCTGGCCGACCTCCTCTAACCGGACGAGGACTCGGGAAAGGGACTCTAAGGTAGGTCGGTGTGAGATGGGCGGTCCAACGCGGGGCGCGGGTGGCGGGGCTCAGTTTACACTCGGCACGGACGGGTGCTCGAGGCCGTTAGGCGGCGATCAGTTTGGGCTGTGAGTTCGAATACTCGCAATGACCAATCGCCACGAGTACCGACTGAGTCTTGGATTCCCTGATCTCGCCCGATCAACGGGCATCGAACCTGATATTCTTTTGAGAGCTGCTCGGAGCTCGGATAAGAATGCCCTGGCGGAGCTCATGATTGATGCGTACCCCGGAACAGTCGACTTCGATGATGAAACGATCGAAGATGCCATCAACGAGATTCAAGCCTACCTGGATGGTGAGCGGGGAGGGGTTCCTCTGCTTCAGTTCTCTCGCCTTGCCTTACGCGAGGACACCCTTCTCTCAGCGTGCCTGGTGGCCGAGTGGGAACAGAGGCAACAGCCAATCGTCGCATACATCATGACCAGGGCGAATTCAAAGAACCAGGGCGTCGCAAGATATCTGCTGACCTCCGTCTTGAGGCTGCTGCAGGATGCAGGACGTACCAGTGTTGGCGCTGTGATCACTGAGGGGAACACAGCGTCTGAAAGGCTGTTTATGAGTCTTGGGTTTGAGAGGGTGGCGGGCTAGCCGATGGTCGCCGCCTAACCCCTCGCTGGAGCGGACCCGCCCACGGCGCGATGAGAATGCTTAATCCGGGACTCCTTGCTGCGCGAAGAACCTTGAAATGAGTCCAGCCGGGCAGCTCAGCTCGCGACCGTTAGGCAGCCGCAGATGATTTCGGGGTATCTGAGGCGGTACCGTGAGGATTCAAGAGGGCCAAATGCTGGGCGACCTGATCCAATCCTCCGCGTCTGAGTTGGCAGATGCCATCGTCACAAGAACGATCTCCGCGGAAGAACTCATCAACGCCTACCTAAGCAGGATCGAGGCAGTAAATCCACACGTGAACGCCGTCGTCCAGATTGCTGCGGATAGCGCCCTCGTGAGGGCTCGCGAGGCAGACCGCGCCCTGGCAGAAGGAAATATCTGGGGCCCGCTGCACGGCGTCCCATTCACGGTGAAGGACGTGATGGACTCGGCTGGCATCGTCTCCGCGGCCGGCCTGCAAGCCCGCGCCCAGTTCGTCCCCAAGAACGACTCGGTGGTCGTCGCCCGAATGAAAGCAGCCGGCGGCATTCTGCTCGGGAAGACGAATTGCCCCCCTGGCGGGGCCGGAGGCGTCACCGACAATCCCCTCTACGGGCGCACCAATAACCCCTACGACCTCTCTCGTACGCCGGGCGGAAGCAGCGGCGGCGAAGCCGCAGCCATTGCCACAGCCATGTCGCCCCTAGGGATTGGCAGCGACTCGGGCGGTAGCATGCGGGTTCCCGCGCATTTCTGCGGGATCGCGACTCTCAAACCAACAACGGGTCGAGTGCCCAACACCGGGGTGTTCGATCATCCCGGTGGCCTGAGTGATCCCCGCACACAGATCGGCCCGATGGCCCGCTTTGTGAGAGATCTCATCCTAGCGTTCCCTCTGATCAGCGGGGAGGATGGGATTGATTCCGGCGTGGTCCCCATGCCTCTCCGAAAGGCCTCATCCGCCACCAGAAAGAGCCTGCGGGTTGCCTTCTATGTCGATGATGGTCAAGTCCACCCAACGCGTGACGTTGTGTCTGCAGTTGAAGCCGCGGCGGATGCCCTCAAGGTTGCTGGAGCGATTGTCAGCGAGGCTAGACCGATCTGCCTTTCGGATTCAAGGTCCATAACGGAAAGATACTGGGGCATGTCCGAAGCTTCGGGGGCCGAGGTTGAAAAGCTATGGCTTGATTGGGATCGATTTCGGACTGCAATGTTGGCCTTCGCGGCAGATTACGACGCAATCCTCTGTCCGGTGGAATTCGAGTCGGCGCCTCTTCATGGTGAGAAAACCAATCCGGGGTTCAACTACACGCTTCCCTTCAGCCTGTGTGGCTGGCCTTGTGTGGTCATTCGAGCTGGAACTTCAGCCACGGGCCTGCCCGTGGGAGTCCAGGTCGCGGCACGGCCGTGGAGCGAGAACATCGTCCTGGCCCTGGCGCAGCAGATCGAAAACGAGCTCGGTGGATGGCAGGCGCCCCCTCTCTGGTGACGCATTTTGGGGCTGCCTAACAACTCGCTGGAGCCCCTTCGACTTCGGCCCTGCGGGCCGGAGTGTCCTGAGGTCGTCGAAGGGCTCAGAGCCTGCCCTGAGCCTGTCGAAGGGCAAGTGGAGCCTCGGCCTGAGCCCTTCGAGGCTTCGACTAGCCTTCGACTTCGCCAAGAGTAGGTGCCTCTAGGCACTCAGGCCAGGGCTCAGCGCTTAGGGCAGGCTCCGTCGAAGGCATCCCGCGACGATGATCGAAGTCATGATACGGTGTGGCCGGCGGGGCTCAGTTTACACTCGGCACGGACGGGCTCGGCACCCGGGACTGGCGGGTGTGCTCGAGGCCGTTGGAGCGCAGCAGAGCGGTAACCGGGTGGTCATTCAAGGAGAAATGCTCAGGGGAGAAACCCCTAGGCTGAAAACCGGAACGAAATGAGCAGCCACAGGTCCGACACACTCTTCGCCGGTTCGGTTCCGGAACTGTACGATACGCATCTGGTTCCTCTGATCTTCGAGCCGTACGCGGCGGACCTCGCCGCCCGCATAGCGCTGAGACCTATGGAGCGGGTACTCGAAATTGCTGCGGGCACGGGCGTCCTAACCCGCGCCATGGCGTCCGCGCTGCCCGAGGCCGTATCCATCCTTGCCACAGACCTGAGCCAGCCGATGATCGACTACGCTAAGGCCGCTGGCACCAAGCGCCCGGTTGAGTGGCGTAAGGCGGATGCCATGGAACTCCCCTTCGAGGGGGGCATGTTCGACGCCGTCCTATGCCACTTTGGTGTCATGTTTTTCCCGGACAAGTCCAGAGCGTATGCGGAAGTACTTCGGGTGCTCAGGCCGGGGGGACTATTCTCCTTCAACGTTTGGGACCGGATCGAGGAAAACGAGTTCGCCGACACTGTGACCACGGCCCTCGAGACCCTTTTCTCGGCTGATCCGCCCCGCTTCCTCGCGCGCATCCCGCATGGCTATCACGACCATGAGACCATCCAACGAGATCTGGCTAGGGGCGGGTGGACCGCGTTGCCCAACATCACTACCCTCGCGGCCCGTAGTCGTGCCCATTCCTTCACGATCCCGGCCATCGCGTATTGTCAAGGAACACCGCTGCGGAACGAGATTATGGCACTCGATCGGTCGGCCCTTGGTGAAGCCACCCATGTGGCTGCGGAGGCAATCGCCCACCGGTTCGGACGAGGGCGCGTGGATGGCAAGATCCAGGCACACATCGTCACGATCGAGAAATGATGGGCTCGAACGCGCGTTGTCGAGAAGATGAAACCTGCTGCACTCTAACAACTCGCTGGAGCCCCTTCGACTCCGTCCCTTTCGGGCCTCCGCTTAAGGCAAGCGGAGGACATCCGGACCGCGGCCGAAAACAGCAACTCGAATGCCCATTGATGATACGGTGGAGTGGGTGAGGGTGAGCCGAGTACGGTCGGGGGGGTCCGCAGGACGCCGCAATCGGGCGGCGACGCGGAGCGAGGCCTTAGCCTGTCGAAGGGCGAGAGGAGCCTTGGCCTGAGCCCTTCGACTTCGCCAAGAGTAGGTGCCTCTAGGCACTCAGGCCAGGGCTCAGCGCTCAGGGCAGGCTGCGTCGAAGGCATCCCCCGACGATCATCGAAGTCATGATACGGTGTGGCCGGAGCGGCTCAGCCTGCACCCCGCAGGTGCCGCGGGGCTATTGCGGCCGGTTCCAGTGGGTGTTTACACTTGGCACTAACAAGTGCTCGACGCCGTTAGCAGGGATCCTGGTAGGCCTCAAGCGGTTCAAGTCCCTATATATCATTGTGAGGTATCCATGGCGCTTCAAATCAGCACGATTCTCCAAGTCGCGACGCTCGTCACGATCGTCACTGGATTGATCTTCGGTGTGATGGAGGTCCGCCGCGCAAGTCGGGAACGAGCGGACAAAGGCGCGCTTGATGTCTTAAGCATCGCAGTTCGCCCTGACCACATTCATGCGTCCTACGCGATTCTCGACATCCCTGAGAACGCCTCTCCGAGGTCCATATTGAGATCGCCCAACCTCCGGAGCGCGGCCAATACGGTCATGGTCCAATATGAATTCCTAGGGATTCTCGTCTTTCAGGGAATTGTTCCCCTCCGGACCCTCGACCTCTTAGTTGGCGGAATAATCCGCGCCTCTTGGAGGCGGCTGCGCAGGTACATAGAGAGCCAGCGAAAGGTACGAAACCTCCCGAACATCGCGGAATGGTTTCAGTGGCTCGCCGAGCGCCTGGAAGAATACGGAGAGCCTCAGAAGAGTCTCGGTACCTACGCCGCGTTTAAGGACTGGACGCCTTGAGAACAATTGAGGGATCCCGCCTAACAACTCGCTGGAGCCGTACCTAAGAACCGATGCGCAAAGACGGCGGTGCCGCCAGAACCGGCACGCGAACGTCGCGACCCGCCTAGCTGGCGAAAAGTATCACTTGTTCGGGTTTTCACAATGCCGTACCGTGCTAGGCGAGTTGCCTGAGCCCCTTCGAGCCGGCCTCTGGCCGGTCCTCAGGGCAGGCTAAGAACGGGCGGCTCATCTCGAGGCCGTTGGGTGGGCGATTCGGGAGGACAGCGTTCGCGCGTCCAATGGGTTGCATTTTCGTGGTACTCCTTCGTAGCCGCCGTGCGATCCCCTGGCCGCAGTTTCCACTCCTCGAAAGGAGCACGCCATGTCCAAGGTTGTCGCAATCATGTCCATGTCGCTCGACGGCTACGTCGCCGACCTCAACGATGGCGTGGCCGAAGTGTTCGACTGGTACTTCACGTCGGGGGACGTGGAAATCCACACCGGAGGGTCGGACCCTATGACGTTCAAGGTGTCCGGGCCGAGCGCCGCGCACCTTCGCGGCCTCACGTCCGGACTTGGTGCCATGCTGACCGGTCGACACACTTTCGACGTCGCCCAAGGCTGGGGCGGAAATCACGCTTGGGGACCAGCATTCGTACTTACCCACCACATCCCCGTCGGATGGCCGCGACCCAACTCGACGGTCCAATTCGTGACCGACGGCATCGAAAGCGCCGTGAACCAAGCCAAAGCCGCCGCCGCCGGGAAATCCGTTGGGGTCCACGGCGCTGACACCATCCAGCAGGGCCTGAATGCTGGCCTTCTCGACGAAATCCACGTCGATATCGCGGCGGTTCTTCTGGGCTCCGGAGTTCGACTCTTTGACCACCTCGCCGGCACACCAGCCGTCCTTGGCAGCCCGACGGTGATCCAGGGCGTCGGCGTTACACACCTGCGCTACCCAGTACACAAGGCTTAGTCCTACCGCACACCTACCTCGCCCGGCGGTGAGCTTTGTCTCGATGAGACGTTCACGCGCGAGGGCGCCAAGGACGTGTCCACAAGAAGTGCGCCGCCCAACGCCCTTCTCGTTAGGCCGCATGGCGAAGTAGGTGCCACCATGCCGAGCCTACAACAACGTGAAACCGACTAGAATCGAGACCCAGGAGTTCGAAATGCCTGTGTCAGTGCTTTACATGTCGATGTCACTCGACGGGTACATCGCTGGTCCGAACGACGAACCGAGCAACCCCGGCGGCGACGGCTTCGACCGGCTGCACGAGTGGGGCACCACCGCGGACGGGGAGATCGGGCGTCCGTCCGGGCCCGCCGGGGAGTTATTCGACGAGATGGAGGCAACCGGCGCGGTGCTCGCAGGTCGGCGTACGGCGGAGCAGGTCGATCACTGGAAAGGCGATCATCACGGTGTTCCCATCTTCGTGGTCAGTCACCGGCCGCCCAGCCCGTCTGCAGCGAACTATCCGTTGGTGACGTACGTGGCCGATGGGATCGCCAGCGGGATGGCCCAGGCTCAGGCCGCCGCCGGTGACCGGAACGTGATGGTGCACGGCGCGTACACGGCGCAACGAGCCCTTGAGGTCGGCGTGCTGGACGAGGTGCAGATCCATCAGATCCCTGTGCTGTTCGGCGGTGGTCGTCGGTTATTCGAGGTGTTGCCGTCGGCGGTCGAGTTGGAAATCATTCGGGTAATCGACACGCCGCAGGCCACGCACATACGCTACCGCGTCCGCCGCTGACTCACTCGAACACCCGCCTCCTAATTGTGGCTGATCGAGTTGAGTCGACGGATCCACGACGCTGGCTTCGAGGTCCGCCTACTCAGGTCTACCGCCTCGTAGATGTCTGCGTTTCACTCCTTCGATCGGTCTGCGAGGCTACTGCCAATGAGGTCATGAAGCCCTCACTCATCCGCCCTAACATGGCGCTGGAGCCCTTTCGACTTCGGCCCTGCGGGCCGGAGTTTATCCTGAGCTCGTCGAAGGGCTCAGAGCCTGCCCTGAGCCTGTCGAAGGGGCAGGCTTAAATACTCCGATCGCGCGCGCCCCGGAATGCGGAGAGCAAAGAGCCCGGCCCCTGCCGGGAATGGCGACTCGAATGCGAATTGATGCTGCGGTAAAGTGGGTCAAGGTGAGCCGAGTGCGGTCGGGCGGTTCCGCAGGACCCCGCAATTGGGCGGCGACGCGGAGCGAGCCCTGAACCCTTCGACAAGCTCGACGCAGGACCTGTTGAAGGGCAGGCTCCGTCGAAGGCATCCCGCGAGGATGATCGACTTGATGATTGGGTGTGGCCGGCGGGGCTCAGCTTACACTTGGCACTAACAAGTGCTCGAGGCCGTTAAGCGTCATGACCAAAACCACACCCCAGGAGGCCTTTGAGTGGTGGGACGCGTGGATATTGCTCGCAATCATCTATGCGACTCGATCGGACCACTCCGCCTCCCTTGCCGCAATCATTGGTGTGGGCGACTATATCAACCACGCGATCCTCACTCGAGGTGAACTCGAGACCGGCTTGCGGCGACTCATCGGGGCCGGCCTGATCGCCCGCGCCGATGACGGCTTCCTCCCTGGCGAGCCCGCTCAGAGGTTCTGGGCCCGGCTGGAGGCACAAGGCGGAGCCGTCATGAATCAACTCCAGTCTACTGCCTCCTTCCTCGGGGCTCGGAACGGGGAACCTGGGGGCCTCCCCAATCCTTCCACGCAGGACTATGTCACGAAGGAGCAATTTGAGGCGGCTGCGGATCAATACCACCGCAGCGCACGCGCCTCACAAATAGGAATCCGGAAACAGCATGACGCCTAACAACTCGCTGTGGCGGCCGTAAGTGCCGGCACGTAAAGACCGCGACCGCGGGCGAAAACAGCAACTCGAATGCCCATTGATGATGCGGTGGAGTGGGTGAGGGTGAGCCGAGTACGGTCAGGGGGTCCGCAGGACGCCGCAATCGGGCGGCGACGCGGAGCGAGGCCTGAGCCCTTCGACAAGCTCAGGGCAGGCTCTGTCGAAGGACGAGGGGAGCACGCCGCGATGATGATCGACGTCACCATGCGGCGTGGCCTGCGGGGCTCAGCCTGCACCCCGCAGGTGCCGCGGGGCTAGTGCGGCCGGTTCTGGCGGGTGTTTACACTTGGCACTGACAGGTGTTTGAGGCCGTTAGGTAGCGATCAGAGGGCGACTCACCTTGACGGCACGAAAGGGTCACTTGAATTGTCCTCATGTATCATAGCCAAAGGAACCGCTCAAGACAATCCGCGCACCACTCACAGAGGGAGGACCAGAAACCATGCCCCACACTAGATCGGTCCGCTGGAAAGGGATCCTCCTGCTCCTCGGTGTGATCCTCTTTGCGGTGGCCACAATTGCGGCTGAGCCTTTTGAGCAGGAGTCTCCGCTTGGGCTGTATCAAGCGATTGCCGAAAACAGCACTCAGTTTCAATTCGTCAACCTCCTGGCAGGTCTCGGATTCATTGTTCTGTTAATTGCATTGGTGGCCCTAGGACGCCTCACTCCGCCACATGAGCGCCGACTCGCTATGGCCGGATTGGGCCTCCTTGGACTGGGTGCGTTACTCTGGCTCATCGAAGTCTTCGGCCGCGTCACGACCACCGTTGCGACCGCACGGCAAGTGGAAGCTGGATCCGTACCGCCTACCACCTTCCCTGCCAATCTGGGCGTTGGCCTTGAACCCTTGTTTGTGGCCTTTCTAGTCACCACGCTGGCGGGCCTGGCTATCTTGCTCTGGCATATGGGAGAGGCGGGCCTGCTCTCCCGACGGTGGAGCCGAGTGGGCGCGGGCGTGGTGGTCGCCAGCGGCGGTATCGCCGCGTTGACCTACCCGTGGGTCGGGGGTATCGAGCGCGCCCTGTTCTATCCGTTCGTGTTGGTGCTTCTGCCATTGGCGGTGTCCCTCATAGTGCGCCGTCACCGGACCTGATTGGAATCTTGAACTTGTCCTATCCATGAGCTAGCAATCTTCATCGATGCCTAACAACTCGCTGGAGCCGCGCCCTAAGTGCCGGCCCTCGAAGCCCGCGGCGCCGTCGGTCCCCCTGGGGGCACGCGAAGCCCGCGGTGCCGTCAGAGCCGGCACGCCAAGACCGCGACCCCTCCCGCTGGCCCCGGAATGCGGAGAGCAAAGAGCCCGGCCCCCTGCCGGGAAGGGCGACTCGAATGCGAATTGATGCTGCGGTAAAGTGGGTCAGGGTGAGCCGAGTGCGGTCGGGCGGTTCCGCAGGACGCCGCAATTGGGCAGCGACGCGCAAGGCGTCCTGAGCCCTGCGCCTGTCGAAGGGTCGAAAGGTCGACGCGTCGAAGGGGCAGGCTCCGTCGAAGGCATCACGCGATGATGGTCAAGAGAATGATTGGGTGTGGCCGGCGGGCTCAGCTTGCACCCCGCAGGTGCCGCGGGGCTAGTGCGGCCGGTACTGGCGAGTGTTTATACTTGGCACTGAGGAGTGTCTGAGGCCGTTAGGCGGGCGAGGGCGGTCGACAGAGGCGTCACAATGCGAATCAGTCCTGGGCTACGACTCTGTGCCACCGTCTCGGTGGGCCTCTTCCTCCTTCCTGCCGGAATTTGGACCGTCGTCACCGGCTTCGACAAGTCGTTACTCGTGTACCCTGGCCTCATCTTCACGTTCTCCACGGTACCATTCGACGTACTTTTTGATCCCCGCCTTCCCGAGTGGCTCACACAACCGCCTGGCGTCTACCTCCTCAACCTCTTCCCTGCTCTGATCATGGCTCTAGCCGCATACCCCATCCTGCGGAAGAGCACAAAGCTTTCCCGCGTGAAGGCGCTGTGCGTTGCAGGCAACGCAAGTCTCTCCTCCTGCAAATGCTGGGCTCTCTCATGCTGTACTTTTTCATGCACCATTCCGGACCCTACGCCTGATCATGCCCGCCGGCCTGCCAAGTCGCTGGAGCCCCTTCGTACCGACTAGGGCTTGAGGCCATTAGGTGTGCCCCGTGGCCCGAGGTCGGCGACCGTTCCACTTTGACCAACGTACCCACGCCCATTCCTTCACGCTCATGGGGTGTCCGTGAACGTCCAATCCACCAAAGACATCCTTGCCATCGCCAGCCCGATTGCCATTAAGCTCTCCGGGAACCTGATCCGCGCGTGGGAGAGAAGCGAACCCGCGATTCTCGGAAGGCGCCAGGCTCTCAACGAGCCTTAGGCAGGCGAATAGTTCGAGTATCTTTACAGGGCTATGCAGAAGCGCCTGGCAAAGATAGCCCTTGAAGAGAACTGAGGAGACGTGGTGTGACTGGATCTCGCCTCCGGTTAGGCAGGTCGCAGATTCTCGCCTTCCGACGGCGCGTCGGAGCGCTCGACGAACGGTTGCCGCCCGGACGGCGCTCGCTCCGTCGTGCGGCGTGGGCTGGTCTGCAGGACAGTGTGCCCCGGTCTGCGCTCCTGTCCATTCATGCCCGCGTCGAGGGGACCCTACCATCTACCTGGGAGGACGCATCGCTCCTCCAGCTCTGGGGGCCGCGGCACAGCACCTACGTCGTCGCCGCCCGTGACCTGGCGATCTTCTCGGTCGGCAGGCTGCCGGACGACGCCCGGGCTAGGCGTAAGGCGGAGGATTTGGCCGCCCGTCTGCACGCAACCCTTCGTGGCCGGAGGATGTCGGATGGCGAAGCCGGGCGAGCCCTCGGCACAAATCCCAGTTGGCTTCGCTACGCCGCGCCCACCGGGACGATCGTCATCCGCTGGGACGGCGCGCGAACGCCGACCATCTGGACCGTGCCGCCGCCGAAGGTCGGCGCTCCCGCGGCTCGCCTCGAGCTTGCGCGTCGGTACCTGCACATCTTCGGCCCCGCCAGCCCCGAGGCGTTCGCGGGGTGGGCAGGGATCAGGCCGCGACAGGCCTCTGAGGCGTTCGACGACCTGCGCAGATCGCTGACCCCGGTGAGAACATCTCTTGGGGACGCGTGGATCCTAGCCAGGGACGAACCAACCCTCCGCGCACCCTTCGGTGCGGCCGCCCCTGTCCGGCTCCTGCCGAGCGGCGACGCCTACACTCTCCACCAAGGGCGCGATCGCGAACTCCTAGTCCCTGATGCAAACCGTCGGCGAGCGCTGTGGACGTCTCGGGTCTGGCCAGGTGCCCTCCTTGTCGAGGGCGAGATCGTCGGCACCTGGCGACGATCGCAGGCTGAGGTGACGATTTACGCCTGGCGCCGTTTGACGCGTGCGGCCCGCGAGGCTGTCGAGGCGGAAACAGCTTCCCTACCCATACCCGGTTCTCACGGGCACATGGTCGTCCGCTGGGACGATTGACGCAGCCCGGAGCCGCCCCGCCCCGAGGGCCAAGACTGGCTCGACTAGCCGGCGGCCTCGGCCCCCATTCCGCAGGTGCCGTCGGCTCTTGTGAGCTTGCACCGCCAATTCGGCCAGTTTCCACATTGACTGTGTAGAATAGATGACCGAATGCCATGGGACCACTCATTTTGGGTGGGTGAAAACCCTGCCTCACCGACAACCCATCACGATTTCAGGAGGTTTCTATGAGCCTGAAGAAAAGCACGCAGAAGTCCGCCAAGAGAGCCGCCGCGGCCGGCAAGAAGTCCAAGGGATTCACGGACGATGAACGAGCCGCGATGAAGGAGCGCGTCAAGGAGCTGAAGGCGGAAGAGCGCCGCGGCGCGGACAAGGCGGAGGGCGAAAGAGACCTGCTGGCGAAGATCGCCGAGATGCCGGGACCGGACCGCGCTCTGGCCAAGCGGATCCATGCCATCGTCAAAGCTAGCGCGCCGGGCCTCTTGCCGAAGACCTGGTACGGCATGCCCGCGTATGCCAACAAGGATGGCAAGGCCGTCTGCTTCTTCCAAGCCGCGGAGAAGTTCAAAGCCAGGTACGCGACCTTCGGCTTCAGCGACCAGGCGAACCTCGACGATGGTCCCATGTGGGCGACCTCCTTCGCGCTTAAGGAGTTGACAGCCGCCGATGAGGCCAAGATCGGCGCGCTTGTGAAGAAAGCGGCGAGTTAAGGACGGGGCTCATCGCGGCCCCGCCCAGGGGCTCGCGGCCGTCCGGCGCCGGGCAGGGTGAAGCTGAGTGAGGGCTTGGCAACAGAGTTCGGTAGCAAGGAGGCGCGCATGACCGACCAGATCAGCCCAAAGCAATTCCACGATTCCGAGGGCGTCGCGGACTGGCGCGTGCTCGGCGACGGTGCCTGTGCGTTTTTCCAAATCGGGTCGCTCGCGGCCGGCGCCCGGCTCGTCCAAGCCATCAGCGAGTTGCCGGGGGTTGACGACCTCCACCCCGACGTTGACGTGCGGCACGACGGCGTGACCGTGCGCCTGATCACGATCACCGACAAGTACGCCGGGATGACCCGGCGCCACGTCGAGCTGGCCCGCCGGATTTCGGCAGTGGCCCGCCAGTTGGGCCTCTCTGCCGACCCGTCGGCGGTCCAGAGCCTGCTGGTCATCCCGGGCGCGACCGACCGGCGCGAGGTCATGCCGTTCTGGCAGTCCATGCTCGGGTATGTGCCTCGCCCCGACAGCCCGGATGAGGACCTTGTGGATCCGCGCGGTCGCGGGGCGTCGTTCTGGTTCGAGCAAATGAACGCGCCTCGCCCGGACGGCGGCGGTGCGATCCACGTCGCGATATGGGTGCCGTACGAGCAGGCGGAGGCTCGCATCGCCTCGGCCCTGGCCGCAGGCGGCCGGATGGTGCGCGACGAGTTCGCGCCCGCGTGGTGGACGCTAGCCGACGCGGCGGGCAACGAGGCCGACATCGCCACCACGATGGGCCGCGACTGATCGACTGCATGGTCGATTGGTCATCCTGCCGGATTGCCGTGGAGAACGTGGACGAACTCTACGCTGACTGCGTCGACGGTGGCGTCGTCCATCCGAATTCCCCACTGGAAGCCACCGAGTACGGCACTCGCGAATTCGGCATCATCGACAACCACGGCGTCCTCATCCCCTTCTTCGAGAGAACCGCCGCATTCGCCTGACCGCTCGATGGAGCGCCCGTCAGTTCCGGCCGCACTAGCCCCGCGGCACCTGCGGGGTGTATACCCGTCCGACTCGCGGCTTCTCCGCGGAGTTCAGCCTGAGCTTGCCTAAGGGCTCAGAGCAAGCCTGGGCTAGCCAATGGCCTGGGTTCCCGAAGAAGGTCTGGTCCGGAGGCTCATGACAATGATGAATCGACACAGGAGAGTTCTCGCACTCGGTCTTGCTGCGACGGGCTGGCTGGCCCTCACGGCATGCGGCTCAGCTCCAACACAGGCCGCCGCGACGCTCCCCGAGGATGGCGCTGCCCTTCAATGGTCCTCGCCGCCCATGATGCAAATCGATCCCACCAAGTCGTACGAAGCGGTATTCATGACCGAGGTCGGCGAGTTCAGAGTACGGCTCTTCTCCGAACAAGCTCCGGTGACGGTCAACAGTTTTGTGTTCTTGGCCACACAGGGCTACTACGACAACACGACGTTTCACCGTGTCCTGCCTGGTTTTATGGCCCAGGGGGGCGATCCGTCCGGGACCGGGGCAGGTGGGCCAGGCTATACCTTCGCAGATGAGTTCGATTCGGATCTCCAGTTTGACCGGCCGGGCTTGTTGGCGATGGCCAACCGGGGACCCGGCACCAATGGAGGCCAGTTTTTCATCACCTATGCGCCGACGCCTCACCTCAACGGCCTTCACACCATCTTCGGCGAGGTCGTAGAAGGTGCCGAAGTCCTAAGCGGCTTGAGGCCGCGAGATCCTCAAGCCAATCCCGATTATCAAGGAGACAGCCTGATCTCCATCGAGATCATCGAGATCGATAGCTAATTGCCCGGACGGTTCTGGCATTGTCTAAGGAGCACCGGCCGATGGCGGCCGATACACCCAAAGGGCAAGCCCCGAAGCTACAGGAATCGGTCCTGCACTGGCTGCTTGATTCTGACCCCTCGATCCGCTGGCAGGTTATGCGGGACCTGATCGGTGCGCCCGCGGACGAGGTCGCGGCCGAGCGCGCCCGGGTCGCCACCGAGGGCGCGGGCGCGGTGCTGCTGGCGCTGCAAGGCGAAGATGGCCAGTGGGCGGGAGGCGCCTGCTTCCCGGCACGGGAGATCCATTTGACCGTCAAGGACCAGGGCCAACCCTGGATCTCCACCCTGCCAACCCTGCAGCTGCTGTACGAATTCGGAGTCGACCCGTCCTCGGGCCGGGTCCATCAGGCGGTGCTGCGGGTCCGAGACGGCTGCCGATGGGAGCACGCCGGGCAACCGTTCTTCAGCGGCGAAGTCGAGCCGTGCATCAATGGGCGGACCGTCACCTTGGGCATCTACTTCGGTCAAGAGGTGGGTGGCATCGTCACCCGCCTGCTTGGGGAGCAGCTCGAGGACGGTGGGTGGAATTGCGAGGTAGAAAACGGGTCCGTCCGCTCATCGTTCGGGACCACGATCAACGTGCTGGAAGGCCTTTGGGCGCACGAACGCGCGACCGGTGGCTCTGCAGAATCGATCGCGGCCCGACGCCGCGGGGAGGAGTACCTCCTGGAACGGAGACTGTTCCGACGCAAAAGCACGGGCGAAGTCATCAAGCCCTCCTGGCTGCAGTTCTCGTTCCCGGTCCGCTGGCGTTACGACGTGCTACGCGGCCTCGAATACTTCCGCTTGGTCGGGGCGGCGCCGGACCCGAGGATGGTTGAAGCGATCGATGTGCTCCGGTCCAAGCAGCAGCCCGATGGCACCTGGCTGCTGGAGAACACCCATCCCGGCGCCGTCCACTTTCCCCTCGAGGAGGGAGACGGCCGGCCAAGCCGGTGGAACACGCTGCGCGCCATGCGAGTGTTGAACTGGTATTCAGCGCGAGATTAAGGCAGATGCCGCTCATTGGGAGGAGTTCAAGATGAAGAACACACAGAAGCTCGTCCCATCACTCTGGTTCGACAAGGAGACGGAGGAGGCCATCGGCTTCTATATCTCCGTCTTCAACGGCTCGCCGCATAAGATCGCCGAGTCGAAGATCGTCAGCATCACCCGATACGAAAGCGGGATGGAGGTCCCCGGAGCCGATAGTATGGTCGGGAAGATCATCACCGCCATCTTCGAGCTCAACGGCCAGAGATTCATGGCTCTGGATGGCGGCCCGATCTTCCAGTTCAATGAATCGATCTCGTTTTATGTGGAGTGTGAAGACCAGGCTGAGGTCGACTATTTCTGGAAGAACATGTCCGCGGTTCCAGAATCCGAGCAATGCGGCTGGATCAAGGACAAGTTCGGGCTCTCCTGGCAAATCGTCCCCAGGCAGTTGGGCGAGTTGCTGTCCTCCCCAAACCGGGTGAAAGCCTTGGCCGCCACGAACGCCATGCTCCACATGAAGAAGATCGTCATCGCCGATCTCCAAAAGGCCTTCGACGACGCATCGTAACCGCGACCGCCTGGGCGTCCCCTGCGCCAACCGCCACAGCTACCATGGCTCCGACCGCCACGCTGACACCGACCATCGAGCCAACCTCCACCGTGCGGCCCGCCACCGCCGTCCCTGCCAACCTGCCCTTTCAACCCTGAAAGTACGTACATGGAATGATCCAACTTCGTACTTCATGTTCAGGGAGGACGGGAGGTGGGGTCACTACGGCGGCAGCCTGCTCCTGGCCTCCGGCACCTACCGGATGGAAGGAAACACCCATTTCCAGCTCACGAACAGCGGTGGTTGCCCGCCCACAAGTTTTGCCTTCACGTTTGATGGCAGATTGCTCAAGTTTCAACTCACCGACGAAAGTCGCAACGAGCCGTGTCTCGAGAGGAACGATCTCTACAACAGCAAAACCTACATACTTTCAGAGTAGGCACGGAGCGGGCCGGGTTTCACGTCGCAAAGCCGAGGGTAAAATGCAGCAAACCATCCTTCATGCGGCCGTAGTGGTAAGGGACTACGAGGAAGCCATAGAGTTTTTCTGCGGTGTGCTCCATTTCGAGCTCATCGAAGACACCTATCAGCCCGAGCAGGACAAACGATGGGTGCTGGTCGCACCTCCAGGTTCGACGGGCACTTCGATTCTCCTGGCCCGTGCCTCGGGTTCCGACCAGGAAGCATTCATCGGTCGTCAGACGGGTGGCCGAGTGTTCCTCTTCCTGGGCACCGACGATTTCTGGAGAGATTTCAAAGCGATGCGCTCGGCCGGAGTCAAGTTCGTCCGCGAGCCCAAGGAAGCGCCCTACGGGACCGTCGCCGTCTTCGAGGATCTCTACGGAAACCTTTGGGATCTCATCCAGCTCCATTAGTGAGGGATTTCACTATTGCGATGGACACCATTAGCCAGGCTAACGTGCCAGGTTGGAGCGAGAAGGGAAGCGTGGGCATCCAATAAGCCTTGTCGAAAGCCGCGGACGGGCCACCTACATGTGGAGGGCAAATGGCTGATCGTCAGGAACATCGACAACTCTGGCAGATGATCCGTTCCAAGATCCAGTATACGGGTCATGGATCCAGCAGCGCGTCTCCTGGCATCTTGTGAGTACCGCGTTTCTCTTCTCTGCCTACGTCTCTCTGGTCTCCTCTGCCGACTCTCACCCGAGTGAAGTGCCCCTTCTGACTTCCATTCTGCTTGTCCTGATTCCCGTCGTGGGCGCGACCTTCTCGATCTTCGTCTATCTAGGTATCCGCGTGGCGGGCCAGGACATCAACCAGGCCCTGGACGAGTGGCACACCCTGGGGCCAGGGGCTGCGGCGCGCAAGAAGCTCCCGGCCATGGACCTGCCCCCGTCTTCCCTCAGGCTGGCGCAACTCGCCAACTCCGGGGTTTCGTCCACCGCCATTGCGTTGTGGTTGATCCTCATCGCTCTGTCCGTCGCCAGGGGAGGCGGAATCCTTTTCGAGTAGCTTTCCGCGGACGGCTGTTCTCGGAGGCAGCGATATGGTGATCCCTGTAGAAGTTAGGCGCCTGATCGAGGCTGGCTGCCTTGCGCACCTGGTCACGCTCAACCGCGACGGCAGTCCTCAAGTCACCCTGGTTTGGATCGGCCTCGAAGGTGACGAGGTCGTCGCCGGGCACCTGCCCAGGAACCGCAAAGTACAGAACATTGAACGCGATCCCCGGGTGGCCATCTCTCTGGAATCGGAGACGGTGAACTCGATGGGCCTCACGGAGTACGCGGTCCTGTATGGGAATGCTCGAATCCAGGAAGGAGGCGCCCCCGAGCTGCTCCAAAGGCTTGCCGAGGTTTACATTGGCCCGGGAGTGAAGTTTCCGCCCATGGAGAACCCGCCGCCGGGGTTCGTCACTCGAATTCGCGTCGACCGGGTCGAGGGCGTCGGTCCCTGGACGGCCCGGGCGGTGTGAGATCCGGCCGAGGGGCCTCGATTGCCCAATCATGTTGCGGTAGAGTAGGTTGGTGCGCAGGCTGGGGCGGGTGGTCGCCAAGGGGACCCTGACCCATGCCTTTCGGAGGGGCTCCTGTCGAAGCCAGCCGCGACACCGTCTCGGACGCCCATGGATGCGCTGACTCGCAACCTGATGCCAGAGACGCGGGCAATCCTCTTGGAGCTCGCCGCGTTGGTCCACCGTGCGGTCCCGGAAGCGACAGAAGAGGTCAAACCCGGTTGGAGGAGCCTCAACTTCCGTCATCCCGATGTCGGCTACTTCTGCGGCCTCTTCCCGCGGGAGGACAGGGTGGTTGTGGAGTTCGGGTTCGGTGTCCTCCTGCCCGACCCGGACGGTATCCTCGAGGCTAACAACTGCGCGAAGCAGGTCCGTCTCGTACGGGTCCGCTCGCGCGGCGGCCCCCCGCGCGCGGCCCTCAAGAGATTATTCCAGGAGGCCGCGTCGCTTCCCCGGGAACGCTCGGCGCGGATCGCCCTGGCCAAGTCCGGAGCCAAGCTGGTCCTTCCGAATTCGAGCCCCAAGAAGCGCACGCTGCCCAAACGGCCGCTCCGGTAGTCGACGGGTTCCCCTGATTGAAACAGCCGGCTCGTGGTTCCGGAACTGAGCGGAGCATGGCAAGCCGGCGAATGAGCCGCGCGAGGATTCAGAAATACCATCGAGAAGTTGTCGAGGCACTGACGGCGATCGGCAGGCCGGCTTACGGCAAATCCGTGCAGCGAGACCGCGGCTCGCAACTCAAGCACCTTGGCATCCCATTCCCTGACCTGAGGCGGCGAGTCCGACAGGGTTTCTCGTTCTACAGCCTGCCCGAGGGGCAGCTTCTGAAGGTGTGGGACTCTCTCTGGCGCACGTCGCCGTATGGCGATGTGCTCTTCGCCGCCCTCGAGTTCTACGCGTCGGCAGTCCGGAAGCGAGTCGGCCCGGGTCTCTGGCCGGTCGTCCGTCATTGGAACGATCGCGTCGACAATTGGTGCCACAGCGACGGGCTGAGCGCGATCTATTCGCGGATCCTGGAAGCGGACCTCGCCAGGGTGTATCCCCAGATCGTTTCCTGGAATCACGCCAAAGGTGAATGGCAGCGCCGAATTTCCCTGGTCAGTCTCATCCATTACAGCGGGGCTAACTCGGTCTTCCTGCCCCTGGGGAAAGTCTTACCGCTGGTATCGAACTGCCTCGACGACCCCCGACTTCACGTTCAGACGGCGGTCGGCTGGGTCTTGCGGGAAATGGGCCACGCACACCCTGGCGAGGTCACGAGGTACCTGGAATCGCATGCGGAGAAGATCAGCGCTCCGGCCTTTTCGAGGGCGATTGAACGACGGAGCTCGACGGAGCGCGCGCGGCTGCGGGACGCTCGGAAGCATCGCCTCGCCTGAGGTGCGGCCGGAATCCTGCGGGGAACTGACGAGTCCAACCATCACGACTGGGAGGTCACATGACACATCCGCAACCAAAGGGCTTTCTCGCCGCCCCGCCATCTGGCGCGGGACCCGGCGTATTGGTCCTGCACGCCTGGTGGGGGCTCAACGAAACCATCAAGGCTTTCTGCACTCGACTGGCCGAGACCGGTTTCGTCGCCTTCGCCCCTGATCTGTATCATGGCGAAGTGGCGGACAACATTGCCGACGCGGAGGCCCTGGGCAAGGCGCTCGACGGCAACTTCGCCCAAGCCAAGGCAGAGATCGCAGAGGCAACCCTATTTCTCCATGAGCGCGTTGGAGGTGCCGAGCGCGACCTGGCCGTCATCGCCTTCTCTCTGGGTGTCTACTATGCGCTGGACCTCGCCGCCGCCGATCCCGAACACATCCGTTCCGTCGTCATCTTTTACGGGTCCGGGGACGGCGACTACAGCAGCTCGAAGGCATTCTATCTGGGTCACTTTGCCGAGAATGATCCGTTTGAGCCGCAATCCAACATCGACAAGTTGGAAGAATCTCTAACGCGTGCGGGCCGCCCGGTGACGTTCCATCGCTACCCTGGCACGGGACACTGGTTCTTTGAACCTGACCGATTGGAGGCATACAACCAGGCGGCAGCGAGCCTGGCATGGGATCGAACGCTGGCCTTCCTGAAGGTTCCTCCACTGGCGCCGGAAGGCTTCTCTGAATCGCGGTAGCTAGGAGAGGTCCCATGCGGGCGATGGTCTACACGGATTACGGGTCACCGGATGGCCACAGGCTTAAGGAGGTGGCCAAGCCCGTCCCCGGCGACGATGGCGTTCTGGTCCAGGTTCAGGCGGCATCCGTAAACCGATCTGATTGGACAGGGCAAAAGGTCCTCATTTCATGGCGCGGGCGGGGGTGCCGGTTCCTTTGCGATCCAGCTCGCCAAATCCTACGGTGCCGAAGTGACTGGGGTCGATCACGCGAGCAAGTTCGATTTCATCCGCTCGCTAGGTGCGGAACACGTCATTGACGACACCCTGGGCGCCTTCACGAAGCGTGGGCAGACGTTTGACGCGATCCTTGATGGGATCGCGTGTCGATCGGTGTTCGCTTACGAGCGGGCGCTGAAGCCATGCGGAAAGCGCTTCGTGGTTGGAGGTTCTGTGGCTACAATGTTCCAGGGTCTGCAGCTGGGACCGTGGATTCGAAGGACGACAGGCAAAACCATCGACTTCCTGGTCGTCCGACCGAATGCAAAGGACATGCTTCACATCACGGAGCTTTATGAAGCGGGCGTGATCGTCTCCGTGATCGATCGCCGGTATTCGTTGAGGGAAGTCCCGGAAGCGCTCCAGTATCTTGGAGAAGGACGCGTCCGAGGAAAAGTAGTCATCACATTTGAAACCCAGTGACAGGCCCCAGGTCGAAGGAGTCGATATGACGAGCCAACTCTCCGGCCATCCTCTCCATCCTTGGGTGGGCCACTCGTACCTTCGATTGGTATCCGGCAAGGGAATTTTCGTCACCGATGCTTCGGGCAAGACCTACCTCGATGCCGTGGCCGGTGTGGGTGTGGTGTCGCTGGGCTACGGACGAGAGGATGTGGTGACGGCCGCGGCGGAGCAGGCACGCCGGATCCCCTACACACACTCCATGCGCTTCGAGAATGAGGCGCAGGTCAGGCTCGCCGACCAGCTCGCTGCCTTCTGCCCACCTGGTCTTAACTGGGCCTTCTTTTGCAGCGGTGGTTCGGAGGCGCTGGAATCGGCCGTCAAGCTCATACGCCAATATTGGCTTGATCGCGGCGAGCCTGGGAAGTCCAAGGTGATCGGACGCCGGCCCAGCTTCCACGGCAATACTCTCATCGCCCTCTCGGTTGGCTATCACGAGGCCCGGCGGGAGCGCTACATGCCCTACCTGGTCGACATGCCACACCTGCCGGCGCCGTGGATTTACCGCTGCGAACACCACGGCATGGACGGACCCTATTGCGATGTTTGCTCCGGCCGGGCCCTGGCTCAGCTCATCGAGGCCGAGGGGCCGGACACCGTCGCCGCCTTCATCGCCGAACCGATCCTTGGAGCGGCGGCACCCGCCGTGACGCCGCCGCCCGGTTACTACGAGACCATCCGCGAGATCTGCGACCAATACGACGTCCTCTTCGTGAGCGACGAAATCATGTGCGGCATCGGTCGGACGGGACGCAACTTCGGAATCGAACACTGGGCTGCGATTCCCGACCTCATGCTGGTCGCGAAGGGGATCGCGGGCGGCTATGCCTCGCTGGCGGGGGTGGTGGCCCACGACCGTGTGATCGAAGTCCTGCGCGCCGGCGCGGGACGCTACGAGCACAACTTCACGATGGCCGGGAACCCCATCGCCTGCGCGGTGGGGTGCGCCGTGCTCTCCGCGATCGAGGCGGAGAAGGTCGTGGCGCACGTCGCGGAGCTCGAGTCTGACTTCTTCGCCATGCTCGATGGGCTGCGGCGGTATCCCTTCGTCGGGGACGTCCGTGGCCGCGGATTAATGGCGGGCATCGAGTTCACGCAGCCCGGCGGCCGGGAGCCCTACCCCGTCGAACTCGGTTTGGCGCGTGCGGTCGACCTCGCATGCCGAGAGGCAGGTCTGCTCATCTACCCGTGCGCGGGGATCGTCGACGGCCGGCAGGGCGACGCGGTCCTGCTTCTCCCGCCCCTGACCATCACACGGGAAGAGATTGCGCTCCTTGGCGCTCGCCTCGACGCGGGTCTCGCGGACGCATCCAAGGCGTTTGGGGGCGCGTAGCGCGGCCTGGTCTCCGAGGGCTTGGACTCTTCGTGAGCAGATCAGGATGACGCTAAAGATGACACTTGTTCCGAATTTCACAATGCCGTATCCTCCTGGGTGAGTTGCCCAGGCTGTCGGGGGTGGGGTGGGCATCCGTGCCCAGTCCAATAGCCGCACCCAGGAGGGTGAGATGAAGCGGACGGGCCGATTCGCGAGTGTGATTCTCCTAACCTCCCTAGCCGGATGGGCCTGCCTTTCGTCGACGCCGACGGGAGAAGCCCCAGACGGGAACTCACTCCCGGCGGGCGCGGGGGAGGGCACCGCCACGCGTGCCCCAACCCGGGTTCCCTCACCGACCACGGAGCAGCTCCTGCTGGAGATCATCCAATCCCAAGTCTGGGCGGATCCGGATGGAAATGTGCGGGTGAACGTCTTGCTGCGCAACCCGTACGAGTACCCCGTTGAATTCCAAATCCGGCCGCGGGCCAGCCTGTTGAATGGCGCTGGGGAATTCATCCGGGACGACGAGCTGATTCTTTTCGACGGAATCGGTGGCAGTGGGTTGATCCTGCCCGGGGAGACTATCGCCGCCTATGGCTGTTTCACGTGTGAGGAGGCGCTGCTGACCGAAGAGTGGGACTCGGTAAGATTCGTGCAGCGAATCCAAGATGCCACCGGGAGTTGGAACTACTCGACCGAAGTGGAAGCGGCCGCGGTCCATGTCTCTTTTGAGGGCGACAGCCCCATTTTTGACGTAACGGGGACCGTGAAGAACAACGGCGAGTCGGCCCTGGACCGCATTTCTGTCCGCGTATTCGTCTACAACGGTGACATTCTTGTGGGGGCGGGAGAAGCGTCGGCGTATGAGGTTGGACCCGGTGCCAGCGTCCCGGTGAGCGGTTATGGGCTGGGGGAGTCGCCCGATGGACCCTACGAGTTCGAATTCACGGTGCTGGGTGTCAACTACTAACCCTCGCTATCCCTGGAGATACCAGCCCGACGACGACTTTATCGTGCCCGAGGATTCCGACGGCAATCACTTCTGCGTCATTCAAGACCTTCCAGACTCATAGCCGTCCTTTCCCGTGCCGGACCTCGCCTCGCAGCCTGCTCATGAACGTGTGGTTACCTCGAAAAGGTCAGGGGAGGGAGCGGCTATTCCAAAGGAACGAATCCATCAGCTCATGCCCGACCTTCAAATCCGCTCCGTCGAGCTCAATTCGGAAGGCCTCGTCAATGATGTATGGATTGTCAACCGTGAACTGGTGTTCCGTTTTGCAAAGGACGATGGAGGCAGGGCGGCACTGGCCTCGGAAGCCAAGGTTCTTCGCTTTCTTGAAGGGCGGGTGAGTCTGCCTTTGCCGCGGCCGATTCACGTCGGCGAGGATGTACTGGTATACGCCCTTATCGAAGGGACCCCGTTGACAAGGGATGGATTTCGTGGCGCGAGCGTGGACGGTGGACAGCGCATGGCGGAGCAGCTCGGGCGATTCCTCGGAGAGCTACATGGGATCTCGAACCCTCAGGAACTTCCGGAATCGTTGGCGCCGGTATCCTCTGAGGCCTGGACGCAAATCCACGAGCAAGTGAAGGCAAGGGTGTTTCCTTTGCTGCTGCCACATCAGAGAGATTGGGCCAACCGGCTTTTGGAGGAGCCCCTGGTGGACGCCCGCTTTTTCGCCTATGAGCCAACGCTAATCCACGGGGACTTGGCGCCCTATCACATCCTCTTCAGCCAGGATGCAGCCCGCATTCAAGGGGTGATCGACTTTGGCGTGGCGGGTCGAGGCGATCCAGCCAACGATCTGGCGATGCTGCTCCAGACCTATGGGGAAGCCCTTGTGGATCGCGTTCTCCACTTCTATCCGGAGGGAAGGGGGTTGCTGAGGCGGGCCAGGTTTTATGCCCAGGCGATCGAAATTGAATGGGCGCTGAATGGCGTGAAGACCGGAGAACCGCTCTGGTTCCTGGCCCATCTGGGTGGCGCGCGGGACATCTGGGATGACGATGCTTCGACGGCAAGCAGATCCCGGTAAGCGGATGGAGTCGGGCGAGCGATGAACGTGCCGGCGTCGATTCGCGTTGCCGAGCTTCTTCTTTGGATCAACGCGATCGGTTTCGGCGTGTTTTGCCTGCCGGGGATCCGGAATCTGCTCGCCGTTTCCGCAGCTTCTGTTGGCCGTGCTCACCACAGGGCTCGTCGGGTGCGGGCACGCCCAGCCTCGCTTACCCGGCAACTTGGTCCTCGAGGAGCATGCCCTCACTCGGGGGCCCGACTTCCAGGAGGACCCGGAGGCCTGGTCCCCGCGGACGGTTTTGGTCCACTACATCCAAGACGAGCGCACCAACTGGATCCCGAGCCCGCGTCATCCTCGCGCCCGGCGAGGTACACAATTTCGCTCCGTTTCACCAGCTTCCCACGCAGGCGGAATTCAACGCCATGGATGTTCCCGGGATGCTCACCGAATTTGCATACCTTCGCCAAGACAATCTCGCAGCCCTACACGGATTCAACCTCCAGCCGGACGACTACCGGCGTACGGGGGAACATCCGTCCCTCGGCACGGTCACACTAGGCCAGCTGCTGGCGACCTGGGTCGTCCATGATTTGAACCACATCCACCAGATTGTGAAGACCCACGCCAAGAGGAATACAGCTGCGGTAGGTCCGTGGAGGCAGTACTTGGGCATTTTGGATATCTAGCCATTCGAGGGCGGCGGGCAGATGGGATGAAACGATAGGTATGGCGAATCATGCGTTTCGCAAGCGTCTTGTTTTCATCGCGCTAGGGGGCGTCCTTCTGGTCCCCGCTCTGGCGGCGGGCAAGTTGCTGTTGGAATCTCGGAGTAGGTCCCAACCTCTGCCCGGGTCCGTCCTGGAGGGGGCCCGGGTCGGGGTCAGCCACAACGGAGATTGGAAGCCTGCCATCCGTACACTTGACGGCCTCGACATGGCCCTTGTCCCGGCGGCATGCTTCCCTATGGGGTCGACAACACTTCAACTTCCGGAGGCCACGGACTCCTGCGAGCGCTTCTTCGGGGTGGGCAAGTGTCAGGTGGACTTCGGGCAATCGGAAACTCCGGCCCATGAGGTATGCTTCGACCGCCCGTTCTGGATCGGAGAGACCGAGGTGACCAACCGAGAGTATGGGTCCAGCTCCAGCACAGATATGGTGGCCATGTACCGAGGGCCATCTTGGCCGAGGGAGACCGTCACGTGGAATGAGGCATCGCAATTCTGTTCTGCGCATGACGCCCGCCTGCCCACAGAGGCGGAGTGGGAACTTGCCGCGCGCGGCCCGGATGGTCTCATTTATCCGTGGGGCGATGCATTCGATCCGGAGAGGCTCGTCTCGGGGCGGCTCTCACCTGCCGATGTGGGATCCGTCCCTGCGGGGGTCTCCTGGGTAGGAGCATTCGATATGAGCGGGGGAGTAGCGGAGTGGGTGGAGGATAGATACGACGTATATGTTTCGCCCCACGCGACGGCGCCTGAAGGACCTGCGGACACCCCACGCCGAGTAGTGCGGGGCGGCTCTTGGTTCTCTTTCGCGTCCTTCTACCTCAGGGCGGCTCATCGGGAGTCAGCCGCGCCGGATACGGCCAACAGCACGATCGGATTCCGCTGTGCGCGTGACCTGGACGGCCCATGAAGGAGATCAAGATCCTGACTTGGCAGGAGCACCAGGAGCGGGCGGGGGGACCATCAGGAGCCGACGTCACGGACGACATCCGCCGCCTGGAGGCCACCATCGATGCGCTGGCTCGGCACATCCAGTCCATCCCCGGATACGACGATGATGAGTTTGCCGCCGCACGCAAGCCGCTTATGGAGGCGGGCTGGCCCTTCGTCGCATATCGGGGCAGGCACCGGCGAAGGGTGGGCGATGACCCGCGAACTCCCTGACGGACCCCGGCCTTGAAGCGCCGCAATGCGGTGGCCTATCTCCTGGCTGAAGTCGTCGCGCTTTCGATTGCGTGCTCGGCGGCGGCGTTCGTGGCTCTCCCCTCCGCGGGGGCCTTGGGCGGGATCACCATCGGAGTCGATCCCCGGTTCGCTTTCGGGATCGTCGAACGGTCGGTTTGCCCTGACGGTTCGTTGGAGTTCACCTCGATCCGGCGGTCTTACCACCGCCCCGGAGAGGCCGAGATGCATCTCGATTGCGTGGCATCCGACGGCAGCCGCAGCAACGTGCTGCTCCAGGGTGTCCTCCTGGTGCTCGGGGTTGCTTTCCTGGCCATTTTTGTCCCGGTCTTTGTCATCTTTGGCCTACCTCTCGGCCTGATTGCCTATTTGGTTACGCGCGCGATCGTGAGTCTCTCGAACGGGCCCATCGGCGCCCGGTGATGAGCGGGAAACACTCCGGGCTTCATAAGCCCGTCCATGGGAGGTCCAACATGGTCCTTGGGCTCCGAACCGTGATCTATCACGTTCCGGACCTGGCCGCGGGCAAGGCCTGGTACACGCTCGCGTTTGGCGTCAAGCCCTACTTCGACGAACCTTTCTACGTCGGGTTCAGTATCGGGGGGTACGAGCTCGGCCTCGATCCGGATCCGGACACGACCAAGGCGGGGGAGGGCGGCAGTGTCGCGTACTGGGGTGTACCGGACATCGAACAGGCCGTAGCCCACTTCCGTGAATCGGGCGGAGGTCTCGCCTCGCCGGTGCAAGACGTGGGCGGCGACATCCGGATGGCGAAGATCACCGACCCGTTTGGGAACGTGGTGGGGTTGATTCAGAATCCACACTTCGCCGCCGCTTGAGATTCGGCGGTATCGGCGTCCCATGGAGGCTGCTGAATGACCGAAAATGTTGAGGTTACGTTGGTGCGAGTCGAGGATGCGCTCCCCGTGCTAAGCGCTACTCCCGCCGTCCTGCGCTCCCTCCTGGAACCCTTGTCGGCAGAGTGGCTCGAATTCCACGAGGACGCGCAGGCGTGGTCTCCCCGAAGGGTCCTGGTCCACTTCATTCAAAACGAGATCGCGAACTGGATCCCGAGGGCAAAGGTCGCGCTCTCGGCCGGAGAGGAACGCAAGTTCGTCCCCTACCAACCACAGGCCGAGCAGGATGACGGCATCGATATGCGGGAGCTGTTATCCAAGTTCGCCGCGCTCCGGAAGGACAACCTCACGGCCCTGCGCGACTTCCACCTAAAGGAAGAGGACTATCTTCGCACGGCTGAGCATCCATCGCTGGGAATCGTCACGCTGGGCCAACTCCTGGCGACCTGGGTGGTTCACGATCTGAACCACATCCACCAGATCGTAAAGTCTCTCGCCAAACGTAACACGGCTGCTGTGGGTCCGTGGAAGCAGTACCTGGGCATCCTGGAAATCTGATAGCGCGGGCGGGTGAGATGCTCGAGATCGTTCATGCGGAAACGCAGGACCAGTATGGGCAAATCCGTGAGTTGATGGCGGAGTACATCGAATGGGACAGCTCTCAGGTTAGGCAGCTAGGACTGGATGCTCAAGCGCTCCTGGACTTCTACTATGGAGAGGGGGAGGAAGCCTTGCCGGGGGAGTTTGCCCCGCCGGAGGGTTGCTTGCTACTCGCTACGGATTTGGCAAGGGCGGTCGGCTGTTGCGCCTTCCGGAGGCTGAGCGAAGAGACGTGCGAGATGAAGCGGATGTATGTGCGACCGGGCTTCCGGGGACAGGGGGTGGCGCGGCGTTTGGCCGAGAGACTCATCGTCACGGCTCGCGACGCAGGCTATGACCGCATGCGGCTGGAAACGACCAGCTTCATGCAGAGGGCTCAAGCCTTGTACTCCTCCTTGGGCTTCCGAACCTGTGAGGCCTACTACACCATCCCGCAAAGTTTCAGAGCCACAACCATCTTTATGGAGCTGGACCTTGAGGTAGGAATGGGCGCGGGTCCGCAAGCCTCGGTTCTAGGTGGGGCCGATGCGTAGAGGTCTTGGTGAGAGCCCAACGGGACGCAAGCGCGAAAATGCCCGAGCCGGCGGTGTCGCCGGCCGCGTTCGAATTTGTCGCCGTCCCTCCCGCCTCCTGGGCCGCCTTGGCGATCGTGGTCCCGATCGCGGCCTGGATTGCACGCCTGCGGTCGCGTAGAGCCTCCGATGGCTGACCGGGCCTGGCGGGTTACTCTGGTACCCTTTGGAACCGAAGAGAGAGTTCGAGAGGTCCCCCTTGGCTCCCGATGACGTGTATGCCCAGCTGATTGCCACTCTGGACCAGCACGGTGTTTCCTACCGGCTGATTGACCATGAACCGGAGGGACGCACCGAAATCGTGAGTGGCATGCGCGGGAACAAGCTCGCCCAGGCGGCGAAGTGCATCGTCCTGATGGTCAAGATCGGCAAGAAAGTCACGCAGTACATCCTGGCCGTCCTGCCGGGGAATGCCCGCCTCGATATGAACGCCGTGAAGGCGCTCCTGGGAGGCAGGTATGTCTCCTTTGCTTCCCCGGATATCGCCGAGAGGCTTGCGGGCAGCCCGGTGGGCACGATCCTGCCTTTCTCGTTCGACCCGGAGCTCGAATTGATCGTGGATCCAAGCCTTCTGGAGAATGATGAGATGTACTTCAACGCGGCCCGGTTGGACCGCTCGATGGTCTTGAAGACCGCCGACTACGCAACCATGGCCAAACCGCGCCTCGAACGCATCGTAGGTCCTGCGGAGGGGCGTGAAGCTCCAGGTCCCAGTCACTAGACATGGCCACACGTCGCCCGCTGCGGGTCAATCGATTGGGTGAGGTCGTGGCCCCATCGATCGCGTGCTCCGTGGCGGACCCATGGCCCGTCCGGCTGCCAATCCCAGCCTCCCGAGTGGAACTTCGGCGCTCGCTGTGACAGTCTAGGGCGAGCCCAGAAACAAACATATCAACGACCTCGGCCGCCTCGGATGCACATCGAATTCTCTCTCCAGGAGTCCGATCTTCACGCCCTGGCGCGGCACCAGGTCCGAAGGTCTCCCCTCGTGCCGCAAAGGATCCGGCAGCAGCGAATTGCATATGCGTTCGGCTTGGGTCTCGTCGCCCTGGCGACCTCGCTCGCGCTCCCGGAAAGCGCACTCCCGCTCGTGTTCGCAACGCTTTCGGTGCTTTGCTTGCTGCTCTATGAGCCCTTTGCCAGGCGCCGATTGCAAGCAAGAATAGCCCGTCTGGTTCGGGGACGGATGAGTCCGTCCTCGGTCGGTTTGCGCCACCTGCGGGCGCTGCCGGATGGCCTTGAGGAGGAGACGGCCCAAACTCGGATCCGAGTTAAGTGGTCGACCGTGGGATTGGTGGAAGAGACGCCGACGCATGCGTTCATAGCTGTGAATGGCGTCTACTCGCTGGTGATACCCATGGACCGGGTGGCGGCGGCCGATTTCGCCACCTTCCGGGCGGCGGTGGCCTCGTACCGGGAGGCCGCGGCTTGATCCCTCGAGGCACCGTGGGAGAGTCAGCATGAACGCGGCGATAGTCACTCGGCGGGCGTCGGAGGCCGACCTGCCCATCGCGGCTGGGCTATTCGACGAATATCGCCAGTTCTACGGACAACCTTCGGACTACCCGCTCGCGGCGGCCTTCCTGCACGAGCGATTCGCGAATGGAGACTCGGTAGTGTTCCTGGGGATCGATCCTCAAACCGGAGGCGGCCTGGGTTTCGCCCAACTCTGCCCGTCGTTCTCTTCCATTGCCGCCCGCCCCATCTGGATCTTGAACGACTTATTCGTCGCCCGGTCCGCACGGCGTAAAGGGGTGGGTCGCGCGCTTCTCGACGCAGCCCGCGATCATGCCATCGCCACCGGCGCCGCCCAATTGGTCCTGGAGACCGCGGTCACGAATCGGGAAGCCCAATCCCTGTATGTCGCCTACGGGTTTAAGCGGGACGACCAGTTTCTGATCTACGAATTAGGTCTGTGACGCCGTAGCGTGCGTGAAAATCCGATTCCGATCCGCGGTGTGGGCGGAAGCCCGAGGCCGGGATGAGAATCCTTGAGACTCGCCATCTTGTCCTCCGTCACCTGGAGCCCGGAGATCTCGATGCCCTCTTTGTCCTTTACGAAGACCGTGAAATGAGGCGCTATTACCCCGAGGGGACCTTGACCTACGAGGAGACTCGTGAGGAGCTCAATTGGTTCCGCAACGGGCATCCGGAACGGCCCGAATTGGGTCTATGGGCCACGGTCCAGAAGGGCACCGATCAGTTCCTGGGTCGGTGTGGACTGTTGCCTTGGACCCTGGATGGGGTCCCGGAGGTCGAGGTCGCCTACATGATCGCCAAGAGATTCTGGGGACAAGGACTGGGCACGGAGGCGGCCCAGGGCGTTCTGGAATACGGGTTTGGCACCTTGGGCTTAGATCGCCTGATCTGCTTGATCGACCGGGAAAATGCTGCCTCGATCCGGGTCGCGACAAAGATCGGCATGACCTTCGAACGAGAAGGGTCGGATGAGAAAGGCCCGTTCCTGCTCTACTCGACGGGCCGGGCCGAGGGAGTGCTCCATGAGTGATCACGCCATTTCCAAGCTGGAGGACTTGATCCTTTCCATCGAGACGTCTTGGGCCGCTCTCGTGAGCTTCGTAGATGGTCTGACGGAGAAGCAGGCCTCCATGCGTGACGATCGTGGCTGGACGGTCCAGGATCACATGACCCACATGGCGGTATGGGAGGACTCCGTCGCCATCCTTTTCCGGGGCAAACCCCGCCATGAGGCCCTGGGCGTGGACGAGGCTTTCTATGCGGATGCCTCCTTCGACGAGATCAACGAGGTCATCCGGAAACGTACCCAGAGCCAGCGGCCAAGCCAGGCGCTCGAGACGTGGACATCCATGCATCAGGAATTCATGGCGCGGATCCGCTCCTTGTCGGAGGCGGACCTTTCCCGAAGAGTCCACGACTTCTTTCCGCTGGCCCCGAGGAGCGATGACCGGCTCGTGATCGACTTCCTCCACGAAAACACGGCCGCACATATCGACGAACACCTTCCATGGATGCGGGCCATCGTCGGCCGCAGACATTGAGCGCTACGAGGGAGGTCCCGGCCCCACAAAGTTGCAGTAAAGTGGGCGCTCCAACGAGGACAGCCACCCGCGTTCCGGAGGCAAACGAGCGGATGCAAACCGAAGACGTCCTGACCCTGTTTGAGTACAACCATTGGGCGAACCGCCGAATTCTCGATACGGCGGCCGAGATCACGCCAGAGCAGTTCCTGGCCCCCGCCAGCTACAGCCGCGGCGGCCTGCGCCCGACCTTGGCCCACATTCTGGACGGAGAACGATCGTGGCGGTTACTCCTTCAAGAGGGCACGATGCCGTTTGACATGAAGGAGGAACTGTTCCCCGCCCTTGTGGACCTGACGGCGCGGTGGAACGTTGAACAGGCGGAAATGCGGGGATATCTGGCGAGCCTCAAGGACGCTGACCTTCCCGCGGTCGTGCGCTACACCACCAGCACAGGGGTCAAGCGTGAACGCGTCCGATGGCACTGCCTGGTGCATGTCGTCAATCATGGCACCCAACACCGCAGCGAAGCTGCCGCGCTGCTCACGAATTTCGGCCATTCGCCCGGCGACCTGGACTTCACGATTTACTTGAATGAGCTTGCCTCGCCGCCTCCGTGATCGTCAGCCCCTTGCGAGACGCGAGGGAACCGAATGAAGAAGTCGTCCGTCCGCCAGAGTCAGCCACCGCCCATGGTCCTGGTCATCTTGCTAGGTGGCCTTGGCGTCATCGCCGCGGTGGTCTTGGCGGGGCAGGCGCGCCGCGGGCCCGGAGGCGCGTCCCCAGAGGCAGGTGCCTCGCCAACTCCAACCCGTGTGTGGGCTGCTCTCTTGCAACGGACCCCGATCGCCTACAGCACGCCGCGACCCGAGCCCGTCCTGACTCCCATCGATGGGACGTACGCAAAGCTGGATCCGTCCTGGCCACAATGGTGGTTGTGCCTACGGTGCGCCGACTATCGGCCCGCTGGAGGGCTTTGGCGATTGCAGTTCGACCGAGGCGTGATGCGGATCTACTACGAGGTGACGGGCTGGCGGAGCCTGGCCTCGTATTCCGTCCAGGGAGACCAACTCTATCTATTCAATGATGCGTACTGCCCCGATGTCGGGGTGTACACCTGGCGACGGATTGGGGATTCCCTTGCCCTCGAGGTCACGCAGGATGGATGCTTCTTCCAGCTGCGAGGCGAGAATCTCTCCGGGCAGGTGTGGGACGATTGCGCGCCCGCGAGTTCTCCGCCGGGCTGTGCGGACCCGGCGCCCCCGCAGCCCGAGATGGCGACCACCGATCTGGCCGTGAGCGTCTATCCCGGTGACAGTCACTATTTTGAGACGCCGCCGGATCTGTTCGTCCTGGCCAACGCCGGCAGCCTCTCCCAGCCGGAAGGCGTCGAGGTCGCGTATAGCCCCACCAGTATCGCGTACGGAGTGAACCGGGTTCTATGGTGGAACGGGCCATGGATTGAGATGAAAACGGATCGTCCCTCGCTGGCGATGGGAGTCCAGTTTCTTGGGGGTCCCCAGATCGGATGGGCGCGGATCCTGCTTGATGGAGCCGAGGTCTGGCGGGGGATTACGGGGCGGATAGGATCGGTGGCGGGTCGCTTCGGAGGGTATGTGGAGGTCTCCGGCTACAGGGCGGGTCCGCACACGCTTCGTGTGGAGAGCCTGGGATCGGACTACCGTCCCGTCGAGGTCTTTGCATTTGGGATCAGCACGCAGACGCGGGTGGACCCGGGTCCTTAGCCGGAAGAGGATGGAATCCTTGCCGATGAAACGGGGTGGCCTAGTTACCGTCCTTTGCGCGCGGAGGATACCCCTGGATGTGGCCGTATTTCGTCCGCGTGATTGCATCACGCTACCTGGCAATCCTCCGCGCATCTGAGGAGATGGCACATGACGTTCCTGGCTGACCTTGCCCTCGTGGTCGTAGCCCTGCTGCACACCGGCTTTCTCGTCCTCGAGATGTTCCTGTGGAATCGGCCGGTTGGCCACCGCGTCTTTCGGCTTCCACCCGCGGTGATGACCGCCTCCGCGCCTCTCGCCGCGAACCAGGGGCTTTACAACGGCTTCCTCGCCGCCGGCCTGGTCTGGGGCCTCATGCTCGGTGGCGCCGGATTCAGCATCAAGGTCTTCTTCCTTGGGTGCGTCATTGTGGCCGGCATCTTTGGGGCGGCCACGGCAAGACGTTCCATCCTTTGGCTCCAGGCTCTGCCCGGCGCGGTCGCGCTCCTGTTGGTGTTTCTGACTCGGCCGTAAGGGTATCGAATCCGCAGAGCCTCTCGACAGGCTGGGTTCACGGGCCTTGTGCCTGACCGAACGCTCGGAGGGCGACTTGGAAGTCCTGGAGCTTTCGCGCCAACTCCTTCGCTTCAACACCGTCAACCCGCCGGGGGATGAATCCGCGTGCGCTCGGCATCTGGGCCGAGTGCTGGAGGCCGCGGGTTTCACCGTGGCCGCGTTCGAATTCGCCCCGGGTCGGACGAGTCTGGTCGCTCGCCAAGGCGGCTCGGCCGGCCGGGCGCCACTCTGTTTCGCCGGCCACCTGGACACCGTGCCGCTCGGGGCTGCAGCCTGGGGGTTCAATCCGTTTGGGGGCGAGATCGCGGACGGCAGGCTTTATGGACGCGGCTCAAGCGATATGAAGGCCGGGGTTGCCGCATTTGTCACGGCTGCGATCCGACTTGCAGGGGGCCTGCTCGGCACGCCCGGCCTCGTGCTCGTGATCACCGCAGGCGAGGAGACGGGCTGCGACGGCGCGCGACACCTGGCCGCCCTCCCCGGCGTTCTGGGCGAAGCGGGCGCCCTTGTGATCGCGGAGCCGACCGGGAATCACCCTTGCGTCGGGCACAAGGGTGCACTTTGGCTCGAGGGGCGGGCGACCGGCGTGACGGCACATGGATCGATGCCCGAGCGCGGCATCAACGCCATCTACAAGGCGGCCCGCGCGGTGAGGGCGCTCGAAGGCTTCGATTTCGAAGCCGCGCCTCATCCTGCCCTCGGCACGCCCACGCTCAATGTCGGCACGATCGCCGGGGGCCTGAACATTAACTCGGTGCCCGATGAGGTCATACTCGGCGTCGACATCCGGACTTTGCCGGGCCAACGGCATGGGGCGCTGCGGCAACGCCTGACCCAACATGTCGGCGATGAAATCGCGTGGTCGACGCTCGTGGATGTCGAGGCCGTCTGGACGGATCCCGCGGATCCGTGGATTCAGGCTGTTTTTGACCACGCCGGGCCGATTGTCGGCGCGCGGCCCGCGGTTCGAGGCGCGCCGTACTTCACCGATGCCGCCGTGCTGACACCTGCCTACGGGTCTCCTCCGACGGTGATCCTGGGACCGGGTGAGATGGAACTCGCGCACCAGACGGACGAGTACTGCCGGATCGACCGCATCGAGCAGGCCGCCGCGCTCTATGTCGAAATCGCTCGAGGATGGTGCGGGCTGTGAAGCCGATGGCTCCACCGATCCGGAAGGAATGCCATCCATGCTGAAGCCAGCCGGGTACTCGGGGCGAAGTCTGGCCGACAAATTGGGCCTCAAGCCAGGTACCCGCGTCTCGTTTTCGAACGCGCCCCGCCACTACCCCTCGCTGTTGGGCTTACGCGCAGGCGAGGTGGACCTCGGCGGTGTCCGGTCCCGGGAACTCGACCTTCTTCACCTGTTCGTTCGGGATCGCAAGCGGTTGGTGGCCGAGTTCCCGAAAGCGAAACGCAGGATAAAGTCCAATGGGAGCCTCTGGGTATCTTGGCCGAAGCTGACCTCGAACCTGGCGGAGGACCTGAGCGAAAACGCGGTCCGTGAAATAGGACTGGCGAATGGGCTCGTCGATGTGAAGGTGGCTGCCATTGACGCGGATTGGTCCGGGCTGAAGTTCGTGTACCGACTCAAGGACCGCTCGTAACCGAGGTGGGTGTCAACCGAATGCAGATTCGGAACGCGGTGGCGGCCGATGCCAATTCCATCGCCCGCGTGCACGTCACAGCGTGGCAAGAGGCCTACCGCGGCATCCTCCCGGAGGCGTTCCTGGCCTCTCTTTCCGTAGAACGCCGGCAGGAGATGTGGACGACCGTGCTCGCGGGCACACGGCCCTCGCCAGGGAATTTCGTCTTGGCCGACGAATCCAGCACCATCGTAGGCTTCTCCTCGGCAGGGCGAGCGAGGGAGCCGAGGGGTCGGTTCGAAGGGGAGCTGTACGCAATCTACCTGCTGGCTTCGTTCCACGGGAAAGGCTTCGGACGGTCCCTCTTTCGAGCGGCGGCGGAGTCCCTCCTTCAAAGTGGGGTCGGTTCGATGATGCTCTGGGTCCTCAAAGACAACCCCACCCGCGGTTTCTACGAACACCTGGGGGGAGTGGTGGACGGGGAGCAGTCCACCGAGATTGGCACCCAGCCGTACCTCGAGATCGCCTACGGATGGCCGGACCTCTCTCGATGGTTCAGGGACTCGGCCGCGACCGGTGTAGATTCATCCGGAACCTGAACCTTCGAGCGCGGCTGCGGCGCGGAAGCTGATCCACCTGGCTGAGGCGCATCGGGATGGGAGGCGGATGGTGCTTGAACTTCGGCCCACGTGTGAGAACTGTAACCAACCTCTCCCGGCCTCTTCACTTGAGGCGCGGATCTGCTCTTTCGAGTGCACCTTCTGCGCAACCTGCGCGGATGATCTTCTTGGAAACGTCTGCCCAAACTGTGGCGGGGGATTCGAGCCTCGGCCCATTCGCCCTTCGGTGAACTGGAAAGGAGACAATTTCCTCGGCGCACACCCGGCCTCCCAAAGGGTGATCCACAGCGCGGTCGACCTCGAGGCCCACGCCGTTTTCTCCGCCTCGATTGTGAACCTGGCGCCCGAGCAACGTTGAATTGGGTCGAAGGATGATCCGCCCACCGGATCGACTGCGGCTCTCACTCGGCGCTCTGATCGCACTGGCCGCAGTGGCATTCCTGTTCTACGGATTCACTCGACCGGTCACGCTCGTCGCATTGTGTGCGGGCCTGGCTGCCATTCAAGCGGCGCAAGGCCGTGCTCGAGGACGATTGGGCTGGGCGGGCGTCGCCATCGCCTGCGCGAGCCTGCTGGTGTATCAAGCGCTCGAGGCTGCCTCCGTGCGGTTCCCGACAAGCCCGGCGACCGTGCAGGCCCTCCTGGGGAGAACCATTGCCTTAGTGGGATATCTGGCTGGAAATCTAATCCTGGCGGTCGAGGTGAACCGCAGCCGCGTGTACCCAAGGAATTCCGCGCTGTGGCTGCCCGTGTCGCTGACGGTGATATTCCTGTACGGTCTTCTCCTCCCCTATGTCCTTTCGCTCGGATGGATGGCGTACCACGTGGTCCGAACCCGCACGGACGACCGGAGTGTGGGGAGTCTGGCGTCCGTGCCCGCGTCTTCGCCCGTGGCGGATGGGGGCACACCCTGACATGGCCATCGCCCGAGGTAGCGCCTCCCCCAAGGAACAGCTCGAGCGCGTGCGGCGGTTTTGCCTTGAGCTGCCCGAGACCAGCGAGCGGCGGTCGCACGGAGAGCCGACATTCTTCGTCCGCGAGAAGGTCTTCGTGATGTTCGCCAACAACCATCACGACGACGGTCACCTGGCTGTCTGGCTGCCGGTGCCGCCCGGATTCCAAAGCGGCCTCCTCAAGGCTTCCCCGAAGATTTTCTTCCGCCCGCCGTATGTGGGCGTGCGGGGCTGGGTGGGGATCGAACTCACGCGAATTGGAGACGAGCGATTGCGCACCCATGTGAACACGGCCTGGGAGCTGATCGCGCCGAAGCGGCTCAAAAGTGAATAGTGAATAGAGGATAGGGGATCGTGGGTGCGGACAGCAGAAAGGGGACGGCGAATCAGGTGAGTAGAGAGTCGGAGCCTCGGGTCCGGAGGTCGTTTCCCCGCTGGTTGGGAGTCCCGATCCTCGTCCTTCTGCTGCCCATCGTGGTATTGGTCCTGGGCCTGAACCTTCTCATTGGGCTGGTCTTGCATGGGGCGGTATGGATGGCGTGGCTGCCGCCGGGGGAATCGGTTCTGATCGTTTCCTCGGAGAGCCCGATCTGCAAGGAGTACATGGCCGATCGAGTCATGGCCGCCCTTCGGGATCGGTCCGTCGTCCTGAACTGGTCGGGCAGGAGTAATTGGCCGCGCTGGCCAACGCTGGAGATCCTGGTCTTCTGGTACTTTGGATGGGGGAGGGAGTTCAACCCTCTGGCGATCGTGTTCCGTCCTCTCCGAATCGCCCGCGTCTTCCGTTTTTGGAAACCCTTTCGAGAGTTCAAACACGGAAGACCCGGGTCGGAAGAACTGACCCGGCGATTGCTGGGGTACGCTCGCGTCTAGGGGGATGGAAGCGTCAGGGGTTCACGGCCCTGAGCGCTGAGCCCTGAGCCTGTCGAAGGGTCGAAGCGTCGAAGGGCGGCCCTACGGGTGAATCACTTTTCGAAGACCCGCGCCGCGGGCGGAAGACCTACTTCTCGTACTTTTGTCGGCCCTCGCGGAGCAGGGCCTGGACTTCGTGAGCCGCCTCGGTAAGGGATAACCCCTCGGCCGCCGCCCATTCTTGGTCCAAGACTTCGTGGGCCAGGCGCAGCAAGCCGGCGCTGCTCTCGCCGAGTGGCTTGGCCCAGCTGTGGGCCGTCAAGTCTCGGACGATCTCGCAGCGGGCGCCAAAAGAGCTCTCCTTCAGGCGGTCCGTCAGCTCGAGTTGGCGTTGCCGGTGGTCCGTCGCCAGGGGCTTCGGGCGGCTTTTCAAAACGCCGCGGTAGCGGGCCAAGTCGCCCTTGGGCGTCAGCTTGCGCAGGCCGTTGGCATGGGCCTCGACCGGGACCCAGATGGTCCCCTTCGTGAGCGCGATCTCATAGTACAAACGGGCGGACGCGGGGGCAAACTGCCGGGTCTCAAGCTTGACCACCCGCCCGATGCCATGCTGCGGGTGGACGACCCAATCGTCAATCTTGAACGGTACGCGGTGTCTCCGGTTTGTGGTGATGGCCACCTCGTGTTGGGCACAGATTGAACCCGCTCGTGCCCCTTTCAGTTCCTCGGAGAAAAAAGGCCGTCGATCCGATTCGAGGGTCTGACGGCACGCGCTGCACGCTAAACCGGCGATACGATTGCATATATCATACCACGATTGAGGTTTTGCATGTTCGGGCCCATGCCGCCCTCCAAACGCTCGGCGACGGCCGGATTGGGACGCGCCAGCGGCGTGGAAGGCGGAGGCGAATCCATGTGCCCGCGCTGAATTCCTCCGATGCGGCTTGTGCGTTCTCTCACAAAGTCTGTGGTGCGCGCGAAAGAGGAGGAGAGCAGGGTGGGGGAGAAGTTCCGGAAGGCGGCTAGATCGCGGAATAGACCCCAGCCCAGCGTGGAGCCTGGATCCGCGTCGGCGTTGGAGGAATCCCGACCGCGGAAGTTGAGCCAGGTCGCGGGCCTGTTCCTCAAGCTCGGGTTCACGGCCTTCGGCGGGCCGGCGGCCCACATCGCCATGATGCATGATGAAGTCGTGAAGCGGCGCCGATGGCTGGATGACCGGGATTTCCTCGATCTCCTGGGTGCGACCCACCTCATCCCGGGCCCGAACTCCACCGAGATGGCCATTCACATTGGGTTCCGGAGAGCGGGCCCACTGGGCTCAGTCGTAGCCGGAGCCTGCTTCATCCTCCCGGCTGCAACGATCGTCATGGCCCTCGCCTGGGTCTATGTCGGATACGGATCCACACCCACGGCGAGTGGGCTGCTCTACGGGATCAAGCCCGCCGTGATCGCCATCATCGTCATGGCGCTGTGGGACCTGGGCAGAAAGGCTTTGAAGAGTCCTTGGACCATCGCCACCGCTCTTACAGTGGTCGTCTTGTATCTCCTCCGGGTGAACGAGATTGCCTTGCTGCTGGGCGGCGCGCTCGTGGTCATGGTGGCTGGGAATGCCTCTCGCATCCGGCCGAAAGGACTCGCGGTCCTTATTGGGTTTCCCACGGCGCTGAAGGCAGCCCCGTGGATCGCCACCGCGTTCACACTTCCGGTTCTGTTCTTCACCTTCCTCAAGATCGGCGCGATCCTTTACGGAAGCGGCTATGTCCTCTTGGCCTTCCTGCGCGCCGAATTTGTGACTCGACTTGGATGGCTCACGGACCGCCAACTGTTGGATGCGATTGCGGTCGGACAGGTGACACCGGGACCGGTCTTCACGACCGCCACGTTCGTAGGCTACCTGCTGGGGGGCCCGGCGGGGGCGCTTCTGGCGACGTTGGGGATCTTCCTTCCCTCTTTTGTCTACGTCGCGATCAGCAACCCGGTGATTCCGAGACTGCGCGAGTCGCCTTGGGTCGGCGGGCTCCTGGATGGAGTCAACGCCGCCTCCTTGGGGTTGATGGCCGGCGTCACATGGGAGTTGGGGCGCGCCTCCCTGGTGGACCCTGTGACCCTTGGCATCGCCCTCGTGGCCCTGGTCTTATTGGTGCGGTTTAGGATCAATTCGACCTGGCTGGTACTGGTCGCGGCCTTGGCAGGGCTCTTGCGCGCAGGATGATCGCGTTCCAGCCCCCCCCGGATGACGATAGGAGGTTGCCGTGCTTAACGACGCCGACTTAGGACACCTTCGCCGAGTCATCGAACTGGCCCGGATCGCGCGGCGGAATGGAAACCACCCGTTTGGGGCCCTGGTCGTCGGACCTGCCGGAGACGTTCTCGCGGAGGCACAAAACACAGTCGTCACCCAAAAGGACTGCACCGGTCACGCCGAGCTCAACCTGGTGCGGATTGCTTCCCGAGTGATCGCGCCTGAAGTCCTCGCCCGGAGCACGCTCTTCACCAGCACCGAGCCCTGTGCCATGTGCGCGGGGGCGATTCACTGGAGCGGGGTGGGGCGAGTCGTCTACGCCCTTCCGGAAGAAGGACTGTACGCGTTGACCACGCCGGACCAGGCGGCGCAATCCCTGCGATTCCCTTGCCGTGAGGTCTTCGCCCACGCGGGACGCCGAGTGGACGTGGTCGGACCGGCCCTGGAAGCCGAAGCCGCCGAGGTGCATGTAGGATTCTGGGGCTAGGAGCCAAGCCACCCGGAGGAGTTTCTTCGAAGAGTCTCATGCGTGATACTCTGGGGGGCCGACTTCGGAGGTGGTTTGTCCCCGCTGATCGAGATCCGCTCGTACAAGCTCCTGCCCGGGACGTCGGCGGAATTCGACCGGTTGGTCGCAGAGCAGAGCGTCCCAATGCTCCGGCCGCGAAATGTCGATGGGGTAGCCTACGGGCCCTCCGCGGGTGGGGAGGACATGTACTACCTCATCCGTGCCGATTCAAGTCTCGAGGCGCTGGAGGCGAGCGAGGACGACGTCTACGGAAGCGGGGAGTGGCGCCAGGGACCTTGGGAAGCCATCCTGGAACGGATCGACACCTACTCTTCGATTGTGTTGGAAGTCTCCGAGGCGCCCGTCCAGGGCTTGCGCCGATGACGAGCCGCGCGCACGGAAAGGTCGGATCGGGCCCCGATACACTCGTCATTCGGCACGCGGTTCGGGAAGACGCGGCAACCCTCGCTTTGCTCGCCGGGCGGACCTTTCGAGACGCCTACGCGGCGCAAAGCGACCTGGACGAGTTGGACGACTATGTAGCTGAGCACTTCACGGCCGAGCTTTTGGCGCAGCAGATTCAAGACTCTTCCACGCTTCACTTGCTCGCCAGCGTGGCCGGCGTGCCGATCGGGTACGCGGTGCTGCGCCTGGGCACGCCTCCGGACTGCGTCCGCGGACCTCGGCCGATCGAGCTGGGCCGCCTGTATTTGGAGCAAAGCGTGATCGGGAAAGGCTACGGAGCGGCGCTGATGCGGTCCTGCCTGGGGGAAGCCGATCGGCTCGGATGCGAGACCATGTGGCTCGGTGTGTGGGAGGAGAACCACCGCGCGCGCGCCTTCTATAAGAAGTGGGGGTTCCAGGATATGGGCACGTATGAATTCGAGATCGGCGGCAAGGTGGATCACGATCCCGTGATGGGAAGACCGGTGAAGTCGTCTGCGTGAATCGGGCCCAGCCTCGCGGTCGCCGCGAATTCGATTGCGCGTGACAAACGATTGGAATCAGTGGCGATCAAGACCACAATCCTGTGCTGGAGGTCATTTGATGGACAACCGAAGCAATCGTGCGACCTTCCACCTCTTTCTCGCCTGCCTGTGCCTCGTGGGGTGCGGCCCGATCGCCACGGCCACGCCGCTGCCCACGTCCACTCCGAGTCCGACCGCGACGCCAACGCCCACCGTAACCCCCACGCCGGTGTGGACGGCGCAATCTGCCTGCGATCACCCTTACTTCCCTCTGCGCCAGGGGGCTCGCTGGGCGTACACGTCGAAGCTCCCCGAGGGTCCCGCGACGCTGGAGGTCATCGTGAACCTGGTGACGGGAGATCTGCAGCGGGCGACCGCAGAAACCACTGACTACACCTACCACTGCGACGCGACCGGGCTCACGTACTCCGCCCCGAACTTCATCGCCGGTACGGTGCGCACACTCGGCGGAGTCCTCCTTCCTCCCGTGGATCAGTTGACGTTGGGGTCTTCCTGGGACTATGTCTACGAGTTCTCTTTCACGACGGTTCAGGGAGAGATCAAGACCTCCACGTTCTCTCTCAATCACACCGTCTCCGGGACGGATTCCGTGATCTTCGACGGCGTGACCTATGACGGATTACAAATCACGATCGACCAGGATGCCGACGAGCCGGGCTTCCTGGGTGCCCGTGTCCGAACCCAATCCACCTTCACTCGGACATGGGCTCGGACGGTCGGGCTGATCGAAGACCAGGTCAAGTTTCTGGACAGCTACTCCATTCCCTGAGGCGAATAGGGAGGGGCGCAGCCTGGGCCCCTCCGAACGCGCTGCGTTGAGTCATGGAGGACATCATGCCGGACCCGGTTCCTGAACCTGTCGAGACGTTGAACAAGCCGAAAACGGAGTGGCGAAAGCTCCTCGAGCCCGAGGAATACGCGGTCTTGTTTGAGGAGGCCACGGAGAGGCCTTTCACCCATCCGCTGAATCACGAGAAGCGGGCTGGCACCTTCGTGTGCGCCGCATGCGGTCTGCCGCTCTTCGCGTCCGATTCCAAGTTCGAGAGTGGGACGGGGTGGCCCAGCTTCACCCAGGCGATCCCAGGGCACATAGAAACGAGTACCGACTTCAAGCTGATCGTCCCCCGGACGGAGTACCACTGCCGGCGGTGCGGCGGGCACCAGGGTCACGTGTTCAACGATGGCCCAAAGCCGACGGGGCAGCGGTGGTGCAACAACGGACTCGCCCTGCAATTCGTCGCCGCGGGAGATGCTTTGCCCGCGCTTCGTGACTAACCCGGGTCTCATGGCGGGGAAGAGGAGCAAGGGCAAGGTGCCGTCGGCGGAGCTGGCGCTTTACGAGAAGCTGATCGCTACGAATTCCAGGGTCGAGCGTAAGGGGGATCGAATGCCCTACACCTCGCTGAACGGGCACATGTTCACGTTTCTTTCGGAATCTGGCTCTCTCGCCATCCGGCTCCCTCCACCGGAGCGGGAGGAGTTTCTTCGGAAGTACAAGACGACGCTTTTCAAGACGAGCGGGACGGTCCTCAAGGAATATGTGACCGTTCCTCCTGAATTGCTTAAGAGGACGGCGGAGCTCAAGAAGGCCTTCGTGGCCAGCTATAGTTATGTCGGCGCGCTCAAACCCAAGATCAGGAAGGGATCCTGACGAACCCATCCCGTCCGAAGGACCGTAGGTGCGTCCTTCGACGCTTCGACCCTTCGACAGGCTCAAGGCTCAGCGCTCAGGACCGTGCGTGCCTACGCGCGGCATGACCCCTCGCCGGTTGGAGAGCAGATTTGGCTGTTGACCCGCTCCCGATTCCGGAGGCCACTGGCCACCCCGACGTGCGTTTTCGCCCCTTTCGAGGCGAGTCGGACTATCCCGCCATCCTCGCGGTCTTGAAGGCAAGCGAACGGGCCGACCAGAACGAACGGCCCGAAAGCCTCGCCGACATCGCGCGGAACTACAGCCAACTTACGAACTGCGATCCGTACCGCGACATGGTCTTCGCCGAAGCGGGCGGCGCGCTGGCCGGCTACGCGCGGGGTTGGTGGTGGGACGAGCCCGTGACAGGGCGCTTGTTCGGAATCGTCGCGTTCCTGGCGCCGGAATGGCGGCGTAAAGGGATCGGGAGAGCGATGCTGCTCTGGATGGAATCGCGGCTTCGCGACGTGGCGGCCGAGCACCCGGTCGAGTCGCCCGTCCAGTTCCAGGTGAATGTCGACCACTATCAGGCGGGTAAAGCGACCCTGCTCGAGCGCGAGGGATACCGGCCCGTCCGCTATTTCTACGAGATGGTGCGCCCCGATCTCGATGACGTCCCGGATTGGCCGCTGCCGGACGGCCTGGAGATCAGGCCTGTTGAGCCGCAGCACTTTCGGGCCGTCTGGGTGTCCGTGGACGAGGCAAGCCAGGACGAGTGGGGCTACCAGGCGGACACGGAAGAGGCGTACCGCGCCTGGATGGCCGGTCCCCACTTTCAACCTGACCTCTGGCAAATCGCCTGGGATCCTTCCACCGAACAGGTCGCCGGGCACGTGTTGACCTTCATCGATGCCGATGAGAACCGCGAGCTCGGCCGATTGCGCGGGTACACGGAAGGCGTGGGTGTCGGCCGAGCGTGGCGCCGGCGCGGGTTAGCCCGGGCCCTCATCGCGCGCAGTCTCCAGGCGCAGAGGGCGCGTGGGATGACCGAGTCCGCCCTCGCGGCCGACGGCGATCCTTCGGGCGGTGCGGCCAGCCTGTACGAGGGCTGTGGGTTCCGCGTTGTCTGCAAGGACGCAGTCTATCGGAAGGCCCTCTAGGGTTTCTTGGACACGCTGCTTCCCCACATCGATCATCTTGTGTACGCCACGCCCGACGTCACCGCGACGATGCAGGCAGTCGCCGATCTCCTCGGTGTCACCCCGGCCGTCGGCGGGCGGCATCCGGTTTGGGCCACCCGGAATGCCCTTCTGGCGCTTGGCCCGCGCTGCTACCTCGAGATCGTCGGCCCTGATGAACAGGCACCGCCCGTGCCTCCGCCGAGGCCGTTCGGGCTGGAACTCTTGTCCGCGCCGCGGCTCGTCACGTGGGTGGCGGCTGGGGCGGACCTGAGTCAAATCGTGACATCTGCTCGGCGAATGGACGTCGACTTAGGGAATGTGGATGCGCGTTCGCGCCTTCGGCCAGACGGTTCCGAACTGACCTGGAGGATGACGGACTTGTTTGCGCCACGCGAGGGCGGTGTCATCCCTTATTTCATCGATTGGGGGGATTCGCCCCATCCCGCGGCGGGGGCGCCGGCTGGTTGTGTACTTCTTGGGTTGGAGGCGGAGCACCCCAATGCGGTGCGAGTCCGGGGTATTCTTACGCACTTGGGGCTGGACCTGGCCGTGAAAGTTGGCCCGGAGCCTGCGCTGATCGGGACGATCCTCTCCCCACGCGGTGAGATCGAGCTTCGCTGAATCCGAGCGTTGAGATGAAGATTCATCTGGTCGACGGAACCTACGAGCTGTTTCGAAGCTTCTACGGGCCGCCCCCGAAGCGGGCTCCCGACGGCCGGGAGGTGGGCGCGACCCTTGGGCTCGTGAAAACCACCTTGGCGCTCCTGGCGAGCCCCGGGACGACGCACGTCGCGCTTGCGTTTGATCATGTCATCGAGTCTTTCCGCAACGATCTCTATCCGGGGTACAAGACGGGCGAGGGCATCGAGCCGGACCTCTGGGCGCAGTTTCCCCTGGCGGAGGAGGCGGTCTCCGCACTGGGAGTCGTGGTGTGGTCCATGGTCGAGTTCGAGGCCGACGATGCCCTGGCGGCCGCCGTCGCTCGCTACCGCGGCGAGCCGGGTGTGGAGCAGGTCGTGATCTGTTCGCCGGACAAGGATTTGGCGCAAATGGTCTCCGGGAACGACGTCGTCGGCTGGGACCGCCGCCGCGACATCGTGCTCGATGAGGCGGGCGTCGTGTCCAAGTTTGGCGTGCCGCCAAAGTCGATTCCGGATTGGTTGGCCCTCGTGGGCGACTCCGCCGATGGCTACCCCGGCCTTCCGGGGTGGGGGGCCAAGTCCGCCGCCTCCGTCCTTTCCCAGTTCGGGCATCTCGAAGACATTCCGAACGACCCTCGCAAATGGAGTCTCGGCGGCGCGCGCGCCGCACGCCTGGCCGAAACCCTCACCGCGCAGCGTGAGGAGGTGTACCTCTTCCGTCGCCTGGCCACCCTGCGGACGGATGTTCCCCTCAAGGAGGAACTCGGAGATCTGGAATGGCGCGGCGCCCGGGACAGCTTGAAGGATCTGTGCCGCGAGTGGGGGGAGGAGGAGCTCATCGAACGGATTCCTCGCTGGCGAACTTCATCGTGACCGTGCCGCCAGGGCGCCTGAGATGGGGGCCATCGAGGCCATCGGTCGATGCCCGCGAATGGTGGGAACGCGCCGGCGAGACGCCGTACGGATCGCGGCCGACCTACCCGCCGAGTCCGACGGAGGTGGTTCGCGGCTCATCACGGAAACCCGCCTGAGCTCCACCGGCCGGCGGACTAGGCAAATCTTTGGTCTCGATGGCTGAGAGCACGGGCGGCGGCATCACGATGACAGGCGGTTTGGGTCTGCGGGATGTGGAGTCCGACGACCTGCCTATGTTCTTCGCGTTTCAGCAGGACCCGGCGGCGAACTTCATGGCCGCGTTCACCGCCAAGGATCCGGGGGACCGGGAGGCATTCGATGCGCATTGGCTGCGAATCCTGGCCGATCCGACGGTCATCAACAAAACGGTCGTCGTCGGGGGACGGGTGGTGGGGAGCGTGGGCAAATTCGACATGCTCGAGAAACCGCATATCACCTACTGGGTCGACCGGGTGTTCTGGGGGCGAGGCATCGCAACCGCGGCCCTGGCTCAGTTCCTGCGCGACTATCGGGTCCGGCCCGTCTACGCCAGCGCGGCGGAGGACAACCTTGGCTCCCTCCGCGTCCTGGAGAAGTGCGGCTTCATCCGGGAGGGACGGGAGAGAAGCTTTGCGAACGCGCGCGGCCACGAGATCGACGAGGTATTCCTCGTGCTCGAGCGAGCCGAGGCAGGAGAGGATCCCGGAAATGCCCAATATTGAGAGCATCGTCCGCCAGATCAACAAGGATTTAGTCCCTCAATTCGAGGAGCGCCTGCGCCAGGAGCTGGCGTCCAAGGATCGAGAGTGGCTCGTCGCGCAGGTCGTGCGCTTGACCCTTGACGCGCACAGCCTCCAGGAAATGGACCGGGTGCAGATTCAGGAAGCCAAGCTACGACGGCGCCTGGAACGGGTCGAGCGCGTCCGCGAGCTGGCCCTCGATCGGGCCGCGCTTCTGGCTTTCATCGAGAAGTACGCCCGGACCGATCGCGCGGGCTTGATCGAGGCCGGATTCCTCCAGGCCGGTGCTCCGGAGAAAGGCACCGACCTGATCGCAGAGCCATTCCGAACCCCGTTGGGGAGCGCCCTGCTGATCCATACGAAGGACTTCCTGTTCGGCCTGCTCTTCGGCGACGATAATACAGGGACGAGCTTGCGGCGGAGCCAACGCGAACTCCTGACCATGGCCGTCCCTCGGGATAAGGCCGAGGCGCTCGATTTCATGAAGGCGACGACCGAGCTGAGCGCCCTGGGGACCTGGCAGGACCCGGAGCGGGTTGCGAACGACCAGCGCGCCGACAATGTCCTTCTGGAGGTGGAGTATGGGGAGATCGAGGGCGAGCTGGTGGGAGATGGGATCGTATGCGCCTTGCGGCTGATCAACAACCTGGAGATCAATGAGCAAGTCCTTTACGCGCGGATGATCAATGTCGAGCAGACGACTCTCATCGCGTAGAATGTGGCGAACCGAACGCCCGGGTGCGAAGGGCACATGGACTTTGATACTGTTGTCAAGCTAAACATCTACGAAACTCTCGCCGCGACCGCGCAGGCGCCGACTTCGGCTGGGGTGGCGGCGGCGTTGGGGACTTCGCCGCGGGACGTGGAGGCGGCCTTCGACCGGCTGCACATGAAGCGGCTTCTGGTGCCGGAGCTGGGAGAACCGGGGCGCATTCGGATGGCGCCGCCGTTCTCGGGCGTGCCGACGGCGTTCCCGGTCCAGGTCGGCGAGAGGCGCTACTTCGCCAATTGCGTATGGGATGCGCTCGGAATCGCGGCCGCCCTCCATCGTGATGCCGTGGTGGAAGCGGCGGACGCGCACTCAGGCGAGCTCATCCCACTCGAAGTCCACGATGGGCGGCCGGTGCCGCAGGCTTGCGTCATTCACTTCGCCGTGCCCGCTGCGCGCTGGTGGGAAGATATTGTCTACACTTGAGCGACGATGCTCCTCTTCCGGTCGGAAGAGACGGTCCGCCGTTGGTGCGATGCAAAGGGCATTTCGGTGCGCCCCTTGATCTCTCTGGATCAGCTCTGGTACCTGGCCACAACGTGGTACGGGAATCGATTGACCGTCGAGTCCCGCCGGCCTGCGGCCGACGAAATGGTCGAGATCTTTGCCAGGGTCGGCCTGGTCGGGCCCTTCTGGGATCCGAAGGCGGATGCCTGGAAATGAGGTCCCGGATTGTGATTTCGCCTACGGGGCCCTGGTTGCTGCGTTCGTTCGGTGCCGGAGAATTACCGGCCCAGGGATGAATAGGGATGCCCCAGGCCAGTCCGTCATTTTGAGGCGCGGAGCGCCGAAGAATTTTCCCGCGAAGGATTACTGTTTGTGGTGGGCTGCGTGAATCCACGATGGAGCCTCATCCCTCATTTTGAAGACCCACACCCGGATCGGCAGAGGATTCTTCGCCCGCACTCGAAACGAACGCGTGCAACGCTCAGAATGACAGAGGGGACCGTCGGGGCCCATTCTGTGGAGAGCGAGTCATAGTGGCCGACGAATCGATCTTCCACTCGTTTTTCCTTCTCATTTTCCTGGGTGTGCTTTCGATCTCGGCGTTCTTCCGCGCTCGTGCGCGGCGCCTGGGAGGCACCATCCCCCGAGCGCGCGAAGGCAAACGCTTTGCCGGGGCGCGACTCATCCTGGCCGCGCCCCTCTATCTGCCGCTGGTTGCGTACCCGATCTATCCGCCATCGATGGAGTGGGCCTCCCTGCCGCTTCCGCTATGGGTTCGATGGGTGGGAGTGGTGGTGGGGGTGGCGATGCTGCCGAGCATTTATTGGGTCATGGTCAGCATTGGCAAGAACGTCTCCGAGACCTACCTGACCAAGGAAGGCCACGAGCTCGTCCAACACGGTCCCTATCGATGGGTGCGCCACCCCTTGTACTCGGTTGCGACGACGACCTTTCTGGCCCTTGGATTGGTATCCGCCAACGCGTACCTTCTCATCGTGGCGGTCCTGGCCATGATCGGAATCGCCAGCCTCGTGGTTCCCAAGGAGGAAGCCGAACTCATCCGGAAGTTCGGTGCGAAGTACCAGGAATACCAGAAGCGTACGGGCAGGTTCTTTCCGCGCATGCGCACAGGGCCCTGATTTCCATGAACTCCGTTCCCCGCTATGCCCACACGAACCTCGTCGCCCGCGATTGGCGGGCGCTGGCCGGCTTCTACGAGCGGGTCTTTGGTGGTGTGCCGGTGCCCCCCGAGAGGGATTACTCGGGTCCCGCGCTCGAAGCAGGCACGGGCATCCCCGGAGCGCGACTGCGAGGCGTGCATCTGCGCCTGCCGGGGCATGGACCGAACGGCCCAACTCTTGAAATCTATTCGTATGCGCCGGAGGCGGACAGCGTGCTGCCCGCGGTCAATCGGCCAGGGTACGGACACCTGGCGTTCGAAGTTGCTTCTGTTGAGGAGGCGCGCCAGGAAGTCCTCGCATCGGGGGGACGCGCCGTGGGCGAAGTCGTCACGTTGACCACCTCCGCCGGCGCCCACGTGACCTGGTGTTACGTAACGGACCCGGAAGGAAATATCCTCGAGCTCCAGAAATGGGCCTAAGACCTCGCGTATTGTGACCACCCCGGACAAAGTGAACCTGTTGGAGAAGTTTCGCCTTCTTGGTGATCTTTGGGCGCCGCGGATCGTAGGCCAGCTGAATGGCCAACACGTCAAGTTGGTTAAACTGAAAGGCGAGTTCGTATGGCACCAACACGAGATCGAGGACGAGCTATTCCTCGTGATTCACGGCGAGGTGACGATTCAGTTCCGCGATCACGAGGTCCGCCTGGGGAAGGGGGAGTTCCTGATCGTACCGGCCGGGATCGAGCACCGGCCGGTGGCCGAGGAGGAAGCGCACGTCCTCCTTTTGGAACCGGCTTCGACGTTGAACACGGGGAACGTGCGGAACCAGAGAACGATCCCAGAGCCGGACTGGATCTAGACAAAGGGAGAACCCATGCTATCGAAGACCTCGCGCTGGCTCACGTACCTCACCGCGTTCCTGTATGCCATTCTAGGCATCATCCTCTTCGTTCTTCCAGGCCAAGTGGCGCCGGTCTTCGCATGGAAGGTCAGCCCGTTTGTGACGATGACGATCGGTGGGTGGTGCCTGGGGAATGCTTGGCTGGCATGGATCAGCGCCCGACGCTGGGAATGGCGCCTGGTCTATTCGGCGCTCGCGTATCTCTGGCTCTTTGGCGTCCTCCAGTTGGTGGTGGTGATCGGGTTTCGCGACAAGCTGGCGCCGGAGCACCCGATTGCATGGCTCTACTTTGCCGCGATCGGGGCCAACACGGTGACCGCGGCGGTAGGTGTCCTCGACGCAGTCAGGGGTCGGCCGGGGAAGCAGGAATTCGGGTCGGCAGTCGGGGTCTCCTGGCGGCTGATGGATGTCGCCTTCGTCCTGTTCGTGGGCTTCCTCGGCATCTATGGAGCCCTCGCCCGTCTTGGCGCGCCCGGGACGAATGGAGGCATCTTTCCCGAAGTGCTCTCTTTGTTCACGATGCGTAGTTTTGCCGCGTTCTATTCCTCGATTGCGCTGGCGGCGATCCTACTCCTACGCGAGCGCAACCTCCGGACCTACCTCCACCATTCTCTCGCTTCCTATGGCCTGATCGTGGCCATCACGGCCGCGGCGCTGGCGAACCTCGGCACATTTGATTTCGCGGCTCGTCCCGGAGGGCTCATCTACCTTGGTGCCTATCTCGTGGTCGGGATTCCTCTCCTCTTTGTCTTCCGCAGTCTGGGGACCGGAGGTCGGGAGGGCGGGAGACCCGCGCGTTGAGTCGTCCAGCCTTGCGCGACGGGTTACGTAGGGGCGGGCCTCGGCCCGCCCCTGCCCGCAGGTGCGTCTAAGACATGGGCGAGGAAGCCTCGCCCCTACGCTTTCGGTCTTTACTCCTCCATCCGCGGCTGCCCTTTGACTCCATCAAGTTGCTTCTTGAGTATCTCAGCCGACGTCGTCGGCAGGTCGCACGTGAATTGCCGGCACAAGTACGCCGTGGGCTTCCCGTCCACGGCGGACCGACCCTGCAGTAGCGGAGGGTTGTCCGACCCCCCAACGGCAGAGGCCGCGGTGACCAGATTGGGCTCAAAGCGGGACCGCGCTACGCGCAGGAGGGGCAGGGTGCCCGGGTGATCGGGCGGGCCGATGACCGCGAGTTGGAGCATGGGGCCGAGTGCCATGTCGAGCGCGCACAGCCAGCCCGCGAACGAGCTGGGATGTCGCGCCGCGGCCTCCTGCATCGCCGCGATCGGCGCGCGCACCGCCTCCTCGTAGCGGCTTTCCCCGGTCAGCGCGCCGAGCAGGAGCATCAACCAGCTCGCCAGGGTGCTGCCGCTGGGAACCGGGGAGTCCTGCAGGGTCTTCGGGCGCGCCAGCAGTTTCTCGTGGTCATCCCGTGTGTCGAAGAAACCGCCAGCCGGATCGGCAAAGGCCTGAAGGATTTCCTCGGCGCGTTCCCGGGCGCCCGTGTAGGCGCGTGGGTTGAAATCTGTCTGATAAAGCGCCAGCAATCCGACGCCCAGCGCGGCGTGGTCCTCCAGGTATGCCCGGTAGCGCGCCCGTCCCGCTCGCCAGGAACGCGCCAGGCCCGTCTCGGTCCACGGCTTCTCAAGCAGGAATTCGGATAAGGATTGGGCCGCGCTGAGATAGCGCGCGTCCTCCAGGGCGCGGGCCGCCTCGGCGAAGGCGACCAGCGCCAGCCCGTTCCAAGCCGTGAGCACCTTGTCATCCAGAGGCGGGCGCGGACGGCGCCCGCGGGCGACGAGCAGGCGCCTTCGGGCCTCGGCCAGCTTTTCCCGCCAGCCCGGCCCCGATCGGCCGAAACGCGCCTCCAGGGTGACTTCCTCGGCCGCCCGCACCAGGACATTCCGTCCTTCGAAGTTCCCCTCCGGCGTGACACCCCATGCCGTTCGCGCGATCTCTTCCATCGCCGCGTCTCCAATAGCGTCGCGGAAATCGGCATCCGTCCAGACGTAATACCGACCTTCTTCTCCTTCCGAATCGGCGTCCAACGAGGAGGCCAGGCCGCCCTCGGGCAGCCTCATCTCGTCCAGAAGAAAGTCCAGTGTGCCGCGCGCGACCTCGAGCAGCCGATCCCGGCCGGTCAACAGCCAGGCTTGCAAGTACACGCGTGCCAGGAGGGCGTTGTCATAAAGCATCTTTTCGAAATGAGGCACGCGCCAAGCCGCGTCGACCGCGTAGCGGTGAAACCCCCCGCCCAATTGATCGTAAATCCCGCCCGCGGCCATGGCCTCCAGAGTCTGGACCACGAGATCGCGGGCCAGTTTGTCGCCCGTGCGGACGGTCCGCCGCAGGAGGAACTCCACCGCCAATGCGGCGGGGAACTTGGGCGCGCCGCCCCATCCGCCGTGCACGCCGTCGTAGCCTCGCCACAGCGCCTCCGCCGCCGTATCGAGCGTGCCCTGTCGTAGGTCGCCGCCACCGGCCGGCCCGGCCGAGGAGGCCGCGACGTGCTCGGCCACGCGGGAGGCCGACTCGAGCAGGGACTCCCGATCCTGTCGCCACGCGTGGTCGATGCCCTGCAGGAGTTCGCGAAACGCGGGTAGACCGTGACGGCGTTCCGGAGGGAAGTAGGTTCCACCGTAGAAGGGCTTCCCTTCCGGCGTGAGGAAGACGGACATCGGCCAGCCACCCTGGCCGGTCAGGGCGACCACCGCGTCCATGTAGAGCGAATCGACATCGGGCCGTTCTTCCCGATCGACCTTGACGGGGATGAAGCGATCGTTGAGCGTCGCGGCCGTGGCCGAGTCCTCAAACGACTCGTGGGCCATGACATGGCACCAATGGCACGCCGCGTAGCCGACGCTGAGAAAAATCGGCTTGTCCTCCCGGCGTGCCCGGGCGAAGGCCTCCTCGCCCCACGGAAGCCAGGCGACAGGGTTCTCCGCGTGCTGGAGTAGGTACGGGGAGGTCTCGCCCGCCAGAGCGTTGCTCACCGAGGGTCCTGCCGTGTTCGGTCAGATGAGGATGGTAGAATGCCGCGCATGTCCGCTTCCCGCTGGCTCGGCCGGTGGCTACCGGCGCTGATCATGATGGGATTGATCTTCTTTTTCTCGTCGCTGCCGGGTAGCCAGCTTCCGTATTTCGGCCGTTGGGATGTGCTGCTGAAGAAGACCGCGCATGGCATTGGATATGCCATGCTCGCCCTGGCCTACTTCAGCGCGCTGCCCCGGTCCCTTTCCCCGGGCTACCGCTGGGTGACGGCGCTGATGATGGCCGTGCTCTTCGCGCTCAGTGACGAATTCCACCAATCGTTCGTAGACGGCCGGACGTCGACGTTGCGCGACGTGGGCATCGACGCGCTGGGTGCGGCCCTGGCCCTCTCGGCCCGTCTACTCTACTCCTCGAACTCGAGCTCCAGCGCCTCAGCCTGATCGGGGTTCCAGTCCGGGCCGGGTCCGATCTCGATGTCCCCAAAGAGCTCGTCCTGGTGCGCATGAATCTGGCCTTGCTTCATCAGCTCGAGTACGGCCAGGAACGAGACGATGACCTCCAGCCGTGTTCGGGCGCTCCGCAACATCTGGCGGAACTCCGTCCGGCCCGTGCGCTGAATCGCCTGGACAATCCAACGAATCTTATCTCGAAGCCTCACGACCGGCGGCTGCACATCCGGAGAAGTGCCCACGTCCGGCCGGGCCTGCGCCAGAGCCTCGGCCAGGGCCCGACGCAGCGACTCCAACGTCACGCCTCCGAGGTCGAGCTTCGGCTCCGGAAGAGGCGCCCGGGCGAGACGAAGGAAAGTCCGCAGCCCCGCTTCCTGCCGCGATCCCAGCAGTCCAGCCACCTGCCTGAATCGCTTGTATTCCATCAGTTGGCGCTCCAGGGCATCGCCGGGATCCTCCTCGCCTAATTCTCGCACCGGAGGGCGAGGCAGAAGGGCTTCGGACTTGATTTGGAGTAAGCGGGCTGCGATCACCAGGAACGAAGCCAGGTCTGCGATCTGATGGTCGGTGAGCTGCCGAAGGTGATCGAGGTACTGGCTGGTTACCTGGGCCAGCGCGACCTTCGTGATGTCCAGCTCGGCCCGCTCGATCAAGTCCAGCAATAGGTCCAGCGGGCCTTCATACACCGGGAGTTGGATCGAATACGGAGGCACGTCAGATCGGTTCGCGAATTAGCGCGTGACGGCGACCAGAATGAAGAAGAGCACGAGCAGGCCGCAGGCGACGGCCGCCCACGCGAGGGTCCGTCGGTCGCCAACTCGCCGCCGGTCGGCTTCCACGGCCTGGGCGGCAAGCCGGCGGCGATCGATCTCCCACAACGCGTCCATCCGCCCGCGCGAGCCGACCTCCGCCTCGGATTTCATGGCGGATGCGGAGGCCCGCGCCACGGCCAGCCAGCGCGGCGCGCGCGGCCGGACCTGCCTGGCGATCACCGAACCCACCACCGAGAGCGGTTCACCGCAGTGAGGACAGATTTCGGCCGAGTCGTGGACCTCGCGGCCGCACGCAGGGCAAACGAGATCGAGTCGGCGAAACGAGGTCCCGCAGTAGACGCAAGAATACATGCCGCGCCCGAGACTCTTGAATTCCGGCGCCGAACAAGCCGGACACGAGATCGAAGTCATGACCATGAGCGCGGGCATTATACTGCCGGGAGAAACGTGGGCGGAAGCGAGGCGCGCATGGAGAGGACTCGATTGGTCTGGCAGGAGCGGGAACAGTTCGCCGGCATCGACCACGCGGGCCATGCTCTGGTTCTCGCTTCCGAAGAAGGGGGCGGGGGCGTCAGCCCGGTGGATGCCCTCCTGCTCGCGCTGGCAGGGTGCACGGCCGTGGGCGTCCTACGGATCATGACCAAGAAACGCCAACCCCTTACCGGATTGGAGGTGGTGGTATCTGCCGATCGCGAACCGGAACCCCCGCAGCGGTTTCGTACGATTGGTCTGCACTTCCTAGCGCGCGGCGTGGGCATCGAGGCCGGAGACCTGGAGCAGGCGATCGAATTGGCGGATCGAAAATACTGCGCGGTCTCGGGAAGCTTGCGCCCCCAGGTGACGATTACGACCTCGTTCGAAGTCAACCCCGACGAGGGAGACCGATAGGCTCCCTACTCAGAGCTGGTGCCGGCGCCTGTGGTACCATTCCTCATCCTAGGAGGCCGCGGGAATGATCCAGGAACCGGTCCACGTCACCGACGCAGCGTTTGAAAAGACCGTACTGCAATCGCCGGTTCCTGTGATCGTTGACTTCTGGGCACCTTGGTGTGGCCCATGCCGGGCTGTAGCTCCGATCCTGGATAAAATCGCCAAGGACAAGGCTGGCAAGCTCATCGTCGCCAAGGTCAATACGGATGAGAACCCGGAGTGGGCGGAGAAGTACGAGGTCCAGGGAATCCCGACGATGCTTCTGGTGGCCAAGGGGAAGGTGGTACACAAACAGGTGGGCGCTCTGCCCGAGCCCTATCTCACGAGCATGGTCGAGGAGTTTCTCGGCGCGGTCGAGGAAGCCAGCGCCGCCTGAGGCAATTCGTAGGGGTCCTACGGGATGAATCGAGGGCGCCGCGTGGCGCTCTCGTTGATTCTTGAAAGAAGTCCGACCTAGGAGCGACCCAGCGTCGGCCGGATCCAGGCCCCGATCCAGCCTGCCGACCATGAGCCCACGAGGGTCAGGATCGGGAGCAGCAACGCGATCGGGAGGGGGAAGACGGGCCAGAAGATCGTGGTTTGAAAGACGTCGAGGTAGTACTTGAACCCTGCCGCCAGGTCCGGCAGATACGTGCGCAAAACCGCCCCCCACAAAACGTAGAAGGTGAGGATCTGCACGGCCAGGCCGAAAGCGACCGCGGCGTGGGTGAGGATTCCGCGCCGCAAGAGCTCGACCACCGAAGCTCCACGACTGGCCACGCCGACGGCGATGGAAACCAGGGCCAGGGCGATCACCCCCTCCATTACACGCGCCTGCAGAAACGGCTCGATGGCGTCTTCGGTGTTGAACAGACTGGCCGAGAACCATAGCCGTTGGAGTCCGAAGTAGTTCGCATACCAAAGGGCGAAATAAGCCGCGGCGCCGGCCACCGGGACGGCGAGGTTCCACCTCTTTCGTCCTGCGTAGATCCCCAGGGCAGCAAAGGGAAGCAGGACGCCGATCGCCCATGGCAGACGCCCAATCCGGTCCCGACCGATACGCTCCGCTCGTGCCGCCTGCCAGGTCTCATCGAGGTGAGCCTCAAATTGCTCGGCTCCTAGGAACGCCGCCTCGAATCGACCCGCCTCGAACTCGGCCCGAGCCTCGTCCAGCAGGCGAGCGTCGAAGGACTCGTGGGACCCGATGGCGGTCAGCATCGATTCGATCCGGGCTGAACGTTGTTCTCCGGTCGTGATGGCCCACGCGGCCTTCCAATCCACCGGCGCTTCGAGCTGATCAAGGAGTGGCCGTCCGAAATTGTGAGAAGGGATCCCGCTCCCAAGCAGCGCCGCAATCGTCGCCGCCAGGTCCGCCTGAGTCGCGGCCGGGTACACGCCAGGGCGCAGCCCGGAACCCGCGCCGAGAAATGGGACTTCGAGGACCTCCGGTTCTCCGCCGCCATGCCCACCTCGATCGACGTGTCCGTGGTCAGCCGTGACCAGCACTGTGGAGGTCGACAGGTCCACGCCCTCCAGGAGCGCGTCGATCAGCGCGTCGGCGTGCACCGAGATTCGCCGGTACTCTTCGCTCTCCGCGCCCCAGCCATGGCCGGCGTTATCCGGGCCCAAAAAATGGACCAGAAGGAAATTCGGCGACCCCTCCAGAGCTTCCTGAGCCGCGGCGAGAACGCGATCATCGCCTCGCTCGAGGCTGGCGTAGTCGATGTAGCCTCCCTCGGGATCACCGAAGACGTGAATCTCGTCGACTCCGGACGCGTACAGCTGCTCCCAACCATCACTTCCCACGATGGCGGTCGACCGGCCCGCCCGTTGAAGGGCTAGGAAGATCGTGTCCAGCGCGATCGGATCCTCTGTGAAGTTCGAAGCGATTCCGCTCTGTTCCTGCCATGCGCCCGTACCGATCACCGTCCATCCGGGTAAGGAGTACGACGGTTGGCCGACGCCCATCGTCCGATCGACTCCATCCGTGCGCAGCCGATTCAAAGTGGGCAGCGAGCGAGAGGCATCGACGCGCAGGCCGTCCAGGACAATGAGGATGACGTGCTGGCTGAGAGCCGGGGCGGCCGAAGGCGGTGGGACGGCCGGGAGGGGATCCAGGTACAGACTCTGAAAGAGGGTCAGGCTCTCAAAACCGGCCAGGCCCAGTGGGGTCGCCCCGTAGCGTGCCCATGCCATCAAGGCGAAGACGGCGAGGACGAGAGCCCATGTGCCGCCCGCACGAGTCCGCCGGTCGTTCACAGATTGTGAATTGAACTTCGGTAGCCCGTTGGGGCGTGGGTCAATCCGATGACTCGCTGGTGGCGCCCCAGATCAATCCTTCGAGTCGCCGCCAGACACGCCGCGCCAGCGACGCGAGGTGAGCGAGCAGGGTGAGCAGGCGGTGCCGCGGCCGGACGCCGGGCCGGACCACGCGCTCGGGTGAAACCCATTCCAAAGCCATGGCGCCCCACGTCAGGCCCGCGCCGAAACCCACCAGCACCACGTGATCTCCGGGGCGAATCCGCCCGAGCTCAAATGCCTCGCACACCGCGATCGGGATGGAGGCAGATGAGGTGTTCCCGTAGCGCTCGACGTTCACCATGAAACGATCCAGCGGCAAGTGCAGCCCGCGCGCGGCGGCCTCGATGATCCGCAGGTTGGCTTGATGGGGAACCACAAGTTCGACGTGATCCATCTCCAGCGAGGCGCGCTTGGCCGCCTCACGGGTGGCGCTGGCCATCACCCGTGTGGCAAAGCGGAAGACCTCGCGTCCATTCATCTGGATCGTGTGTTGACGCCTGTGAACGGTCTCCAGCGAGGTGGGGAACCGGCTGCCGCCGGCGGGGATCGAAAGCAGGTCGCCCCCGGACCCATCCGACCGCATGACGCACGACATGACGCCGCCAGGTGTGTCACGCGCCTCGAGGACAAAGGCGCCTGCCCCATCCCCGAACAGGATGCACGTGCCGCGGTCTTCCCAGTTTATGTAGCGGGACAGGGTCTCCGACCCGATCACGAGCACCCGTTCCATCGAGCCGGAGCGGATGGCCTGTGCCGCCATGTTGACGCCGAAGATGAATCCGCTGCAGGCTGCCGAAAGATCGAAGGCGCCGGCGCGGCTTGCTCCGAGCATGTCTTGCACCAGGCACGCTGTCGCGGGGAAAAGATACTCCGGCGTCGCCGTGGCGACAATGATCAGGTCAAGGTCACCCGCATCGATCTGGGTGCCGTCGAGGGCCCGTTCGGCCGCCTTGGTGGCCAGGCTGGCCGTCGTTTCGTGCTTGGCGGCGATGCGCCGCTCGCGGATTCCCGTGCGCGAGACGATCCACTCGTCCGTGGTGTCGATCGTCCGGATCAGTTCCTGATTGGTCAGGACGCGGTCGGGGACGGCCATTCCCCAGCCGGTCACGTGGGCGTAGCGAGTCATCCACCGGCCCCGTCGGTCCCCACCGTGCTGAGGATCAGGCTTGCGTTGTGTCCGCCGAAACCGAAGGAGTTGGATAGGGCATGTTCGACCGGTTTGGAGCGTGCGGTGTTCGGAATGTAGTCGAGGTCGCAGATGGGATCCGGCGTGTGGTAGTTTATCGTCGGCGGCAGGATCGAGTCGCGGATGGCCAGGATGGAGAAGATGGCCTCGAGGGCTCCGGCCGCCCCCAACAAGTGTCCGGTCATCGACTTCGTCGACGACACCGGGGTGTCATAGGCCGCTTCCCCAAAGACGGACTTGATGGCCGCCGTCTCGCTCATATCATTGAGTTTCGTGCTCGTCCCATGGGCGTTGATGTAGTCGATGGCGGCCGGGGCGAGCGCGGCGTCCTTGAGCGCAAGTTCCATGCAGCGCGCCGCGCCGGCGCCATTTTCGGCGGGCGCGGAGATGTGAAAAGCGTCATTGGTGGCGGCGTAACCTCGGACTTCGGCGAGTATCGGGGCGCCCCGCGCACGGGCGTGCGCCTCGCTCTCCAACACCACGACGGCGGCGCCTTCGCCGATCACGAACCCATCCCGATCGAGGTCGAAGGGCCGCGAAGCACCCTGGGGGTCGTCATTGCGGCCCGACAGGGCGTCCATGACGTTGAAGCCGGCGATGGCCACCGGTACGACGGCTGCTTCGGCACCGCCGGCCAGCATGACGTCCGCGGCGCCGCGCCGAATCATCTCGGTCGCCTCACCGATCGAGTTCGCGCCCGTCGCGCATGCGGTGACGACGGCCATGTTGGGACCGCGAACGCCGAGCTGAATCGCCACCTGGCCCGAGGCTGTGTCCGGGAGCATCATGGGGACGAGGAACGGGCTCACCCAACGCGGGCCGCGCTCGAGAAGCTTCTGGCTCTCGCGCAGAAGGGTTTCGAGGCCGCCGATGCCCGTCCCGATGAGGACTCCGATGCGGTCCCGGTTCGAATCATCGATGGATAGTCCGGAGCGGCGGACGGCCTCGGTGGTGGCGACGACGGCCAACTGCGTAAACCGGTCCATCCGCCGGGCTTCGCGTCGGCCCAGGGCGACCTCGGGTTCAAACCCTTTCACTTCGGCGGCAAATCGCGTCTTGTACTCGGTCGCGTCGAACAGCGTGATCGGGCCCACGCCGGATTTCCCGGCGAGGATCGCCTGCCACGTCGAATCCAGATCGAGGCCGAGCGGGCTGAGACAGCCCATCCCGGTGATGACAACACGGGTACGTGACACCCTACCTCCAACCTGAAGGGGATTTGGCCAGTATAACACTCTGAGGCTCCAGCCGATGCGCTGAGCCCGGAGCGTGTGCTAGAATCGCGTGGATCCCTGCTCGAAGCTGAATGGACCTGCGCCGCAGTCCGCGCGCTCGAGGCGCGCGGCGGGTCGCATCGTGTATCTCCGCGGAGCCTCAGCCCCCCATGATTCTTGTGACCGGCGCCACCGGTTTTGTCGGGCGATCGGTTCTCCGCCGATTGGATCAGGCAGGACTCCCTTTTCGCATCCTTTTGAGGCCCACGCGGCGAACGCCGGATCTGCCTCCCGGGATCTCGATGCAGGTCAGCCTGGCCTCGTTGTCCGACCGCCGCGGCGTGCGCGCCGCGCTGGTGGGCGTTGACTCGGTAATCCACCTTGCCGGCGCCGAGCGCCAAGGGTCCCGCGAAGAGCTCATCCTGGCGGATATGGAGGGCACGCGTGCCCTGGCGGAGGCGGCGGCCGAGGCCGGCGTGCGCCGGCTGATCTTCCTCAGCCATCTCGGCTCGGATCGCGCCTCCGCCTATCCGGTCCTTCGCGCCAAGGCCGTGGCCGAAGAATTCTTGCGCGCCAGCGGCGTGCCCACCACCATCCTTCGTTCGGCCGCCATCTTCGGACCGAGAGACCGACTTACCACCGGCCTGGCGATGGCGCTGGCGACTCTCCCGGGATTCTTTCCCGTGCCCCGGGATCCGGCGCCGCGCCTGCAGCCGGTGTGGGTCGAAGACCTATCCTTCTGTCTCATGTGGGCCTTGGAAGAGTCGGAGCTGATCGGTCAGACGGTGGAAGTCGGCGGCCCGGAGTATCTTTCGATTGTGGAGGTCACGCACTTGGTGATGCAGGCGGCCGGGCTGCGCCGGCGCCTCGTCCCCTTGCGGGCGCCGTATCTGCGCTTGGGCGCTTGGGCGTTCGAGCGCCTGTTCCCGCATCCACCGGTTACCCGATTCTGGTTTGATTACCTGGCGGCCGACCGCACAACCGATCTCAATACCATGCCGCACACCTTTGGTCTGCAGCCGGCAAGAATGGAGGGTCACCTGGAGTACTTGCGCGGCCGATCGTGGGCGCGCGAAATGCTGGCACAGCAGCGCAGGCCGTCGACGGCATGACGGCTCCACCCGCGTGGACCGTGCGCCCACTCGAAACGCCCGAAGACATGGCGCAGGTGGAGGATTTGCAGCGCCAGGTCTGGCCGGGGAGTGACCGAGAGCTCGTCCCGGCGCATCTCCTGCTCACCGCGGCCCACAATGGAGGCCTCGTCCTCGGCGCTTTCGACCGCGGATCCCTCGTCGGCTTTGTGTTTGGGTTCCTCGGCACCGATGCCTCGAGCCCGAATCGGGTGGCGATGGCACGACTCAAACACTGCTCCCACATGCTCGGTGTTCGCCCGGACCGGCAGGGCCTGGGGCTGGGTGTGGCCCTCAAGGCTGCGCAGCGCCAGGCGGTCGTCCGGCAGGGAATCCGCCTCATCACGTGGACCTACGATCCGCTGCTCAGCCGAAACGCGCACCTGAACATTCGTCGTCTGGGCGCGGTCTGCCGCGTATACATCCGCAATGCCTACGGCGAAATGCAAGACTCGCTCAATGCCGGCCTTCCGTCGGACCGTTTTCAAGTCGATTGGTGGGTGACCTCGAATCGGGTCGCGGCGCGCCTGGAGTCCACGCGGCCGCCTTTGGACCTGGCCCACTATCTGTCGGCCGGGGTCCCGCAATGGAACCCGGCCTCGCTGGGGCCGGATGATCTCCCTAGACCCTGCGAAACCCCGCTACCGCCAGAGGGGAATTTGGCGCTGGTGGAGATCCCGGCTGACTTTGGAAACGTAAAGGATCGGGATGAGGGACTGGGGCGAGCCTGGCGGGAACACGCCCGCACCCTGTTCGAGGCGGCGTTTGCTTCCGGCTACCTGGTCACGGACTTCGTCCACCTCAAGGGAGAGCGCATACCCAGGTCGTTCTATCTCCTCTCGCAAGGGGAAGGGACGCTCGGATGAACCTCCGCCCGGAGGCCGTCGAACTACGCCTCGTGGAGATGCCTCTGCGATCCCCGTTCGAAACCTCGTTTGGTGTGGAACATCATCGGCAATGCGTGCTGGTCCGGCTACGAGGGGATGGGTGGGAGGGCTGGGGCGAGTGCGTCGCCGGTTCGTCTCCGGGATACTCCTACGAAACGACATCGACCGCATGGCACATTCTGGTCGATTTCCTGCTGCCCCCTCTTTTCCGCGAGCCGCGAATCGGGATCGAACGGTATCGTGCCCGGGACATAGGAATTCGCGGGCATCCCATGGCCCGGGCCGCCGTCGAGATGGCGCTTTGGGATGCTGAAGGTCATATCGAAGGCAAATCGCTACAGGCATTGGTCGGGGGCTCGGGCGCTCGAGTCTCCGTCGGTGTCTCGGTGGGTATTCAGGCCAACCCCGAAACGCTCGTGGAGGTGGTCGCCCGGTACGTCGACGAGGGATACCGTAGGGTGAAACTCAAGATCAAACCCGGCCGCGACCGCGGGGATGTCCAGGCCGTCCGTCGAGCGTTCCCCGACCTTCCCCTGCAGGTGGACGCCAACTCGGCCTACCGGTTGGAGGAGGCAGCCACTCTGCAAGCCTTGGATGAATTCGGACTGCTGATGATCGAGCAGCCTTTGGATGACGATGATTTGGTGGACCACAGTCGGCTGCAACGCATGCTCAAGACCCCATTGTGTCTGGATGAGAGCCTGCTCTCGGCGCGCCATGCCCGGCACGCCCTGGAGATCGGCGCCTGCCGAATCCTCAATCTCAAGGCCGGAAGGTTGGGGGGACTGTCCGAGGCGGTCGCCGCCCACGACGTCGGTCTGGCCCTGGGCGCCCCCGTCTGGTGCGGCGGGATGTTGGAAACCGGTATCGGGCGCGCTTCGAATCTGGCGCTCGCCAGCCTGCCGGGGTTCACGCTCCCGGCGGATCTATCCGCCACGGATCGTTACTATGAGCGGGATGTCATCCGCCAGCGCTTTGTTCTGAACCCCGACAGCACGATCGACGTCCCGACCGAGCCGGGACTGGGTGTGGATGTGGATTTTGGCGAGCTCGATAGGGTCACCGTCAAGAAAGAGGTCTTCTCGAGTTAGGTCTATCTCCCCTGCACCCCTCCCCGATGCGGGGTGGGGAGACTCGTGACGGCTGGAATTCCCCCTTCCCAACAGGGAAGGGGGCGCGGCGGTTTAGGTCGACCCCTCCTCTTAGTCCTTGGTGTCCAAAACCGGCGGCTTGCACGCCTGGACGATCGATGAAAGGACAGGGTCGATGTGGAGGAGCACGTCCTCGTTCTTGAACCGAATCACTCGAACGCCGACCTCTTTGAGGTGTCCATCTCTGGCCTGGTCGTATTCGAACTGATTGCGATGGGCTTCGCCATCGATTTCGATCGCGAGCCCGGCCGCATGACAGTAGAAATCGACGAGGAAGCCCCGGATGACTTGCTGGCGTCGAAAATGGATCCCGTTGAGTCGACGCGCGCGCAACCGCTCCAGAGGCGTTTCTCCGCAAGAGTCATGACCCGGCGGAGCCCTCTTGCGACTTCCAGTTTTTCCTTGGAGGCGCGTGCGCCAAGAACGATACGACGAGGTTTCAAACTTGCCCCCTTACCTCTCCCCTGCACCCCTCCCCGACACGGGGAGGGGAGACTCGCAACGGCTGGAATTCCCCCTTCCCGAAAGGGAAGGGGGCGCGGGGGTTAGGTCTCTACCTCGCGAGCAGCGTGCCAATCCAATCGATCGAGGCGGCGCCGGCGTAGGCGATCACGAGCATCTTGATCAGCTTTCCGGCAAAGGCAAAGAGGAGGAATCGCGGCACGGGCATCTTCAACGCGCCCGCGGCCGCGCCGCCGAGATCGAACACCGGGCTGGGAATGATGGCCAGGACGAGGATCACCCACGGTCCGAAGCGCCGAGTCCACCCTTCGATTTTCCGATAGGCTTTCGTCTGCGACAGCACCCCTTGTCCGCTGAAACCAGCGAGATAGCCGCTCAACTCACCAAGGGTCGCGCCCGCGGCGGCCGCCAGGGCCACGCCGGCAGGATGGAACACCGCGCCCATCGAGAAGGTCACCGCCAGGCCCGGGGCAGGGAGGATCACCGTCGCGTTCGCCAGGAGCGAGACCAGAAAGATCCCAGGGTAACCGTACGCGGCAAACCGTTCGGCCTGATCTCCTAATGAGAATAGGAACAGCGTGATGGCGACCACGGCCACGAGCGCCGCGATCCGAATCGCCGTCAGGCGGTGATCGGGCGCCGAGGCCGCCTTCATCCTTCGATGATCTCGATCCGTTGGATGGTGATTGCCGGTGTCTTGGCGGCGTCCGGATCTCTCGGCGGGATCGCTAGCAGGACATCCAGGCCCTTCGTCACCTGGCCAAAGACCGAATGCTTGTTATCCAGCCAGGGGGTCGCCACGTGAGTCAAGAAGAACTGCGAGCCGTTGGTATTGGGTCCGGCGTTGGCCATCGAGAGGACGCCCGGCCCCGTGTGACGCAAGGAGGCATGGAATTCGTCGGAGAAGTTGTACCCCGGGCCGCCTCGGCCGGTCCCAGTGGGGTCCCCTGTCTGAGCCATGAAGTTGGCGATCACTCTGTGGAACTTGACGCCATCGTAGAAGCCGTCGCGGGCGAGGAATACAAAGTTGTTGACGGTCATGGGTACTTTGGCGGCGTACAGCTCGGCTTCGATCACGCCCGGGTCCGTGTGAATGCGGGCGAGGTAGGTCTTCTTCGGGTCAATGCTCATCGCGGGCGGTGCGGAGTACTGTTGACCGGGCATGGTTGCCTCCAGGGGTGGGTCAGGCCCGGCCCGGAGGGGCGCCGGGGGCGATAGCTTCGGCGGGGGGCTCGGCCAGAAGCGCTTCGACGCGGGCGACCACCATGTCCAGGGCGATCGCATTCATCCCGCCGCCGGGGATGATCACATCTGCGTAGCGCTTCGAAGGCTCGACGAACTCAAGATGCATAGGCCGCACCGTCGTTAAGTACTGATGGATGATCGAGTCCAGCGAGCGGCCGCGCTCGACCATGTCGCGCTGCAAGCGGCGGATAAAGCGAATGTCGTCCGGCGTGTCGACGAAGATCTTGACGTCGAGCAGGCGGCGCAGTGCCGGCTCGGCGAAGACCAGGATCCCTTCGACGAGCACCACCGGGCGGGCTTCCAGGCGGTGCGTGTGCCGCGTCCGAGCGTGCACGGTGAAGTCATAGACCGGCACGTCGACCGATTCGCCTCGCTTGAGCGCCTCGAGATGGCGGATCATCAGCTCGGTCTCGAGCGAATCGGGGTGGTCGAAGTTCACCTGCTCTCGCTGCGGCGGGGCTAGCGAGTGCAGGTCCCGATAGTACGCGTCGTGCGCCAGGAAGGCGATCGAGGTCGCCCCTACCCGCTCGAGGAGGACGTTCGCCACCGTCGTCTTGCCCGAGGCCGTGCCTCCGGCGATGCCGATGATGAGAGACGGGCCGGCCGCGACCATACGGGGATTGTACACGCCCCCGGGAGCCAGACGCGAACGAGGGGCGCGGGACGCGCCCCTCAGGAGCCACCAGTGGGAGTCGAACCCACGACCTGACGTTTACGAAACGCCTGCTCTGCCAACTGAGCTATGGTGGCGCGAGGCTGGATTTTACCAGCCGGCCGGATTCCTTGGCAAACCGCCGCTCCGCGACGATAATCCGCGGGTGCGAATCGCCATGCTCTCCTACCACACCTGCCCGTTGGCCACCTTGGGCGGCAAAGACACAGGCGGCATGAATGTGTACGTTCGGGACCTCACGCGCGAGTTGGGGCGGCAAGGCGTGGGAGTCGATGTCTTCACCCGATCCCAGGACGAACACGTCCCTCACGTCCTGCACAATCTGGGCTTCGGCAACCGGATTGTCCACGTCCCGGCGGGGCCCGAGACCCCTCTTTCGCGCGACCGACTGGTCGACCATCTTCCTGAGTTCGTCGCCGGGATCCGAGCCTTTTCCGAGGCCAAGGGGCTTCGGTACGATTTGATCCACAGCCACTACTGGCTGTCCGGGCTGGCGGCGCTCGAGCTCCGGCAGGTCTGGGGACCGCCGATCATCCAGATGTTCCACACCCTGGCGGCCATGAAGAATCGGGTCGCCCGCAACCCGGAGGAGAGGGCAACCGCGTTTCGCCTCGATTCGGAAACGCGACTGATGCGCGAGGCCGATCGGATCGTCGCTGCCACCCAGGCGGAGCTCGCCCAAATGCAGTGGCTCTATCACGCCGACACCAGCAAGGTAGTCGTAATCCCTCCCGGCGTCGACACCGGTAAGTTCTACCCGATCCCTTCGGACGAGGCCAAGGAATTCATCGGGATCTCGCGCGCCGACCGGCTGATCCTTTTCGTGGGCCGCATCGAGCCGCTGAAGGGCATCGACACGCTGTTGGAGGCCTTCTCCTTCCTCAATCGTGACAGCGTTCTCCGAAGCCATCGCTTGTGCCTGGCGGTGATCGGGGGCGAGCCGGACGTCACCCAGGAGCAGATGACGGCCGAGATGGCGCGGCTGCGGACCCTCAGCGCATCGTTGGGTCTGGCCGACCTGGTGACGTTTCTGGGGCGCCGGGATCAGGATTCGCTACCGTACTATTATTCAGCATCCGAAGCGGTGGTGGTCCCCTCCCACTATGAGTCCTTCGGCCTCGTCGCGCTCGAGGCCATGGCGTGTGGGCGGCCCGTGGTCGCGTCGGAGACCGGCGGGCTAGCCTATTTGGTCCGGGATGGCGAGACCGGGTTCCACATTCCGGCCGGGGATGCCGCCTCCCTTGCCCAGAGGCTGCGTGAGCTTATCGAAGACTCGGAGTTGAGGGAGCGCCTCGGCCGGCAGGCGGCCGACTACGCGCGCAGCTTCGCGTGGCCGCTCGCGGTGCAAAAAGTCCTCGAAGTCTATGGCGCCCTCGTCGATCAGCCGGCCTGAGCCGGCACCGAGGACAACCGCCTAGCGTTCGGCCGGCTCGACTGGGCCCGGAGGGTTCTGCGGTTGAGCGTGGTCACGCAAGGCGGGCACGAGACCCCGACGAGGACTCAAGAAGCCGTCCTCACGGACGCGGGTGGCGCCGGCCGTTTGGCGAAGGGTGTCGGCCGACCATTGATCGATCCGGGATTGATCCGGGTGCGAGGTTCGCAAAGCTTCGATGGACGTCGTCATCCTGGACCTCCGCAGTGGCGGGTCACGCCGCCCGGAGGGCGTCAGCCCGAGAGGAGGTTTGACCCCCCTCTCGGGCGACGCCTGGCAGCGAGGCGCCCAGAGGGTTGCAAAGATCGGACCACTTTTGCCTTGGCCCGGATCTTGCGCCGGCCCATGCCCATGGTTAGATCCGTTCGGCAGGAGGTGTGTGGATGGAGCCTGTAGTGGAAGTCGCCAAGAACTATCTGTTGCCTGGATCGCCCATGTTTCTGATGGTGGCGGTGACGCTGGGGCTCGTATTCCTGTACTGGCATCGGGACGCGCAACGTTGGGGACGATTCATCTTGACGGGTGTGGCGGCGGCCTACTGGCTGCTCAGCATGCCCGCGTTTGCGAGGATGTTGGAGCGCGGGCTCGATCCCGGATTCGGCAGCCTGACGAGCGCCGAAGACGCCGAGGGCGCGCAGGCGATCGTCGTCCTGGCGGGAGGGAGCCACACGTATCGATCCGCAGCCGGGGATGTCTTCTCCCTCAGTCGCGAGACTGCGGCGAGGGCGCTGGAGGCCTCGCGGCTGTACCGGCTCCTCGGGAACCCCGAGGTGATCGCGTCCGGCGGCGAGCAGGAGCCGGAATCCGGGCTGGCCGAAAGCCAGGCCCTGTCGCACTCCCTTCACGACACCGGAGTGCCCATCGAACAGATTCTCGAGGAGTCGAAAGCCGCCAGCACGCGCGAACAAGCACTCGAGATGGTCCCCTTCCTCGCCGAGCACGGCATCGATCGATTCGTTTTGGTCACGTCCGCCGAGCACATGAACCGGGCGCTGGGGGCCTTTCGCAAAGCCGGACTCGACCCGATCCCATCGGCGCCTCGCGCAGGGGACGTCGAAGAGGGTACGGCGCGGTCTGCCTGGCTCCCCCAGGAGTCGGGCTTGAACCAGAGTCGGACCGCCCTGCGCGAATACCTGGCGTTGCTCTATTACTGGGCCCGCGGCTGGCTGGAGGTCCCGTCGGTGCCGAGCGCCGCGCCTTGACCGACCCCGCCGCCAAGACCTCGAGGTGATTCCGGTGCGGAGCCTTGTGACCGAGCTGCCCTTCGGCTTCCCGGGGCGCGTGCTCCGAAGCGTCATGCCGTTCAGCGACTTTGATTCGTCCGGTGAAGCCTGGAAGGCCTACCAGGAATTCAAGGTGAACACGGTCTTTGTGCTGGCAGGGGCAGAGGAGTGTTTGAACCACACCGGCATCGACCTGCTCGGGTTCTACCGGGAGCAGGGGATGAAGGTGGTCCATGTCCCCGTCACCGACCACGCCACCCCCGCCGACCGGGAGGCCCTTGACCTGGCCGTGGATCAGGCATGGGAACGAGCGCGGGCGGGATCCGCGGTCGCGGTCCATTGCTACGCCGGGATTGGACGGACCGGCACCTTCGCGGCTCTGCTTGCCCGTCGCGCGCTGGGAATGGCGGGCGACGAGGCGATTACGTGGCTGCGCAAGTGGGTCCCCGGCGCGCTCGAGACGGTCGCCCAGCAGGAGTATGTCTTGAACTGGCGCCCTCGAGGCGGGACCGGTCCAGCGGTGAATTCGTGACCGCGTTTTAGGGAGTATACTGACTCGAAAGTAGCTGAACTTCACAGCGACGATCCGGGAGGCGAGAGAATGCCGCCAATTGCGCACGATCGACCGTTGGGAATATCCCCTGCCATCTCCCTCGCCCACGAGCAGCTCGAGATGCTGTCGGCGATTGAGCGCGCCGACCTTTGGTTCGTCGCCGAAAGACTTGAGCGGAAGGGACTTCTCGCGGCGGACGAGATCCCGGCTGCGATTCTTGAATTCAAGCGATTCATGGCGTTGATCGGGCTTGGCCATCGGGGCCTGGAAATGGCCAGCCCGAAAGTGGATGAGGTCTGGCACGCGTTCATCCTCTTTACCCGCGAATACGCCGCCTTCTGCCAGGACGTGTTCGGTGAATTCATTCATCACGTGCCCCGCACGAGCCGGACCCCGGCGGGAGCCCCCGGCGAAGATCGATTCGCACAGGCCTACCCGCGTGCGTTCGGCGAGGCCTCCGCCGTGTGGGGCGGTTTGCACGCGCAGGATTGTGGCGAGGGAGACTGCTCGGGCGAGGCGCGCTCGACTCCTCGGTCTCGCATCGCCGATTGCGGCGAGGGGGAGTGCACCGGCGAGGGAAGCGTCGTCGGCGTCCCGGGTCGCACCTCGGATCATGGGACGGAGGACGGCACGGCGGGAAGTTGAACCCACCCGCACCCATGTCGACCCCTCCGACAGCCCCGCAAGGGGCTGTCGTTCTAGGAGCACTGGCTCGATGACGCGGCTGGGCTGCCTCGCGCTCTCCATCGCCGCCTTTCTGTCCGCGTGCAGTCCGGCTCCTCTCGCCCCCAGTCCGTCGGCGGCCCCGGCTGCGTCTGCGACTAATGCGCCGACGGCCATCCCGCCGTCCGAGACGCCGACGGTCACGCCCACGCCGGATCCGTACGCGGGCCTGACCCTCCTAGATCTCGCGGCGCGCACGTACGGAGGCGGGAGCTTGCGCGAGGGCGAAGCCCTGGCCGACGCCTTGGACTACACCCGCTACGCGATCGATTACGACAGCGACGGATTACGCGTGTTCGGATTCCTGGATCGGCCCCACGGGGGTGGGCCGTTCCCGGTCGTCCTCGTCCTGCACGGATACGTGCCGACCGAGGGGTACTCGATCCAGACCTACACGGCCCGCTACGCGGCCTGGCTCGCCCGCCTTGGTTTCCTCGTCATCCACACCAACTACCGGAACTACCCGCCTTCGGATGTCGGACCGAATCTGTTTCGGGTCGGTTACGCGATCGACGTCCTCAACCTGGCCGCTATCGTTCGGGCCCAGGCCGGAGAGCCAGGACCGTTGGAGAGCGCCGACGGGGCCCGGATCGGGTTGTTCGGGCACAGCATGGGCGGTGGGATCGCCCTGCGGGTGATCACGATCGATCCCGAGATTCGGGCCGCCGTGCTCTACGGATCGATGAGCGGAAATGAGCGCTGGAACTACGAGAAGATCCTGGAATGGTCAGACGGCGAGCGAGGCCTGGAGGAATGGGCCGTGCCGGATGCCGACATGGTGCGGATCGGAGCGATCGAATACCTGGATCGCATTGAGGCCGCCGTCTCCATCCACCACGGGGCGGCGGATCCGACGGTCCCTCCGGAATGGTCAGCCGATCTGTGCGCCCGTCTTGAGGGCCTGGGCCGGCAGCCGGAATGCTTCTCCTATCCCGGGCAACCGCACACGTTCTACGGGGACACCGACGCGCAGTTCATGGGAAGGGTGGGCGAGTTCTTCAACCGCACGCTGCGGTAGCGCGTGCCGATCGGACGTCCAGGGGATGTCAGTGGGCCAGGGGTGAGACGCCGCCCTTGGCCGGTTGGTAATAGGGGTTGTTGCCCGCGGCGTGATCCGTCGTGTCGATGACTTTTTCGATCTGGGGGACGGCCTGGCGGATCATGACGTCGATGCCCTGGGTCAGGGTTACATCCGCCATGCCGCAGCCCTGGCAGCCTCCGCCCAGGGCCACATACGCCACGCCGTCCCGGACCTCGAGCAGGCTGATGTAGCCTCCGTGGGTCGCGACTCCCGGATTAATCCGGCTGTCGATCACGTCCTGGACGGCGAGCGAGAGGGTGTCTCTCCACAGCGGGTTCGGATTTTCGATCTTGAATCCGCTTCGAAACCCCTCGTCCACAAAGTCAATGGAAGCGCCCTGAAGGTTTTCGGCGCTCTCGGGCCCGACGAGGACCACCAGACCTCCGACCTCGATGGCCGTGTCCTCTGCCGAGCGCGAGTCGGGAGGCACAAAGCGGAGCTCGTGGCGAAATCCGCCGGGCCCGCGGCCATTGATGGAAAGCCGCAGCGCGGAGCCGGATTGGCCCTTGGCCTGCATGAGATCCTGAAATTTCTCGACCGCGCTTGGGGTGATCGTGATCAACCGTTATCTCCGTTGATCTTGATTCTACCGCAACCCGTCTTCCGTAGGGGCGCACTGCCCCTTCGACTGCGCTCAGGGCAGGCGTGCGCCCCTACGCGTATCCCTCACCGATACAGCCTGTCCTCCTCCCATCGGAGAGCGTTCTCGAGGATGTAACGGCGGAGGCGATCCAGATGGAGTTCACTCCGAATGGCGCGGTCGTGGTACCCCCGTTACCAAACGGGCAACCCCGAGGTGCCACCGAGGCGGTTGATCCTTGAACGACCTCTTAGCTACTTTGGCGTCCCTCTGCCTTGATCACCACCCGCACGCGCTCGCGGACCTGGCGCAGCGCGACCTCGACTTCGGCCGGTGTCGGCGCGCGGGCGAAAGCAAACCCGAGATAGCGATTCCCCTCGGGCAGCGGCTCGACACGATCGCCGAGCGGGACCGCCAGGCGAACGTCTTCCACACCTGGGATCGCTCGCGCTTCGTCCAGACCGTCCACCCGGACCAGGGTGCCGGCGCTCGGAATCGGGAGCATCAGGACTCCCGAGGCGGCGGCCTCACGGCGGAAGTGCGACACATCTTCCCCCACCGCGTGGCGGAGGATTACCTCCTCCAGGCTGGCGGATTTGTCGAAGCGCAACGCCCGTGAGCACCAGCCCCCGATCGAACGCGGCGCGATCTCCAGCAGCCAGGCGCCGGCCAGGTTCAACCGGACCTCCGCGTGGATCGGCCCATCCGTGAGTCCCAGCGCCCGCACGGCATCCACAACGCACTCCCAGGCCGTGTCTTGGATGCCTTGGGTCAGTCTCGAGGGTGTGACGTAGATCGACTCCTCGAAGTACGGACCCTCGAGCGGGTCGGGCTTGTCGAACATGGCCAGCGGCTGGGTGGATCCGCGGGTGAGCAAAGCCTCGAGGGCGACCTCGGTTCCGGGGATGTAGCCCTCGACCAGCATCGGCCGGGTCCGAGCAGCGCCATCTTCAGGTTGGTGGTGAAGCGCCTGGATTCGCCGGTAAGCGGACTCAAAAGCAGCCGCATCGTCGGCGCGAATCACACCCCGCGAGGCCGAAAGATCAGTGGGCTTGAGGACGACCGGGTAGGAAAACCGATGTGCGTACTCCGCCGGATCGGAATCACCGGTCAGAATCGAGAAGGGAGGGGACCGCATACCCGCCTCCCAAAGTCGCTTTCGGATGAGGCCCTTGTCGCGAGCCAGCGCTACCGCCTCGGGAGGGCTAAACGGGACGCCCAGGGCCGCCGCGATCTGCGCTGCAGCCCCTACGCCCTCGTCTTCGGCGGCCACAACCGCAGCGATGGGGTGATCGCCGGCGAAACGAATGGCTCGCGCCAAGGACCGGGATGGGCTATCGAAGTCGACCTGGAGGAAGCTGGCGGGATCGGCCGCGGCGAGGGCCGGCCGCCGGTTGGATCCGACGGTGACGGCCATCCCGAGCCGGCCCGCTGCCTCGAGGAAGGCTCCCGCGCGGTAGGTTTGGGTCGTCAGCAAGAGGAGTAGCCGCGGTGGTTGCACGCGCCGATTGTAAGGGTTCGCGCGGGAGGCGCGGTCCAATCGTGATATTCCTCACAATTAGCCGATGGGAGCGGGCGGGACGAGCAACCAATGAGGAGGGTCCGGCTTCGGGAGTAAACTCGGTCCCTGGGCAGTGAGTCGGCCCGATGCCAGCCACCTCGCAAGGAGACATCGTCATGCGTGGGATCCAAACTCGCGTACTTTGGGGCGTGCTCCTGATCGCAGGAGGCGTGCTCTTCCTATTGCAGAACCTGGGGATCGTGCCCCAGGGCCTGGAGCTCTTCTGGGCGCTTGTGTTTGCCCTTGCCGCGGTGCTGTTCTTGATCGCATTCTTTGCTCAGGCGGAGAACTGGTGGGCCGCTATACCAGGCTTCGCGTTCCTGGGCTTGGCCGGAGTCATCGCTTCGGGCCGGCTCGCCCTTCCCGGATGGGCACAGTGGGGCGGCAGTTTCTTCCTGGGGATGCTCGGGCTCGGTTTCTTCGCCGTCTTCCTGCGACAGCCGCGGCATTGGTGGGCGATTATCCCGGGGGGAAGCCTGTTGACGACGGCGGTCGTCGCCGGACTGGGAGAGACCGGCCGCGATGACCTCAGCGGCCCGGTTCTTTTCTTTGGGCTCGGTCTGACCTTCGCGCTCCTGGCGTTGCTGCCAGGTCCGTCCGGGAGACGGCGTTGGCCGCTAATCCCGGCCATCTCGTTGCTGGCGCTGGCTCTTCTCACGTTGGGGCCCGGCCAGCGCCTGGCCTCGATGGCCTGGCCCGCGATCTTGATCCTCATCGGGATCTACCTGCTGGTGCGCCGACCGCGATCGCGCTCCGCTTCGTTGACGCCGCCGAAGCCGGAGACGGAGCCTGAGAAGCCTCGAGATCCCCCCGCGGTCAATCCGTGAGCAGCCGGCTCACCCGAAGCCGTACCGACCGCGCCCTCGGCGGCGTGTGCGGAGGACTCGGGGCGTATCTCAAGATCGATCCACTCCTCGTCCGAATCTTCTTCGTCCTGCTCGCGCTCGGAGACGGAATCGGCCTGGCCGTGTATCTCCTCCTGTGGATCCTCGTCCCACCGGAGGGATCCACCGCAACGGGCCCGGATCAAACGATCCGCACCGGTGCGGGTGAGATTGCGAGTAAGGCGGAGGAAATCGGCCAGGAAGTCCGCCAGGCCGTGAGCGGGCAGCCCGGCCGCGCCGGCGCCGCCATCGGGATCGGCCTCATCATCCTGGGCGCCGTTTTCTTTCTGCGCACGCTGGACCTACCCTGGTTGCGCGGGCTCGATGGGGACATTTTCTGGCCGTTGCTCTTGATCGCCGCAGGAGTCGCGTTGCTCGTGCGTCGGGCGAAAGGAAGCCGAGATGGAAGCTAAGCCGCGAAGGGGATCCCTGATTGGCCCGGTGATTTTGATCGGACTGGGCGTGGTGTTTCTGCTGGACAACCTTGGCGTCGTTCACTGGGACATCTGGCAGATCGTCTTCCGCTTATGGCCGGTCCTATTGATCGCCGCCGGGCTGGACCTCGTCGTAGGCAGGCGATCCACCGCCGGAACGCTCGTCGTCGTGCTGGTGATGGTCGGCCTGACCCTCGCCGGTGTGTGGCTCTTGTCCGATTCGCTGACCGGCACTGCGCAAACCGAGACCCTTCGCCAGGTGGGGCAGAACGCGCAACGAGCGGAAGTCGAGATCGATGGAACTGTCGGCGTGTTACGCGTCGGCACGCACCATGAACCGGACGTCCTGATTCTGGGCACCGCCGACCTGTCCCCGGGGGAGCAACTCCGCAAAGATTTCCGCGTCGAAGAGGGGACGGCCTACTACACCTTGGGTAGCCGGTCGGTGTGGCACATTCCCAGTTGGGGTGGCCTCGGCGATAGAGTCTGGGATCTCCGCCTGAGCCGCGATCTTCCGGTGCGACTCTCTGTGTCCGCCGGGGTCGGGGAGACGATCCTCGACCTGGCGGATCTTCAGGCGACCGAGGTGAAGTTCAGCGCCGGTGTGGGCCGGTCCGCGGTTACGCTCCCGGCGACGGGGCAGTACTCAGCCACGATCGACGGCGGGGTAGGGGAGGTGACGATCCAACTACCGCAAGGGCTGGCGGCCCGCATTACCGTCTCGACAGGCATCGGGGGCGTCGAGGTCGTGGGTGACTTCCAGCGCGATGGCGACGTTTACCTCTCGCCTGGTTTCGAGACGGCACAAAACCGAGTCGAGCTGGATATCTCGGGTGGAATCGGGCGGATTGTGATCCATTCCGGGGGATGACCGAGGAAGAAGGGAACAGGGAACAGGGGAATGCTCAGACGACCATGCCCTCCGCATCCAACTCGAGTCACCTGAGCCGTATCCTGCGCACATGGTGGCCGCTGGCGGCGAGCTGGGGCCTGATGGCCCTCGAGCTGCCTGCCATCAGCGCGGTCATGGCGCGACTGGCCGACCCGCAGATCCATCTGGCCGCTTGGGGCGGCATCGTGTTCCCGGTCGCGTTGATCGTGGAGGCGCCGGTCATCATGCTGCTGGCGGCGTCGACGGCGCTCTCACGCGACCGGCAGACCTTCCAGCGCGTCCGGACCTACATGATGTGGGCGGGCGGGAGCCTCACGGCCCTTCACATCCTGGTTGCGTTCACGCCTCTCTACGATGTGCTCGTCGTGGGTTTGATCCATCCTCCGCCGGAGATCGTCGAGGCGGCGCGTCTCGGATTGCGCTTGATGACACCCTGGACGTGGTCGATCGCCTACCGGCGCTTCAATCAAGGGGCATTGATCCGGTTTGGCCACTCGGACGCGGTCGGTGTCGGGACCGTGATCCGCTTGTCCGCCGATGCGGCCGTCCTGGTCATCGGCCTCGCCCTCGGCAGCGTGCCGGGCGTGATGGTGGCGGGCGCCGCCGTCTCGCTGGGCGTGATCAGCGAAGCCATCTATTCGGGACTGCGGCTGCGGCCCGTCCTGCGCCGTGAGATGCCGGAGCGGACAGCCGGCGGCGCGCCACTTGATTTCCGGTCTTTCCTCGGCTTCTACGCGCCCCTGGCGATGACCTCCTTGCTCCTGATGCTGACCTTGCCTCTGGGCAGTGCCGCGGTGAGCCGAATGCCGCGCGCGCTCGAATCACTCGCCACGTGGCCGGCCCTGGCCGGGCTGGTATTCTTCTTCCGCGCGTTGGGGATGTCCTTCAACGAAGTGGTCGTGGCGCGGTTGGAGGATCCAGGAGCGTACCCTGACCTGCGGCGCTTCACTCGAATCCTGGCTGCCTCCGTGACGGCCGCGCTGGCCCTGATCGCGGTCACACCCCTAGCCAGCTTGTGGTTCAACGGCATCTCCGGGCTGCCTCCCGACCTGGCGAGCCTGGGTCGGGTGGCCCTATGGGCCGCGTTACCTCTTCCTGCTCTCACGGTCCTTCAGAGTTGGTATCAAGGAGCGTTGGTGCATGCCCGCCGAACGCGGGCGGTGACCGAGGCGATCGCCATCAACCTCGGCGTCTTGCTAATCTTCTTTCCGGTCGCCATTCGGCTGCTCGGGACCGGGGCCTCGGCCCCGATGGGCGGGTTGACCGTGACGTGGGGCGCATTCACATTGGGGAACTTAGCCCAGACCGCGTGGCTGAGATACCGGAGCCGGGGCGTTATGGCCGAGGCCCGGGCGCGGACCGCGGCGCCGGTGATCGCCATCGCCACACCCGAGGTGATCGGTGGTTAGGGCTGGAGCCACCAGGGTGGGGGAGCTGAATTTCGCCAGCCTGATCGCCTTCCTTCCGACCACGGACCCGGCGCGCGCACGTCTCTTCTATGAAGGCGAGCTGGGCCTGACCTTCATCGCGGACGAGCCCTTCGCCCTTGTTTTTCACGTCCACGGGGCACGTCTTCGGATCACCAAGGTCGCCTCGCTCACGCCGCAGCCTTTCACAGTCCTGGGGTGGCAAGTCCCCGACCTTCGCGCCTCGGTCCGAGACTTGAAACGCAAGGGGATCCGGTTTGAACTCTATCCGCCGTTGGCGCAAGACGCGGACGGGGTATGCACATTTCCTGATGGCACCCAGGTGGCGTGGTTCAAGGATCCGGACGGGAACGTGCTCTCCGTGACCCAGTTTCCACACGCCGACTCCGCCCTCTCACGCCCTCCATCGGCGCCGGAGGAGTTCGCCGCTACGGCGTGAGCCGCGGGGGCTCGGGGGGGTCGCCGTAGGGGCCGTTTGGCGAGGCCGCTTCGCCTACCTTCGTAGCAAAAGGACCACGATCACTAGGATGAGGACCAGCCACAGGATCCCGCCACGATTCCCCCAACGTCGCCGAACCGGGATGACGCCCAGCAGAATCAGGATTAAGAGGACAATCAAGACCGTCTCGAGCATCGTCCCTCCAATGACCCGAAAGCCCCGGATGGTCGTCTTCAGCTTAACATGATGTTAGATGGTAACGTTTGCCGGGAATCGACCCTAGACTCTCGGAGATGAAGACATTCCCCGTTCCCCTCACGAGAAACCCGAGCCGGAACGAGGTCCGACGCGCCGTGAAGGCCGCCTGCACGGGGGCCGGCCTTGAGGCCGGGGAGACGGGGAGCTTGAGGGCCTACCCCGGCTCCGTGCATTGGCACTGCAGGATGCGGGGTCGAACCGGGACTCTAGAGGTGACTTTCTGGCCCAGTCAGCGTAGTCTTTGGTTATCGGTGCAATCAAGGCGAGACGCGCCGTGGATGGCAGGCGCATTACGAAGAGTTAAGGCCGCACTGGCCAAGATTCTAAACCGAAGGCGGTAAGGCACCTGGTGGAGTAGGGAGGAGACGGAATGAATCTGTGGGTCGGCACCAGCGGGTATTCGTACAAAGAATGGAAGGGCAAGTTCTACCCGGCGGGAATCCCGGACGGGGATATGCTCCGGTCCTACGCGGAACAGCTTCCTTCGGTGGAGATCAACAATACGTTTTATCGCTTGCCCAAGGCGGAAGTCCTGGAAGCCTGGGCGGGCCAGGTCCCCGCAAACTTTCGCTTCGTCCTGAAAGCCTCACGCCGCATCAGCCACAATAAGCGCCTGCGCGAGGTGGGAGATGAGACGGAGTATCTCTACCGCACGGCCGGAGTCCTCGGCCGGCGACTTGGCGTGATCCTGTTTCAAATGCCCCCGAACTTCGCCAAGGACCTGCCCCGATTGCAGGCGTTCCTCGAACTGATCCCCACGGGCCAGGGAGCGGCGCTCGAGTTCCGGCATGCCTCGTGGTTTGATGACGAGGTCTTCGATAGTCTGAGGGCGCGGGGCTGTGCCCTGTGCTACTCCGACACGGACGAAGACCCCGTGGGCCGCCTGGTCTCGACCGCAAACTGGGGCTACCTTCGATTGCGAAAGAGCGCCTACTCGAAGAAAGCCTTGACGGACTGGGTGAAACAGGTCCACTCCCAGGGATGGGAGGGTGCCTACGTGTACTTCAAGGAGGAAGAAGAGGCGCTGGGCCCGAAGCTGGCGATGCGATTCTTGGAGATTGCGGGCGCCGAGAAGATGTGACGATGCGGCGGAAAGTCAGAATCCCTCAAGGGATCGGCGAGCTCCTCAGGCTCTGACCTCTTGCCTTTGAAAGAGGACGTAGGACAGGGCGAACAGAAGGATCACGATCGCGACCAGGCCCGTGAGGTGAGGCCACACGAGGGCCAGGCTCTGCGAGAGCGGAAGGGGCGTGCCAAGCAGCGCACCCTGAAGCTGGGACGGGAGCACAAAGCCCAGCGCCCGCACCGCGGGATTGAGCATGGCGAGGACGATTTCACTGTACAGCGTATTGGGTGAGATTCGGGCCAGCGCGAGTCCCACCTCTGCCTGGCGGATGACCTCGGCCTCGTCTCCGAATCGCACCGGCGCCAGGATCGGCGTGAGGACGTCGGAGACGATCCCATAGAAGGCGAAGAAGAACAGCCAGACCGCGATCGAGGCCAGAGCCGCCGTCGCCGGGGATCGAAATACTACGGAAAACACCATCGCCAGCCCGAGCCAGACCCCGCCATACACGATCGTCGCCAACAGGAACACCAAGCCCCGGGCAACTTCCTCCGCTCCCGGTGGGACGCCCAGCCAGATCACGCCCAGGCCTGCGACCAGGAGCCACATCGCCGTAAAGACGATGCTGAGCGTGGCCAGCCCGGATAGAAACTTTCCCGCCAGGAGGGCATCCCGGTAGATCGGTTGGGCGAGGACGCGGCTCATCGTGCGCCGATTGAACTCTCCGTTGATGGTGTCGAATCCCAACGCAATGGCGACGAGGGGAGTGAGGAACCCGAGGAAGGCGACGAAGCCAGGCAGCGGATCGCGAGCGGTGGTGAACAAACGCAAGAACAGGAAAGGATCCTCGCCCACGGTTTCCCGCAAGGTGCTGACGGCCCCGTAGACGGCGCCGACGGAAGCCAGCGCCACGAGGAGCTCCAGGATCAGGATCCGGATTCCCGTGAGATGGTCGGCGATCTCTTTGGCCATCACCACGCCGATCCCTTGCCAGGGCGAACCCTCACGCTGCATGGGCGGCCTCCTGGAAATAGTGCGCATACACGTCGTCCAGGCTGGGTTCTTCCATCCGCAGCGAGAGCAAGCGGGCGCCGGCACCCATCACGGCGGCGGCAACATCCGCCCGCCGGTCGTCTTCCGCCTCGAGCACATAGTGGCCAGGGGTCTCGGCGTTCCAGCGGACCACTCCCGCGATCTTGCGCAGCGCCTCCGAGACATCCGGGCCCGAGGTTTCCAACCGGATCCGATAGGCGCCGCCCAGCACCTGGCGTGCAAGATCCGGAACCGCGCCTTCCAAAACCATCACGCCCTTTCGGAACAGCCCCACCCGATCACAGATCGCCTGGACCTGGTGCAGCAGGTGCGAGGACAGGAGGACGGTGAAACCGTCATGCTTGAGACCCCGCACCATGTCGAGGAACTCACGGGCGGCTTCGGGGTCGAGGCCCAGGGTGGGCTCGTCGAGGATCACGATCTCCGGCCGCTTGATCAGCACGTCGGCCATTCCCAGGCGGCGCTTCATGCCGTGGGAATACGAAGACACCGGCTGATCGATTACGTCGATAAGACCGATGCGGGTGAGGGTGTCGCGAATGCGAGATTCCGCCTCGTGCGGTTCGATCCGGTTGAGGCGCGCTGTGTAGGTGAGGTTCTCGCGCGCGGTGAGCTCCTCGTAGAAGCCGACCGAATCCGGAAGGTAGCCAACGCGCGCCTTCACCTTGAGGGGTTCGCGCGCCGGATCATGGCCCAGTACGCGCACCGTGCCGGCGGTCGGCTCCGTCAGCCCCAGGAGCATAAGGATGGTCGTCGTTTTGCCCGACCCATTCGGCCCGAGCAGGCCGAACACCTCGCCGCGCGCTAGGGTGAGATCCAGATGGTCGACCGCGGTCGTCGGTCCATAGATCTTGGTGAGACCGCGGGTCTCGATGACCGCATCCATGGGGCTATCGCCGGCCGAAGCGCGAGACCGCCAGGGCGACGACCCCGAGGGCAGCGGCGATCAGGACCAGGCCCACCACGCCCCACAGCGTCGACGTAAGCAAGGTGATTCGAAAGTCGGCCGAGTTGCGCGATCCGTTATCCGGGGCCGCTGAGATCGTGATCATGTAATCACCGGCGACGGCCTTATCCGCCGGTGTGATATTGACGGTCACTTCCTGCTCCGCGCCCGGAGCGAGCAGGTCGATCGTCTCCGGCGAGAACGTAACGCGCCAGCGCGCCGGCTCATTCGCCGTGAGCGTGACACTTTGCGCTTCGGCCGTCCCGTCGTTTCGAACGACCACCTTGAGCGGGGTCTCGCGGCCGCTGTACACGCGGCCGCTCAGGCGGCCGTCGGGCGTGGTCAGAGTCAGATCGGGGGAGCCGGTGACGACCGCGGTCAGGTTGAGCTCTGTGCTGGCCTCTTCCGCGGCCGCGCTCACGACGATCGGGTAGTCGCCGGCGGTGGCCGTGTCCGGCGAGCGCACCTCGATGGTCAGGCTCTCGTTGTCATTCGCCTTGAGAGGGAAGCTTGTGACTTCCTGATTACCCACCCCCAGTCGGAATTTGACTTCGAAACCCTCTGGGGTGACGGCCTCGAGATTCACGACCATGTCCTGGTCGGACTCATTTCGCAACGTGCCTCGGAAGGTGAATGCGGTGGTGGGAGATCCGCGCAGGGTGGGCAGATCCACCTCGAGGCGAAGCTCGGGCGGAAACACCTCCCCGATCGTGAGTCGGATGGCGAGGTCGGCCGTCGTCGTCAAGCCCTCGGCGCGAAGGTGGACGTCGTAGTCGCCGAGGGGTGCGTTGGCGGGCGGCTGGACCTTAAGGGACAGCGTCTCGCTCGCGTCCGGCCCGAGGAACACCGAGGCGACGACTTTGCCGCTCCCGATGAAATGGACCTGCCAGTCCGGCGGGGCATCGACCACGGAAAGCGACACGGCCTGGGGCGGCAGGTTGAAGGACTGCACGGTCAGCGGCAGGCTATAGCTGATGGAGGGCGGGACCGTTTGGGAGGGGAATGGAGTCGAGAGTGTGATGCCCGTGAAGTCTGTCTGGGGCAGGGGCGCGAATGCGAGCAGAGCCAGGGAAACGAATGCCAGAGTGCGCTTCATCGAACGACCTCCAAAAAGGGGCCCGAGACGGGCTGGTTCGTCCTCCAGAAATGCTGGACAGGTTCTATTTTGGTGGGATTGCCGGCGATCGGTGCGGGTTCTCATCAATCTTTAATCCCTGGTTATCGGCTCGCACGCAGAGGGGCCGCACCGTGGTGGATAGGTAGGTGGCATACTATAACGAATTCGGCGCCGGACGGAAGGCCGATCTCATGGCCGCCGATCGGACCGACAGGAGGACGCGACATGCACCGCGGATGGATCGGGCTTTCCATCGTTGGAGTGATCACGATCTCGTGTGCTTTGTTTCCCCCAGCCGCGGGCACGGATACTCCGCGACCGGCGACGATTACACCTACGGCGACCGCGACGTGGACACCCACGCCGAGCGGGCCCTGCGAGGCCACCACCGCAGTGGATATCACCGTCTATAGCCGCCCCAGCCATGTGGCGGATGTGTTTGGTGTCCTTTCGGCCGGCTCGGTCCAGTCCCTGAGTGCGCAGACCGGCGACGGTTGGTTTGGATTCGACCCGGGGGTGGCGCAGGCGGCTAACATCGGCTCGTTTCGGCTGCGGTGGGTGAACCAGGCTGACGTCAGTCTGAGTGGAGATTGCGGTTCCCTTCCGGTCGTATGGGCACCCCCCGTCGGTGTGTGCTTTGACATGCCCATGGAAGATGTGGACGTGCATGCCGATGCCGACGCGGCCTCGGCCGTCGTCATCGTCCTGCATGTGGAAGAGTTCGCAGCGGTGCTTGGCATCTCAGGGACCGGTTGGGCTAAGGTCGATCTCGGTCCGGGCAACACCGGGTCCAGCTTGGTAGGGTGGGTGGACCAGGCGACGTTGAATATGAACGGACCGTGCGGTTCGCTGCCAATCGTTTCGTAACCTTGAGGCGCGCGCCCCAAGAAAGTCTAGATCCGGAAGCCGGCGAAAGCCGTCGTCCCTTTTCATGCAAAGCCCGGGCAGTCCTCTCGTCTCATTGTCGGCCTTCTGGGTCAGGGAATAGAATCGCTGCGTGACGCACCATCGATTCCGGCCCGCCCATCATGCTCCTGCATCCCAACGGAGGATCGTCCTCTGCGCGATGGTGTTGGGCGGGCTCTTAGCCGGGTGTGACTCGCCATTGCCGTTCTCGCTATTTGCCAGCGAAACCCCAACGCCAACCGCAACGTCCACGGTCACACTCACTCCCACGCCGACCCAGACCCTAACCCCGACGCCGACGGAGACCCCGACCGTCACCGCCACGCCCACCATCACCCCTACGCCGACGATCACGCCGACGGCGACCTTTGATTTCCCGGATGTGACCGTGGGACAGCAGGGCCACTGCCGATATGGGCCCGGGACGGCTTACCTCCACGCCGGGGATCTCTACCCTGGAGACCACGGCTTCCTATGGAATCGAAACTACAGCGCTAGCTGGCTGTGGGTGCGCTTTGATAAGTTCGCCTACGCGTGCTGGGTAGCCGCCTCGGTCGTGCAGGTGGAGGGAAGCGTCCAGTCGGTGACGGTCTACTTCCATCCACTGCCGAAGTCGGTCCTGTACGATGCCCCCGACGTCGTGAGCGCCAGCCGGCAAGGCGACGAGATCACCGTGGACTGGGAGCCGGTCTGGATGACCGTGGACGACTTTCGAGGCTACATGATCGAAGCCAAGGTTTGCCAGAATGGGAATCTGATTTCGATCGCCGTGCACACCGACGGTACGAGCTATACGTTCGAGGATGAGCCTGGCTGCGGCGGGTCGAGCGGCCGTCTCTACGCAGTGGAAAAGCACGGCTACACGGATTGGGTGGCGATTCCCTGGCCCTAGGTCGGACTCGGGTCAAGAAAACGAGCGACCGCCGGAAGGCGGTCGCTTTGGATTCGGCGGGCCGATGCCCGGTCAGATGTTGGAGACAATGTTGCTGAAAAGATTCCCTGTGGAGCTGCCAAGAAGAGCAATCACAATGACAACAATGATGGCCACCAAGACGATCGCCAGTGCATACTCGAGCAGCCCCTGGCCCCGTGCCAGGCGTACCCGTGAATCCGTGTTCGTCACACAGGCTCCTTTCCTCGCCCTGACCGTTCCTGGGATGTCTCATGGTACGTGGACCAGGATGGGTGCGCCCTTGCATCTGCCTTACAGACGCCTATTCGTTCCAATTTTCACAAATGGCGGGCTCTGGCTAGCCTTCAGATCATCCTTAACGTCATGCACAACCTGATGCTGGCGTAGCACATGCGTTCTATGGAGGCAGCCCGTCCAGCCCGGACCTCGGTTGACGTACGGAGAGTCGCCTCAATCTCGCTTGGGGATCTTGAACACGGCTAGCGACCGATCTGGGCTTAGGAGTGTGTCCTGGGCGATCCACCCCTCATCGTCGTCGAGGCTCACCCTCCACCAGTGTGAACCGCGGGCGTAGAAGCCTTGGACGTCTCCAAGGGTGTCGGAGATGACCACCTCCTCCCCGGCGGGCAGGGCATGGGTCGTCGGATAGTCGGTGCCCGGACCGATCCGAAGATCCGTCGACTGTTGAAGCCAGGTCCGGAACCCTTCCTCGAATAGCTGGGACCGCTGCGCGGGCTCGAGGACGATCATCATCCACCCGTTCGCCACGGGCCTGGGGTTGCCATCGGAAGGTCGGTTGCGAATGGTCCCATCCACCCAAAGGGTGGAAGACCCACCGCCATCCTGATTGATGCCGAAGTCCGCGCCGAGTTCGTCTTGGCAGAAGGCACCTACTTCTCCCAGGGTCATCCCGACGCTCCACGAGTCCTGACGGCCGTCGACGACCACGAAGTAGAGGTTGTCGTCATTGAGACACACAGCCGTTCGCGGGTCCCGTGAGTTCTCTCCCAGGTCCGCACTGGTCCGGATTCTCCCGTCGTGAAGGAAGACGAACCCTCCGCCCAACGTGGCATACACGTTTCGCCAACTGTGGCCGCTCCGGCCTTGACAGTCCAAGTCGAGGTCGACAGGATCGCTGGAAAACCCCACCGCGTCGCCCACGCGGAGAGTCCGCAACACAGGCTCGGCGATGGGCCCGCGTCCGGCCAGGACGACATGCCCGAAGGGGATCTGAATGGAGCTTCGCCCGTCCGCCAGCTCGCGGACAACGCCGTGGACCGCCCCGGGAAGGCGTTCCGCCCCGATCGGCCCCTCGACCTCAACCCGGGCCATGATCCTTCCTGCACCCTCAGGCGTACGAGAGGAAAACTGAGGTGTGTACAACCACAGCCCATCGTCATCGCGCGGGGTGTTGAGAGCGTCGATTTCTGCGCGCGCCTTCGTTCGGTCGACCGTGAATGTCTGCGGCCAGCCGTTGTATTGGATGCAACCCCCGACGAAGGCCTTGCCATCCGACGTCCAGACCAGGCCGCTCCCGCCTGCCAGAGCTGTGTAACGCTGGATCATCCAGCCGGAAGCGTATTGCCCACCGAGCGGAACACCGGTGCTCAGGTCGAACGACGATCCGTTGATGGCCGCCACGACGTCATTGCGTGGCCCCCAGGCGCCGCCCCATGCATTCACGACACCGTCATAGCGGTCGGCGATGCCGGCGACCGTCTCTTTGCCTTCTGCGAGAGTCCCGGCCGCCACGCCCGTGTCCAGGATTACGTTCGGGTTGGAGAGGTCCATCCGCGTGACGAAGACTCGATTCGGCAGCGGCAGGATGTATTCGCGGTAGTCCACTCCCTCCGCCACGCGAATCCAATCCGCCGGAGGTGCAGGCAGCGTTCGCGTGGCGGCCTGGATCGCGACCGCCGCACCGAGGAGGACGAGCGCCGCGAGGTGGGGCAGAGGGCGCGGCCTGGAGGGTCGGGTCACGGGGCGAGGATACTATGGAACGGACGGCCAGGACGAGGGGGGATCCCAGGACCGCCCGAACGCGGCGCGGTCATTGCCTCGCCACGGCGGAATGAATCCTCGTGCCTTGAGGAATGCCCGCCCTGCAAAGGGCTGTCCCGGACCGGCGTGTTATGATCGCCGAAATGGGATCTCTGCGGGCGCGATTTCAAGCTTGGTTTCTGGATCGCTCTACGAAAATCGCGGACGCGGCGCGCAACATCCGCCGCGCGTACTCGATGGTCTGGCAATCGCATCCCCCCACCGCGGTCGCGATGGCGGTCTGTACGCTGATCGGCGCCGGCTTGCCGGCTGGCCAGGCCTGGATCGGAAAGCTGATCGTCGACGGTGTGGTGGCCGCGATCCGGGTTGGGCTGCCGCCCGGCGAAGGCCTGCGCGGTGTGCTCCCGCTCCTGGTGGCCGAGTTCGGCTTATTCGCGCTTCAGGCCGCCAACAATCAAATCCGCAGCCTGGCGGAACACATCCTCCACTCCAGACTCAATCTATCGATCAATACTCGGATCATTCGCAAGGCCCTTGAACTCGATCTGAGCCATTTCGAGAACGCGGAGTACTACGACAAGCTTCAGAACGCACGGCGCGAGGCGGATTGGCGCGGACTGCAAATCGTCAACGGGGGCTTTTACCTCGTTCAGAACGCTCTGACACTTCTCTCCTTTGCCGTGCTGCTCTTGCGGTTCAGCCCGTGGCTGGCGGCGCTCCTCTTCCTCGCGACTCTGCCGGCGTTCATCGCCCAGAGCCGGTTCGCGGAGTTGAGCTTTCGGGTCCTATCCTGGCGCGCCCCCGAGGCTCGCCGACTCTCCTACCTCGAGCACCTGCTCACGGACTATCACGCGGTCAAGGAGGTCAAACTGTTCGGGCTGGGGGAACCCCTCCTGGGGCGATACGCGAGCCTCTTTTGGAAGATCCTCCAGGAGGACCAGGATCTGGCTCGAAGGCGAAGTCTGGCATCGCTGGGCTGGGGCTTTCTCGCGACCCTGACCTATTACTCCTCCTATGCGTGGATTGTCTTTCGTGCGGTCGGAGGGGCCATCACGCTCGGCGACATGACCTTGTACCTGGCGATCTTCCGAGGAAGCCAGAGCACGTTCGAGGCGATCTTCTTTGGCCTGAGTAAACTGTATGAGAACGGGCTCTTCATGAGCAATCTCTTCGGTTTTCTTTCGCTCGAGCCCCAGATGCGGATCGCGCAGTCGCCGCGGCCCGCGCCCAGCGCCGGCGCCGAGGGGGTCGAGTTTCGGGATGTCTGGTTCCGCTACCCCGGGCAAGAAGGCTGGACCCTGCGCGGAGTCACACTACAGATACGCCCGGGCGAGAAAGTCGCCCTGGTCGGCCCGAATGGGGCCGGCAAGACCACGTTGATCAAGCTGTTGACCCGCCTATACGATCCGACCCAGGGGTCGATCACCTTGGAAGGGGTCGATCTGCGCGACCTCGATCCCGCCGATTTGAGGCGGAAGATTGGGGTCATCTTCCAGGATTTCGTCCACTACCATCTGGCGGCGGCCGAGAACATCGGCTTCGGTCAGATTGAGGCCCTGGAGGACCGGCCGCGCATCGTCCGCGCCTCGGAGAAGAGCGGGGCGCATCCGGTCTTGGAGGCGCTCCCGAACGGGTACGACACCATGCTCGGCCGCTGGTTCGAGAAGGGCCGCGACCTATCCGGCGGGGAATGGCAGAAAGTGGCACTGGCCCGCGCCTTCATGCGCGATTGTGAGATTCTCGTCCTTGATGAACCCACGGCCGCGCTCGACGCGGAGAACGAGCTGCGCGTCTTCCAACAATTCCGAGCCCTCACGGAAGACAAGATGGCCGTGTTGATCAGCCACCGATTCTCGACCGTCCGTATGGCCGACCGGATCTACGTCCTTGAGCAGGGGGAGATCACGGAGACCGGGACCCACGCCCAACTCGTGAGTCAAGGCGGCACCTACGCCCGCCTGTTCACCCTGCAGGCCGAATCCTACCGGTAGCCCCACTCCTCTCGAGGCCCGGTCCCTTGCGTTCCGGTGCGCGAGTACCAACCCGGGGACCGGCGATTTGGAACCCCGTACGAACGGGTGGGTATAATCGGCCGTTCGACCTTGATTCCAGGGAGTTTCAGACTTGGGCTTTCGTTTGGGTGATACCCAGCCTCGGCGCAGATCGGCAGCCGGAGAGACACGTCCCGGGACTGCGGTGGCGCCACGGCGGTCCCAACGCATCTCGACTCGGACGGCAGTCCTAACCGCCGCTTTCCTCGCCGCGGGGTTGATCGCCGGCTGCGTGGCGCATGTTGTCACACGCGATCTGGTCGCCTCGTACACAGGCCTTGGCCTGAATCCATTCCGTCCGCAGGATCAGGGGTCCGTTGGCTCGACAGGCGGGCCGGGCGCCACTCCCACGTTGAACCTGGCCGTGACGCCGCAACCCTGGGCGGGAAGCGAGCGGGTCACCATCCTGGTCATGGGATTGGACTTCCGAGATTGGGTGGCCGGCGAGGGCTCGCCCCGCACCGACTCGATGATGCTGGTGACATTCGATCCCCTCACGCGCCAGGCGGGCATGCTCTCGATCCCGCGCGACCTGTGGGTCGAGATCCCGGGCTTCGGCCACAATCGAATCAACACGGCGTATATGTTCGGGGAAGCCAGCCGGCTGCCGGGCGGGGGCCCGGGGCTGGCGATGCAAACGGTCGAAGACTTGATCGGCGTGCCGATTCAGTATTACGCCGTCATTGAGTTCTCGACCTTCGAACGCATGATCGACGAAATCGGAGGGATCGACGTTCTGGTTCGGGAACGGATGAAGATCTCCCCCATCGGGCGCCAGAGTTTCTGGCTGGAAGCCAAGCCGTATCACCTAGACGGCGCGGAAACTCTCGCCTACGCTCGGGTCCGCAAGGGCGCCGGCGATGACTTCGGTCGTGCCCAACGACAGCAGCAGGTGGCGCTGGCGATTCTGGACCGAGTGGTGGGTTTCGAGATGATCCCGACTCTGGTGGCTAAGGCGCCTGCCCTCTACCAGGAGCTGAGTTCTGGCATCCGGACGAATATGACCCTCGAGCAAATGGTCTCGATCGGATGGTCCGCCCTTCAGATCCCGCACTCCTCGATTCACAAGGGCGTCATTGGCCCTCCCAACATGGTGGGTTTCCACGTTCTTCCCGACGGAGCGAACGTATTGCGCGCCGTGCCGGATCAGATCCGGATCCTTCGTGACCAGATCTTCACGAACACGGGTGCACTGGGTCCCTCGATCGACGGGGTCTCCGGGAGCGGGGGACCATGAACCCCTCCGATATGACGGCTCCGCAAAACACCGTCCCGACGCGCCCCGCGGCAGGTCCAAGCCGCCCGGTCTCCCTTCGGTGGATCGCCATTCCGGCTGTGTTTCTTGGACTGGTCGGCATTGGGACGCTGACGGGCTACTGGGCGGGCGTCGAGATCGCCGGTGCGGCGGAGGCCCAGGACGAGGCGGCGTCGGTTCAGGAGCAGTTCGATCTCGGCGTCGAGGACCTGCTCGCGGCGCGCTACGAGTTGGCTCGCCAACGCTTTGAATACATCCTGAGTTTGGATCCGAACTACCCGGGGGCGGCGGAACTCCTGGACCGTGCCCTGCACGCCCTCAACGTCCCCACCGGGACCCCTACGCTGGCGGTTCCGACGCCCACGCCTCGCCCGACGTTGGACCTGTCCTCCCTGGAGGGCATCTATCAGCAGGCCGTCTCCGCGCACAGCGTCGGCGATTGGAGCGGCACATTGGACGCCCTGCTCGCCATGCGCAGGATCGATCCGGCTTTCCGCCTGGCAGATGTCAATGTTTTGATGGCCAGCGCGCTGCGCAACCGGGGCCTGGATAAGATCTTCGCCGCGGACCGGGAACAGGGGATCTACGACCTGGCCCTGGCCGAACGCTTCGGCCCACTCGACGGGCAGGCGGCTAGCTGGCGGGGCACGGCCGCCTATTACAGTTACGCCAACAGCTACTTCGGGTTGGATTGGGCGATGGCGACGAATCTGTTTGGCGAGGTCTGTCGGGCTGGCGTGTGGGACTCGTGCTTCAAATATGCCATGGCGGCGAGGAAATACGGCGATCTGCTGATGACCACCCCGGATGCGTGCGCGGCCTCCGTGCAGTATGGCCGCTCGATCGAGACCCGTCCCGATGCAGGCCTCGAACCCACAGCCACCGAGGCCGCCGCGTTGTGCCTCACCGCGACCTTCGTGCCTCCCACCGGGACGATCACGCTGACGCCGACGCCCACATCGACTCTTCCCGGATTGCCGACCGACACCCCAACTCTTCCGCCGACCGAGACTCCCACCGAAACGCCCACCCCGTAAACCCGGGCGCTCAGATCCGCCGAATCGGAATTACGTTGATCCGATGGAGCCATTTGATCCAGTGCCACCCGCGGTAGCTCGGGGCCACGACGCGCATCGGGAAGCCGTGTTCGTGCGACAACGCATCGGATCCCACATGCGTAGCCAGCAGGATTCGGCGGACCTCGCTAATTGGGAAGGCCATCGAGTTTCCACCTTGCGCGATGAGTCGTACCGAGGCCGCTGCGGGAAGCATGCCGGCTCGCGCCAAGACATCCGACAGGGACGGACCGCGCCAGACCTGGTCCGTGTACCAGCCGATCGTGCAATCGAGTCGCGCCTCCCATTCACGCGTTGCCAGCTCGGAGACCTGGCCATAGGTTAAGGACAAGGGACGGTCGACCGCACCGAACACCTCTAACCGCCAATCGGCCAGTACCGTTGGCGTCTGCCCGTCCCCTGCGCCCGTGGTCACCGGAAACGAGTTGCCCGACCAGGATCCGGCCTCGCGGGCTCCAGTCAGGCTCACTCCGACTCCCGCCGAACGCAGAAGTGCAACGGACTTCCCGGCGCGCCATACGAGCACGCCGGCCGCGCCGAGGGCGGCTGCCCGGAGGAGGCCGCGCCGTGAGACCAGGTCCGATTTTCGCGGTGAGGGCCACAGGCGCCAGGCATGCAGGGCGAGGGCAGGCAGGGTCGCCAACCCGACCATCCAATGCCAGGCTATGGCTGTATCTCGATACCCCGCCAGTCGAACGGTTTCCGCTCCAAAGCGCCACATCCATCCGATCGACCAGACGACGACGGCCAGGCTGGCAGCGCCTAAGATGAGGGAAACAACCAGACCGAAACTCCGATTCCACGAGCGCGCGGGACCCCTGCGGAGCGATCGATACGAAATAATGCCCTTCCAAGGAATGAGGAGCACGAACATCCACGCAGCAACCCGATGCAGGTCGAGGGCGACGCCGGAAAGCTGCGAGAAGAGTCCGATGACGCCGGTAAGGGTGAGCGTCACCGCCAGGACGAGGATGGCAGCATTGGTAAACCGCGAGCCCACGGAAGCTATTCCCCGAACCAGGCCGCCAGCCGGTCTCGTTCGAAGACGCGCTTGGCCTCGAGAACCTCCGCCGAGGGCTCAGTGAGTTGAACTTGTGGCCCAGGGTGCGCCAGAAAGTCTCCTTGGACGAGCTGCGCCTTGCCGCCTCCGACCTCCAGAAAACAAAAGCCTTGCCCGGAAAGCTTGGCATCGGGCATCCCGCCCTCGCGCCGGGAGGCAATCCTGCGCGCCACGACCCCCGCCTCGGATTCCGCAAAAACACCCGCCTTGGGAAGAGCCATCCCGTTGGCCAAGGAGACCTCGGTGCAGTCTCCGATCGCATAAACATTTGGGACACCCAGCTCCATCGTCGTGGGGTCGGGGCGGATCCATGCCTGTCCGTCCGCCAAACCGGAGTTGGCCAACGGAGAGGGAAGGCGGTGGGGAGGGATGGAAAGGATCAGGTCGTAACTTCGAGGGCCCGTCGCAAACCGGACGCGGCCGGGTTCCACGGAGGTCGCCTTGTGGGAGGGGAGGAATCGGATTTGCCGGCCTTCCAAACGCTCCTCGATGAGGGCGCAACCCACTTGACCGAGGATCGGGAGCGACATCGGCATGGGGGAGAAAACTTCGATCTCCGCCTCGACGCGCCGGGCTTCGAAAAGGTCGGCCAGCAAGAGGGCGATCTCGAACGGGGCAGGAGGGCAGGGGTACGGGGTGCCAAAAACCCCCACCGCAACGCGTCCCCCCGGAAAGTTCGCGATCGCCTCGGCGGCTCGGTCGAGGTCGGCGGTCGAATACACGTTGTGCGCGTGTTCCGCGAGACCGGGGATCGAGCTGGAGTCGTGCTGGGCACCCAGGGCGATGACCATGGCATCGGCTGCCAGGGACGCGCCATCGACCACCGCCTCCATTCCGTCCGGGACGATTCGGTCGATCGCGCCTTGGACCCAGCGTATACGACGGCTGGCCAGTCGGTCGTAACTTCGCTGCCCGTCCGCCAGGGGGGATTGGCGGGTCAGAGCCCATGTCTTTCGGAGTCCCATGGAGAAAGACGCCCTTTGCTCGATCAGGACGATCTCGTCCTCTGAGGGTAGAAGAGCTCGGAGTGCATGGGCTGCGGCCATTCCACCGAATCCGCCTCCGAGAATCACAACCCTGAACATCTGTTTCTCTCCTCTCGGGTTGATCCTTCCAGTGCATGGTCGAGCAGGGCGGTCGGGAAATCAGGATCGAGGTGGAGCCATTGTACCCATGCGCCCATCCGCGGAGGCTAACACCCAGCCGCCGGGATAGTCCATGACCATACCATCGCCCCGGACCCGGATCACGGACTCCCAGCCTGAGTTCTGACTGCGGAACCGATACAAATCCACTCCCAGCCTCAGGTAGGACTGCCGCGCCCGGGTCACCTCCCGCTCCGGCAGGCGGATCCACACGACGTCGACGTCCTTTTCCTCGCCGAGGGATAGAGCGAGGCGGCGGATCGGTAAGATGTTCGTGGCTGGAGTTAGGCTGATGTCCACGTCGAGGCAACCCGTGAGGTCCGAGCGGACCTCGCCGGACATCCACCAATGCTGGAAGTTGTCAGAAGTCAATTGAAGGGAGTGCGCGTCTCCAAGCCATTCCTGCTCGAGATGCACCGCCCGGGTCGCCCACCGGGAATCGCACAAGACCCGATACCGCAGAGAAAATCGCCCCCGCTCGAGTTCCCGCCACAGGGCGCCTTCCAATCGCCACCCCGCTGACGAGGAATCCAAGGCACACGCATCGTAGCCGAGTCCCGAGGCGGGCGCCCAGGCGATCGGCGGAGACTCAGGCGCGGAGCGGTTGGGGTTCGATGGATCTGGCAATGTCGATCGCACGAACGATGAAGTGGCTCACGTTGGGATCCATGCTGAGAAGGTAGTTCTGATCCTCAGGACAGTATACGGCCTTGTGGGGACGTCCTCTCCGGCGAATCCTGGGATCGCATCTTCGGACGTCCACAGCCACAGGACCGTGAACTCGGTTTCGTATCCCGCGTACCGGCGCAGGACCAGGACTCCGAGATTCCCGGGCGTGGACCGCAAGGCCACGACTCCTCCGTTGTAGGTACTCCTCGTAGTTGCCCGCCCTCTCGGGCGCGACCGATCCGGACCACATCCGAGCCAGGGTGGGGGACTCAGCCGTCATCGATTCCCCTCCGCCGCGCGGGCCTCCGCCCGTCCCGGCTGGCGTCGGGCCGCAGAAGGACTCGGTGGCAGAACGGGGGAGACGGGCGCCGCCTTCAAGGCGGCTTTTCTATCCCGCAGAAGCGCATTCAGGCGGGCTTGCTCGAGCACTTCCCTCTGCCGGTCGCGTGCGATGAGTGCGTACAACTCCAGCCGGAACATGCGGACCTCCATTCGAACTTCTCGACCGATTGCTACAGGGTCTGGGGCGGGCGGCGAGCGACAAACCCCAGCTCTTGACAGGCCCCCTTCAACCTGCTAAAGTCATTTTGATGGTTACAGTGTACGGTGGATTCCGTAACCGGTCAAGGTGATTTTGAGGGTTATCTGAGATGGTCGCAGCGCCCGTCGCCGCAGGGACGGTAGAAGACTTCGAGCTTGGGGCGGGTGATCTGGCGCTGGAATTCGCCAACACGGCGGATTGGCACGCCGGTCCGGCTCCGGTCGAATTCTTGAAGTCGTACGCGGATCTGGTCGCCTGGAGTCAGCGCTGTCGGGTCGTCGATGCCGCCGAGCGGAAAGGGCTGGTCCTACAGTCGAAGCGACGGCCCGGCGAGGCGCGGGCGGTGCTCAAGCGGGCGATCGACCTTCGAGAAGCGATCTACCGGACCTTTTCGGCGATCGCCCATCAAAAGGCCCCCCGGAACCAAGACATGACCGAGCTGAACCTTGCGCTGGCGGGGAGTCTTTCCAGGCTCCGCGTCGTGTCCGAGGGAAAACAGTTTTCGTGGGAGTGGTCAGGTGGCCAAACCCTGGATCGCATGATCGGGCCCATCGCCCAGGCAGCGGCCTCCCTTCTGACCTCCCCCGACCTTTCGAGGGTTGGGGAGTGCGCTGACGATCGCGGCTGTGGATGGTTGTTCGTCGACCGAAGCAAGAATCACAGCCGGCGATGGTGCGATATGAACGGTTGCGGTAACCGGGCCAAGGCCAACCGCCATCAACAGAGGGCGAGGGAGGCGTAGGAAAGCCTCAAGCTCCAAGCTCCAAGCCCCCAAGCCCCCAAGCCCCAAGCCCCAAGCCCCAAGCCCCAAGCTCCAAGCCTCAAGCCTCAAGTCTCAAGCCTGTGTCGGCCCCGCCGTGGCAGGTCTGCGTATAGCCACCAAGAAGGAGCCTTGCCGTCTGCTGGGTTGGTGGATGGGAGGCAAAGAGCGGGAGGTCGCGTTCTTACACAGCTTGAGGCGCCCCCGGCGCGATTCGAACGCGCAACCTACTGCTCCGAAGGCAGGCGCTCTATCCATTGAGCTACGGGGGCGGTGCCCGGATTATACAGCCGGCGTAGGCGTGGTTTTCCCAGCAGTACCCGAGGACCAAATCCGTCCAGCCCCCTGTAAGCCGACTGTAAATGCGGGCGGGAGGAACTGCTCGCATAATCACATTGGAAACGAGAACAGGGGATGAGGACAAACATGAGCATGGTCCGGCACGCTTTAGATGCCCCGAAAGACATGGTCGTCCGCCTCCGCTCGGTCGTTTTTTTGCCCGAGCACGAGACGCGGACACGGACCCAGGCCGCCTGGTATGTCGAGACCTCCTTCGTGGTCCTGGATGAGACCAGCGAGCAGGAGTTCTGGACGGCCCCGGTCTTGCACTCGTTGAATTAGCAATCGAACTCATACAAACAACGGGGCGGCCCGAGGCCGCCCCGTTTTGTTTTCCCTAGCGCCCACCCGAGGTCAGCCGAGCGTCGTACCCAGGCGCGCCAAGGCTTCGAACATCGCCGGCACTCCCTCTCCACTCAGGGCGCTCGTGGGGATGTAGAGTGCGTCGATGGCAGCCGCCAGCGCTTCGGCTCCCTCGGCGCCGGCAGCCGGCGGCAGATCGGTCTTGTTGGCAATCACGATGAAGCGCTGCGTGGGGACCGCTTGCAGGATCTCGTCCCGCCAACGAGGCAGGTGCTCCAACGACTCCAGCTGGGTCACGTCATACACCAGCGCGGCTGCCCGGCTGCCGCGATAGAAGCCGGCGCGCACGACTTGGAATCGATCCTGGCCGGCCATGTCCCAGATCGAGAGCTTGACCTTGCCCGTCGGAAGATCGACCGTCTGGGTCTGAAAATCGACGCCGATGGTGGCGACCCGGGAGGCTTCGAACCTGCCCTCGCAGAACCGGCGAATGAGCGACGTCTTGCCGACGTTGCCATCTCCGGCGACGACGACTTTCAGGACGGGGACGGACGGCATTCGGGCGGGGACGTCAGGTGACGTCAGACGGTGTGGCCCACAAAGGACACATGGGGAAAGACGAGCGCTTCCGAGTCGATCGGAGAAGACTGGAGAAGATGCCGGTTGGCACGTTCGAACAACCGGTGGAGATCCTCCAACCCCGATAGCTGATTCTGTGCGGGCTCGTTACTGAACAAAGCCATTAAGGTGGTGATTTCCCCCGGGACGAATGCCAGCCAACGGCCGCCTTCGATCTGCGTGGAACGAAGCTCCGCCCCAAAGATCTCCTTCGCCGCGGAGCGGTACGACGACAGCATCGGGACCGCCAGGGCGGAGTCGATCTCGAACTGGCCGATCGTATTAATGGGGATCCCGGACTCGTTCTCGTAAATCGAATACCCCATGACCCGGGCCATGTGGGCGGTCCGGATGACGACGCTCTGTCCCTCCTGGGCCGCCTTCTTCCAACTTTCCGAACCCGAGGCGTTCAGCATCCACGTTTCGACCGTCCTGCGCTCCCGCTGATAGTGGTCGAACAGTTCCTGAAACTGCGAGCGGTTGATTTTCCCCGTAGCGAACTCTTCCGCGAGGCGGTTGATCTTGGTTTGGACCCGCTCGAGGTATTCGTGAGCTTGCTCTGCCGGAGGCGCACCCTTAGACAGGTGCGGTGGCGAGGGAAGGTTGGATCCGGACGTGCCCGCAGGGGCCAATCCGGGTGGGGCGGGAGTGGCTGGCGCCGGGGACGATGCCGATTTTGAGGTCCCTAACAAACGACGAAATCGATCCCGAAGGGAATTCATAAGGCAGACATAAGACCGGGGGATAGTTTAGCACAGACGAGTGACCGTCAACCACTCAAGCGCGGATCCCCTTCGCCGGACCCCGAGGTTGCCGCCCCGTAGGACGAGGGATTTGGCTCCGCCCGGAGCGCAGTCGGCCGGGCGCGTCCCACCGCCAGGGGGAGGACCAACTCAATCGCCGCCTGCGCAAAGACGCGGATCACGCATTCGCGCTCGCGCTCATACGCCAGCAGATCTTCGGTCTTCATTTCCTTGAGCTTAAGGGCGCGCGCCCAGCCCGTCCATCCCATCCCCGGGTGAAACGAGAAAGTGATGGGTTTCACAATTGGACTCCGACGACGTATACTTGCACGACCCTTGTCCCTCTTCGGCCGATGGAACCTACGTCCTCGACCGGTCACAGCCCGGAGGCCCTCGGTATGCCGGATCCCTCGCGCCCACCGTTTCGTCCCACTCCCCTCCAATTGCGCAAGCCGGTCCCCACGGATATCGAAGTCGCCCAAGAAGCCAGCCTCAAGCCGATCGGTACCCTCGCGGCGGAGGTCGGAATCCTCGAGGCGGAGTTGGAGCGCTACGGGGAGACCAAAGCCAAGGTGCGCCTCAAGGTCCTGGATCGGCTCCAAACCGTCCCCGATGGAAAATACGTGGTCGTCACGGCCATCACTCCGACGCCTCTGGGGGAGGGCAAGACGACGACGACGGTGGGCTTGAGTCAGGCGATGGGAGCTCATCTCGGCCGGCGCGTCTTCACCTGTATCCGCCAACCCAGCCAGGGGCCGACCTTTGGCATCAAGGGTGGCGCCGCGGGGGGCGGGTATAGCCAGGTCATACCGATGGAGGAGTTCAACCTTCATCTCACCGGAGATATCCATGCCATCGTCGCCGCCAACAACCTGCTGGCGGCGGCGATCGATGCCCGGATGATGCATGAGGCCAAGCAGTCGGACGAAGACCTTTTCGACCGCCTGTGTCCCGCCGACAAAGGCGGCCTGCGTCACCTGGCCCCTTCGATGATCAGCAGGCTCCGCCGGCTAGGCATCGACAAGGTCGATGCGGACGCTCTCACGCCTGCGGAACGGACCCGACTCGTCCGGCTCGACCTCGATCCGGATCGTGTGACCTGGCGCCGCGTCGTGGACACCAACGACCGATTCCTACGCACGGTCACCATCGGGCAGGGTCCGGAAGAAAAAGGATTCGCCCGTGAAACCGGATTCGACATCGCCGTCGCCAGCGAGGCCATGGCCATCCTGGCCCTGACGACCGGCCTGGCCGACATGCGCCGGCGACTGGGGCAGATTGTCGTCGGCACCAGCCGGGCCGGCGATGCGGTCACGGCCGAGGACATCGGCGCCGCCGGAGCCATGGCGGTGCTGATGCGCGACACGATCAAGCCGACGCTCATGCAAACCCTGGAGGGGACGCCGGTCTTCGTCCATGCGGGCCCCTTCGCCAACATTGCCCACGGCAATAGCTCCATCTTGGCCGACAGGATCGCTCTGAAGCTGGCCGACTTCGTCATCACCGAAGCCGGATTCGGGGCGGATATCGGAATGGAGAAGTTTTTCAACATCAAGTGCCGGTACTCCGGCCTGATTCCGAGCGCGGTGGTACTGGTCGCCACCATCCGGGCGCTCAAGATGCACGGCGGCGGCCCCAAGGTCGTGGCCGGAGAGCCTCTTGACCCGGCGTACACGGAACAAAACCTTGATCTCGTAAGGGCTGGACTGCCGAATCTGGTGCATCATATCGGGAGCGCCCTGCGTTTTGGGATCCCCGTCGTCGTTGCGGTGAATTCGTTCGCCACCGACACCCCGGCCGAACTTGAGCTCGTGCAGCAGGAGGCGCGGCAGGCTGGCGCAGAGGATGCGGTCGTCGCCACGAATTGGGCGGAAGGCGGGAAGGGCGCCCTCGACCTGGCTCGGGCGGTCGTCGCCGCCGCCGACCGCCCCAGCCAGTTCCAGTTCTTGTATCCGCTCGAGTTCTCGATCAAGGAAAAGATCGAGACGATCTGCCGCGACATCTACGGGGCCGACGGCGTCGACTATCTGCCTGAGGCGGAGAGCAAAATCGAGCTCTACACGCGCTTGGGCTTCGACCGGTTGCCCATTTGCATGGCGAAAACTCACCTCAGCCTCAGCCATGACCCAAAGCTGAAGGGCGTACCCAAGGGTTTCCGGGTCCCCATTCGGGATCTCAGGGCATCCGTCGGCGCCGGTTTCCTCTATCCTCTTGCGGGTGCGATGCGTACGATGCCGGGATTGCCCACTCGGCCGATGTTCCTGGACGTGGACCTCGATCCGGAAACCGACAGAGTCATCGGCCTGTCTTAGCCGGACCTGATCGCCCGTGCTCTTGTGGGGCCCCCACTTCGGAGCGCGAATCCCGCGCCGGAGAGTTGGGAACAGCGGTTATGAACCTGACGGGCACGGTGGGCATCATCTGCGCCTGGAATGAGTCCAGCAGGCTCGGTGCTGTAGTCCGGAATGCATGCCGGCATCTTCCCGTTCTCGTGGTGGACGACGGTTCTACGGACGAAACCGCGGCTGTGGCCGCTGCCGAGGGCGCCGAGGTGTTACGCCACATCCGGAATCTGGGCAAGGGAGCCGCGCTCCGCTCCGGGTTCGCATGGGTGTTGGAACGCGACTACGCCGCCGCCCTGACCCTGGACGCGGACGGCCAACACGATCCCGATGAAATCCCCCGATTTCTTGAGGCGAGCGGGTCCGGTGCCGATCTGGTCATCGGCCGGCGGGATTTCTCCAGGATGCCATTCCCCCGTGGTCAGTCCAACGCATTGGGCTCGTGGATCCTCTCGCGCGCCCTGCGTTATCCGATTCAAGACAACCAGTGCGGTTTCCGATGGCACCGCCGGCGCCTGCTGGAGGCCCTCGATCTCACGAGCCGCGGGTTCGAGCTCGAAGTGGAGGTCATCATCCAAGCGGTTTGCGGCGGATTCCGAGTCGAATGGGTCCCCGTCCGCACGATCTATGACACCGGGAAGGTGAGCTACTTCCATCCGATCGGGGACAGCCTGCGGTTCTTGGGCATGGTGACACACGCCGCTCGAGCCCGGAACGCCGTGGGCCGCGGTCGCCGATAGGTGAGGCCGCGCGGGCGTGCGAATTCGGTCCCCCCGTGGTGCAGGTAGCGGATCGGCGGAGCGACTCAAAACCATCCCGGGCTATAATCGCGTCCATGGTCCCGCCGGAGGTACGCGCACGGGCAGAAGAGCTCCGCCGCGAGATCCACCTCCACAACCATCGCTACCATGTCCTCGATCAGCCGTTGATCGGAGACAGCCAGTACGATGGTCTTCTCCGGGAGCTCCAGCAAATCGAATCGGAGCACCCGGAGCTCATCACGCCGGACTCCCCGAGCCTGCGCGTCGGGGGGCAGCCGTCCGAGAAGTTCCGCAAGGTGCGGCACCCGTCCCCGATCCTCAGTCTCAGCAACGCCTATACGGCGGACGAAGTGGGGGCCTGGTTTGATCGCCTCCACCGGTTGGATGAACGGCTGGAGAAGGCGGACTTTGTTGTGGAACCCAAGATCGACGGCCTCACCGTCGTTCTCCACTATGGGGAGGGGGTATTTGAGCTGGGGGCCACGCGCGGCGACGGGGAGGTCGGAGAAGACATCACGCCGAACCTGCGTACCGTCAGGAGCCTTCCTCTGCGAATTCCGGTCGATCCGAAGGAGGGGCCGGCGCCGCGCCGGTTGGTCGTTCGCGGCGAAGCCGTCATCCTTCGCGCCGACTTCGAGGCCATGAACCACCGCTTGTCCGAGGCAGGAGGGCGTACGTACGTGAACCCACGCAACACCGCCTCGGGCGCGCTTCGCCAGCTCGATCCCAGGCTCACAGCCGCGCGCCCGATCACCCTTCTGTGCTATGCGATCGTGGAGTCGGCGGATCCCATTCCCGGCCGGCAAACGGAGGTCCTGGCGCACCTGAGCAAGCTGGGATTTCCGGTTGCGCGCGAGACTGTGCCCGCCCCGAATTTGAAATCGGCGATCGAGGCGGCCGAGAAGCTGAAGGGTGCACGTGAGACGCTGGCCTATGAAGCCGACGGCGCCGTGATCAAGGTCAACGACCTGCGTCTGGCCGCCGACCTGGGTGTGGTGGGGAAGGATCCCCGGGCTGCGATCGCTTACAAGTTCCCTTCCCAGGAGGCGACGACCCGGCTGTCCGATATCGGAGTGAATGTCGGTCGCACCGGCGTCATCACGCCGTATGCGATCCTGGAGCCGATTGAAGTGGGCGGGGTGACGGTCCGGCAGGCTACCCTCCACAATTTCGATTACATCGCCGATAAGGACATTCGTGTCGGCGACACGGTCACGATCAAGCGGGCCGGCGAGGTCATCCCCTATGTCATCGGTCCGGTCCTCGATGTCCGGCCGCGCGGGAACCGACGTTTCCGTCCGCCCGAGGTGTGCCCGTCCTGCGGCGAGAAACTGGTCCGCCTGCCGGAAGAGGTGGCGGTCTACTGTGTCAACGCCGCGTGTCCGGCCCAGCTCGTCCGCAACCTGGAGCACTTCGCGGCGCGCGGAGCCATGGATATCGAGGGGCTGGGGATCCGCGTGTCGGAGGAGCTTGTTTCCGCGCGGAAGGTCTCCGATGTGGCGGACCTGTACCGGCTCGAGGTGCGGGACGTGCTTGGCCTTGAGGGGTTTGCCGAACGAAAGGCGGCCAATCTCATTGCGGCGATCGAGGCGTCGAAGAGCCGGCCCTTGTCGCGTTTGATCCATTCCCTCGGGATTCATGGAGTGGGGGAAGCCGTGGCCGGGGATCTCACCCGGCACTTCAGCGACCTCGAGGCGCTGCAGAAGGCGCCTCGGGAGGCCCTGCTGGAAATTGAGGGAATTGGTCCGAACCTTGCGGAGGCCATCTGGGATTGGTTTCGCCAACCCCGCAATCGCACCATTCTCCGAAAGCTTAGGAAAGCAGGAGTTTGGCCGCGCGCCGAATCCGCTCCCAAGGGACGGCCGACACTGCGCGGCCTCAGCTTCGTTCTCACCGGGACCTTGCCGAGCCTGACGCGCGACGAGGCCAAGGCGCTGATCGAAAGACACGGTGGGAAGACCGTCGGGAGCGTGAGTCAGAAGACCGACTTTGTGGTGGTGGGCGAGTCTCCGGGGTCAAAGCTGGAGGATGCCGGCAAGCTGGGTGTGCCGACTCTCGACGACGCCGGGCTGCGCCGGCTGGCCGAAGGGAAGGGGGGCTGAGTGGGCCGGCGAGAGCGTTCCCCCGCGCCCGCGCTTCCCGCAGCCGAAGAAGGACGGGCTGGAAACGATCCCATCCGCCGAAGGATCCTGGAGTTGAACGAACGTGTCCACGGGGTCCGCAGCCGCGGGCTGTATTTCTTCAACATCCCGGTGTCCGAGTTGCACGGCGGCGCCAAGGTCCTCGTGGACGGCCGCGAAATGGCGATGTTCTCCTCCTATAGTTACTTGGGTCTGCTCGGTCACCCCCGGATTGATGCCGCGGCGCGGGCGGCCCTGGACCGCCTGGGGACCGGCACGCACGGAGTGCGTACCCTGGCGGGATCCCTCACGCTCCACCGAGACCTGGAGGGTGCACTGGCAGCCTGGAAGGGGACCGACGATGCCATCACGTACAGCTCGGGATATGTGACCAATCTGACCACCGTGTCCAGCCTGGTGGGGCGTCACGACACCGTCTTCAGCGATAAGCTGAATCATGCGAGCATCGTGGACGGGTGCCTGCTATCCGGCGCCCGTTTCGTCCGATTCCGACACAACGATATGGATGAGCTCGAGGGTCGCCTGCGTCAGGCCGATCCGGAGGGCGCGCGCCTCGTTGTGGCGGACGCGGTCTTCAGCATGGACGGCGACATCGTCGATCTGCCTCGCCTGGCAGAGGTGTGTCGCCAACACGGTGCCTGGCTGATGGTGGACGAGGCCCATTCTCTTGGCGTGCTGGGTGAAACAGGGAGGGGAATCGAAGAACATTTCGGATTGCCGGGCGCCATCGACATCAAGATGGGGACGCTCAGCAAGACCATCCCGAGCATCGGGGGCTACATCGCCGGCCGCGCCGACCTGATCTCCTACCTGCGTCACGCGGCCCGTGCCTACATCTTCTCGGCCGCCCTGCCGCCCCCGCAGGCCGCCGCGGCGCTGGAGGCGCTGCATGTCATCGAGGATGAGCCGGGCCGGGTTGAGACCTTGCGCCGCAACTCCCGGGCCTTCATCTCAGGCCTGCGTCAGCTGGGATTGGACACGCTTCATACCCAGACCCCCATTGTCCCGATCCTGTGCGGCACCGACGATCGGGCGTACGAGATGACACGCGAGTGTCATCGGCTCGGGATTTTCGTAACTCCTGTAGTCTCGCCGGCGGTGGCTCCGGGAATGGCGCGCCTTCGTGCCACCGTGACCGCGGCCCACACGCCGGACCTGATCGATCAAGCCCTCGAAGTGTTCGGCCGCGCGGGCCGGTCCGTCGGCCTGATCTAGGTCCTCGGCCGCGGCGGCCCCGAAAATCCCCAATGCCCTCCCTCCGACTCAAGGAAGGCCGTGATCGCTCGGTTCGCCGGCGCCATCCCTGGGTGTTTGACAGCGCCGTCGACCGGGTCGAAGGCGATCCGACGCCCGGCGCGACTGTCGACATCCTCTCGGCTCATGACGAGTGGCTGGCGCGGGCATCCTTTTCGCCGCCGTCCCTCATCCGGGCTCGGATCTGGACATGGGACGCGGCGGAGCAGGTGGGGCCGGACCTGATCGCCCGACGCTGGCATTCCGCTCGGGCCGCGCGCGAGAAGTGGATTCAACCCGGCCTCGTGAACGCGTTTCGGGAGGTCAATGCCGAGTCCGATGGACTTCCGGGGATTATTGTCGACCGCTATGGGCCTTTCCGAGTCGTCCAAATCACGACCGCCGGTGCGGAGGCCTGGCGCGACCGCCTCGTCGAACTAATTGCATCGGAGGATGGAATCCAGGGCGTGTATGAGCGCTCGGATGTCGACGTTCGTGAAAGGGAGGGGCTGGAGACCCGGACGGGCATCCTGGCCGGCGAAGGGCCGCCCGACCTGGTGGAGATTCAGGAATATGGGCTTCGTTTCGGAGCCGATCTGCGCGCGGGGCAGAAGACCGGTTTCTATCTGGATCAGCGGGAGAATCGACGCCTGCTGCCTTCCCTGGTCCATGGCGCTGACGTCTTGGACTGCTTTGCGTATACCGGAGGCTTTTCGGTGGCAGCCCTTTCAGGAGGGGCGGGTCATGTGCTGGCGGTCGAGTCTTCTGGCCAAGCGTTAGCCATCGCCAAGGAAAACCTTGCCCGCAACGGCCACGCTCAGGACCATTGGGAAGGCAGGCAGGCGGATGTCTTCGAGGAGCTTCGCCGACTGCGTGACCGCGGGCAGAGTTTTGACGTCGTGATCCTGGATCCGCCGCGGTTCGCCCCCACCTCGGCCCAGGTCGACCGGGCCGCCCGCGGGTACAAAGACATCAACCTGCTTGCCTTCAAACTCTTGAGGACAGGCGGTTTGCTGGTCACCTTCTCATGTTCGGGAGGGGTGGAGCCGGCGCTCTTTCAGAAGATCGTCGCCGCGGCCGCGTTGGATGCAGGAGTGGAGGCCAGGATCCAGAACTGGCTCGGGCAGCCCGCAGACCACCCCGTAGCGATGGCTTTTCCCGAAGGCCGATATCTCAAGGGCCTTGTTTGTCGGGTGGGATGAAGCGGACGCGAGCTAGCCGGCGGGCGGGGTCAGCTTGTATTTCATGGACACCCGCAGAGCCCGGCGGTACAGCCTCTCAAGTCTTTCGGCCGAGGCGGAATCGCCCGAGGCCTTGAGACGATCGGCCATGCCCAATAAGGATGACAGAAAGTCCTCGTCGATCTTCTCGGGAGACGTATCCACAAGCTTTTCGGCCTCGGGTTCGTTCGCCGCTTCCAACACTTGCTGCGCCAATCGCATTCCCGGAGGCAGGGTCTCGCGGATCAGAGCCTGGACACGGCGGTCGATCTCCTCCAGACGCCCTAGGGTCCGAGTGTCGCCGCGATCTTTCGCGGCCTTGAGGTTGGCCCTCAGCAGACCGAGGAAGACCTCGTCGATCAACGGCAGGGCTTGCGGCAAGGCCTGGTCGAGGTCTTGCGCCTCCATGAGCGCTTGGAGCAAGGCCGCCGTCTGTTCCATGCGGGCCTTTTGCGCCTGATCGATCTTCTGCGTGATGTCCAACAGTCGGGTGCGTAGGTCGGTCCAACGGCGTTGATCCTCGCCGTGACTCTTGTCGATTCGCTCGCTCAGACTTTGGAAAAAGGAATAGTCCAGCGCGGGCCGCGTCAGGCTGGCCAATGCGTCCACACGATCGGGGTTGGGAGCCTCGAGAAACAGATCCATCAAGCTTTCCCGCGTGAGCGCGTCTCCGGCCTGGCGCAGGCTTTCGACGGCCGCCCGGACCTCCTCCTGGCGCGCCTGGACGCGTTTTCCGGCTGTGCTCAGGCTAAGGGCTTCGTCCAAGCGCGAAAGAGCTGCCTGGCGAGCTTCACCCTCCGGTGTGGATTCAAGCGCGAGCGAGGCCAATTGGAAGAACGCTTCGTCCAACTGCGAGTCGTGTTCGCCCACGAAGGCCGGCACCTGGGCCGGATCGACACGGAGAAGGTCCTCGATCAACCGCAAACGAGCCCGCTGGGAATCAAGTTCCTCGCGCGTGATGCCATCCGCCGCCAGAACCCTCTCGATGAGACTTTGCGAGGTTAGGACGGGCTGAGGCTGGAACAGATAGGCCTTGCGCCGTTCGGAAGGCAGCGCCTGGATGGCCTGGTTGATCAGGCCACCGATCAGGCGTTCTTGCTCCGCTTGGGGGAGACCCAGCTCCACCGGGATGTACGTCAACAGGAGTTCCTTTTCCGGGTCATGGTAGACCAGAGGCGTCCCGACTTGCCCTTCGAACCCGCAGTTCGGACAGTGAGCCCGGTTGAGGCTCCCCGAGAGAAGTCTGGCCTTGGCGGCCGGATCACGGCCGACATCGACCAATTGCTCGATGGACGCCTGAATGGGCATCTTGCAGTTCGGGCATCGGATCGTCATCGCGGAGGGGGGCATAGGTCGGCGCGGCTAGGCAGGCGGGCGCGGAAGCGAGAAACAAATCCGAGCCCCCGCGCGGCCCGGCTGGTCCACCCATATGCGGCCGCCGTGAGCCTCGACCACGGCCCGAGCAAGGTACAGGCCGAGGCCCGCCCCCTGGGTCTTGCGGGCCGTCTCCGCAGAGCGATAAAAGCGGTCGAAAATCCGGCTGGCTTCGGCGGTTTCGATTCCCGGGCCTTCATCGATCACGCAGACCGTGACCTCGTCCGGCCGCGCCTGGCCCTGCACGCGGATCGTGCCGCCCTCGGGGGAGTACTTCACCGCGTTGGAAATCAAATTTGCCAGAACCTGATTCAGGCGCGCCTCGTCCGCGATCACGATCGGAAAGTCCGGCGGCAGCTGGGACTCGAATTTGTGCGCCGGCGACTGAATGCGGAAGCGATCGACCAGACGCATGGCCAGGGCGGCCAGGTCGACCTCGCCTTGGCTAAGGGCCAGGCCGCCGGCCTGCAAGCGGGAGGCGTCGAGCAGATCATCGATCAGCGAAGCCAGGTGGTCCGCTTCCTCTTCGATCACCGTTAGGCTCTGACGCACGACTTCGGGATCCCACTCCGCATCCTCGCGGCGAAGCGTCCCGGCGTACCCCTTGATGAGAGCGACGGGCGTGCGCAACTCGTGACTGATGACGGAAATGAAGGTGCTCTTGAGCTCTTCCGCTTCGCGAAAACGCGTGATGTCGCGAAGGTTGGCCACGACGCCAGACAGGCGGCCGTCCTGGGCGAGGATCGGGGCGTACGTGATCCCGACACTCTGGGAAACTCCCCGGCCCATCCGGAGATCGCCTTCAACGTAGACGGCGACTCCGGGCGAGAGGGGCCAGCCGCTCGCCCCGGCCTCTTCGAGGGTCATCCCGGAGGCGCGCTGCGCCCAACGCACGATCTCATCGTGACGGCGCCCCAGGGCGCGCTCCGGCGGCAGTCCGAGCAGTCTCCCCGCCGCTGGGTTCATGCGGACGATTCGAAACGACGGATCCAGGATCATGATGCCGTCCGCCGAGGACTCGAGGACCGCATCCAGGCGTTGTTTCTGGTCACTGACCTGCGTGTACAGACGGGCGTTGTGAACCGCGATCGCGGCTTGGTCGGCGAAGGCCTGCAGCAGCGCCCGGTCTTCGGCCGAGAACACGCCGCGATAAGACCGGAACACGAAGATGACCCCCACCACCTCGCCGCGTACCATCATGGGCAACCCGACGCCGGTGAGCAGGCCCTGCGAGGCCGCTTGGGTGATGCGCTGCAGCCGACGGTTGACTTCGGGGATCTCGAAGCGCGCAGCCTCGCCGTGATCCGGGATCTCCGCCAGCAGCGGGGTGAGGTGTTCGAGGAACTCCGAATGGATGCCGGTGGATGCGGCGATCCGCCAACCCTCTTCTTCGCGGAGGGCGATCAGGCCGGCGTGACCGGCAAGTAGTTCGGCGGAGACCCGGACGATTCGAGCGAGGACCTTGTCGTGCTCGAGCTCCTCGGTGATGGCGCGGGTGATCTCCAGCAGGTAGTCCCGCTGCCGCAACCGAAAGTCCGGAAGCATCGGATCAGTCGAGACCCTCCGCTTCGGCCTCCGTCAGGGAGGCCTCCAGAATCATCAACCCTTCATCGAGGAGTTCGCGGGGGAGGTTCAGCGGGGGCGCCAGGCGGACGGTGCTGGATCCGCAGCCGAGAAGGAGCAGCCCGTGGGTGAAGGCCTTATCGACCAATCGTTCACGCAGCTTGCGAGCGGGCCGGCGAGTCGCCCGATCGGTGACGAATTCCATCCCGATCATCAGCCCTTTGCCACGGACTTGCCCCAGGCTGGGGTGACGGGCTTGAATCTCGGCCAGTGCATCCAGGGTGTACTCTCCGAGTTCGGTCGCATTCTGCAGGCAGGACTCTTCAATCACCTCGAGTGTGGCGAGGGCGGCACTGCACGCAACGGGATTGCCACCAAAGGTGTTGCCGTGCGCGCCTTGCGGCCAATCCATCACGCTGGACCGCGCGATCATGGCACCCAGGGGCATTCCCGAAGCGATCCCCTTGGCAGTGCAAACGATGTCGGGTTCGACGCCCCAGTGTTCAATCGCCCACCACTTCCCGGTCCGGCCAACGCCGGACTGCACCTCGTCGGCGATCAGCAGAATGCCATACTTGTCGCACAGCCGCCGCAGGGCGGGAAAAAATCCGTCCGGAGGAACGATGTAGCCGCCCTCGCCTTGGATGGGTTCGACGAGGATCGCGGCGCACTCATCGGGAGGAACCGAGCGAGCGAGGACGACATCTTCGATGAACTGCACGACCGTCTCCCCGTAATCCCCCGGCCCCGCAGCCAGGACCGGGTGATACGCATCGGGGTAAGGGACGTGGGTGACCCCGCTCATGAGCGGCAGGAATCCCCGTCGGTACACGGGCTTGCTGGCCGTGAAGGCCAGGGCGCCCATCGTGCGGCCGTGGAAACCGCCGTAGAAACCGATGAATTGGGTCCGGCCCGTATGATGCCGGGCTACCTTGATGGCAGCCTCGACCGACTCGGCCCCTGAGTTCGCCAGAAAAACCTTGGCCGGCTCGCGGAAAGGCGCCAGCGAGGCCAGCCTCTCGGAAAGCTCGATCCACGTGGAGTGGTAGTAGTCGGAGGAAATGTGCAGGAAACGGTCGACCTGATCCTTGATCGCCGCCACCACCTTGGGGTGGCTGTGGCCGGTCGAACAGACTGCGATTCCGGCGGCGAAGTCGAGGTATCGGTTCCCATCGACGTCCCAGACCTCCGATCCCTTTCCGTGGTCCATGACGAAGGGGGATGCCCGGGGATACGAGGCTGAAATCACAGCCCGATCGCGGTCCAAGAACTCGCGGGCTTTGGGTCCGGGAACCGAATAGGTCGGAATAGGCCGCATGGGGTTCACCGGCAGGGCAGCTAGGCTTGCGTCGGTCGTGGTCTGGCTCATGAGCGTGGGGACCCCGGACCCAGGCGGTCGGTTGGCAGTCGTCCCGAGGCGAGCGGCACCGCGGGTACTATCGCCTGGACCCGAAAATTATATCACCCGGGCCTTGGAACGTCCCTCGGATGGCTGTATAAGAGATGTGAGAAATGGGTCACGCTCTAGACGATCCTTGACATAAGGAGATAGAAGATGAGCGACCGTCCCTGGTACTCAGGCTATGACAGAAATGTCCCTCATCAACTGACGTATCCGGATCAGCCGCTTCACCGCTTCCTGGAGGTCACGGCTCGGGAGCATCCGGATCGCCCTTGCACAATCTTCAAGGGCGCCGTCCTGACTTATGGCGAGGTGGACGAGCTCTCCGATCGACTCGCCGCCCGGCTGGTCGAGATGGGCCTCAAGAAAGGACAGCCCGTCGGCTTGTTCATGCCGAACATCCCGCCGTTTGTGATCGCGTTCTACGCCGTCCTCAGAGCCGGCGGGGTGGTGGTGGCCACCAACCCCTTGTACACCCCACGCGAACTGGAGCACCAGCTCAACGACTCGGGCGTCGAGATCATGATCGTCATGAGTCGCTTCTACCGGAAGGTGAAAGACGTCCAGTCCAAGACTCGCCTGCGTACGATTGTGGTCACGAACATCAAAGAGTATCTGCCGCCGGTCCTCCGCTTCGCGTTCGGCCTGACTCGGGAGAAGAAGGAAGGCGACCGCGTGACTCTCGAGGCCGGCGATGCCTGGTTCCAGGACTTGCTCGCGGAGCCCGCGGCCGCGGCGGCGCCGCTTCCGTCGGTGGGCCCTGAGGACGTGGCGCTGTATCAGTACAGCGGCGGAACGACCGGTTTGTCCAAGGCCGCCGTCGCGCTCCACCGGAACCTGGTCGCCAATACGCTCCAAATCGCGGCCTGGCACTCCCCGATCGAATCGGAGCACCACATCCTTCTTCTCGCCGTGCCGCTCTTTCACGTCTACGGAATGGTGGCGGGGATGTCCTTCGCCGTCCAGAACGGCGCCACCATGGTCCTGGTCCCCAACACACGCGATCTGCCCGATCTGCTGCAGACCATCCACAAGTACCGGCCGACCATCTTCCCGCACGTTCCGGCGATCTACAATGCGATCAACCACAATGCCGACGTTGCCAAGGGGAAGTACAAGCTGGACTCGATCCGTGCATGTGTTTCGGGCTCGGCGCCCCTACTTCCGGAGACGAAAGAGAAGTTCGAGAAGCTCAGCGGCGGCAAGCTGGTCGAAGGCTTTGGCATGTCGGAAGCCCCCACGGCGACGCACTGCAATCCGCTCCAGGGGGAGAATCGAAGCGGGTCGATCGGGCTGCCTCTCCCCGACGTGGATTGCCGTATCGTTTCGCTGGAGGACGGCATGACCGTGCTCCCGATCGGTCAGGAAGGCGAGCTGGTCATCCGAGGCCCGAATGTGATGAAGGGCTACCTCAATATGCCCACCGAGACCGCCAACACCTTGCGCGATGGCTGGTTGTACACCGGCGATACAGCCAAGATGGACGCAGACGGATACTTTTACATCGTGGGACGCAAGAAAGAGTTGATCAAGCCTGGCGGATTCCAGGTGTGGCCTCGCGAGGTGGAGGAAGTCATCGCCGAGCATCCCAAGGTGCTCGAAGTCGGGGTGGCGGGGATCGCCGACGCGGAGCGAGGCGAGCTCGTCAAGGCATGGGTCGTCCCCAAACCAGGCGAGACCGTGACCGAAGCTGAGTTGAGGGCCTGGTGCAAGGAAAAGCTGGCCCCGTACAAGGTCCCGACCCGGTTTGAATTCCGGACCGAGCTGCCGAAGACGACGGTGGGGAAGGTCCTCCGTCGCGAGTTGATCCGCCAAGAGAAGGAACACGACGGCTGACGCGGTGGACGGCAGGCGGCAACCCCGAAAACCAAGAGCCCCCGTGAGGGGGCTCTTGGTTCCAGTCCTGACCGTCGGTTCGGTTAGCCGATGCCCGCGGTGACCTGTACGGGCGTGCCTCCGTTCTTGGGCTGGACGGGCTCGTTGAACAACCGCTCGAATTCCTCGCGATCGATCGTTTCCACCTCGATCAGGCGGTGGGCGATCAAATCCAACTGGGCACGATACTGCCGCAGGATCTTGCGCGCCCGGTCGTATGCCTCCTGCACCAACCCGCGTACCTCGTGGTCGATCCTCTGGGCGACGCTCTCGGAGTAATCGCGCTGCTCGGAGATCTCGCGGCCCAGGAAAATCAGCTCCTCTTTCTGGCCGTACACCATGGGCCCGAGGTCATCGCTCATCCCCAGGCGCGTGACCATCGTCCGTGCGAGCTTGGTCACGCGCTCGATGTCACTGGCGGCGCCCGACGTGACGTCGCCGAAGACGATCTCCTCGGCCGCCCGGCCGCCGAGGGCGAATGCCAGCTCGGCCTGAAACTTCGTCCGCGAAACGAGGGTTCGGTCCTCTTCCGGCAGCGCCATGGTGAACCCGCCCATCATGCCGCGGGGTATGATGCTGACCTTGTGAACCGGGTCCGCCTCCGGGATCACATGCCCGACCACGGCGTGGCCCGCCTCGTGATACGCGACGATCGATTTCTCGGCCTCGCTGATGATCCGGCTTTTTCGTTCCGGGCCGGCGATGACGCGCTCGATGGCCTCCTGGAATTCCGGCTGGCCGATGGAGGTCTTATTCCGGCGGGCGGCGAGAATGGCCGCTTCATTAACCAGATTCTCCAGATCCGCCCCGACGAACCCGGGAGTGGCCTTGGCCGTGGTCCCGAGATTGACGGTGGGATCCAGAGGCTTGCCGCGGACATGCACACGCAGGATTTCCTCACGGCCGCGCATGTCCGGGCGGTCCAAGATCACCCGGCGGTCGAATCGGCCGGGGCGGAGCAGGGCGGGATCCAGGACATCCGGCCGGTTTGTGGCGGCCATCAGGATCACGTTCGTGTCCGTGTCGAAGCCGTCCATTTCCACCAGCATCTGATTTAGGGTTTGCTCGCGCTCGTCGTGGCTGCCGCCCAGGCCCGCGCCCCGCTGGCGGCCCACGGCATCAATTTCGTCGACGAAGACAATGCACGGGGAATGGCGCTTCGCCTGTTCAAACAGGTCCCGCACGCGGCTGGCGCCGACGCCGACGAACATCTCCACGAACTCGGAGCCCGAGATGGAGAAGAAGGGGACCTTGGCCTCGCCGGAGACGGCCTTGGCCAGCAGGGTCTTTCCTGTGCCTGGGGTGCCGATCAGAAGGACGCCCTTGGGGATACGTGCCCCCAGTTTGATGAACTTGTCCGGTTCCCGAAGGAACTCGACAACCTCCTGAAGTTCCTCCTTGGCCTCGTCCACGCCGGCCACGTCACCGAAGGTCACCGTAGGCTTGTCGCCCGTGAACATGCGGGCTCGGCTCTTGCCGAACGAGAGGGCCTGATTATTGGTCCCCTGCGCCTGGCGGAGCATGAGATAGATCAGCCCGACCACCAACAGCGCCGGCAGGATGTACGCCAGTAGGCTGAAGATGGTGTCCCACTCGCTGGGCGGCTTGATGTGCCACTCGATCACGGCGGCTGAAAGCTGCTCCGGGGTCACGCCCAGGTCGAGGAGCTGTTCGACGGCGGTCTTGGTCGGTTCCTTGCGGGAGAAACCGGTTCGGCCATCCTTGTATTCGATTTGCAGGTTGTTGTCGTCGATCGTGACTTGATTCACCTCGCCATTCTTGATCGCCTGGGCGAGCTCATTGAACGCAATCGGCTCCGGCTGGCTCTGGCCGCGGGCCAGGATCAGCAGGATCGCGATGACGACGAGCAGAAGGAAGAGAACGAGGGAATTCCTCCCCCGTGGTGAATTCACAATTGCCTCCTAGCATCGATCGGCGCCGCCCAGTGGGCAGGCGCCGAGAAGGGCAAATTATACCGCATCGAGATGTAGGCTCCGCGGCTCAACGCAGCGGGCAGGAGGGGTAAAGGAGGCAGACCGACAACCAGAGCGGGACCAGTCCTCCCACGGCCAGAAAGGCGGCCAGACCGAGGGCGATGGCCAACCAATCCACTTGGTCTTCGGCCGCGGCCAGAAAAGGAGCGGTCGCCCGATCGGGAGTCGCCGGCCCGACAGGGGCCCGCGGGGCGGGGGTCGCCTCGGGGGCGGCCTCCACCGCAAACCCGGCCAGGACGCGGCCGAGCTGATCGGCAGAGCGATATCGGGCGGAGGGCTCTTTCGCCAGGACTTTGAGGACCATTTGCTCCAAAGCGGGCGGTAGGGCGGGGTTAAGGGTCCGTGGCGAGGGAGGCAGCGCCGATAGATGGAGACGCGAGAGCTCGTCGGGGTCATCGGACTCAAATGGAAGCCTGCCGGTCAGCATCTCGAAGAGCACGACGCCGAGGGCATACACATCGCTGGCCGGGGAGGGGGGAGAGCCGGCGGCCTGTTCAGGCGAGAAGTATTGTGGGCTTCCCCACACGACCTCTTGACGCTCCTCGCGCTGGAGTGTGGATAGCGCTCGGGCAATCCCGAAGTCCGTGATCTTGGCCCGCCCGTCGCCGGAGATCAGGATGTTGTGAGGCTTGAGGTCGCAGTGAATCAACCCGGCTCGATGGGCATAGCCCACGCCGGCGCAAGTCTGCACCATCAGATCGACCGCCTCCCGAACCGGGAGAATCCCCTGACGTCGCAAGAGTGACTTGAGGTCGGTTCCCTCGACGTACTCCATGACCATGAAGACACGCTGGCCGTCGTCCACGAAGTCGTAGAGCGTCACGATGTTCGGATGGATCAAGTTGGCCGCCGAACGCGCCTCCTGGAGGAAGCGCTGGCGGAATGCGGGGTCGCCCATGTAGCCGGCCCGCAAGAGCTTGATGCCGACCTGGCGTTGCAAATGCGTGTCTTGTGCCTTGTACACGTGCGCCATTCCGCCTGCGCCCAGGCGGCTCAGAATCTGATACCGCCCCGCCAACGTGGTTTGAAGGGCCAGTTCATCCCCGGGTTCCATGATGGGACGATTGTAACGTCCGCCTCCGAGCGGGGCAACCGTGGCGCGCTATAATCGCAACAGGATCCCCCTGATGTCTACCGCGCGACTCATTTACAACCCAGCGGCCGGCCGATTCCCGGCGGGCCATCTCCTCGACAGGGCGGCGATGGTCCTGGGTGAGGCGGGCTGGGAGCTGCAAGTCGTCGAGGTCGGCAGCCAGGAGAAGCTGGCGGACCTCGCACGGAAGGCGGTCGACGAGGGTTGCACAGCCGTTTTTGTTGCGGGAGGCGACGGATCCGTCGGCCGGGTGGCCTCGGCCCTGGCGGGGACGCAGACCGCACTGGGGGTCCTCCCGGCCGGGACCGCCAACGTCTGGGCGAAGGAGCTCGGCTTGCCGAGTTTGGATTGGCTGAATTGGTTTGCTCTTGAAGATGCGGCCACCATGCTCGCGCGGGCCCAGGTGCGCGAGGTGGATCTCGGGGAGTGCAACGGCAAAACGTTCCTGTTGTGGGCGGGGGTCGGGATCGACGGACGGGTGGTGAAGAGCCTGGAACCGCGCGATCGCTGGGAGAAGGCCCTGGGAGGAATCAACTATGCGACCCAGGTGGTCTGGAATTCGCTCGACTGGGGAGGCATCCAGCTGCGCGTGAGCGCCTCGGGGCAGGCCTGGGAAGACCGTTGCATTGTCGGCGTGGCCAGCAATATCCGCGCCTACGCCGGAGGGTTGTTCGAGTTGGCCCAGGAGGCGCGGGTGGATGATGGGCTGCTGGACTTCTGGTTGATCAGCGGACGCTCGGTCATCGACGTGGTGTACCGTACCGTCCAGGTCCTGCTGGGGGCCCACACCGAAGATCCCGGGATTGCGCACTTTCAGGCCCGCGAGGCCACTTTCGAGACCGACGTGATGCAACTGCCTATGCACGTCGACGGCGAGCCCATCGAAATGGAATCTCCCATCCACTTCCGCGTTCATCCGAAGGCCTTGCGCGTGCTCGTCCCGGAAGCTGTACAGCCGGGGGTTTTCACGCGGGGGAATTCCCCCGCAGCGTCCCCGTGACGCGGCGCCCGTCACGCGCCGCCGGGCTGAAACGGCCTTCTTTTAAGGACTTCCTCCGCAACCCGCTATCCTGGCTCCTCGCCGTGTACGCCATGCGCGGCCTGCCCTTCACCCTGCTCCCGGCGTGATCACGCGGCCCACGTTCCCGCGCCCCGCGCGCGGCTCGGCCGGTTTCTGGCTATGGGTCGGCGCCGCGACGGGGACCGGGCTCGTCGTGCTCGCTCTGCTGGTCGGCTCGATCGCCAGAGGCGCGCTCGCCTTGCCGGCCCCGACGCCTTCCCTGATTCGGCTCGCCCTGCCGACCGACACGCCCGTCCCACCAACCCCCAGCCCGACGCCGGACATCAGTCCGACGCCGACGCCGGAGGTGATCGAGGGTGCTGGAAGTGGGGTACATCTCGGCATCCTCGTCGAGGTCGTCGGCACCGGCGGCGGCGGATTGCGTCTTCGTGATGCGGCGAGTCTGGCGGGGCAGGTGCGATCGCTTGCCCTGGAGAACGAGGTGCTTCGAGTGGACAACGGGCCCATCGAAACCGACGGGCACATCTGGTGGTTTCTCGTGAACCCATTCTCGCCCGACAAGCAAGGGTGGGGGGTGGCCGACTTTCTCCGCCCGCTGGAATAGCAGCATGGATTCCGGTGTGGATCCGAAGCGACCTGCCGTTCGACGGCCGAAGCGCATCCGGGCCCAGCGCGCGGAGAGCGTGCTCGAGATCGAGTGGCAGGACGGGCACCTCAGTCGTTATGCATTGGCGGCTCTTCGCGCGGCGTGCCCGTGCGCGGAGTGCCGATCCGGCGGGACCCGGGTGGAACGCTCCCTGCCCGAGGACCCGCTCCTCCTGCCGGTGCTGCCCGCGCGTTCACACGAGCTGGAGCATGTTGAGCAGGTCGGCAATTACGCACTCCAGCTGATCTGGAAAGATGGCCATCGGTTCGGAATCTACCCGTGGGAGTACCTGTGGCAGCTCTGTCCGTGCGAGGAGCATCGAGCTGGCCTGGCATTGTGAAACCCTTCACAAGTGGGCGAATGGAAAACGCCCGGAGACTGGCTCCGGGCGTTTTCTTTGGAGGAAGGGGCAACTTACTTGGCCTTAACCGTGATCGTCTTCGGCTTGACCTCATCCGCCTTCGGCAGGGTGAGGGTCAAGATCCCGTTCTCGAATTCGGCGCGGGCCTTGTCGGCCAGGACCGCCGTCGGCAGGGCCAGGCTGCGGGAGAAGCTGCCGAAGCTGCGCTCGCGAAGGTGGTAATTCGCCCCCTTCGAGGAAGACTCACCCTTTACAGCGCCGCGAATCGTGAGCACGTCACCGGTCACGGAGATATTCAGGTCCTCGGACTTGACACCCGGCAGGGTGGCCACGACCATGACCTCGTCATCGGTTTGATACAAGTCGACGGCCGGGCTTGAAATCCCGTTGATCCCGGCGACCGGCCGAGGCCAGCTCTCTTCGAGCGCCCGGTCCATCCAATCCCGCAGGCTCATGGCCTCTCGGAACGGCTCCCAACGAATCAGACTTGACATCGTAACTGCCTCCTGTGGGTTTCGAGTTTCCACCCTCAGAGTATCCGGAGGCGTGTTGGAGCGAGGTTGGAGGATTGTCAGAGCCGCGTTAACCCCGACGAAGGGTCCTACGACGGCGGGGGCGCCTTGCGGCGGAAATCGACGAAGCGGTACCCGACTCCGCGCTCGGTCAGGATGTACGCGGGGTTGGCAGGGTCCTTTTCCAGCTTTTGTCGCAGATAGTTGATGTAAAGCCGGACATAGTGGGTCTCGTCCCGATATTCGTATCCCCAAACCTTGGCCAGCAGCTGCTCGTGCGGAACGACCCATCCGGCATTCTGCACCAGATGGTAGAGCAGCTTGAACTCGGTCGGCCGGAGTTTGACCAGCCCTCCTTCGACCCAGACCTCCCGGCGGGCGAGATCGATCTTCAACCGGTCGTCGACCTCGATCACCTCGGAGCCCGCGGCGGTCGGCTCCGTCCTGCGCAACACCGCCCGAACCCGGCTGACGAGCTCGCGCGGACTGAAAGGCTTGGTAACGTAGTCGTCGGCCCCGAGTTCCAGACCCCGAACCCGGTCGTCCTCCTCGCCTTTCGCCGTCAGCATGATCACGGGGACGTTCGAGATCTCGCGGATTAAGCGCAGGGTTTCAAAGCCGTCGAGCTCCGGCATCATGACATCCAGGAGCATCAGGTCGGGAAGCCGATCACGCAGTTGTTCCAGCGCCTGAGTCCCGGACGCCGCCTCCGAAACCAGGAAGCCGTCGTGCTCGAGGTTGAGACGAATGAAGTGGATCATCCGCGGCTCGTCCTCGACGACGAGCACACGGCGGCGGGGCGGAGCCATGCTACTCGCGCACAAAGCCGATGAGCTGTTCCTCTTCGGACGTAGGCATGACTTCGATGTACGTCACGCGGTGCATGGGCCAGAGGGCAGTCACGACATTTCCCTGCAGATACGGAAGATCTTTCCCATCCTTCCGCCGCGGATTGTTAATGGTGATGATGGTGTCGGTCACGGCCGGGAGCGCTTCGATCTCTCCCACGACCGGGTCCTCGCCTGAAAGGTGCACAAACACGGTGATCGGCATCCGGGCCTCCGCTAGCCGCGCATGCGAGAGATCAGCTGAAGGCGCAGCCGGCCCAGCTGAATAATGTCCCCGTGGCGGACGGGCACGGGGGTCTGAGGTTCGCACCGCCGACCATTAATCATCGTACCGTTCGCGCTGTCCAGGTCCACCACGTAGACACTGTCGCTGTCCATCCGCAGCTCCGCGTGGATGCGCGACACGCCGAAATCATAGGCCTGAAACGGATCGAGGTCGATGTCCGGCACAATGGCCTGGCCTTCGACGGATCGGCCCAGGGTGTAGTTATCGCGGCCCAGGAGCGACAGCGTCTGGCCCGTGGCCACGGCCCGCAGGCCGAGGATGGCTCCCGATTCGAGACCGGGGCCCTCGGGGGCCGCCGGCTTGGTGGCCAGGGCCTCGAGGTCCATGCGGTCGCGGGGGATGGACATGGTAGGCAACGCGGAAACGTGGATGAGGCGTGTGCCACATTCGCTGCAGTACATCGTCCCCACGAACTCCTGATGCCGGCAATTCGGGCACTCGATCATGAATCGGGCACCCGGGCCGGAAGGAGTAAGGCCCGGGTGCCGTACTTCAAGATCTTTTCTCCCTCGGTCGAGAGGCGGCGGGTGTACGTCAAGCGTTCGGCCTCGTTGAGCGCCGCCTTAGCGAGCTCGCGTTCATCGGTCGCCAGGAGTTGCGTGGCCAGGTTCTCCAGCCGCCGGGCGGCCTGGGTGGCTTGTCCCAATTCGGCCTCGTGGCGGGCCTTCTCCTGCATGCTGTAGAGGGCTAATTGACTGAGCGCCGTGGCGATCTCCGCCGGCGGAGGATCGGCATCGGGCTTGTCGGTGACATCGATTTCCACGCGCAAGGGAAGTGATTCCGCGTGGATTTCTTTGCTCAAGAGATCGCCGGCGACGGTGAAGTGGGCCAGGGTAAGTCGATCGATCTGACCAATTGGATGGACGACGAGCTCGAGCAGAAGACGGATCTCGCCTCCCCGAAGCAGGTGCCCGAGGGTCATCGGCAGAGTATCGCCCATGGGCATCGGATCGGGCAAGAGCCGGAACGCCGAACGCATGTCGACCTGCTGGCCGAGGCTTCCCTCGAGGCGAACGCGGCTGGCGATCACTTGTCCGAGGTCAAGCAGGATCGCTTGAAGCAGTCCGGTGATCGACCGGGGTGTGTCCAGAAAGATGACGTTGCCCCCGGTCCGCGTCGCCAGGTCGTCCATTAGGCGGTCGCTCCAGTCGGCCCCGATCCCCACGCCGTTGATCGTCACCCCTTGCGTGGCGGCTCGTTCGGCCATGCTCAAGCAGGCCGCCTCGTCGCCATAGGTGCGCCCATCGGTGAGAAGGATCAGATGGTTCACGCCTTCGCGTGAGAAATTGCGCTGGAGCTCGGTCATGCCGAGTTCCAAGCCTTGTCCGATCTCGGTTCCGCCTCCGGCTTGGAGCAGGCTGAGCCGGGCGCGTGCCGATGGCAGGTCGCGCGCTTGATCGGGAGAGACGACGACCTCGGCCCGGTCGCTGAAGGCGACGATGGAAGCCGAGTCGTTTCCGGCCAATCCCTTGAGGATCGAAAGGGCGGCCGAACGCACCTGATCGAGGCGCGGGCCGCGCATCGAGGTGGAACGGTCGACCACGATGCAGACATTGATCGAGGGGCGGATCTCCGGCAGCCACTCCGCCGGACGCAAACTCAGGAGGAGGTAGTGGACCTGCGGTTCGTCGAGTTGGAGCAGAGCCTTCCGGCCCTGCAAGACCTGGCCGCGGAAGATGGACTGCGAGGCCGCATCCGCCTCCACTTGGGCCAGCGTCTCATCATAGCGGGCGCGTAGGTCCGCGTCGATGAGGATCTCGTATCCTTTGTTGACGTCCAGGAAGAGTTCCGTGTCCCCGAGACGGACGTTCTTGTCCGGGTGCAGGCGCAGGGCTGCCTCGCGGTACGCGCGGCGGAGCTGATCGGTCGTGGCGTTGCGCGGGACTCCCAGAAGGGAGTAGTAGTCAGGCTGCGCCGGCACTCGCCGCCTCCGTTACTCGGACGGGAAGTGGACCAGGACGGCCGTGATGTTGTCCGGACCGCCGGCCGAGTTGGCCGCCCGGATGAGTTCGTCGCAAGCTGCTTGCGGATCGGGCGCGTCGACGACGATCCGCAGGATCTCCGAGTCAGGAACCACGCCCCACAGGCCGTCCGAACACATGAGCAGCGAGCCTCCGCGCGGCACCGGCAGCGTAAAGACATCGACCTCCAGGTTGGCGCCTTGGCCAATGGCCCGATAGAGGACGTTGCGCTGGGGATGGCTGGCGGCTTCTTCCTCGGTGAGCTGACCCAATTCGCGCAGACGCTCCACCAGGGAGTGGTCGCGCGTGATCACCTTCGTTTCGCCGTTCCGAATCACGTACGCCCGACTGTCTCCGACGTGGCCGATGGTCATCTGTTCCCCGAGCACCACGGCCGCGGTGAGGGTGGTGCCGCCGCCCGGCACGCGGCTGACCACCGTCTGATTCGCTTCCTCGAGCGCATGGCGGACAAGATCCTGCAAGGGATTCAAGTCCTCCCGCGGTTCCAGGTCGAAGAGCCGCAACACGGTTTGCTCCGTCAGGCGGCGGGCGACGGTGCGAACCGAAAGCGAACTGGCGACCTCGCCCGAGCGGTGCCCACCCATGCCGTCGGCGATGACAAACAGCCCGAAATCGGGCAGACTCTCCTGACCGGCAAAACTGCCGGTGAGGACTACCAGGGCATCCTCATTGTGCGATCGCTCGACTCCGACGGAATTCGCGGTCCCAATAATGGCGTGGCGGCGGACCCGTCGATCGGGTTGGCCCGTCCCCACGTGTGGATCCAGCGGCGCCGTCTTGGCCATGTCCCGGGCGGCAGGGGCGCGGCGTCGGAAGATCCGTGCCCAGCCTCGTCGAAGAGAATCCACGTCAGGCAGCCTCTCGAAGGGTCATGTCAGGAGTGCGTAGACTCGGTGATCGGTCGAAGCGAAATACAAGGTGCCTTCGTGGATGACGGCGCCTCCGGTGATCGGGGCGCCGGTTCGGAATCGCCAGCGGAGGCGCCCGGAGCGAAGGTCCAAACAGTACATCGACCCATCCACCGAGCCGCAATACACCGAGTCTTCAAACACGATCGGGGAGGCCGTCACCTGATGCTCCGTTTGGAACCGCCAGACTTCGCGGGCGGAAGCGGCCTCGATCGCATACAGGTTGCCGTCGGCGCATCCCGTAAGGATTTTTCCTTCCGCATAGACGGGCGAAGAGATCGTCGGCTTGCCCATCCGAAAGCGCCAGACCTGCCATCCACCCTCGGCTTCCAGCGCATACAGAGTCCAGTCCATCGAACCGAAGAAAATCTTCCCGTCCGCGAGGATCGGGGAGGACGTGACCGCCCGCTTGGCCCGGAATCTCCACTTGAGCTCCCCGCGAAAGTCGACGCAATAGAAGTCCCCCGTTTCGCACCCATAGAACACTTTCTCATCCGCGATCAGCGGTGAGGAGCGGACCGGGCCATTCGCCTCGGCCCGCCAGGCGCGCCGCCCGTTGGACATGTTGACCACATGCAAGTGGCCGTCATCGGACCCGACGAAGATGTGTCCCTCGAAGAGGACGGGGGAGGAGCGGATCGGGCCCTCGGTGTGGTACGTCCAGACCGGCTTGCCGTTGATGGCGCCGACGGCATGCAGCCGACGATCCTCAGACCCCACGAAGATGACTCCGTCCTCCGCCGTGGGTCGGGTGGGGATGCCGCCCTCGGTCGCGTACTTCCAGAGGAACTCGCCGGTCTTCCCATCGAGGGCGTAGAGGTTGTTGTCGTAGCAGCCCACGTAGATCCGTTCCCGATAGGCCAGCGGCGTCGCCCGCAGTTCATCCTCACATTCAAAGGACCAGAGCTCCTGGACCTCATTACGCGGCTGCAGAATGGCGGAGGTCTCGGTGCTGACGAGAAGGCCCGTCTGTTTGGCGGCGGCCATCAGGGCCCGCTTCATCGCTTCGGCGGACGGGTAGCGCTCTTTGGGGTCGTAGGAAAGCGCCACGCTGATCACGGTTTCAAATTCGGGGGAGACATGAGGGTTGAGCTGCCGAATGGCCCGCTCGGCGAAGGAAAAGGGAGCTTCGGCGCGCGGATCTCTCTTGGTGAGCAGGTGGTGAAGTGTGGCGCCCAGGGCGTAAATGTCCCCCACCGGCGCCGCCTCCCCCCGATACTGCTCCGGAGGCGAGTAGCCCTCGGTGCCGATCATGGTCCCCTTTTGCCCGGGCGCAAAGACTCGGGCGATGCCGAAGTCGATGAGCCGGATGTGGGCGTGCTGATCGACCATGACGTTGGAGGGCTTGATATCGCGGAAGACGATTGGTTGGCCGGGATGATTGTGCAGGTAACTTAGGACATCGCAGATTTCAATAGCCCAGGTCAACACCTGGCTCTCGGCCAGGTAGCCGTCCGTCTCGCGCAGCAGGGCCTCGAGGTCCTTGCCCTCGATGTACTCCATCACCAGGTAGGACGTGGCCTCGTGGGTGAAGTAGTCGTAGATTCGAGGGATGGCGGGGTGAGAAAGGGTGGCCAGAAGGTCCGCTTCGCGTTCGAAATTGCGGACCACCATCTCGTACATCGTCGGGTCGGCGGCCAGGTTGATCATTTCCTTGACCGCCACGAGCTTCGTCACATTCGGAAAATGCAGGTCTCGGCCCTTGTACACCGAGCTCATCCCGCCCGTGCCCAGCATCCCCAGGATCAAGTATCGATCCTGAAGCGTAACGCCCGGTTGGAGCTGACCCAGCTGGCCCGTTTCCCCGGGTCGGGAATCCAAAGTCCGGGTGATTCTTCGCATTGTCCCTGCCGTAGGTCCGGTGATTATAGCATGGGAGATTCAGGCGAAGGGCAATCGTAAGGTGAATGCGAGGATCGAAGCATGGACGTGCACGTTTAGTGCCGGCGTTGGAGGAGGCGTTGGCTCAACTCGCGCAGTTCAACACCGGCATCCCCGGCAGGCGAAGCCAATTCCAGCGCGGCCAGAGCCTCGTCGGTGAAGGTCCGCGCTAGTTCGCGGGCACGTTCGAGGGCGCCACAGGAGGTGAGCGCCTCGACCATGCGCCGCCGGTCGGACGGGGCCTCGGCCCCGGATCGCCACAACCGCGCGAACTCAGGCGAGTGCGCCAGCCCAAACACCACGGGAAAGGATTTCTTGCGCGCGGCCAAGTCATCGCCGGTCGGCTTTCCCGTCGTACCCGGCTCCCCCCAAACTCCGAGGATGTCGTCGAGGATCTGAAAGGCCATGCCGAGGTGGCGGCCGAATTGCGGATACGCAGGTCGAGAGGCGGCGGCCGATGCCAGCAGTGCCCCGACATCACAGGCGGCCTCTAATAGGGCGGCGGTCTTTCCCCGGACCATTTCGAGGTAGTCCTCCTCGCTGACCCGATCCGCGTCTTCGAACGCGAGGTCCAGGTGTTGGCCAAGGGTGAGGGCGAGGCAGGCTTCGTCCAAGATTCGATGGGCCTCGATCGCCTGCTCTGGCGTTGCGCCGGTCTCGACGAGGCGGCCGGTGGAGATCCGGGCCAACACGAACAACGTGTCGCCCGTGTTAATCGCCTGAGGGACGCCCCATTGTACCCAGAGGGTCGGCCGGCCGCGGCGGGTCTCGCTTCGATCTTGGATGTCGTCGTGGACCAGGGAGAAGTTGTGAATGAGCTCGACGCCGGTGGCGGCGGGGAGCGCGGATTCCCAGCGTCCCCCTGCGGCGGCGCACGACAGGAGCGTAAGCAGGGGCCGGATCCGCTTGCCTCGCGAGGCCGAGGTGGCCCCGGTCCAGCCGAGGTGATACGCGATCATGTCGCGAACGGGGGCGTAGCGCGGGCCCGGCACCCGGGCGGCGGCGAGACGCAAGTCCCCGTCCAAGGCGACGAGCAGCTCGTTTACGAATCGCGAGGCGTCAGCCGCCTCGCTCATCCGGCGGGTAGAAGGGTGGCGTGACGGAGCGAAGCGAGATCGCGGCTTCCCGTTGCGAACATGACCACGCGCAATTCCGCCGCCGCCTGGTCGATCGTCTCGACCACGGCCTGGGCAGAAATGGCGGCGGCCTTGAGGAACGGTCCGGCCATGCCTCCGACATCTGCCCCCAGAGCCAGGCATTTGGCGAGATCGATCCCGTCGCGCAATCCGCCGGAGGCGATCAGGGGAATGCCGGGCAGGGCCCGCCGGACCTGGACGACGGCCTCGGCGGTCGGGATCCCCCAGCGGACGAACGCGCCCGCCAACCGCGCTTGCCGCTCATTCTGAGCACGATGCATTTCGACCTGGGACCAGGACGTCCCGCCGGCGCCGGCGACATCGATCGCGGCCACGCCGACGTCCGCCAGTCGGCGCGCATCCGATCCGGAGATCCCCCATCCTACCTCTTTGGCGATCACCGGCACGGGTAGTGCGCGGCACACCCGGCCGATCTTCGTCAGGAGGTCCGAAAAGTCGACATCGCCTTCGGGTTGAAGCGCCTCCTGCAAAGCGTTGAGGTGCAGGACAAGCGCGTCCGCCTCCGCCATGTCGACTGCGCGCTGGCACTCGTCCGGTCCGTAGCGGTAGTTGAGTTGAACGGCGCCAAGATTCGCGAACAAAAGAATGTCCGGCGCCACGCGCCGGACCTGGAAGGAAAAGGCGAGCTGAGGGTCCTCGATCGCAGCGCGCTGCGACCCCAGCCCCATCGCGACGCGCCGGGCTTGCGCGGCCTCCGCCAGGGCCAGATTCAGCCGGTGGGCGGCTTCGGTGCCTCCGGTCATGGAGGAGATCAGCAGGGGTATCGCCAGACTTCGGCCGAGGAAGGGGGTGGCCAGATCGAGCCTGCGCAGATCTAGTTCCGGTAGGGCGCGGTGTTCGAAACGAAAACGCTCCAGGCCGGACGTCAGCCCGGACTGCACATCCTCTTCAAGATTGACACGGATGTGGTCTGCCTTGCGGCGGGAAATCGGCGTAACTTTCGCCAAACCCGGGTGTTCCCTCCACGCGGGCGCCATCTTACCACCTGGATTCGGGGTGTCAACTTGCACCCTAGGGGACGGACGATTAGAATCAACGGGCAGGTGACGACTCGTCGGTTGGAGGAGGGAATCCATGGCGGAGACGTTGCAGGAAGTCAAGACGATCATCACGGATTTGCTTGGCGTGGAGGAGGCGAAGGTCGTTCCCCAAGCCAAATTCCGGGAAGATCTGGAGGCCGATTCGCTCGACCTCGTTGAGCTGATCATGGCTTTTGAGGAGAAGTTCGGCGGCGAGATCTCGGATGAAGACGCGCAGAAAATCACGACCGTCGGGGAAGCCGTGATCTACATCGAGACCCACTTGAAGAAGTAGTCTCGAACGAAGGGATGATCGACGGGCTGGCGCAGAGGCGCCGGCCCGTTTTCATTTGCGCGAGGGGGAACGCCGGCGGCGGGCCGGGGTGGGGCGGGGCGCCTGCCGCAACCATGCCTCTTCGGCTGCGGTCCCCCGGATCGTGTCGCCGCGGATGTGCAAGGTCCGCCGGAGTCGGAGGGCCATCGGCGCCACGGCACGCACGTCGGCGGGCGTCGCCAGCGCGCGCCCGTCCGCGACCGCGTGGGCGCGGGCGGCTTCGAAGAGGGTGATCTCGGCTCGCAACGAGTCGATTCCCAGGCGCTGGATCATGCGCAAGCCGTCCCGCTCCGCCGCGGGCGACAGGGACGATCCTCCCACGGCCGCCCGCGCCGCTCCGATCTCCTGCCGCGCTTGTTCCGTCGTGTCGCCGTACGCGTGAATCACCTGCCTCGGATTCGTCCGGTAGGCAACGGATCGGCGGTAGGCTTCCAGGCGATCGGACCGTCGTCGCAGCCCCCGCACCGCGACGCGCAGGCCGAAGCGATCCAGAATCTGGGGCCGCAATCGGCCCTCCTCCGGATTCATCGATCCGATGAGGACGAATCTCGCCCGATACGTGGCCGCCACAGCGCCCCGCTGGACCGTGTAAATCCCCTGGGCCGCCGCATCCAGGATCGCGTCCACAATGTCATCCGCCAGGAGATTGACCTCGTCCACATACAAGAGATTGCGGTCGGCCCGGGCCAGAATCCCTCGGCTCACACGGACTCGATTGTGAATGGCAGCTCTTTCGTCAACGCCTCCGACGACATCCTCGAGGCGTGCGTTCAGGGGAAGTTCGATCAGTCGCACCTGATCCGAGTAGGTGAGGGGCTCGCCGTTGGCGAAGCGCCGTGCGCAATCGGGACACACCGCATCCACGCCGCCTGCCTCGATGTCCTCCGGCAAGCATCCATAGGTGCAGCGCGACCGCTCCACTTGAGGCAGCAGTTCGGTCAGGGCGCGGACCGCCGTCGTTTTCCCGGTCCCGCGTGGGCCCAGCAGCAGCACGCCTCCAATGTGAGGGTTGATGAGGGCCAGCAGGAGCGCCAGCTTCATCTCCGGCTGCCCGACCACGGCGAGAAATGGGAAGGGGAGTGGCTCCGCCAGCCCGAGGTCTCCGGGAGGCGGCACCTCCAGGAATCGGCGGGACGATGCGCGCTGAATAAGATCGGTCAGAGACCGAACCGTTTCCGTCACGGTTCGCCCTCCGGCTCTTCGTCCCGACGGGCGAGGCGATACGCTTGCCGTTCTTCGGCGGCGCGCATCCGCTGTGCTTCCAGGTCGGTCTCCGCGATCAGACCGGGGACGGCGGTCGGACGACCGCGGTCATCGAGTGCCACATACACCAGGTACGCGGTGTTGGTCTTACTTTGTTGGCCGGTGATGGGATTCTCCGCCGTGACGCTCACGCGGGTTTCCATGGAGGTGCGCCCGGCGTAGGTGACCTCCGCCTCCAGGGTGACCAGGTCTCCGATCCGGATCGGCGTGTGGAATCGCATCGTGTCGATCGCCACCGTCACCACGCGCCGCTGCGCGTGCCGCATCGCGGCCAGGGCCCCGGCCTCATCTGCCAGCTTCATGATCCAGCCTCCGTGCACGTCCCCTGCCAGATTTGAGTGTTCCGGTTGCATAAGTTGGCTGAGCGTGACGTGGGAAGCCCGTACCGGTTTCGCCGGGCGCGGCTCCGACCCGGAGGTCAATCCACATCCTCCTTCAACTCGCCGTGATCGGTGGTGTGCAGTCGCTCCGGTTCCTCTTGGAGGACATCGACGATCTCGAAGGGCAGCTCGGCCATCATCGGCGGAAGGGGGACCGTAGCCGGAGGGCGGATTTTCGCCGGGGTGGAGGGGGGGGCCTTGCGCGGGGGAGCCTCATCGTAGGTCCGCTTGCGCAGGACCCGCGGCTCTTCGGTCAACCAACCGACATACATGCCATCGGTGTCATACACCTCCCGTTGCCGCGTGACCCAGCCGATCCATTCCCCGACCGGATTGAAAAGAAACGGGAAGACGAGGAGCGCGGGCCAGTCCCCTTTGGTGGTGTAGACGGGGATGACTTTGCCGCTGGGCACGCGAGCTGCGTGGCGCTCTTTCTTAATCACGACACTTCCATTATACCGATGCCCGGCCCTCGACCGAGCAAGGCAGGATCTTCATCGAGCATCGGAGTACGTCCAGATTCGATTGGCCAGGAAGTTCCAGGAGAGGACCACCACCACGGCCAGCGCCAAAGTGAGGTTGCGGCCGATTAGATCCGGCGTCACCGCCGCGGGCAGGTGGAACGACGGAAGGACCTGACGGATCTGGGGAAGGCCGCGGACCGCGATCTCGATGGCTGGCCCCTCCGCCGAGGCGAACACCAGGGTGCGGATTCCCAACCCGGCCAAGCTGACGAGGGCAAACTGTCCCGCCTGTCTGCCCAGGGGTTTGCTTCGCGAGTCCGGATATGTCCAATATCGATTCCATAGGAAGTTGTTAGCCACCGCGAACCCAAAGGAAAGCATGCTGGACGTGAGGGCCGCCAGCCCCAGGACGGCGTGGAAGAGATTGAAGCCCCCGAAGTCCACGATGGCCCCGGCGGTTCCGACGACAGAGAACTTCGTGAATCGGCCGGCCTCGCGGCGGAGCCGGTCCGGCTGCGCCATCATGCGCGGGGACGAAACGAGTCGACCGTGCGGCGCAAGCCGGTGTCGAGGTCCGTGGACGGAACCCATCCCAGCAACGCACGGGCGCGGGTGATGTCCGGCTGCCGCTGCTGAGGATCATCCTGCTCGGCCGCCTCATACCGGATCGGGGCCCGATTACCCGTCAGGGCGTTGATTCGTTCGGCGAGAGCGAGGATCGTCATTTCGTTCGGGTTCCCAAGATTCACGGGTTCGTGGACGTCCGGCCCCTCCGCCGCGAGCAGGCGCACCAAACCATCGATCAGGTCGTCGATGTAGCAGAAACTCCGAGTCTGGGCGCCCGTCCCATACACGGTCAAGGCCTGGCCGGCCAACGCCTGAGTGATGAAGTTGGGCACGGCGCGGCCGTCATCGGCGCGCATACGCGGACCAAAGGTGTTGAAAATGCGTGCGATTCGAGTGTCCACGCCATGGAAGCGATGGTACGCCATCGTGATGGCCTCAGCGAAGCGTTTGGCCTCGTCGTATACCGAACGCGGCCCAATGGGATCGACATGACCGACATAGGTTTCGTCCTGAGGGTGCACCTGAGGATCGCCGTAAATCTCCGAGGTCGAGGCGAGCAGGTAGCGGGCGCCTCGGGAGTGGGCCACCCCAAGAGTGTGGTGGGTCCCTAGCGCACCTACCTTTAAGGTCGGGATGGGCAGGGCGGGATAGCCAAAGGGCGATCGCGGATTAGGGCTGGCTGGGGAGGCGAAGTGCAGGACCGCGTCCACCTCGCCGGGCACAAAGATGAAGTTGGAGACATCACTCTTGAGGAAAAGGAAGTCGTCACGGCCGGCGAGGTGAACGAGATTACTCATTTGGCCCGTGACCAGGTTGTCGACGACCACAACGCGGTGCCCGGCGGCCAAGAGCCGATCGCAAAGGTGGGACCCGATGAACCCTGCGCCTCCGGTCAGTAGGATTCGCAACTTTGCCTCACGGCCTCACGGCTTCCAATCGCACAGAGTGGTTTGCCCGTCACCGGTCACACGTTGCCCGAGGCCCGACGCCCGGTCGACGATCCATAGATCGCCCCGGTACAAGACCGCCAAGCGGTCCCCGTCTGGGGACCAAACCGTTCGTTGCGCGTCCAGTCCGGGCTCGCCGGTTGGAGGGAAGAGTCGCTGAAGGTTGCTTCCGTCGCGGTCCATCACGGCCAGGGCATATCCGCTGGTCTCACTCTCCAGTGGAGAAAGAGCCTGGAGAAACCCGAGCTCATAGGAAATCTCGCCGGTCGCCAATACGCGCGGCGGCGAGACCATCGGCGCCGCGAACATCCCTATCCGCTCCGCCAAAGCCAGCGGTTCTCCGCCCGGGCCATTCAGGGCCACTAGATCGAAGACCGGAGAAGCCGCCGGCCCCTCCAGGCCGATCGGAGACCCGTGGCTGACCACGAAGAGTGTGCGATTGTCCTGCCCCCAGGCCATGCCGGGGAGCCACGCCCAGTCGCCCCGAGTTTGATAGGGGATGAAGTCACGCCACGCCGCGAATTCCGGTTGGCGGAGGTCGATCACGCCGATGCTGTCCGGCCGGGTGTAGGCAATGTGCACCCCGTCGCCTGCCCACACAAAGGAACTTCCCCACCAACCGTATTGGCCCCCGGCATTGGGCGGCAAGACGCCGCGGCGCTGGGAGACGACGCCCGAATGTTCCGTGGCGCGGAACGTCACCAGATTGAGATCATTGTTGGCTTGCCACCCCGGCGCGGCCGGTCGGGGCTCCACCGTGGAGTACGCGAGGGTCGTGGAGGGGGCCGCCGGCGACCAGTCGGCAAAGTGAACGACATTTTCTACGCCAAGAGAAAATGCCTCGGCCTCCGGGTCGACGGTCGAGATCACCCAGAGCGAGTTGATGCCTCCGTCCTCACTCGCGGCCCGACGTGAGTAGAGCAGCCATCGGCCGTCCGGCGACAACTGGAGGACGCGACCGTCAAGATCCCCGCTGACGACAAGCGGGCGGCGGTTGCCCGAGTCGCCCCGAATCATCCAGGCGTTGCCTCCGGACACATACGCCAGAGTCCCTTCGACCGGGACGGAGGTATAGGCCGCCTGGGCCCCGATCATGACGATCTCCGGCCGAGGTTCCGTCACCACGACGACCTGGGCTTGCACGCGGGACACTTCCACGCCTTCTTCTTCCACAATCCGAAACGTGATTTCCTGAACGCCGTTCTCGCCGGACTGAAGGAGACGCGTTTCCCCCTGGGGGAGCGCCTCGTTGCGAATGGTCTGGCGCTCGAAGGGGAGGGTGACGGTTTCCACTTCGAATCGTTCGAGGACGCGGACCACCTGGACGGCGGATCCGGAGACCAGGACGGTGTAACCAGGAGGGTCCACCCGATCGAGCGGTGCCAGGACGATGCCTGCGGCCTGAATGGCCTGTGCGCTAGTGGAGCCGGCCGCGACCTCGACGGTCTGGCGGGCCCCGTCGACCTCGACGATGACTTGCATGGCGCCTGCCGGCGCCTGGGGGCCGGAGCAGGCGGCCATCCCCGAGAGCCAGAGGAACAGGAGGAGCCGAGGATGAAGTGGGGCAGGTCTCATGAAGGCATCGCCGATAACGCTGGTGGTAGAATCCCCGCCGTGATCAGCGCACCGTGCCGATCAACGCGATCTCTCCGTGGGCGATGGCGAGCGTGGTGATCCGAAATCCGGTGGCCAGGGAGCCCAAGGTCCCTGCGAAAGCTTCGGTGAGGACGGACGAGAGGCCTTCCGTGAGCGCTTCCGGCGCAGGCAAGGGGCCGAGATCGATGGACGAGATTGCGAATCCGAGCTGGCCTTCGGAATTGAGTTGCGGCTCCAATTCGATTCGCACCCCGGCCTCGAACGGCCCCTGCACGGTCTTTCCATAGATCTCCATGACGCCCTCTCGGAGATGGACCTGAGGCTCAACGAGAATCGGATTGTCGCTCCGGGCAAGGCGAGCCGCCAGGTACGACGTCACTTGACTCTCATTCAGGATGATGGCGATCTCGCCGGTCGCCGCCGAGGCCAGAAGCGCGTCTTGCCAGGCCCGGGCGACTTCGCCCGCCGCTTCCGTGGAAATGGGAATCAGGGGTGGAGGAGCCGTGGGGCCGCCGAGCCATACTTGGCACGCCAGGCTGGCGAATCCCAGCACAGCGAGCGAAGCGGCGATCGCGGGGCGAGGACGTGCGCCCCTCAACGCGATCAGGATTGAGCCCTCCCGGCGTGGAAATCAGCGCGGATTATAGCACCTCCGGAGAATCGGCAGCCGCGGTGGACGGGAATCTCGTGGCGCGCCTCGAGGCGCTGCTGTTCGTATCGCCGGCGCCGGCCTCGTTGGCTCAGCTCTCCGAGACGCTGGCCGTCCCTGCCGACGAAATCGAACGCGCCCTGAAGACGTTGGCGGTGGAGCGGGCTCAATCCGGAATCCGTGTGCAGCGCCACGGCGGGCGCGTGCAGCTGACGAGCGCACCGGAATTCGCCGCCGAAGTGGAAGCATTCTTGCAGCTGGAGGCCACGGCACGGCTGACCCGCGCCTCCCTGGAGATCCTGGCCATTGTGGCTTACCGTGAACCGGTTACCCGGCCGGTCATCGACTCGATCCGCGGCGTAAACTCCGAGACCGCGCTGACCACGCTTCTGCGTTACGGTCTGGTCGAAGAGGCGGGCAGGGAAGAGGGGCCCGGGCGGCCGATCCTGTATTCCACGACACCGGAGTTTCTTCGACACTTCGGACTGGAGGGCGTCGAGCAGCTCCCGCCGCTGGCGCCTCCCGAACCGAGTGTGGCCCCGGAGTTCGCCGACGCCGAAGGCGGGCGATGAGCCCGGAACGATTGCACAAGTGGTTGGCCCGCTCCGGTGTGGCCTCACGAAGAAAGTGCGAGGCGATGATCGCCGCGGGTCGTGTGGCCGTGAACGGAAGGAAAGCCCGCCTCGGCCAGTCCGTCGATGGTGACGTGGACGAGATCCGGGTGGACGGCAGGCGAGTCCGGACGGAACCGGAGCGGATTGTGGTCGCGCTCTACAAACCAACCGGGGTCGTCTCGAGCCTGCGGGCGCAGGGCGTGCGCCGGACGGTGCGCGATCTCGTGCCGCTTCCGGGACATCTCTATCCGGCCGGAAGGCTGGACCTGGAGAGCGAAGGATTGATGATCCTGACCAACGACGGAGATTTGGCGTTGCGCCTGACCCATCCCCGATACGGGCATGAGAAAGAATATCGAGTCCAGCTCGATCGTGCGCCGGCGGAGGCCGAGTTGGTAGCCTGGCGCCGCGGTCAGGCCGACGCGAGTTCGGCGTTCCCGCCAGCCCAGATCCGGCGGGAGGCATCGGACCGCACCCGCCGTTGGATTCGGGTTACGCTTCGCGAGGGGCGCAAACGCCAAATCCGCGAGTCGGCGCGATCGCTGGGCTTGCGCGTGCGCCAGCTGATTCGGATTCGCATCGGTGGACTGTCGTTGGGTCGAATGACCCCCGGCGCGTGGCGGGTGCTTAGCCGATCCGAGGTGCAGGGCCTGCGGGGACCGGTGCCGAGGCCGCGCCTCGCTCCCAAGGAGGGATCATGACATCCGTCGAAATGGCGGCCGCGCGTCCGGCCGGTGGGCTCGATCGGCGATTGGCCTCGATCGTCCGGGTGGACGTCGAGGTCCTGGTTTATGTAGCCCTGGTGGTCCTCGGGTTGGCCACGCGATTCTACGATCTCGACACGCGCGTCATGAGCCATGACGAGAGTCTTCACACGTACTTCTCATGGCAGCTCGAGCAAGGTCGGGGATATCAACACACGCCCTTGATGCACGGACCTCTTCAGTTTCACGGGGTCGGGCTGACCTACTTCCTCTTCGGCGACAGCGACGCTTCGGCCCGCATCCCCGTCGCCCTTTCCGGAGTGGCCGCGATCGGGCTGCTGGCGCTCTTTCGGAAGTGGCTCGGACGGACTGGAGCCTTGCTGGCCGCGGGCTTGATGCTCGTCTCTCCGTACATGCTGTTTTACTCGCGCTATGTCCGCAACGAGATGTTCGTGGTCGTCGAGAGCCTGCTCATGTTCTACGCCGTATTTCGATACTACGAAACGCGCCGCACCAAGTGGCTCTACCTCTTGTCGGCCGCCTTGATGCTTCACTTCGCTTCGAAAGAGACGTCCTTCATTTACACGGCTCAGCTGATGGTATTCCTGAGCGCGCTGCTCGCGTGGCAGCTGCTGTCGATCCCCTGGGATCGACCTAGGTTGAAGCCGATCTTTGGCGCGGGGCTGGTGGTCACGGTGATCGGCGCAGCGATCGCGCTCTTCATGCTCTTTGGGGAACGATCGGGCCCGTTGACCCCGGAGACGGGGGCTCCCCTCGATCCGAGCACCGCCAGCCTGGCGGTTAGTTCGGGATTCTCTCCTTGGGTCACCCTCGGTCTTGCCCTTGCCATTGGCGGCCTGCTGTTGACCGCGGTCCCGTTAATCCTGTCTTTTGGCAGCCACCTTCGGCGGGAGTTCCCCGTCCTCGACATGCTGATCATCGTGGGAACGGTGACGGCGCCCCAACTCGGGGCCTTCCCGGCCAACTTGCTGGGTTGGAACCCGATGTCCTACGAGGATCTCAACGCGGACTACCGGACCGCGTACGTCGTCCTTCTGCTGCTTGCGATCAGTGTCCTGGTGGGGATGGCATGGGGTTGGCGCCGCTGGCTGATCGCCTTCGGAATCTTCTATCTCCCGTACATCGTGCTCTACAGCACTCTTTTCACGAATCCGCTGGGCGTGTACTCCGGCATTGTCGGCTCGCTCGGATATTGGATCGAGCAGCACGGCGTGGAACGCGGCAGCCAACCCTGGTATTACTACCTGCTCGTTCAGGTCCCTGTATATGAATACCTCCCAGCCCTTGGCTCCTTGTTGGCGGCGGGGATCGGTATCGCGCGCTGGGTGCGCCCGAAGGAGCGGACGGCAACAAGCCTACCCTCGGCCGCGGCAGCCGACTTCCCGGTCTTGCCCTTCTTGGGCTTTTGGGCGGTGACGGCCATGGCCGCGTATTCCTTCGCCGGGGAACGGATGCCGTGGCTGACCGTTCACATCGCGCTTCCGTTGATCCTTCTCGCCGGCTGGGGGTTTGGCCAGGTATTCAGGGCGATCGACTGGAGTACCCTGCGCGACAAGAGAACTTGGCTCATCCTGGGACTCCTGGGCGTGGTCGTCCTTGCGCTGGGGTCGGCGGCGGGCCAGCTCTTCGGCCCGACCCCGCCGTTTCAGGGGCAAGACTTCGCCCACCTGACCGCGACCACATCCTTCCTGACCGTGTTGGCGAGCGGGGCGATCGCGATTGCGGTCCTCTGGATCATTTTGCGCGGCGCCCCGCAGTTGCACTTCGATCAGATGGCCGGGGTGGTGGGATTCGGGTTGCTCTTCTTGTTCACGTCGCGCACGGCATTCCGGGCCGCCTATGTGAATGGGGATACGGCCAAGGAATTCCTCGTCTACGCGCACGCGGCAACGGGAGTCAAGACGGTCCTGGACCAGGTAGCCGAACTCTCGCAGCGGACCACCGAAGGCCTGGCGATCGACCTGGCCTACGACGACGATGTGTCCTGGCCCTACACGTGGTACTTGCGAAACTTCACCAACGTCCACTATTACGGCCCGAGCCCGACCCGGGACCTGTTGAACTACCCGGTGGTCATCGCCGGGGATAACAATTGGGCGAAGGTGGAGCCGATCCTGGGGGACCGCTACTTCTCCTTCGAATACATCCGGATGTGGTGGCCGATGCAAGACTACTTCGACCTGACGTGGGAGCGGATCCGGAACGCGCTCGTGAGTCCGGAATACCGACGGGCCTTGTGGGATATCTGGTTCAATCGCGACTACACCGCCTACGGCCAGCTCACCGGCGCAGACTACTCCCTCGAAAACTGGTCGCCCTCCGATCGGATGCGGCTGTACATCCGCAAAGATGTCGAGGCGCTCATCTGGGAGTACGGTGTCACGCCGTCGACGCTCGAGGTCCCTTCCGTAGCCGATCCGTATGCTCAGGGCTCGGTCAACCTGACGGCGGATCTCGTGCTCGGCGGGCTGGGCACAGAACCAGGGCAATTCCAGACGCCGCGCGACATCGCCTTCGCCCCCGACGGGACCTACTACGTCGCCGATACCTTGAATCACCGAATCCAACACTTCGCAGCCGACGGGACTGTCCTTCACGTATGGGGGCAGTTTGCCGACATCGAGAAGACCGATGCGCCAGGAGGGACCCTCAACGAGCCTTGGGGGATCGCGGTCGCGCCTGACGGCCGGGTGTACGTTGCCGACACATGGAACCATCGAGTGCAATGGTTCTCCCCGGAGGGCACGTTCCAAGGCATGGTGGGTTTCTTCGGCCAGGCCGAATCTTTGGATGCCCTGTGGGGGCCGCGCGACGTTGTCGTGGATTCCGACGGACGGCTCTTCGTCTCGGACACGGGCAATAAGCGCGTGGTCGTGTTCGACCGGAATGGAACGGGCTTGGGCGCGTTCGGAGAAGTGGGGGTTCTTGCGGGCCAAATGGACGAGCCGGTCGGCTTGGCGCTCGGGCCTGAGAACCGCATCTTCGTCGCCGACACCTGGAACCAGCGGATCCAATTCTTCGATGCTTCCGTCGGTTCCGCCTTTCCCGTCGGCGGCGAGTGGCATGTCGAGGCCTGGTTCGGTGACTCCTTGGATAACAAGCCTTCGCTGGCGGTGGCGCCGGACGGGCACGTGTGCGCCTCGGACCCTGAGGGCTATCGAGTTCTCTGCTTCACTGCGGCCGGGGAATTCGTTACCGCGTTCGGGACGTACGGGCAAGGGGGCAATCAGTTTGGATTGGTGAACGGTCTGGCCTTTGCTCCTGACGGATCCCTGTGGGCGGTCGATAGCGGGAATTCGCGGGTGATGCGATTCTCCCCCGATTTCACGCCCGAGTCCGTACCCCAACCCAGCCCGACTCCCGTCGACGGATTCTCATGAGGCCGGTGGCATGAAGCTGCACGAGTATCAGTCGAAGCAGCTCCTCGCCGGCGCGGGGATCCCCATCCCCCGCGGTCGAATCGCGTCCTCCGGCGCGGAGGCGCGCACCCTCGCGGCGGAGCTGGGAGGGCGGGTCGTCGTCAAAGCCCAGGTCCTCGTCGGGGGGCGCGGCAAGGCGGGCGGAATCATGCTGGCGAAGAGTCCGGCCGAAGCCGAGTCCGTCGCGACCCAAATCCTGGCCATGCAGATCAAGGGCCTTCCGGTCCGCAAGGTCCTGCTCGACGAGGCGGCCGTATTCGACGGGGAGATCTACCTCGGTGTGACGCATGATCGGGCCGCCCGCCGGCCGGTCGTGATCGCCTCTTCCGAGGGAGGTGTGGAAATCGAGGAAGTTGCGCGGACCGATCCAGGAAAGATCCACCGGATTCACATCGACCCTCTCATCGGTCTGCGAGAATACCAATCGCGCTACCTGGCCGCCGCCATCGAGCTGCCGCGGGATCGTTGGCGGGAATTCCTGGCCATCGCCCAAGGTTTGTACACGGCCTACCTTCGGTCGGATGCGACGCTGGCGGAAATCAATCCCCTGGTGATCACGCGGGATCAGCGTCTGTTGGCGCTCGACGCCAAGATGGTGCTCGACGACAATGCCCTCTTCCGTCACCCGGATCTCGCCGAGATGCGCGACGTGGATGAGGAGTTGCCGGCCGAGCGCGAGGCGCGCAAGTACGGTCTGTCGTACGTCAAGCTCGATGGGAATATCGGCTGCATGGTGAGCGGCGCCGGCCTGGCGATGGCCACCATGGACGTGATCGGCCTCCTCGGAGGCAAGCCGGCGAACTTTCTGGACATCGGGGGCGGCGCCGGTGCGGACAAGGTCGCGGCCGCGCTGCAGATCATCCTGGCGGATGTGGACGTGCAGGCGGTCTTGCTCAACATCTTCGGAGGTATCACCCGCTGCGATGAGGTCGCGCGGGGGATCCTCAAGTCCTTTTCGGAAGAACCCCCTAGGGTCCCCATCATCGTCCGCCTGGTCGGGACGAACGAAGACGTGGGGCGCCGTCTACTGGCCGAGGCGAACATGATCACCGCCACCTCGCTGCTGGAGGCCGCGCGCAAGGCGGTCGAGGCTGTGCCCCTGGCGGAACCCCGATGAGCATCCTCGCCGACAAGCGCTCGCGGGTGCTCGTCCAGGGGATCACCGGCCGGGAGGGGGAGCGCCACGCCGGGCAAATGCTGGAGTACGGTACGCATGTGGTGGCCGGGGTCACGCCCGGACGTGGCGGCGAATGGGTGCTGGATGGAAAGGTGCCGGTTTTCGACACGGTCGTTCAGGCCGTGGAGGCGACCGGCGCTGACTGCAGTGTCCTATTCGTCCCAGCTCGATTCGCGGCGGACGCGATGCTCGAAGCCGCCGACGCGAATGTGAAACTGATTGTGTGCATCACCGAAGGCGTCCCGGTGATGGACATGATGCAGGTCCACCGGTATGTCGCGTCGCGCGGCGTGCGCCTGATCGGCCCGAATTGCCCGGGCCTGCTTACGCCCGGGGAATGCAAGCTCGGAATCATCCCCGGTCACATCACCCAGCCCGGGACGGTCGGTGTGGTCGCTCGGTCCGGGACGCTGACGTACGAGGCCCTGTACGCGCTCCAGCGCAAGGGGATGGGCGTATCCACCTGTGTCGGGATCGGAGGCGATCCGGTCCAAGGCTCCTCGTTCCAGGAAATCCTCGAGCTCTTCGAGGACGATCCGCAGACGGACAAAGTCGTATTGATCGGAGAAATCGGGGGTTCCGAGGAAGAGCGGGCCGCCGAGTTCATCAGCGATCGGATGACGAAGCCCGTCGTGGCCTTCATTGCGGGGCGATCCGCTCCTCCGGGGAAGCGGATGGGCCATGCCGGGGCGATCGTGGAAGGGAGTTCCGGGCTGGCCGAAGATAAGATCCGGGCCCTCGAGGCCGCTCGGGTCCGGGTGGCCGAGCATCCGGAGGCCATTCCCGAATTGCTGGCCCAAACGTAAACTTGTCTTCATCCGGCGGGGCGGGTACCTGACGCGCCTGGCCCAGGGAGGGTGCACATGGGAAAGAAAGTGATCGCGGCGGCCAAGACTCCGCCGGTGCCTATCGAGACCTTTCAGCAGCAGGCCAAGGAGCATCCGACCGACGCGGCCGCCCAGCTTCGACTGGGCTGGGCGCTCTATGGGGCCGGTCGCCTTCAGGAGGCCCGAAAAGTCCTCGAGGATGCCCAGCGAGACCATCCGAGCGACCTGGAAGTCGTCTACGCCGTAGGCATGACGTTGAAACGCGCCGGGGATCCTGTGCCGGCACGCGCAGCATTTCAGAAGCTCCTCGAATTGATCCCGGGTGTCCAAGATCGGACCCGGTCCGCAGTATTGAAACGAATCGCTCACGGCCATCTGCACATGCTGGAAAATGGCCGCTGGGACCTCGAAAAGGAGATCTGGGGCCGGTCCTGACCCGGAAGGGCGAACCGGACCAGGATGCGGATGGCCGGCTTGCGGGTCATTGCCGGAGAGGCCAAAGGCCGCAAGCTGCGGATGGTGTCGGGAGCGGGTACGCGGCCGATCACCGACCGGGTAAAGGAATCTCTTTTTTCGATCCTCGCGGGGGACGTCCCCGGATCGCAATTCCTCGATCTATTCGCGGGAACGGGTAGCGTCGGAATTGAGGCCCTAAGTCGTGGCGCGGCCCGGGCCACATTTGTCGAATCCGGCGCCAGAGCCCTGACCACGTTGCAGGCCAACCTTGAGCTCACCCGTTTGGCAGACCGGGGCCGTGTGGTTCGGGCGGATGTATTTCGTTTTCTCGCAGGACGCCCGGATACCCCTTTCGATATCGTCTACGTGGCCCCGCCGCAGTATGCCGACCTATGGCTTCGCACCATCCAGCTCGTCGATTCGAATCCGGGATGGCTCACCGAGGGTGGCGTGCTGATCGCCCAAATGCACCCAAAAGAGTGGACACGGCCCACACTCCAGCGGCTTCGCGTGGAGGACGACCGCAGCTATGGGAGCACGAGGCTGATCTTTTTCGGGGTCGGGAGCGCGGAGCAGGCAGTCTAGCGCCTTTGTGAGCGGCCCGGGGCCGCGGGCGCTGGGGTCCCGAAGAACCGATCCCCACCCAACGCCGCTCGGAAAAACCCGTAGGCCGCGAACAGCTCGAGCGCAAACGGAGGGAACCCGAGCAGACCCAGCAACGGCATCTGCCCGAAATGCAATCCGAACAGCCGGAGCGCATCGGGGATGGTGTAAACCCAATGGCCTCCGCCGGCCTGAAACGCCTGCCAGTTCCACGCTTCCCACAAGAATCCACACGCAAGTCCCGCCGCCAATAGATCCCCCACGGCCCACCGGTCCCCCGCGCGCCAGCGCGCCCACAGGGAAGGCACGCCGAGTTTGTGATTGATCGGGTCGAGGACCAACAAGAAACCGATCCATACCGGCGCGAAAAGGTACGCGGCGGTGGATGGCGGGACCAATACCGGCAGAGTCACCATGGCCGCGCCCGAGAGAAACGCCAAAGCGCTGGGAAATGTTGGCAAGGGCACGACGGGCCGCCGACGGGAGGTGGGGCGGCGAAGGGTCTTGAGCAGGGAAGCCGTTACGAACACGCCCGGCATGATCGTGGCGAACGACCAGAAATACCCGAGACCGCGCAGCCACGGATCCGTGGGAATGCCTGCGTAGGCCCAGTTCCGCAGGTGAAGGTTGTAGGCCTCAAATCCAAGCCATACTGCGACCGAGATGAGAACCAGAAACGGGAATTCTCGGCGGCGCGTGACCAGCCACGCCTCACCGCCGCGTACGTGGGCCGCGGCGTCCGCGGTGAGGATGTATCCGGTCCACATCAGGGGTGTGAGCCAGGTCGCGGCGATGGGCGAACCACTGGCGAGAAGAATCTGGACCGCCACCATCCCGAGCAGGCCGGCCCAACCATAGGCGGGAAAACGGCCCCCCTTCATCCTTGTGTGGTCGCCGCACCGTCGAAGACCATCTCCAATTCTCCCCGGGCTGTGTACTGATAGAGCGCGGAGAAGGGAGATTCGATCGGGCTCTCCAAGAGGAGTCGCATCAGGGTCGGGACGTCTTCGACGAGGGGCAGCCGCGCCAGCTCTGCCCGGTTCACCCAACGCGGTTCTCCGGCACGGCCGCTGACGGAGGGTGTGCCGGAGGCCCGTCCGGAGAAGATATACAAGGCGATGCCCGGCGTCTGCCCGGTCTCGATGAGGACCGTGCCTCGGAGCCTCAAGTCCTCCGCCTCCAGACCGGTCTCCTCTCGGATCTCCCTTCGGGCAGCGCCGGCCGCATCTTCTCCAATATCAATATGACCCCCCACGCCGTTGTAGCGGCCCGGCCAATCCGGATGATCTGATGGGAGACGGAGCAAGAGGACCTCGTCCGCGCGCTGGAGAAAGCTGAGCGTGCGCGGAATGACCGTGTAGCGATTCGGATCGACGGAAGGGCTCACCGCCGACGGGCGCCGTGACAACGGGGGGATGGGTTCCGCATTATGGGGACCTGAGGCTCTCTCGTCGGGCCCCGGGCGCCATCGATGGGAGTCTTCAGTCGGCCAGGTCCGTGACGTCTTCGGTCACGCCGGCTGATCGCAACGTTTCCGCAAACACGGGCCGGACTGAGACCGGATGGACGAAGCGATCCACCTCCGTCCGGGTACCTTCAATGTTCAACCGGTCGAAGAGGAGGTTGAAGCGAGTTTCCCAGGCGGCTTCGATCTCGGCTCGGGCCGAGGCCTCCATCTCCCAGGCAGCGCGCTTGAATGGACCCAAGGTCCGCTTCCGTGCCTGATAGAAGAACTGCTCGTCCGTCTGGCCGGGCTTCCGTTCTGAGGCGAAGTGGGTTCCGGCATGCGCGTACATCTCGGATCGCAGCCCGGCCGGCAAGCGATCGAAGAATATGTTCTGAAAGTTGGTCGCCAGGTGAACCTCGCACGCGCGAGCATCCACAAAACGCCGGAATGCTTCCTCCGGGAGAGTCGAGGCACCATGTTGAACCGCCCCGGCTAAGCCGAACCGTTCGCGGGCCAATCGGGACAATCGGGCCAACGTATCGAAGTCGACCTGGACGCGGGCGATCGTCCCATCCGGCAGAACGACCCCGCCATGAGAGGTCCCCGTCTGGACACTGATCTTGGAGAGACCGGGCTCGCTGGCGCTGAGCTCAAGATGAGCGGCGTTGTAACCTTCCATGAAAGCCTTGAGCTCGGCCTCGGTGCTATTGCGGCCCCCCACTTCCCCGATCTCGCCGCCGACCGACACGTTGACGCCTTCCGGCTCCCACCCGCGGATTTGTTTCGTCAGCTCGGCGCAGAGGCGGTAGTTCACTTGCTGTTGTTCCTCTGTCGTCGGGAGCGAGAGGTCGACCAAGGTGGAGGTGTCGATGTCGATGTTGAAGAAACCCGCCTCCATCGCTTCGCGGGTGAGACTGCGCACGGCCTCCACTTCCGCTTCGGGATCTTCGGCGAATTTCTTAGCCGACACCTGGAAATGGTCCCCTTGAAGGAAAACGGGGCCCTGATAGCCCTCGGCGACAGCCGCGCCTAATACGGCAGCGGCGTACTCGGCTGGTCGTTGGTCGGTGTAGCCGATCTCGGACCGCGCGATCTCAAAGAGGAGCGCCCCGGCGTTCCTCGCCCGGGCAGCCCGAAACACGGCCCGGGCGGCGAAGAAGGGGAGGGCGCGCAAGTTCATGGCCGGAGCCGTGAAGTCGTCGCGGCTTTCCCCGCGCCCGCGAGCGAGGTACAGGTCGTGGATGGAGGCGGGCACGGCGCCCGCCTGACGGGCCAGCTCCCGGATGAGCCAATGGGCAAGGCTGTGGTCCGGTTCCGGGGCGGTGGCGCCGATGCGGACCACGGCCTCGATCCGGTCGCGAAGGTCCTCGAGGCTTCGAAGGATCACGACCGGGCCCTCGGAAAGCTGGATTGCATCGCCCAAAGGTGCGGCGACGCGAGCGAGGGCGGGCAGGTGGCTCATCGGGCTCCTTGAATGAGGGGATGCGCCCTCATTATACAGGCGGCATCCAGGGCGGGACGGTCGCGGAAAGCGTACCCGCGTTTCCTTGCCTGCGGCTCGAGGCTGGGGCTATAATGATCTCATGCCGCGGCGGCATCGCGCGGCCGCATCGCCGCAACCAGGGAGAAGCATGACCGACCCATTGGGGAAGATCACGGAAGGCAAGGACCTGCTGGGCAAGATCCGGAATTTCCTGGCCGGCTTTGTGGGCTACGTCGACCGAGAGAACCGGCGCGAAGCCGACAAGATGCTGCGCGAGGACCTCGCCCGCCGCACCCGCGAGCAATGGAGTCGGATTTCGGATGTCCAACGACAGCTCGCCGGCGCGGGCCAGCTCGAGTGGCTCGACGATCTCGAGGCGGCGGCCATCAAGCTTCAGACCTTTGCCGACCGAATCCAGGGAGCCGCCTATGGCTACTCCGGGTTCTTCGACGCGGCGCGAGTCAACGAACGTGAGCTCAGCCAACTCTATCAATACGACTTGACTCTTCTCGAAGGTGTCCAGCGAGTCTCGTCGGCGGTGGACAATGTGGCCGCGTCGATGGGCACCGACGGGATGCCGGCCGCGGTGCGGAACGTGGTGAGTCTGAGTCAAGAGTGCATCGACGCGTTTGACCACCGTGAGGAAGTCGTCCTCGCGCCCTGAGGGTGGCGGGACCGAGAGGAGAACCCAGCATGGCACGGATTTTCGACGTTATCGAATACCCGAATGAAATGCGGGATGAGGTCGTCCATCGGATCCCGGAGACGGGGTCCGGCGATTTCCGCATCGGCAGCCAGGTGATCGTGCGCGAAGCGCAAAACGCGGTCTTCTTCCGCGATGGCAAGGCACTCGACACGTTCAATCCGGGCCGGCACACGATCACGACCGCCAACATTCCTTATCTGATCGACCTGATCGGCAAGGCGTTCAACGACCGGTCCCCGTTCACGGCCGAGGTCTACTTCGTCTCCACCCGAGAGTTCTCAGACCAGAAGTGGGGCACTGCCCAGCCGATCATCGTGCGCAATCCCGGCATGGCGTTGGGGGTTGCGCTGCTCCAGGGATATGGCATTTTCAGCTTTCGAGTCTCGGACCCGCAGCAATTCGTAACCCAGGTGGTGGGCGCGAATGGCATCTACACGACGCACGACCTGGAAGCGCGGCTGCGCGGGATGCTGCTCTCGAAGCTGCAGGATCTCCTGGGGGAGACGACTCGGGCCAAGAATGTGCCCGAGCTCATCGGCCTGACGGAAGAGATGGGCGCCGGGGTCCGAGCCAAGGCGCAGGATGATTTCAAGGCACTGGGCCTGACGCTCAAGTCGTTCTACATCGAGAATCTCAAACCCTCCGACAAGTCGGCGGAAGAGCTGCGGGCGATGGGTATGCTGGATATGGCCACCTACACCCAACTCCAAGCCGCGGACGCGCTGCGGGAGGCGGCCTCCAACCCTTCCGGCGGTGCGGGCCTGACCGCGGGGATCGGGGCCGGGATGGGAATTGGAAACGTCCTGGCGGACGCGCTGCGCGGGGCGAAAGCCGCCGGCGTAGAAATGCCCGACGTGATGAGCCCCGAGGAGGCCGCCGGTTTTCTCAAAGTTTCAGAAGAGGACCTGGTGGCCGCGATCAAGGCCGGGGACTTGAAGGCGCGCAAGATTGGGGCTTCGTACCGGATCAAGCGCGAGGCGCTGGAGAAATTCCTCGAGGGGTAGCCGTACAAGACCTATCTGGATATGGAAATAGGCGCCGGATGACGGCGCCTATTCTTTTTGCCGGGGGATCCCGAGGCGCCCTTCGAGCGCGGTCACGTCCAGGGATGGGCCGCCGTCGGGTTTCGGCTGACGGCGTATCCACTCCTTTAGTTTCTTGATATGGACCGCCGGTGGGTCGCTGGTCCCCGAGGTCTCGATTTCAGCTCTCGGGCTGAGGAACACAAGGACGGCCCGGGCGCCGACTTCACGAGTCTCTCCGGTTTGCCTCAGGATGGAACGCTCGAGCGAAGAGACGTCGCGTCGACCGCGGCCCGCCAAGTCGGAGAGCGACTCCGTACGCGCGGGCCGGAGCAAGCCGCGGCGCGGGAGGCTGCGCGTCCAGCGCCCTTCCGCCTCGCGCAAGCTGCCGTCTTCGACCACAGGGATCAAGGCGAAGATCCCCGAAGGACCCAGCAGCGCGTGCGGCGCGCCCAGCGCGTAGTGGACGACGGCGTAGCGGTTATCCAAACCTTTCAGTCCGGCGTCGAGAAGCTCGTCGAGCCTGGGTCCGCGGCTCCAACGGCTCATGAGTGCGATTCCAAGTTGCGAGGCCAGCATTCCGGTCACGGCCACGATCAGGAATGGGAGCACCACACCCGGGGACACTAGGCTGACCAGGAAACCTGCGCCGAGGATGCCGAGGCCTCCGAACAGAAGGCCGCGGCCTAGGATCGAGTTGCGGCGGATCAGGCGGTCGTTGCGAATTCGTCGCATTCTATTCAGGCCTCGGAGGCGGCTGCCGCGTTGCCGAGCTGCTCTTGAATCGCCTGGCGAAGGGACTCCAGCAAACGGCTTTCCACGGCCAGGCGCGCGGCTCGGATCGCGTTCAGCAAGGCTCGGGAGTCGGAACGGCCGTGCCCGATCCAGACCATCCCGTCGATCCCAAGCAGAGGTATGGCTCCATATTCCGCCGGGTCCAGCAGCCGGCCGACCCTTCGGAAGGCCGGTCGCGCCAGCCATCCTCCAGCCAGCGTCGGCAGGCTGCGGCGGATCTCGCCGCGGATGAGATCGACCAGGAACGAGGCGACCGACTCGGAGGCCTTCAGGAACACATTGCCGGAGAAGCCGTCGGTGACGACCACGTCGGCGCTTCCGCCGTAGACTTCCTTCGGTTCCACGTTGCCGATGAAGCGGAGACCGGCAGCCTGAAGCCGAGGGTGGGTTTCGCGGACCAATTCATTTCCTTTTCCGGGTTCTTCCCCGTTGGAGAGCAAGGCCACGCGCGGGGTCGGCAGGCCGAGGACCCTTTGCGCGTAGACCGAACCCATGATGGCGAACTGGACCAGGTATTCCGACTTGCAGTCGGCGTTGGCTCCGATGTCGAGGACCACAGCGCGGCCGCCCCGAACCGGGAAGAGGGCGCAAAGGGCGGGGCGCTTCACACCCCGGATGCGCCCTAGCCGGAACAGGGCTGTCGCCATCGCGGCTCCGGTGTTCCCCGCGGTGACAAACGCATCTGCGGTCCCATCCTTCACCGATTGGATCCCGACGGCCATGGAGCTCAGGGGTTTCCCGCGGGCGGAGTCCGCGGCGTGATCGGTCATCTCCACGACGTCCGGCGCGTGGATGATCTCGACCGGTGCCTTGGTCGGTGGACTTCCGCGCAGGGCGTCGGCCAGGCGGTCCTGTGGCCCGACCAGGCCGATCGGCTCTCCCCAGAGATCCGCGGCCGCCAGAGCGGCCTCGACCTCCGGCTGTGGATGGGCATCGCTGCCCATGGCGTCTAAGAGAATACGGACCGGCATCGGGAGGCGCGCAGGGCTTCGCGTTGACACCCGCGGCGCGGCGGCTATAATACTCCAGGTCCCCGTCCAGGCGCTGGTGCTGGAATTGGCAGACAGGCATGGTTGAGGGCCATGTGCCGCAAGGCGTGAGGGTTCAAGTCCCTCCCAGCGCACCTCCCGGAGTCGCTCGCGCGGCTCCGGCTTTCTTTCCGGCCTGCCTCCCGCTTCCGGCTTCCGGGTTCCAGCTTCCAGCCGACCACAGACCCGTGCCACGATCCAATAGCCACTCGCCACTGACCACTCGCCACTGACCACTCCCCTCGGCTCTTGACCTTCCCTCCTTCTGCCTGTATCCTGATTTCACATCTCGAAATCGAGTTTCAATTCCTTGACCCACCTTGTCCCCTACCCAGGCACCCAGTCGGCCCGGCGCGCGGTGGCGCTCCTCAAGGCGTTTTCCGGCCCGGAGGGCCCGCGTAGCCTAACGGATCTGGCTCGCCGGGTGAGACTGAGCAAGGCCACTGCTTTCCGGCTGCTTTCGGCGCTGGAGAGCGAAGGACTCGTGACCAAAGAAGCCGAGTCGGGGGAGTATCGGCTGGGCCCGGAGACGATCGCCCTCGGCTGGCAGGCGGTCCAGTCGAACGCCTTGATCCCCACGGTCCGGCCGATCCTCAAGGGGTTAGCGCGTCGCACCCGTGAGACAGCTACGCTCGAAATCCTGGCCGAAGGTGAAGTCGTGATCCTCGATGAGGTCATGGGTGGACGCCGGTTGGAAATCGGGCCCTTCGTGGGATCACGTTGGCCGGCGCACGCCACCTCGACGGGCAAGGTCCTGCTGGCGTTTGAAACCACGCCCGACCCGCTGCGCGGCTTACGTCGCACGTTGCGCCGCTACACGGACCACACCTTGACGTCGCGACGGGCGCTCCGAAAGGAGTTGGTGGAGATCCGGCGAAAGGGGTTCGCCACGGCGGTCGACGAATTGGAACCTGGTTTCTCCGCGGTGGCCGCCCCAATCCGGCGGCACGACGGGCAGGTCGTGGCCGCGATCTCGGTGGGCGGTCCGACCGCCCGCATCCCAACGCGCCGGCTCGCCGTCCTGGCGGCCGGCGTGCGCCGAGAGTCCCAGCGCGCCTCGCGCGCTCTCGGATATCGCGTGGCGAACCCGCGCAAGGGTAGAGCGGCGTGATCCCCGGCACGGCCTTTCACCGTCGCACGGCGCCTCTGTGCCAGGCGAACAACTGGCGACGGTGGGCGGGGTATGTAGTGGCCAGCTCGTACGAACCAACGATCGAGCGTGAGTACTACGCCATTCGGAGTTCGGCCGCGCTGCTCGACATCTCGCCGCTCTACAAGTATCGGATCCACGGTCCCGACGCGGCCCGCCTGCTCGATCGGGTCATGACCCGGGACATCTCCCGCTGCGCCATCGGACAGGTGATGTATTCCCCGTGGTGCGATTCCGGCGGCAAGGTGCTCGACGATGGGACGATCTCCCGCCTGGAAGAGGACGTATTCCGAGTCACGGCCGCCGATCCGAATCTGCGTTGGTTTCAAGACAATGCCCATGGGCTGCGAGTCGGGATCGAGGACGTCTCGGACGCGACGGCTGCCCTCGCCGTTCAAGGCCCCGCCTCGCGGGCCATTCTGGAACGCGCCTGCGGAGAACCCCTGGGATCGCTTGCCTACTATCGGCTGCGCCGCGGACGAATTGGAAACGCCGAGGTCACCATCTCCCGCACCGGGTACACCGGCGACCTGGGCTATGAAATCTGGCTGGACGCGGTGCAGGCGGAGGAAGTGTGGGATCGAGTGCGGGAAGCGGGCGATCCCTATGGCCTGACCCCCACCGGGATCCTGGCTTTGGACATCGCCCGTATCGAGGCTGGCCTTCTATTGATCGAGGTGGACTACATCTCGAGCCGCCGGGCGCTCATCGAGTCTCAGAAGTCCTCCCCCTTCGAAGTCGGGCTTGGTTGGGCTGTGTCTCTGGACAAGCCGGTGCGATTCGTGGGGCGTGAAGCCTTGCGTACCGAGGTGGAGCGCGGTTCACCCTGGGCGTTCGTCGGCCTGGAGGTGTCCTGGCCCGCGCTGGAATCGCTCTACGCCGAGGTCGGCCTGCCGGTGCAGCTCCCCTCCACGGCATGGCGAAGCGGGACTCCGGTGTATGGGGCAGGGCGGTACATCGGCCGGGCGACGTCCGGTTGCTGGTCCCCGATTCTGAAGAAGTTGATCGCCCTGGGTCAGATCGAAACGGCCTGGTCCCGACCCGGAACGGAAATCTCGCTGGAGATCACTGTTGAACACGTCCGGCGGCAGGCGACGGCCGTGATCGTGCGGCCGCCGTTCTTTAATCCTCCGCGGAAGAAAGGCTGACGTGGCGTCCCAAGGCTACGATGCGATCGTCATCGGGGGAGGGCACAACGGGCTGACCGCGGCCGCGTATCTGGCCGGCGCCGGCCGGCGAGTGCTCGTGCTGGAGCGGCGGCCCATGCTCGGGGGGGCCGCCGTGACCGAGGAAGTCTTCCCCGGATTCAAGTTCACGGTGGCTTCCTACGTGGTGAGCTTGCTTCGGCCCGAGATCGTTCGAGACCTCGAATTGCCGCGTCACGGGCTCGAGATGCTCCCGCTCGAAAGCACTTTCACACCGCTCCCCGACGGGAATTACCTGATGCGGGGCCCCGACCATGAGATCACCCGCCGCGAGCTGGCGCGCCATTCGGCGAGAGACGCCGAGGCGTACGACGAGTATGGCCGGCTCATGTACCACATGGCCTACGCCGTGCGTCCGATCCTGGCGATGGTCCCGCCCGACCTGGGCGCGCTTCGACCCAAGGATTGGCTCGGGCTGGCGCGGTTCGGCGGGCACATGAACGGACTGAGCGCAGAGCACTTTCATGCCCTGGCCAAGCTCATGACGATGAGCTCAGCGGACTTCCTGGATGAGTGGTTTGAGACCGAGGCCCTCAAGGCGACGATGTCCTCCAGCGGGATTATTGGTACGTTCCTCGGACCGCGTTCGCCGGGGACCGCGTATGTCCTCCTCCACCACTACATGGGGGAGATCGACGGTGTGTTCCGCGCCTGGGGATTCGCCAAAGGAGGGACCGGCGCGGTGAGCGAGGCCATCGCCAGCGCGGCGCGGGCGCGGGGCGCTCACATCCGGACCGAGGCGACGGTGGAGAAGATTCTGATCCAGGCTGGGAGGGCGGTCGGAGTTGTGCTCGAAGGCGGGGAGGAAATTCGAGCTCGGACCGTCCTTTCGAGCCTCGACCCCAAACGTACGTTCCTGCGGCTCGTCGAAGACCGCTGGCTTCCGGACGAATTCCGGGAGGCGATCCAGCACTTCCGGATCCGAGGTTCATCGGGCAAAGTGAACCTCGCGTTGAGCGAGCTGCCGGACTTCCGGGCCCTCCCCGGCCGCGGACCCCACCTGCGCGGCGCGGTCTCGATCAGCCCCAGCATTGACTACCTGGAACGTGCGTATGACGACGCCAAGTACGGCGCCTATTCCAAGCGGCCGTACCTGGACATCATCCTCCCGTCCATGATCGACCCGACCATGGCTCCGCCGGGCCAACATGTGATGTCGATCTTTGTGCAGTACGCGCCGTACGATCGAATCGGCGGATGGGACGAGACGAGCCGGGAGGCCTTTGGGGACACGGTCATTGAGACCCTGGCCGAGTACGCGCCGAACCTGCCCCGTTCGATACTCGGCCGTCAGGTCCTGACGCCGCTCGACTTGGAGGAAAAGTTCGGCCTGACCGAAGGTAACATTTTCCAAGGCGAGCTGGCGCTGAATCAGCTCTTTTTCCTCCGCCCCGCACCCGGCTGGGCGGACTACCACACGCCCGTTCGCGGACTGTATTTGTGCGGCTCCGGCGCCCATCCGGGTGGCGGGATCTCGGGTGCACCCGGACGGATGGCGGCCCTGCAAGCATTGCGGAGCGGCTCGTGAAGGATCGTGAATGGGACGCGATGGTCCTGGGCGCAGACCCGAACGGGCTGGTGTGCGCTGCGTATCTGGCGCGGGCGGGGCGCAAGGTCCTGGTTCTTGAGTCGAGGCCGGAGGTGGGCGGCGCGGCAGGGACCGTCGAATTCGCGCCCGGCTTCCGAGCCGACGTGGGCGCGGCGGGGCCCGTTGTCCTCGACGATCAAATCGCGAGCGAACTCGGCGCAGGTTTGAGGGGCTTGGAAATCCTACGACCGGATCCGCCGGTCCTGGCCCTCGGTGAACCGGGGACCGCGCTTCCCCTTCCGGTCCGGCCGGATCAGGCCGCGGCCGAGATCGCCCGTTTCTCCGTCAAGGATGCGGCCCGCTGGCCGGATTTCTGCGCGCATGTGCGCGTCTTCACCGAGTTTCTCCGGGCGCTGTACGCATTCCCCTCGCCCGAGATCCCCGTCCGTCGTGTCGGCGCCGCGTGGGACCTGCTCCCGATCGGATTGCGCTGGCTCGGGCTAGGGGCGAAGACGCGGGTCGAGTTGCTGCGGGTTCTCCCGATGTCGATCGATGAGTTCACGGCCGAATGGTTTGAGTCGGAGCTCCTTCGAGGCGCCCTGGCCGCGCAGGGTGTCGCGGGGATGGCCGTGGGGCCGAGGGCAGCCGGGACCACGTTTCGATACCTGCATCGTTTGGTCGGTCAGCCGCACGGAGCCGCAGCCCCTCACACGGTGGTGCGAGGTGGGGCGGGGGTAATCTGGTCTGGACTGGCGGAACTCATTCGTGGGCACGGCGGAGAAGTGCGCACCTCGGCCGAAGTCGTCCAGGTCATCGTACGCGGCGGGCGCGCCCTCGGCGTGGCGCTAGCGAACGGGCAGGAAGTTCACGCGAGGACTGTCATTTGCAGCTCCGACGCGCGGCGTGTTTTCCTCGAATGGATTGACGCCGGCGAACTGGACCCCGGATTCCTCCGGGCCGTGGGGTCGATCCGATACCGCGGGAACCTCGCCCGAATGTGGTTTGCCCTGGACGGACCGGTTCAACTCCACGGGAAGGCCTCCTCCAACTCGATGGCCGGCGGATTGACCCTCGCTCCCACCCTCGATCATGTGGAGCGAACCGCCGACGACGCCAAGTATGGGCGGGTCTCGCTCCGGCCCTGGCTCGCGGTCAGCCTGCCCTCGCTTTCTGATCCTCAACGCGCGCCTCAAGGCAAACATGTCCTCGAGGTGAGCGTGCAGGCCGCGCCCTATCGGCTGGCTGAAGGGGAGTGGGATGCCAAACGCGCCGACGCCCTGGCGGATGCCGTCCAAAGGCAGCTTGGGGAGTGCCTGGAGGGCATGGACCGCGTGGTGGCGCGCGGTGTTGTCACCCCCCGTGACCTGGCTGAGACCTACGGATTGGCCGAGGGTCATCCGGATCAAGGGGAGATGACGCTCGACCAAATTCTCTTTCAACGTCCCGTGGCGGGTTGGTCCAACGCCCGAACTCCAATTCGTGGCTTGTATCTTTGCGGCGCGTCGATCCACCCCGGCGGTGGGATCCATGGACGCCCCGGACGCCTCTCCGCCCGCCGTGTGCTGCGCGATTTCCGACTGCCAAGGAGCCGATGATGAAACCCTTCGACATGACTGCCATTCAACGCGGAGCTCGAGTCCGCCGCTCCCCGTTCTTCGAGGCCACCCTGCGGGACGGCTGCCGATCCTACACGGTTTACAACCACATGTTCCTGCCCAGCTATTACGCGGAGCCGGAGGACGAGTACCAGCACTTGCTCGAGCACGTCACCCTTTGGGATGTGAGCGTCGAGCGCCAGGTGGAGATCACGGGACCGGACGCGTTCGCGTTCACCAATCTCATCACCCCGAGGGACCTCCGGCAGTGCGCCGTGGGGCAGGGGAAGTACGTTTTGATCACCGACTCCGCCGGCGGGATCCTGAACGACCCGGTCCTGCTGCGGTTGGGCGAAAACCATTTCTGGCTCGCGCTGGCGGACAGCGACATCCTGCTCTGGGCCAAGGGCGTGGCGTACGGAGCGGGATTGCGCGTGGAGCTGGGGGAGCCCGACGTGTCGCCGATCCAGATCCAGGGACCCAAGTCCAAGGAGGTCGTCCGGGCACTGTTTGGGGCCCAGGTGGATTCCCTGGCTTACTATCATTTCTTCGAGACGAAGCTGGATGGGATCCCTCTGGTCGTAACACGGACGGGTTGGACCGCCGAAGTCGGCTATGAACTCTACTTGCGCGATGGAAGCCGCGGGGTCGAGCTTTGGGATCGCGTCCTGGCGGCGGGGAAGCCCTATCACATCCGCCCGACCGGTCCTTCGGACATCCGCCGGATCGAGGCTGGGATGCTGAATCACGGCATCGATATGACCCAGAACGAAAACCCCTATGAGGTCGGGCTCGGCTGGCTGGTCGACACCAAGAAGGAAGCGGACTTCATCGGCAAGGAGGCCTTGGCCCGAATCCGCGCCGAGGGAGTTCGACGCAAGCTGGTGGGAATCGAGATTGAGGGCGATCGAATCCCGTTCAACATGGTGCGCTGGCCCGTCCACCAGGCGAATCGGCCGGTGGGCCACGTCACCTCGGCCATCTATTCCCCGAGGCTGAAGAAGAACATTGCCTACGCGATGGTCCCCGCGGAGTCGTCGGCGCTGGGGGTCGAGCTCGCCGTGGACATCCCGGAAATCGGACGCCGGGGAGCCCGCGTGGTCCCGAAGCCCTTCATCGACCCTGAGAAGGAGATCCCCAAGTCCTGACGGGGAGGTGGCGATGATCGATCCCGATTCCCTCCTCTCCGGCTACCAGTACGAGCCGGATCTGGCGCGGGCGGCGACGCTCCCGTCGACCTGGTACATCGACCCGTCGATCGGGACCCTCGAGGCGCGGCGTGTCTTTTCGCGATCCTGGCAGCCTGTTGCGCGACGCGAGGAGCTTCAACGACCGGGCGACTTCGTCACCGCGGACGTGCTCGGGGAGCCCCTGGTGCTGACTCGGGGGACCGATGGGGCGCTGCGCGCCTTCTACAACGTGTGCCGCCACCGAGCCGGCAATGTGGCCAGCGGGAAAGGAAACCGCAAGAGTCTGCAGTGCCGATACCATGGATGGACCTATTCGCTCGAGGGGCGGTTGATCACGACACCCGAATTCGAGGGTGCGGTGGATTTCTCGCCGGCCGAATACGGGCTGCCTCCGGTGCGCGTCGAGGAATGGGGACCGTTCGCCTTCGTGAACTTGGATCCCTCCGGGGCCGCACTTTCTGAGTACCTGGGTGAGATCTCCCAGGAGACGGCTACGCTCCCCCTGGATCGGATGCGGATGGTGGAGCGCCGGGAGTACACCATCGAATGCAACTGGAAAGTGTATGTCGACAACTACCTCGAGGGGTACCACATCCCGATTGCCCATCCCGGTCTCTACCGGGAGTTGGATTACGAGAACTACCGGGTGGAGACGCGCAGCCTGCACTCCCGACAGGTGGCTCCGCTCCGGCCGGTTCTGGGGGGCGGGCCGCCTAGGCGCTACGCCGAAGTGCGCGCCGACGACCAGGCCCTCTACTACTGGGTCTTCCCGAACTTCATGCTGAACATCTACCCTGACAACTTGTCCAGCAACCTGATCTTGCCCTTGGGACCCGAGCGGACCCTGACCGTTTTCGAGTGGTTTTTCCTCGAGCCCGGAAGCGGTGAGGCCTGGGAGGGCGTCCAGCAGGCGATCGCGTTCAGTGATGAGATCCAGCGTGAAGACATCGAAATCTGTGAAGCCGTTCAACGGGGACTGCGATCTCGGTCCTACGACCGGGGGCGGTTCTCTCCCAAGCGGGAGAACGGCGTGCACCACTTTCACTCGTTGCTAGACCGCTTCCTGCGCGAGGCCTGACCCAGTCAATCCAAGCTCCATGCCCCAAGCTCCAAGCTCCAAGCTCCAAGCTGCAAGCTCCAAGCTGCAAGCTCCAAGCTGCAAGCTCCAACCCCTGGTTCCAGACTTCGTGCACCAGACTGCCCGGTACCCGTCTTCCATCCCCGTGGGAAACGGTTATCCCGGCGTCCGTCTGCCGTCGATCCATTGGAGAATTCGCATTTGGAAATCGGAGCTGGCAACTGGGGCTGGAAGCTGGAGGCTGGTAAGGTTGCAGGCCCGTTTTCCCTGTGCTATAGTCCTCTGAACGTCCATTCTGGAAAGGGGAGGTGAGCCAAGGGGAGGCGAATCTCGACGTCGAAGGTCCAGTCCACTACCATTCGCTGCCATCACGGGAGGAGAGTCGTCATGGAACGGATCACCTTAAGGCGGGGAACGCTGCTGTTGGTCTCCGCCCTTCTGCTGGGCGCGTGCGGTTCGCCGGCGCCTCAGGACTTGCTGGCACAGATCCTTGCACGCGGCACGATCATTGTGAGCACCGATCCGAACTACGCCCCCCAATCCGTCCTCAAGGCCGATGGGGCCCGGACGGAAGGGACGGCGTGCGCCGCGGATCAGCTCACCGCGGGGGAAATGGAAGGGTTTGACGTGGACACGGCCGTGGAGATCGGAACCCGCCTCGGTGTGGAGACCTGTTTTGCCACGCCGACGTGGGATGCGATCACGGCGGGTAACTGGGGCGATCAGTGGGACATCAGCGTGGGCTCGATGACGATCACGACCGCACGCCAGGAAATCCTCGACTTCACGACCGCCTACTACTACACCCCGGCGCAGTTTGCCGCCTCCACGGCCTCCGGGGTCACCTCGTATGAAGGGCTGAACGGCCAGGCGGTATGCGTCGGCTCCGCCACGACCTATGAGTCATGGTTGAACGGCGACATGGTCGGCCTCGGCCTGCCGGCGAGCAGCGTCTATGCAACAGCGCCCACCGGGATCACCGTCGTGTCTTTGGAGACGGATCAGGAGTGCGCCCAGGCGATCGCGGCCGGCCGCACGGATTTTGTCGCCTACCTCACATCCGGCACCGTAGTGGATCAGAACATCTCGGCCGGCGTGCCGGTCGCGAGAGTAGGAGACCCGGTCTTCTCCGAGGACCTCTCGGTGGCGATCGACAAATCCCACACCCTGGGTACCAGCACCTTGGTCTCCAGGTTGGACGAGGCTGTGCGCGCCATGCACGAGGACGGCACGTTGAGCCAGCTCTCGCTCAAGTGGTTCAACTTCGATCTGACTCGGGCGCCCAACTAGGAAAACGGATTACCCTGATCGTGGAAGCGGCCTGGTCGGAGGAGGCCGGCCGCTTCCACGTTCGCGTCACGGCGGCCCCGATGTGCGTCGTGGCCGGGGCCGGGATGACTCGGCTCACCCACTCCTTCGATCGAGCGGGGAAAAGGCCTGATGGCGACAGACAGCCACGCCCATAAATCGCTCGCCGCCGAGCCCGCGCTGATCTCCCCCCAAGCCACGCTCATTCAGGCTGAGATCGAGCGCTCGCGCCGGCGGTTCTACGTCGGCGTCGTGGCCTCCTGGGCGGTTCTCCTCCTCCTGCTGGGCTTTGTTTTCAGCGGAATCGATACGTTCATTGGCCCCTTCCGGATTAAGACGATCCACCTCGACCCGGAGTTCATCGCGCAGTGGGCACCCTTCATCGCCCAGGGCGCCACCCAGACCATTTACATCTCTTTTATTTCCATCATCTTCGCCACGCTGCTGGCATTGTTTGCGGCGTTGGCGCGTTTGTCGCGGATCTCCCCGGTCTATGCCCTCTCGACGTTCTATGTTTCCCTGATTCGGGGCACGCCTCTTTTCCTTCAGGTCATGTTCTTTTTCCTGGCGCTGCCCCAGATGGGGATCAAATTGCCGGGACTCTGGGCGGGCGTCCTGGCGCTGGGGTTGAACTATGGTGCCTACATGAGCGAGATCTTCCGCGCCGGGATCCTCTCCGTGGGCAAGGGCCAGCGCGAGGCGGCGTTGGCGTTGGGGATGACGTACAGCAAGATGATGCGCCGTGTGGTTCTCCCCCAGGCGCTGCGCTTCGCCATCCCGCCGACCGGCAACGAATTCATTGCCATGCTCAAGGACTCGGCCCTTGTATCGGCCACCGGATTTGTCCATGAGATCATGTGGCGCGCCACAAAGGTCGGCCGAGCCAACTTCCGGAATCTCGAAGCCTTGCTCATCGCCGCCGTCTTTTACTGGTTCATGACGCTGCTCTTCACCGCCGTCCAGACATGGCTCGAGCGGCGGATGGGGCGGGGGGACCACTAGCGCGATGGCACCCATCGTCCAGTTGACGCACCTCGAAAAGTACTTCGGCCGGCTGCACGTCCTCAAGGGCATCTCCCTGGCGCTGGAGCCGCAGGAGGTCGTGTGCCTCATTGGGCGGAGCGGATCGGGAAAGAGCACCCTGCTGCGCTGCATCAACTTTCTTGAAGAACCCTCGGCGGGGATGGTCGAAGTGGATGGCCTTCGTGTTCCCGCCGGCGTACGCGGCAAGGAGCACAATCAGCTGGTGCGGGACATCCGAATCCGTACGGGCATGGTGTTCCAGGACTTCAACCTGTTCCCGCATATGACGGTGCTGCAGAACGTGGCCGAGGCCCTGGTGACCGTCAAGGCCATGCCGCAGGAGCAGGCCGAGGCCCTCGCCGACCAGAACCTGGCGAAGGTGGGCATGGGACACAAGCGGGATGAGTATCCATCCCGCATCTCCGGGGGCCAGAAGCAGCGGGTGGCGATTGCCCGCGCCCTGGCCATGGAGCCCAAGGTAATGCTGTTCGACGAGCCCACCTCCGCGCTCGACCCCGAATTGATCGGGGAAGTCCTCGATGTCATGAAGGCGCTGGCGCGAGAGGGCATGACCATGCTCGTCGTGACCCACGAGATGGGATTCGCACGCGAAGTCGCCGATCGTGCGATCTTCATGGACGAAGGTGTTTTCGTCGAGGAGGGCCCGCCCGCGGAGCTCTTCAAGAACGCGGCCGATTCACGCACGCGCCAGTTTCTGGAGAGGGTGCTCTAGGACGGCTCGCAGCTTCCAGCTCCCAGTTTCCAGTTTCCAGCTCCCAGCTCCCAGCTTCCAGTTCCCAGCTTCCAGTTCCCAGTTTCCAGTTTCCAGCTTCCAGCTCCCAGTTTGACCTAACCCCATCTTAGGTCCCGTGCAGACAGATCACGCTATTGCCCCCTTCCCTTAAGGGAAGGGGGTTGGGGGTTAGGTCCTCGAGAGGCGGCTGGCCGCACAGAGCATGGAACCTGGAGGATGGAGCCGTCGCACGTAGCCCCTTGATGCCCCTTATGAGGGGAGCTTGATACTTGGATTCCAGTTCCCAACTTGACCTAACCCCATCTTAGGTCCCGTGCAGACTGATCACGCTATTGCCCCCTTCCCTTAAGGGAAGGGGGTTGGGGGTTAGGTCCTCG
>JBBDZX010000001.1:28961-46554 GCA_040899905.1 Anaerolineales bacterium | reverse complement strand
AGAGGCGGCTGGCCGGATAGAGCGTGCAGCCTGGAGCGGTCGCGCGTCGCCCCTTGATGCCCCTTATGAGGGGAGCCTGATACTTGGATCTTGTCGCTTGGAGCCTGCAGCCTGTAGCCTGGATCTCTTCGCGCTATGGCTGTGGGGCGGCCAGAAGGTCCACGTGGACCATGGCCGGATCCAATGGCAAGAGGGGCGAAAGGCGGGCGGCGAGCTGCGAGAAAGGCTCGGATAGGTACGCGTGCAGGGGGATCAGGGCGATGAGCGCCGACACATCCGGCGAGGGCCCCAGCGCTGCAGCCGGCACGATCAGAGCTTCGAGCAGCCGAGACTGCGTCGTCAAGAGGGCGGAGGCATCGTCCTCGATCAGTCCGAGCACGGCCATCGCTTGATCGCCTCGCAGCGGGACTCCGTTCAAGTTGACCCCACCGACGTAGTCGATCAGCGCCGCAAAGCCGACCTCGTCCAACGCGGCCGTCACCTGCACATCCTGGGGAGCGGCGGTGTGCAGAACGGTCATGAATTCGACGCCCGGGCCGGATTGAGGCGACCATTGAAATTGCTCCGCCAGGGAGGGCAAGCCGGAGCCGACGCGGTAATTCGGCGGCACTCCGAGGAGGAATAGTTCTCTGCCGGGGGGACGAAAGGTGACCCACCAGACTGCGCGCAACTGCGGGTCCGAAACGCTGAGCGAATCGACGCCCAGGACCAGGATGGTCGTTTGGAGAGAACTCGCCGGATCGGCGGTCCAGGTGGGCAAAGGTGGTGTGGGGATGTCGCCGGGCGAGCCGCCGCCCGGCATGCCGAGGATCGCCGAGAGCAAGCCGAGGGTGAAACACACCCCAATCACTCCAAGGAAGAGGCCGAGTCGGCGGGAGGTTTGCATTCGTATCGAAGGAGGAGGCGCCGTGTTGACGGCGCCGGGATTGTATCCGGGCAGGCTGCGGCCGGCAACGCCTACGCGGCGAGCTGGGGAGGACGGATCCGGGACGCCAGCGCAAAGAGGAACGGGTTAAGCGTGATCGAGAGAAGGGCACCGGCGAGGATCAGATGTTGCGCCTCGCTGTCCAGAAGATCGAGGCTCACGGCTAGTCCCGCGAGGATGAACGAGAACTCTCCGATTTGCGCCAACGCCGCCGCCACCGTCAGTCCCGTAGCCAAGGGCCGGCGCAGAGCAAGGACGATGCCGAGAGCAGGCAAGGACTTCCCCAGGACAATGATTCCGACGACCGTCAAGACCTGAAACGGCGCACGCACGAGGATGGCCGGATCGAAGAGCATCCCCACGGCGACGAAAAACAAAACGGCGAAAGCATCCTGAAGCGGTTGAAGGTCGGACGCGGCGCGCTGGCTGAGATCGGACTCGTGCATGACTACGCCCGCGAAGAAGGCACCCAGAGCGAAGGACACTCCGAAGAGCTGAGCAGAACCGAAGGCCACACCCAGCGCAAGCGTGACGGCAGCCAATGTGAACAACTCGCGCGAGCCGGTCCGCTCCACGCCCTTCAGGAGCCAGGGCAAGATCCGGGCGCCGACGAGGAGCATCAACGCGACGAAAGCCACCACCTTGCCTACCGTGAGGCCGAGAGAGATCCACACGCCCGCAACGGGGACCTCACCCGAATGGACAGGCTGCCCACCGAAGGCCGTCGCCAGCGCGGGGAGGAGGACAATGGCGAGGACCATAACCAAATCCTGCACCACGAGCCATCCCACGGCGATGCGACCCACGTCTGATCGCAATCGTCCTTGTCCTTCCAAAGCTCTCAAGAGGACGATCGTGCTGGCCACGGAAAGCGCAAGACCGAAAACCAATCCCGCTCCCAAACTCCAGCCCCAGACTCGTGCGATCCCCACGCCCAGCGCGGTGGCCACCAGGATTTGGGCAAGCGCTCCTAATAGCGCGATCGACCGCACGGCCCATAGGTCTCGCAGAGAAAAGTGCATTCCGACGCCGAACATCAGCAGGATGACCCCGATCTCAGCCAGCTGAGGCGCCAAGTTGATGTCGGCGACGAAGCCGGGAGTGAAAGGGCCAATCGCGACCCCCGCGAGCAAGTAGCCTACGAGAGGCGGGAGGCGCAGCCGCGCAGCGAGGTAGCCACCCACAAGGGCGAAGGCCAGACCGACGGCAATCGTCGCAATCAGCGGGCTTTGGTGGCCCAACTGGCCTCCACGGTCAAGGCGAAAAACGCCAACGAATTGAAGCGCCGGTGAAGTCGTCCTCGCGGTCAATGAAGCCGAAGGCCACCCCGGGGCGGACCGCGAACAGATCCGAGTCGTTAGAGAAGCCGTCGGGGTACTTCCGCCCGTCCTTCGAGAATCACCGCCTCCGAATTTTCCTCGGTCGAAACGAAGCACAGTGGATTGTACCGAAGGTTGCGTGACTTTCGACTCGATCGCGCCGTGCTGAAGAAGAACCCATCCTCGAGCCAAAGCCCCCAGATGGGCGTCAGGTGCGGTCGTCCCTTGGGCTGAGAGCTGGCGAACCAATAACGGCGGCTCCGAGCCAACCCTTCGGCGGCCGAGCTCCAAGGCAAGAGGCCGCGTCCTTCCTCCGCCGGCAAGAGACCGTACTCGGGCATGTCAGGACGGTCCGCGACCGGAGGGTGGGTCATGACGGAGGCGCCGACGTCCCGGGATCGGTCGGCGTTCGGTAGGCCGCCAGATGAACGAGCAGGCGGACGCGAATGCGAACCGGTGCCAGGCTCTTACGAATGAGGTCCTCCGCTCGACGGTACACGCGGTCCGGGATCGTAGCCGACTCGGACCAGCGCTCTTCGGCATAGGCCTTCATCGAGGCGAGGTCCTCCCAGTAGTACGCGTGCTCGAACCGACGATTCCCCTCGGGGGATAGGCCGCCGCGGCGGACACGTCCGGCGACCGCCTGATCGGCGGCGCGATCTTCAGGCAAACCGCCGCTGAAGTCGATGATTCCGGCCGGCCGGACCGCGTCCCCATCGAGAATCTCCAGCCTTGAGTCGACGGAAACCGGCCGCAGGTCGATCAGTTGGCCGCCGGGGACCAGGACGCGTTCGGCTTCCTCCAGGGCATGGACCATGCCCTCGGGATCGACACATCAAAGCGACCAGGCGAAGATGGCGGTGTCGAAGCGCGCGGTCGAGAACGGAAGAGCCTCGGCCTCTGCTTGGATCCACCCGAGCCTCGGCCGAAGATCCGCCGGAGCGTCGCGTGCCGCCTGCTCGACGGCTTCTCGATCCGGATCGATGGCCACAACGGATCGAGCTGCGCGTGCGTAGCGCCATGTCAAGCGGCCTGTCCCGCATCCAATCTCGACGACTCGGGCACCGTCGAGTCGGCCGAGGCGGTGCAGCATTTCAGTTTCTTTTCCCTCCGGGTCGCGGTCAGGCAGCATCCGTCCCACGACTCCTGTGGGTCCGATCGTTGAACCCGATGTTCCGGGGGGCGCCGGTATGGACCCTTCGCGAATCCCTCATTCGGGAACCGAGTCGAGCGCGACCTTGTGGTTTTGAGGATCATAGCGTACCTGCACCACGGTCCCAGGTTGGATCTGAGGGACCTGGAGCCGTCCGATCCACTGTTCGGTCTCCGCGCGGAACGGGCTTCCTCCGGGAGGCCGTACCTCCAGGACCAGGCGCACGACCGGGCTTTGGTTGATCGTCATCCCGGTGTCGTGGATCTCCAGGACCGTGGCCTCTGCCGGCAAGCCCGAGGCGAGCACGTCTCGATTCATAAGACCGGCGGTCAACGGAGACGCAACCAGCAGCCCGACGGCCGCGGCGGCGAGCACGCCTCCTACGATCATGGAAGCGCGCGCAAGGGGTGGAAGCTCCGACCAGGCATAGCTTCCTTCGGGCAGGCCGATCAAGCCCACAAACATCGTGGCAAAAGGAATCCACATCGCACCGAAACAGATCCACCCAATGCGTCGTAAGCGCGCGGGCCAATTCATCGCATTAACCCCTCCTGCCTCATGAGGATCCCCTTGACATAGCCCTGCCGTCCCATCTCAGTCCTCGCCAGGTTGATGAGGCGCGTCCGGGCGATCTAGCAAGAACATGGTGATCTCTTCATACGGGCGGTCCCCGACATTAACCCCTCGGTGGACTCGCTCGCTCGGCTCGTCCCAGTCGACCTGACCGGGAGTCACCTTGAAGCGCTTGAGCGGACTCCCATCACGATACTCGATGGCGAGTTCACTTCCGTGGAGGACGACGGAAACCCGGTGAAAGGGATCGCGGTGCCATGGCATGGCCTCGCCCGGCGCGAGTGTCAGCCGACGCACATACGTGGTCCCTCGATGGTAGAGCGTTTCCTCGGTCATGGCCCGTTCCTCCGGGTTGCCTCGCGCGGGGTCCGTGCTCACCCGCGGGCGGTCTCAAAGTCTGAGCCGGACTCTACGACAACTCCGCATCACCGACAAGCTTTGGGCCTCATTCGTTCCGAGGCGGGAGCACGGCCATCTGTGTGAGCGAGACATCAAAGGAGGACAGGGCCGCCGACTCCTGGTAGCTCTGCAGCTGGCTCTCCACACTTTCCATCTGTTGTTGGAGCAGATCGTGAAGAAGGATCAGTGATTCGATCGAGGACGAGTCCCCGCCTTGCGAAAGCAGCCGGTGAAGGGTCTCCTTCGCTTGTATAAGGTCGGCCTGGTTTTCCAGCAAGGATCGGTATTGATTGGTGATGTCCTGGCTCGACATGCTGTCATTCTGGACCTGAAGCGCGAGCTCGAGGACGGCGCGGCGAAGTTCGGGCAGCACCTCGGGCGGGACCCGGGCGCTCAGGTTGGCATAGGCGATGCTTTCACTGGACGAATACGAGGACGCGGAAGTGACGAACCCGCCCGCCTCCTCCACCAATTGTTCGAGAGTCGCGAGGACCTTGGGTGGGTCCTCGACGATGAAGGACATGCTGGAGTACCTCAGAATGATGCGGGACGTGGGGCTGAGCGGGGTGGCCGAGGGGGGTACCGCGAGAGTTGGCAGCGGAGTCGCTAGGGACGCCGCCGTGGGAGTTGGGGTGAGTGACCCCACCGGAGAGCAAGCGGCGAGCCACAACGCAAGAAGAGTGAAGGTGAGGCGAATGCGATTCATGAACGTGTCCTCCCGGGGTATCGAGGAGACGCTGGAACCGGGCGGCCAGTTCCCGCAACCGCAGGCGCGCCACCTCCTTTACAGGTCATTCTGAGAATCTACCAGCGATGGGCTTAAGCCAGCGAGCGATAGAGGCCTCTTCGTCCTTGCGACAGTGGCTCCGACTCGGATGTGCCCAACGCCCCCGCAGGCAGATTCTTCGCGGAGGCTGCCCCTTCGACAGGCCTTCGACTTCGCCAAGAGTAGGTGCCCCTAGGCACTCAGGCCAGGGCTCAGGGCAGGCTCTGAGGTACTCGAAGGGCTCAGAAAGACCGACGTAGCGAGGCACCCGCAGTCACTAGAGCCTACCGTTATCCACCCAGTCGGAAGGAGGTTTGTTTGCTCCACCGGCCTTTTCGGTTATCCATGAGCCACACGTGGCTGGCCTGGGACCAGATCGGGAGCCGGCTCTCGGCCCCGACTTGGAAATCGCTGGAGATGCCTTCCAGGATGACCGGATCGTCCTCTTGGGCAATCGTGAGATGCGGGATGATTTCCGAATGCTCACCGCCGTAGGGGAGGGAGTCGGGGAATGTGTTTTGGACCTGAATCACCAGGTTCCGGAAGGGTTCTTCGGGCTCCGGAGCCAGGTAGAGCAAATCGGGGAAAAGGGCCCAGCGCGTCAGGCGGAATGGAAACGGCGCGACTCCGGACAGCAGGGATCGCAGGCCTTGCAAGGTCGCTTCGGACGGATCCGCTCCAGGAAGGAAGGGATAGTTGATGGTGATGTGGGCCGGCATCCCCTTCGCGGCGGAGGGGTCGTACTCCCTCCGATAATCCCGAACCAAGGGCTCCGCCTCGGGGACCACGACGACCAATGCGGCCTCGATGGCGGAAGTGCTGCGTCGGCCCTTCATGGCTCCTGGTGAACCGGTGGATAACGATCCGGGAAACAAAGACCTCGGAAGTTGCAGAACGCGCAGATCCTGTCATCGTCAATCAAGGGGAACTTCGCCTTGTCCAGCGGCCGATTCTCCTCGACGGAGCTGCAGTAGGCATACATCTCCGCGGTCTCCGCCGCCACCTGGATTCCGAAGGCATCCATGTCGAAGGAATTGAAGGTCTCCCGAACTTCGTGGTAGTCGGGGTGGAGGTGGACGATCGAGGGCGACACCCTCTCGGGTTCGATTTCGAAGTGGTAGGTGGCCCAGGCTGCATACCCGACCAATTGCCTCCGATGCTTCTCGACCTCCCGCTTCCCCGTCTTCCAATCAATGATGTGGTAGACGCCCTCGACCGGAAAGAGGAAGTCGACTTTGCAGTACGCCTTCCATCCCCCGACGCGTGTTTCCCCGTAACCGGGCGGCTCGATGATCCAATCGGCGGAGGCCTGGATCGCGGTCTGGCTTAACCACTGGAGCCGTTCGCTGGTCAGGAGGTTTTGGAGAGACTGCTCCACTTTGGGGTAGAGATCCTCGCGGGAGATCTCCGGTCGATTTCCGTAGTAGACCTCCTCGAAGGTCTTGGCCTTCAGGCTATGGAGCGCAGCGCGACCGGCGTAATCGAAGAACTTGACCTGGTCAATCTCGGCGCCGCTTTGCCGAAGCCGGCCCAACAAGGTTCCAATCACCTCATGGACGACCGCGCCAATCTGAAGGGGGACCGAGACCAGCGCCTTCTTCTCTTCCAGGTCGCGCGCGGTGAACTCGCGGTCATGCTTGGCGTAGTACTGGTAGTAGTACCTTCTTCGGCAGACCGAGAAAGTATCGTAGCGTGTGGCGGACCACCCGAGCACGGGCGTGAACTCGAAGGGCTTCAGATCTTTGCCCATACGGGTCTCGGGCGAGGCCGACGCTAGCCGCGGACGGGGACGACGTAGAGGAGGATTGCGAAGTAGTGAAACGCGCTTCCGGCCAGCACAAACAAATGCCAGATCGCGTGATGGTAGGGCACGCGGCGCCACACGTAAAAGACGCTCCCGAGCGTGTAAGCCAAGCCTCCGGCGAGCAGGAGCGTCAGCCCACCCGGAGCGACGGCGGCCGCGAGAGGCTTGATCCCCACCACGACAACCCACCCCATGGCCAGGTAGGGCAGGGCGGTCCACAAGGGCTTCATTCGGATCAAGCGGCCTTGGAGCGCAATCCCGACCACGGCGAGGATCCAGATGACGGTGAAAAGGGACCAGCCCCACGGTCCCCTCAGGCTGACCAGCGTGAACGGAGTGTACGTACCTGCGATCAACAGAAATATTGCCGAGTGATCCAGGACTCGAAGGATCGCCTTCGCTCGGGGGAGCGGGATGCTGTGGTAAAGCGTGGAAGCCGTGAAGAGCAGGATCTGCGTCGCACCGTAAATGCTGCACGCCACAATGTGCCACACGGTTCCGAATAGCGACGCGAAAGAGGTCATCACTGCTAAGCCGGCGATGGAGAGCACAATCCCCGCGCCATGAGCGATGCTGTTGGCGATCTCCTCGGCGGGGCTATACGTTGGAAGAGTGGCTTCGAGCCTCATCCGTGTTCTCTCAGGGGATTCTGATTGTAAGCGCTATTCGCATTCCGCGGACCTCCGCGAGCCTCGAGCACCCCCCCCGTAGTCAGCCACCATTCTCTGCGCGCTATCATCTGACCGGCCTCTGACCACCGACCACTCACCACTCGCCACGAATCACTCGGCCTTAGTGCCCATCTTGCGGATTGTGACCGAAGGCTCGCCCTGTTTGCGATACTGCATGACTTCGGGATGGGACTCGGCGTACGCGGTCAGGCCCTTGTCGTCCCAAGACTGGCGCCCCTTGTTCCATACCGCCTGGTAGTGAGCTCCCTTAACGCTCTCGGCCCCCGCCAGGACCTCGGCCTTGATCGTGGCTTCGAGGGCGGCGATGTTCGTGTCGGCGGCCTCGGCCTTATTCTCAAATTCGGCCTCGATCTCCGCCAGGCGCGCCTTCGCCTCAGGGGGAAGTGCCTTGTCAATCAGCGCCTGCTTTGCCGCGGAGAGGGAGTCCTTCTGAGCGTGCAGGTCGGCCAACTGGTTGAGTTTCTCAGAAATGTCTGGCATTGAGGCCTCCGCGATGTGGGGTGTGAGCCTTCCGCCATCCGCTGTCCGCGTTCCTCTGTCCGATTTCCGCTCCCAGCTTCAGGCTCCAAGCCCTCAAGGCTCAAGCATCCTCTATGTGTGTTCGAGCAATTGTACAGCTGCGCAGGGGGTCAATGGGTCGAGCGGTCAATCAGTCGAGGGGCGGCGGGACGTTGCCCCTTTTCCTTTCGCCCCATTCCCGATCACCGAGGGCCTAGGGATGCCGGGGAAGCCAGGGACGAGGTGGCGGGTCTTCAGCCCCTCCGGGTTCAGCGAAGTAGAAGGCGAAACGGGTATCCGACGGGGTTCGGCAGAGCAGAAAGTCAGCATTTCCTGGAGTGTCTGCGCACCGAGACCGACAATGCTGCAAGAGGATCCAACCTGTATTACGATATGAGCGAGAGTTCCTTGAGCTGGGCAAGATCGGCCCAGGGGCCACAGCGAGATGCAGATTGCGGGCAAGCGGTCGCGATGCGCGCGGTTCTCAAGCATTGAGTGGCAGCAAATCCTCTCTTGTTTCCCGGCTGTGGGAACACCCTTTGCCCTCCTGAGAGAGAGGTGAATGAACAGATGAGTCGCCAGAGCTGGCTGGCAAAAGCTGGGGATGTATTGGTGAGGGTCCTGGAGGTCTATTCCAGGGCACTCTACTTGGAGTATCCAATCTATGATGAACAGGGCAATGTCGTAGGAAATGAGTGGTCGTCCGTCCGTGGGAACACCTTCTGGACTAGTCCTGACAATTCAAGCATCGAAGACCAACGTGGTAATGGACAATAGGCGGCGCCGGGCAATGATGTTGTGAAAAGAGCCGCGAAGACGTGGGGCCCTCTCGAAGATTTGGAGGCGGTATGACAGCACGGGCGCAGAAATTGCGTAACTACGTCGGCGGGACGTGGCAGGAGTCGACGGCCGTGAACGATCTGCCGGTCACTAACCCCGCCACCCAGGAGATCCTGGGGCATGTGCCTCTTTCGCTTGCGCCCGAGGTTGACCGCGCCGTCCAGGCGGCCGAGTCCGCTATCCCCGGTTGGCGGCGCACGCCTCCGACGGAACGGGTGCAATACCTCTTCAAACTCAAAGGCCTCTTGGAAGACAACCTTGTCCAGCTCGCCCGGTGCATCACGATGGAATGCGGAAAAACGCTGGACGAGTCCCTGGGCGAGGTGCGGCGGGCAATTGAGAACGTGGAGGTTGCCTGCGGTATCCCGAGCTTGATGCAAGGCTCCATCTTGGAGGACATCGCGCGCGGTATGGACGAGGCGATGATTCGGCAACCCGTCGGCGTGGTGGCCGCCATCTCGCCCTTCAATTTCCCAGCCAGGATCCCCTTCTGGTCGCTTCCGTACGCCATTGGGTGCGGAAACTCTGATCCCGCGCGGTGACCCCGACGCCAGCCTCTCATCGGGGCCGACGCCACGTGGATAGCCCCAAGACAAGGGAGGCTGCCACGATCAGGCTCCCGAGAGAGGCGATGCCAAGGTCGAACTTCCCCTGGTTGCCGAGGGCGCCGAGGACGGAAGGGACCACCCCGGCGCCGATCAGATACGCCGGAGGAAAGGCAAGCGCCACCGCCAGACCTCGGGACCGGACCTGAGCCACCGCGGACAGTGCGGCGAAGGACGGGGTAAAGAAGCCGACCGCGGAAAATGGTTGGAGGAGCAAAAAGGGGATCACTCCCGGGCCATGTGTGAGGCCTAAGAGGACGAGATCGGCTCCGGCGGCGAAGAGAATGACGGCCATCGATTTCCACACGCCAAACCGGTCCGTCGCCCAGCCCGCCAGAATGACGGCCAGGAGGGCCGGCAGGAAAGACAGAGAAAGCCACCCATTGGCAACCCCTGGCTCGAGGCCTCGTCCCGACACCAGGAACAACGGAAGCACGGAGTACACACCCACGTTGGAGGCGACGCCAAGGCTCAACAGTACCACGATGACCCAGAAGGAGGGCCGATGCGCGAGGAGGCGGGCGGTTTCAAGCCAGCCGGTTTCTGCATGACCAGCGTCCTCCGGGCCGACCCACAAATAGACCGTGCCGATCACCACGGCGGCCCCACCGACCAGCGCCAACAAATCGCGCCACATCATCCGGCTCCCCAGCCATTCGACCAGGAGGGGCGCAGACACAAACGCCAGGATGGGTGCGGCTTCATGCAATGCGATGATCCTTCCCCATTTGTCGGGAGTCGCCGCTCCGGTCAGCGTGGAAATCGCGGAGGGGAGGTACAGTCCGGCGGCGAAACCCAAAGCAGCCATCCCCTCATGCAAGCCGGTGAGGCCCGTTCCGGCCCGAGTGAGGAAGAGAGCTCCTCCAGTAGATATGCACGAAACGGCGATGATCCTCTTGTGGCCCCAATGTCGGGAAAGGATCGGTGAGGAGAGCATGCCGATGAAGTAGCCCGCCGCCAGGGTGAGGAAGAGCCTGCCCGCGTCGTCATGACTCATGGGGAGATCGCGCTCCAGGGTAGGCAGTAAGGGAGCGAGCACCAAGCGAGTGAGGTTATTCATGAGATAGATCACCGGCAATACCAAGGGAGCGATGGCCAAGCGGCTTCGTACCGGAACCGAGGGAAGCCTGGTGGTCATCGGCCCACTCGGGCTCGCGGCTCTGTGTGATCGACGCGGCATCCAGATCGCGGGGCGAGAGACCGACATTGACTTTCATGCCTCGAATACGCCATAAGGAGAGCTGAACTCATGAACGCGAACTACTCCGTGTCACACCTGCTTCGCCCTCGTCGGGATCCCACCCATCGCTTCATGTACGTCGGCGTTCCGCTGGATGCGGCGACGACCCTCGGCAACCCGGGAGCTCGCAATGGACCGCCGGCGCTGCGAGAGGCGATGCGGTCGGTTTTCGAGTGGCGCCTTCGCGAGGGCCGTCTGGCGGATCTCGACTTCGGGATCTTGGATCTCTCCGGAGTCGAAGTGGCCGACTTGGGCGATATCGCTCTCAGTTATCACAGCACGGAGCAGACCGTGGAAGAAATCTGCACCGCCGTTCGGTTTGCCCTGGCGGAAGGCTACACGCCCTTGGTGGTGGGTGGCGACCACAGCGTGACCTACCCCGCGGTCAAGGGGCTTCACGACCATCACCCCGGGCGCATAGGCCTTATCCAACTCGACGCCCACTGCGATCTGATGCAGTACTCCGACCGGCAAGGGCGTTACTCGGGGAGCAGCGGCATGATGCGCTCGCTGGAGCTCGATCGGCTCTCCGGCAAGAACTTGGTTCAAGTGGGCCTGCGCGGCTTCACGATGGTGGAGCAGTACCAGGCAGGGGAGGAGTTGGGAATCCGGCGCATCAACTCGTCTCGTTTTTCGGAGATCGGCCCTCGAGCCGCGGCCGAGCAATCCCTGGCGTGGGCCCAGGACGGCACCGACGCGGTATACCTCACCGTTGACCTCGACGTGGTGAATCCCGGTGAAGCCCCTGGGACCGGTTGGCCCGAGCCTGGAGGTCTGACCGGCCAGGAGCTGTTGGACTTCGTGCGCTTTGTGGCTCCTCACGCCACGGTGATCGATGTCGCGGAGCTCAACCCCATTTTCGACAGCCGGTCCCGCACGACCGTGGTGCTGGCGGCACGTCTCTTGGTGACCAGCATCACCTCGAGATTGCAAAGTTCCCTCCCGGGCGCAGGCCGGGGCTAGGTCGCACCCAAGTTCTCAGGAGGTTCCCTGGGCCAACCGCAGAGCTGCCTGGAGCAGCACGTTTGCGCCATTCATACAGTCTTGCCACGCCGTGAACTCCCTCCCGGAGTGGCTGGCCCCGCCTTCCGAGGGGACAAAAAGCATTCCGGCCGGGCAGAGAGGGGCCACAGACTGGGCGTCGTGACCCGCGGTGGAGATCAGGGAAATGTGACTCAGGCCGAGCTCCCGGGATGCTTCGACGATCGCCCTGCGAGCCCGATCGTGCATGGGCGCCGGCTGGTGCCGCATGAGGAGCTGGAACTGAAGATCTAGATTGAATCGGGCGGCATCCTCATGCGCCCGCTTGCGGAGCGCCTCTTCAAGCGTGACGAAGCGTGCCTCGTCGGGAGATCGAAATTCCAGGCCGAGCTCGACTCGTTCGGGGACGATGTTGTAGGCCCCGGGCTCGACGACAACCTGTCCGACGTTGGCCACACAACCTGGAAACTGCTCCAGGACGATCTGACGGGAGGAAGTGACAAAGGCGCTCGCGCCTTGGAGGGCGTCTCGTCGGGCGAGCATGGGCGTCGTACCAGCGTGATCGGCCCGTCCCAGGAAGGTCAACGCGTACGAACCGATTCCAATGATCGCTTCGACGACTCCAATTTGGACTCCCGCGTCAATCAAGCGCTTCCCCTGTTCAATGTGAAGCTCCAGATACCCCGTCAGTCCTGCGGCAGGTCTCTGGGCAGTTAGGAATCCGGCATCGGCCAGCCCTGCGCGCAGGAGACTCTCTTCAAAAGGACCGCGACCGCCGCGAGGGTTTCGCAGGTCCTCGGGCCGCAGGGATCCGGCAAGCGCGGAACTTCCCAGTAGTCCCACGAGGGTCCCTTCTTCGTCCGTAAAGTCGATGGCCTCCAGGTTCACCGGCAGGCGCAGGCCGGCCTGCTGTACGACGCACAAACACTCCAGCGCCGCCAGGACTCCGAGCGCGCCATCAAAGCGGCCGCCGTGCGGGACCGAATCCAGGTGTGAGCCGAGCAACAGCGTGGCAGCCCCTTTCGGGCCGCATTCCAGGACTGCGGAATGGTTGCCCGCGCCATCGACACGGAACCCCAGGCCCAAGGATTCGGCTTGGTGGTGAAACCAATTCCGGGCCTCCAGGTGGGGCGGGGTGAGAGCAGGCCGATGAACGCCGCCCTCCGCCGTGGCGCCAATCGCCGCCAGATCATCGAAGTTCCGACGGAAGCGAGCCTCGTCGACCCGCAGGCGTTGCCACTCAGCCATCGTCGGTTTTGCTGTGAAGTTGTTCATCGGCCTCCCTATGGAAAAGGGCTCACTCGAGCGGAGTGGGGATAAGGATCCCTATTGATCTGTATGAGATCGAGGCCGTGGCCCACGAGCCATTGCCTCCCAGGCCGCCGATGAAGCCGCAGCCCAAGGCAGAATCCCGGACGGCGATTTGCCCTCGAATCCTTGACACGGTCAATCGTGAATGCTAGTGTAGGTGGCCTCGGCAAGCGTTCGCAATCTACCTGGCCTCCCCGCGACATTTCACCGCCGAGTAGGCACGGATGACCCCGCTTCCAGGAGAGGTTATGCGACCGAACTCCACGACCGCGGCCCCCCGCTATGGTGAGCTCGAGATGCCAACGCGGCTTCTGCTCGGCCCTGGACCGAGTATGGTCGATCCGCGCGTGCTGCGCGCGATGGCCGCCCCTCTCGTCGGCCATCTCGATCCAGAATTTCTGGAGCTGATGGACCGGACCCAGGAGTATCTGCGGTACGCATTTGGGACCCAGAATCCACTGACCATCCCCGTGTCGGGCACTGGAAGCGCGGCCATGGAGGCGGGGATCGCCAATCTGGTCGAGCCGGATGACCGTGTGCTGGTTTGCCAGAACGGGTATTTTGGCGGGCGCATGGCAGAGATGGTGGTCCGCCATGGGGGCGACGTGCAGGTGATCCATCGGCCCTGGGGAGAGGTGTTTTCGCCCGAGGAAGTGGAGGAGGCGCTTCGAAAGTGGCCGGCGAAGGTCGTGGCGGTCGTCCAGGCCGAGACTTCGACGGGTGCGCTCCAGCCGCTTCGCCGCATTTGCGAAGCGGCTCACAACCATGGCGCGGTCATTCTCGTGGACGCCGTCACTTCCCTGGGAGGCCTTCCGGTGCAGGTGGACGAGCTCGATGTGGACGTGTGCTACAGCGGAACACAAAAGTGCCTGGGCTGCCCTCCCGGGCTGGGTCCGATCACCGTCGGCCCGCGAGCGGAAAAGATCCTCTTCTCGAGAAAGGAGAAAGTCCGCAGTTGGTACCTCGACCTGACGATGGTCCGCGAATACTGGGGAAAGGAGCGCACCTATCATCACACCGCGCCCATCTCGATGAACTATGCCCTCTATGAAGCCCTTCGGCTTGTCGCCGAGGAAGGCTTGGAGAACCGGTGGCGGAGACATACTCAGAATGCGGAGTTCCTTTGGGAGGGATTGGAAAGCCTCGGCTTGGATCTGCATGTCGCGCGAGTCCATCGGTTGCCGACGTTGACGACCGTCCGAGTCCCGGCGGGGGTGGATGAGGCCTCGGTGCGGCGACGGCTCCTGGAGGAGGACAATATCGAGATCGCCGGTGCCCTGGGAGAATTGAAGGGCAGAGTTTGGCGGATCGGGCTCATGGGCTATTCTTCTCAGAAGGAAAACGTGATCCGGCTTCTGGCCGCCCTTGAGCGAATTCTTCGATAGAGAAGGGCGTGGGTCGCCGCCTCCGCGAATGTCCGCGCGCGAAAAGCACGGCGGAGGATCTTCCATTGCTTAAATTTGCAAGACAAGAGAGCCTTGTCAAGTCAATGACCCTTTCCTATATCCATCATGGCCCCCGCAAACAGGCGAATGGGAGGTCGGGAAGACAGGCAAACTCTCCAGGACATCGGCGATGACCCTCCAGCGTGGGAGGCGGGGAATACAAATTGGGAGGAGTAAAAGCAGCCTTCCGCCTCCGGTTTGTCCCGATCCGGATGTTTCCCCTCCGAATTCAGTAACCACGCCAGCGTGGAAGGGCGGGTGCGTTTCGTGACACAGGTTGGGCGATACCCTACGTCGCAATCCTTGTTCTCCTCAGAGTGAGGGACCTAGGCCCCCAGAGTCCTTCGGGAACGGCCGGGAGGGCATCAGACCCAGGCACAGGCCCATCTCCGGAGGCATTTCCGGCACATTTGAACGGTTTTTGCCCTCCTTCCCCCTCCTTCGACCACGCTGATAATTGACAAACTGTAAAAGTCAGAGTATTTTTAGCGTGTGAGTTTACCAATTCCCAGACAAACTGTCAAAACATTGGATCCTGAAGCCGGGCGGGAGGCCGCCTTCGACCTGCTGCGACGTCTGGCCTCCGCACTGAGCGAACTCCTTAAGCCGACATGCGAGGTCGTGATTCACGACTTCACCGACCTTGAACACTCCATCATCTGCATCGAAGGAAACTTGACCGGGCGCTCGGTCGGAGGCGCGGCCACTGACCTGCTATTGTCGATGGCCCAAAGGGGTGACACGGACAAAGATCTCGAAAGCTACATCACCAGCCTGCCCAACGGCAAGGGAATGAAGTCCAGCACTGTGTTTCTCCGGGATGACAGGGGCAAGGCTTTCGCCGCGTTTTGCGTGAATGTCGACATTACCGAACTCATCGCCCTCGACCGGAAACTTCGAGCGTTTCTGACGACTAAAGAGACCGAGGGGATCAGCGAGCTCTTCTCGGATGATATTCGGGAGACCGTGCAAAGTATGGTGGAGGAGACGCTTTACGAAATCGACACTCCGGCCGCCGCAATGAACCGCGAAGACAAGATCAAGTTCGTCGGGCGATTGAACAACAAAGGAGTCTTCCAGGTGAAACGAGCCGTTCCCATCGTGGCCGATCTTCTGGGTCTCAGCCGGGCAACCATCTATAACTACCTGCGTGAATTGAACGATCGCGACCGCCGGGACGGTGGGGAGGGCTGATCCGTATGGGATGAGGCGACCCCTAAACCGACCCGAGAGTCCACCGCAAACTCCGTCGAGAAGAAGGAGAAATAACCAATGAGCCCGCTCCAACGCCACCCGGCCCCTGCATTCCTGGGGCTTATGGTTACCGCATCCATCGTTTTGAGTGCCTGTGCCGCCGCGACCGAGCCCTCGACGTCGCCTCCAGGGACCGAAGCCCCACCGACGATATCCACAGAGAGCCCGACCGCGCCGCCCGAAGGAGGAGGGGCGGAGCATGGCGGCACGCTGGTCATGGCACTAAACGCCGCCCCCGTGAACTTGAACCCGATCTTGAGCCTCTCCAGCTTCGACATCATGGCCTACAGCAGTGTGTTCGATGGGCTGTTGGCTCTGGATGAGAATCTTTCTCCCGAGGGTGCCCTCGCCGAGAGTTGGACCGTCTCGGACGACGGCCTGGAATGGACGTTCCACCTCCGCCCGGGAGTGACCTGGCACGATGGTGTCAATTTCACCGCCGACGATGTCAAGTTCACGTTTGATACCGTCATGAACCCGGCTGTCAACTCGCCGCTCCAAAGCACCGTGGCAGATGTCGTGGAGTCGGTCGAAGTGGTTGATCCGCTCACCGTACGGATTCGGACCTTCGAGCAGTATGGACCGCTGCTTACTCTGCTCGGAGGATGGCAGGGACTCAAGATCGTCCCGCGGCATCTACTGGAGGGCGAGGCCGACCTCTCCATCGCGGCTTTCAACCGGGCTCCGGTCGGAACCGGCCCCTTCGCCTTTGTGAGTTGGAACAGTGAGGACATCATCGAATTGAAGCGCTTTGCCAACTACTGGGGTGGCGCGGTGCCCAACATCCCTGGAACGGCATACGTCGACCGGTTCGTGATCAAAGTGATTGCCGATCCGAATGCGGCCAACGCCCAATTGATCACCGGGGAAGCCGACCTGGTGTCGGTGAGGCAAAACGACTATCTGGCCCTGAAGGACAACCCCAATGTCCAGCTCTTCATCGGCCCGACGATCATCAACACGTACCTTGCGCTCAATCACGTGAACCCTCTGTTCCAGGATCCGACGGTCCGGATGGCCCTGGCCCACGGAATCGACCGAGAGGGGATCGTCAAGGTCGCTCTGCAAGAGCTCGGTGCCGTCATCAACTCTCCCATGTTCCCAAGCTCTTGGGCCTATGATCCATCCACTGAAGGAATGTATGCGTTCGATCCCCAGCGGGCTGGCGAATTGCTGGCAGAGGCCGGGTGGGTGGATCGGGACAGCGACGGCATCTTGATCAAGGACGGGCAGCGCTTCGAGTTCGGTCTCCAGGAGTACTCGGAGTGGGAGCCGTACGTGCAGGCGGCCCAGATCATCCAAGACAACCTCGGAGACCTCGGGATCAAAGTCAACCTGGAACTCTCAGAGTACAACACCTGGTTCTCCACCATCCTGACGCCCGGCGAGTTCGACGCAACGATCTGGGCCTACTTCCAGACCGATCCCGACCTGACCAACAGCCTGTCGTGCGGTGCGTTCCCGCCGAATGGCCAGAACTGGTTCTTCTACTGCAATGAGGAGGGCGACCGACTCTTGCTAGAAGGACGGCGCAGCCTGGATGTGGACACGCGGCGCAACGCCTACTTTGAATACCAGCAACTGTTTGCCCAGGAACTTCCCTTCATCCCCCTCTTTGCCGAGCAAGTCCTATGGGGGGCGAGCGATGAACTCCAGAACTTTCGCATGAACGCTGAGCGATATTCAGGGTTCATCTACAGCATGTGGCTCAAGGAACCGTAATCCAGAACGAGACAGACTGACTTTCAATAGGTGCGAGCGTCGACACCCCGGATCCGGGGTGTCGAC
>JBBDZX010000001.1:0-28951 GCA_040899905.1 Anaerolineales bacterium | reverse complement strand
CCCCCCCCCCCCCCCCCCCCCCCCACGGCTCGCTTCCCTTGGCTCCATCGAGGATTCTCGAATCGGAGACCCCGACCCGGCCCCCGGGCCGAGAAGAGACACGAGGCATGGAGCGACTGATCGCCACCCGGCTGATCTTGGCCATACCGATTCTCTTTGGAGTCTCCCTCATCGTGTTCCTCCTGATCCATACAGCGCCCGGTGGCCCGGAGACCGTGTTCGTGGATCCGCGGTCGGCCCAGACCGAAGATGTGGCTCGGATCCGGGAAAACCTGGGCCTCAACCGACCTCTCTATGTCCAGTACGCGGCGTGGCTCTCTGGGCTCGCCCGGGGGGAATTCGGCCGCTCGTTCGTAACAGGCCAACCGGTGCAGGAAATCATCCGTGACAAATTCTTCAACACTCTCCTTCTCACTGGGACCGCTTTGGCGCTGGCCGTGGTCTTCGCCATCCCGGTGGGGACTTACGTGGGGTACAAACCCTCCTCGGTGTTGAACCAGCTCGTGACGGTGCTCGTCTACATTGGATCGGCGGTCCCGCTCTTCTACCTGGGCCTGGTTTTCATCTACGTGTTCGCTGTGCGATTGGGTTGGCTGCCAGTCGGAGGCGTCTACTCGGTCGGGAGCGAAGCCAGCATCGCCGATCGAATCAAGCACTTGATCATGCCGGCCGTTGTCTTGGCGTTCTCGGCAACGCCCAACCTGTTGCGCCAAACCCGCGCCGGAGTGCTGAACACTCTGACTTCTAATTTCATCATGGTTGCCCGGGGCAAGGGCCTGCGCGAAAGCACGATTCTGGTTCGCCACGTTCTCCCCAACGCGCTATATCCGGTGGTGACCATCCTGGGATTGATCGTCCCTCATATCGTCGCCGGCTCCGTCGTCGTCGAGACATTGTTCAGCTGGAGCGGGCTGGGGCGGGCCATGGTTCTCGCGGTCGGTCAGCGGGACTATCCCACCGTGATCGGTCTGGCCCTGGTGGTGAGCGGCGCGGTCGTGGTGGGCAACCTCGTCGCTGACCTGTTGTACCTAGTACTCGATCCGAGACAGCGGTAGGGGATGCCGCTTCGCCGGTTGCCGGGCCGGACGATCCACATCGCCAGTGCCACTATTCTGCTGGGTTTGCTGGCGGCAGCCTGGATCGGCCCCGCCTTGGTTCCCTATGAGCCGACGAAAGTCGATGTCGATCGGACGTTGGAGCCTCCCTCTGCCGCTCACTGGCTGGGCAACGATCAGCTCGGTCGGGACGTCATGGTGCGGGTACTTTACGGGATGCGGCTCTCGATTGGGATCGGGATCTTGGGGATGGGGCTGGCGACCATGATCGGCATCGTCATCGGCGCCGTCGCCGGATACTTTGGCGGATGGATTGACGTGGTGCTGATGCGCCTGGTGGATGTGTTCCTGTCGGTGCCGGCCATCATCCTGATCCTCTTCCTTGCCAGCATCCAGGGGCCCTCGGGCGGGGTGATCATCGCCGCCATGGGACTGGTGGGATGGTGCTGGACAGCCAGGATCACGCGTGGAGAGTTCTTGCGTCTGAAGCGGAAGGAGTTCGTAGATGCAGCCCGCGTCGATGGACTGACCGACGGCGAGATCATGTTTCGCCACATTCTGGTGAACGCCCTTTCCCCGATCATCGTGGACACGACCCAAGGGGTGGGAGGGACGATCTTGCTCGAATCGGCGGTGAGCTATCTGGGGCTCGGTGTGCAGCCGCCCCAGGCCAGCCTGGGATCGATGCTGTTTCAGGCACAGACTTACCTTCTGATCGCGCCCTGGATCGCCATTATCCCCGGCCTGTTCATCTTAATCATCGTGCTGAGCTTCATGGTTCTGGGCGACGGATTACGCGACGCCCTCGATCCGGCACGCTGAGGCCGCGGTTCGCGCCTGGCCGCTAACGAATCCTATCGGATATCCATGGACAAGGAGGGGACGTGAGCAACCTGTTGAACAAGGCCCGGGCGAAGTCGATCATGAAGCAGGCGGGAGTGGATGCGTTGGTCGCGACTAGCCCGGAGAATATTACCTACCTCAGCGACTACGAGCCGGGCTGGTTGCGAATCGGACCCGGGGCTCAGACCTTCGGCATCCTGCCGGCGGACAGCGGGATTCCGCTGGGCCTGGTCCTGGATTCGGTCGAGCTGTTCGAATGGGCGGAGCGCCCCGGCGAGATCGAGGATGTGATCGTGTTTGGCGCGGGGCCCAACAAGATCTACCGCTACCGGGGTTCGAACCCCATCCTGGCGCCGGACGACCAGAGAGTGTTCGATCTCACGATGGCCCGCGAGGCGGCGCTGGATCCCTTCGAGGCCCTCTTCGAGTCGTTGCGCCAGCGCAAACTTACCGATGGTGTGATCGGCCTCGAAGAGTCCCATTTGACGGCCGACGAATGGCAGAGGATCGTTTCCGGGTTGCCCAGGGCCCGGGTTGTGCCAGGGGCGGCGCTGTTCGAACAGATCCGTATGGTCAAAACCGAGGTCGAGATCGAGCGGCTGCGACGGGCGGCCTGGATCGCCGACCAATCGATCCAGGCGATGTTCGCAGCGGCCACCGAGGGGATGACCGAGCGGGAACTGGCGACTCTCTTCAATGCCAAAGTTGTCGAGCTGGGGGGAAGCCCCCGCTTGGTGTGGGTCTCGGCTGCCCGCCGGAGCGCTCATCCCACGACGCGCGCCTCGGGCTACCCCATCCAGAACGGCGACATCATCAAGATCGATACAGGCTGTACGCACGAGTCCTACTGGGCGGATGTAGGGCGCACCAAGTGCCTGGTGGGGCCCACCCCCCAGCAAGAGCGCATCTACGACAGCCTGTACCGCGGCCGGATGGCGGCCATCCAGCAGGCACGGCCCGGCGCCTTTGCTTCGCAAATCCATGACACGCTGGTGCAGACTGTGCGCGACCACGGGATCCCTGACTTTCAGCGCCAGGGTTCCGGACATGGCATTGGACTCTCGATGTACGACCCTCCCTTGATCAAGCCTGCCGGCAAGGACACAACCTTCGGAACCGGCGTGGAGGACACCGCGATCGAGGTGGGAATGGTAATGAATATCGAGACGGCCTACTACCTGGTGGGCGATTTCGGCTTCATCGTCGAGGACACTTTTCTCATCCAGCCGGAGGGCGCCGTCGCCCTCACCCAACTCGACGACTCCCTTTTCATTCCGGGGTAGTTCGGTCGGTCGAGCCCCCTTGCGTGCCGTCATCCGGGGGCGAAAGCAAGATCGGAGGTGTGGGATGCAACCATTGAGCGGGGATGAACAACGGGTCGTCGATCTGATCGACCAGGACTTTGCCCGCGATCTCGAGATCGCCGCCGTTAGGATCCCCAGCGCGAGCTTCCAGGAACGCGAAGTGGCGCAGGTCTTCGCCGACCATATGGAACAGATCGGCCTGGAGGTAAAGCGGCTGGAGGTGCGGCATCCGTTCCGCCAGGGCGTCGCCACGTCTCAGCCTGTCGGGGTCTTGCGGGGCACGAGCGCGGGCCCGAGCCTGATGCTCAACGCCCACATGGATCACATGCCGGTGCTCGGCAAATGGGCGGACGACCCGTTCAGCGGGGAGTACCGAGACGGCTGGATCCTGGGTCGGGGGGCCCAGGATGACAAAGGGGGAGTAGTCTCGGCGATCACGGCGGCTAAGGCATTGAAGGAGTCCGGTGTGCGTTTTTCCGGAGAGATCTGGGTGTGTCCGGTGGCCGGCCACAAGAGCGGCTGCCTGGGAACCAAATCCCTGATCGAAGAAGGGTGGACACCCGACTACTGCATCAATGCCGAGAATACCGCCGGTGGGATCGCGCCGATCGCGGTGGGCTTTGTGATGTGTGAGGTGGTGGTCCGAGGGCGGCCCGCCCACTTCGCGAGCAGCGCCGAAGCGAAAGGGCGACATTCGAATGCCATCGACCAGATCGCCCGGATCGCGGTATCTCTCGGCGACAGTCTTGCCTACGTCGGGCCTCGCAGCTGGCTGACGTTTGAGCCACACGCCGGCCTGCCGGGCTACCCGGCGATCAGCCTGGACAAGATTCAATCAAGCCGCCATTTCCCGATGGTGCTGGAGCCAGATCTCGAGTACTTCACGGCTCGCCTGAGCTTCCAAATCCGTAGCGTCCCGGGCCAGACCCTGCAAAGTATTCAAAAGGACCTGGTTGCGCACTTGCAGGATGTTAGAACCGATTACCCAGCGCTCGACGTCGTGGCGGTCAATATCCCTGGGGAAGACCCCAACTACCGGGGGTGGGATATCCCACCGTTCGAAACACCCTCCGATTCTCCGCTGTTGATGGCTCTGACCGGCGCGTATCGAAGCGTGCTCGGTTCGGAGCCTGTGGTCGGCGCCGCGCCCAGGCTGGGCGCTGTCGGAGACGGCAACGTGCTCGCCGCCAGAGGCGCCGAGGTTGTCCAATACGGGCCGGGAGACTACCGGCTTTTCGACAGCGAGCCGGTAGTGGAAGAGCGAATCGCGCTACACGAGATCACGGACTGCGCGAGAGTCTTCGCGGTGACCTGCCTGCGCTTGCTTTCCGAGCCTGAGGAATTGCGGCCGAAGGCCGCATGAAGCATCCTCGGGCAGGCCCATGATGAGTCCCGAGCTCCTTCTTCAAGTCAGCGACCTCACCGTCCGGATTGACACGGCTGAGGGTGTGGTGCATGCGACCAACGGAGTGTCCTTCGACCAGCGGGAAGGTGAGACGCTGGCTATCGTCGGCGAAAGCGGCTCGGGAAAGACGACAGTCATGCTTTCGCTGATTCGGTTGCTGCGCACACCCCCGGGCCGCATCCAGTCCGGGAAGGCTCTTTTCTTGGGGCGCGACCTCCTGCAGCTGACCTCTGACGAGATCCGGCAAGTTCGGGGAAAAGAGATCGGAATGATCTTCCAGGATCCGATGAACTCCCTCAATCCTGTGCTCACAGTCGGCCGCCAGTTGACCGAGCCGCTGGAGGAGCATCTTGGCCTGGGGGCGCTGGGGGCAAAGAGGAGAGCGATCGAGCTCCTGCAGATGGTCGGCATCCCTGACGCGCCCGCCCGTTTGAACTATTACCCCCATCAGTTTTCCGGGGGGATGCAGCAGCGGGTCATGATCGCGGTCGCCCTCTCGTGCATGCCCAAGCTCCTCATCGCCGATGAGCCCACGACGGCTCTCGACGTCACGATCCAAGCCCAGATCCTCAAGCTGGTGAAGCGGATTCGACAAGAGCTGGGCATGGCCATGATCTGGATCACGCATGACCTTGGAGTGGTGGCGGGCCTGGCCGATCGAGTCCTCGTCATGTACGCGGGTTTCTTCGTGGAGGAAGCCTCGGTGGACGAGCTCTTCGACGGACCTCAGCACCCGTACACCCGAGGCTTGCTCCGATCGCTGCCGCGCTGGGACTTTGACCTGGAGAGACTCGCCAACATTCCGGGCATGCCGCCCGATCTGCTTGGGGAGCCCAGGGGCTGCCCGTTTGCCGCCCGCTGTCCCTATGTCTTCGACCGCTGCCGGGATGAGAACCCTGGCCTGCTGCGGTTAGGGCCCAGCCATCGCGTGGCGTGTTGGTGGGACATCGACAAGGGGATCGCGCGTGAGCTCTAGCACACCCGTCCTTCAGGTCCAGGATCTGAAGGTCTATTTCCCGGGGAGGCGAGGGGTCTTCGGGCGGACGACCGGGGTGGTCAAGGCGGTCGATGGCATCAGCTTCGAGGTGGGTCGGGGAGAGACGGTCGGCCTGGTGGGCGAGAGTGGCTGCGGCAAGACGACGACCGGCCGGACCATCCTTCGGCTCCAGGTCCCGACGGCGGGCCGCGTGTTCTTCGAGGGCCGCGACCTCGGACTGCTGAAAGGCGGAGAGCTGCGCCGGCTGCGCCGCAACATCCAGATGATTTTCCAGGATCCGTACGGCTCCCTGAATCCACGCATGAAGATTGGGGACGTGATTGGAGAATCTCTCCGAGCGCATCGACTCGCCGAGGGGGCTGTCCTGGCGGACCGTGTGCGCGCCCTTTTGGAAGTCGTGGGCCTCGACCCGGCTCACGGCAACCGCTACCCTCACGAGTTTTCCGGCGGCCAACGGCAGCGTGTCGGAATCGCCCGCGCCCTGGCGACCTCGCCGACGTTCATCGTTTGTGACGAACCGGTCTCCTCGCTGGACGTCTCCATCCAGGCCCAGATCGTCAATCTTTTGGATGACCTGCAATCCCAATTCGGATTGACCTACCTCCTGATCGCACACGACCTGAGCATGGTGCGCCACCTTTGCAACCGCGTGATCGTGATGTACCTGGGCCGCATCGTCGAGATGGCGGACAAAGGGGACCTGTACTCGGAGCCGCTGCATCCCTACACCGCGGCCCTGCTCTCCGCGGCGCCGATCCCGGACCCGAAGGTCGAGCGCCGGCGTGTCGCGGTCGTCCTGGAAGGGGAAATGCCCAGTCCGGCCAATCCTCCGGGGGGCTGTCGTTTCCGAACGCGCTGCCCGCTGGCGATCGACATTTGTCGGGACAAAGACCCGGAGCTGCTTCTCAGGCGTGGCCGCCATCTGGTGGCCTGCCACCGGGTGGACGAGGCCGGTCCGGGGACTGGCTTGCCCGACATGAAGAGCGAGTCGCAGCTCCCACGAAGCCCCCAAGAGCCGCTCGCTGGTGAGCGCCAATCCGGTAAGCCGACTCCGCCTGTCCCAAAGGAGGGACCCTCGAATGTCATCAGCACATGAACACGGTGTGGTGGGAAAGCCGACGACGAGTTATTCGCCAGCCCTAATTGCGCCCGCAGGGCGGACCGTCTTCATATCGGGTCAGGTGGCCATGGACCCCGAGGGGAAGCTGGTGGGCGACCAGGATTTCGAGCGCCAGTGCCGCCAGACGTTCGAGAACGTCCGGTCTCTCGTGGAACAGGCGGGGGGCAGCATGAAGAATATTGTCAAGATCACGACCTTCACCAAAGACATGAGCCGCTACGCCGTGTTCAGCAAGGTGCGGGGGGAAGTTTTCCAAGCGCCATACCCGGCGAGCACTATGGTTGAGGTCAGTGACCTCTTCAAGCCCGGGTTGCTGATCGAAATTGAGGCAATCGCCGTCCTTCCCTGAGTAATATCGACCGTTTTCCGCCGGAAGGTCAAATCGGGTATGGGCCAACCGATTGATCGGCCCGGCGGATGAACTTGGCGACCCAACCCTCAAAGTGCGGCCAGGGTTGGGGGGAGGCCAATTGTGGCTGTCTTCAACAGCACGGGGGTCCTGCGCAAGGTTATGTTGTGTACGCCGACCCACTACGACATTGTCCCGGTCAGCGATTTTTCTCGGACGGCGCTCGAACGAGGCGACAAGGTCGATCGACGCAAAGCCCAGGCGCAGCATCAGGAATTGGCTTCGGTACTGGAGGAGGCCGGCGTCGAGGTCCGCTATGTCGAAGAGCCTGATCCGATGCGAAGCTGGGCCGTCTATGCCCGCGACTTTGGGGTTAACACCCCGCAGGGCGTCGTCATCGGCCGCTTCAAATACTCCGAGCGCAAGGGCGAGGAGATTCCCGCCGAGCGGCAGCTCCAGAAAATGGGCGTGAAGGTTCTGGGGCGCGTTGAGAAGGGCGCTTGGGAAGGCGGGGACGTGCGCTACGTCGATGAGAAGCACATCGCATGCGGCCAGGGGGAACGAAGCACATGGCCGGGGATCAGGGATGCCCAGCGGGTGTTCTCGGAGCAGGGGATTCGACTGCATGGAATTGAGACACCCACAAAGTGGACACATCTGGACGGAGTCTTTGCGCCCGTGGCGCGAGGTCTGGCGCTTGTCATTCGAAGCGAGGTCCCGGCGTGGTTTATCGGATTTCTGGAAGGCCGAGACTATGTGTTAGTCGACATCCCGGCCGAGAAGGTGGAGGGCACTCTCGCGCTCAACCTGCTTTGCCTCGGGAATGATCGGGTTGTGTCCTTCAAGACCAACCCGATTGTAAATGAGGTCCTGAAGGCGAATGGACTGACGGTCTACAAGCCGGACCTGACCGAGTTCGTGGACCGGGGCGGCGGGCCACACTGCCTCACGTTTGAGCTGGAACGCGACCCTCGGTAGAGGAGATTGACATGGAGGCGAGTTCATGACGAAGAAAACGGCGATCTACAGTTCGACCGGACGCCTCAAACGGGTTCTGCTGGGTAAGCCCGAGTACAACGAGGTGATGCCGCTGAGCGATGTAGCCCGCGACCTTCACGATGCGGGCCGATCCTTCGACCGCGCGCTCCAATTTCGACAGCACGCGGAAATGGAATCCGTTTTTCAGCAATTGGGGATCGCGATCGAATGGGTAGAGTTGGATCCGAAACTTCCCTGGGGCATGTTCACACGGGATTTCGGGGTGAACACCCCCCAGGGGGTGTTGCTGGGCCGGTTCCGGTACAGCGAGCGCAAGGGGGAGGAGGTGCGGGCTAAGGAGTCGCTGGACGAGCTCGGGGAGAAGGTCCTGCCGGAGCAGATCCTCAGGGGGTGCATGGAAGGGGGAGACTGTTACTGGTTGAATGAAGAGACGCTTGTCATCGGGAATGGAAACCGGAGCACGTATGCGGGGTACGAGAACGCAAAGGAAATCCTGGCCAAGTACGGCCTGCGGGTATTTGTGGTCGAGTTCCTATCGAAGTGGAACCACCTGGATATCATCTTCCAGCCGGTGGCGGAGAAGCTGGCGGTGGCGTGTGAGGACGCGATCCCGGACTATTTCTTCGGTTTTCTGGATGCCCTGGGGTGGGAGGTAATCCGGGTGGCTGGGGAGCATGCTATGAAGACCGAGATCAACATGTTGGCGTTGGGGGACGACCGTGTGCTCTCCTTCAAAGGCAACCGGCTGAATGAGATGCTAAGGGCCCGAGGCCTGCAGGTCTTTGATCCCGAATACAGCTGCTTCACGGCGATGGGCGGTGGGGTGCATTGTTCGACGTTTGAGCTCGAACGCGATGCGTAGCGTAGTGGTTCCGATGACGAAGAAGACGGCGATCTACAACTCGACCGGACGCCTCAAGCGGGTCCTACTGGGAAAGCCGACCCACTATGAAATCATGCCCCTCAACGACCCTGCTCGAGATCTGCACGATGTGGGGACCAAGCTCGATAGCCGCGCCGGGATGGCCCAACACAAGGAGTTCGAGAGCGTCTTCGAGGAGCTCGGGGTCGGGATCAGTTGGGTCGAGATCGATTCACGCCTGCACTGGCAGACGGCGACACGGGATTTCGGGGTGAACACCCCCCAGGGGGTGTTGCTGGGCCGGTTCCGGTACAGCGAGCGCAAGGGGGAGGAGGTGCGGGCTAAGGAGTCGCTGGACGAGCTCGGGGAGAAGGTCCTGCCGGAGCAGATCCTCAGGGGGTGCATGGAAGGGGGAGACTGTTACTGGTTGAATGAAGAGACGCTTGTCATCGGGAATGGAAACCGGAGCACGTATGCGGGGTACGAGAACGCAAAGGAAATCCTGGCCAAGTACGGCCTGCGGGTATTTGTGGTCGAGTTCCTATCGAAGTGGAACCACCTGGATATCATCTTCCAGCCGGTGGCGGAGAAGCTGGCGGTGGCGTGTGAGGACGCGATCCCGGACTATTTCTTCGGTTTTCTGGATGCCCTGGGGTGGGAGGTAATCCGGGTGGCTGGGGAGCATGCTATGAAGACCGAGATCAACATGTTGGCGTTGGGGGACGACCGTGTGCTCTCCTTCAAAGGCAACCGGCTGAATGAGATGCTAAGGGCCCGAGGCCTGCAGGTCTTTGATCCCGACTTTCGGAACTTCACGATGGCGGGAGGGGGGCCGCATTGCCTGTCGTTTGAGCTGGAGAGGGAGGGGTAAGGGGCGGCTGAATACCTGCGCCCAAGAGAGCTGGCTGGAAGCTGGAACCCGCTCGTTCAGCCGCCGGCAACGGCGCCGACGATGAACAAAGGCTCTGCCCCCGAGGCGACCGCGTCCGGCAGGGGGCATCGGGCGACTCGTGGGACAGATCATCCTTGCAGGCGAAGAGCAAGGACGGGCGGCGCGTCTGCGATCCGTGCTCGCGGATCGTGCCGCGCAGCATCGGGTAGCGGGCTTCGAGCGCATCAATCACCATGCGCCGCGTCACCGGCCCGGTGACGTCAAGCGCCACCTCGCGGCCGACGCCCGCGAGGGTGCGCAGGTGGGGCGGCAGGATGACCCGGATCACGGGAGGGTCTGGACCTCGACAGACAGCACGGCGGTCAAATCGCGCAGAATCGGCGCCCAATGGTCGCCGGCGTCCGGCGAGGCGTACACCTGGCCGCCTGTGGTGCCGAAGTACAGCCCGCACGGATCGAGCGTGTCGACGGTCATAGCATCCCGCAGCACGTTGACGTAGCAGTCCCTCTGCGGCAGGCCGACCGTGAGCGCCTGCCACTCATCCCTGCGGCTGCGGCTGCGGAAGACCCGCAGCGCGCCGTCGGGCGGCCGGCGTCGTCGGTGCGCAGGACGTCCCAGTGCTTCTGCATGTAGAGCACGTTCGGCTGGGAGGGCTGCATGGCCAGGCGGTGGACGCAGGGGCCGACGTCGGCTTCGGGGTCCGGGATGTACTCGGACTTGAGGCCGCGGTTGATCGGCTTCCAGGAGTCGCCGCCGTCGTCGGTGCGGAAGGCGCCGGCGGCGGAGATGGCGATGTACATGCGCTGCGGGTTAGCGGGATCGATGAGGATCGTGTGTAGGCACATCCCGCCGGCGCCGGGGGGGCCCATTTCGGGCCGGTGCCGTGCTCGCGCAGGCCGGGGAGCTCCTGCCAGGACGTGCCGGCGTCCGCCGAGCGGAAGAGGGCCGCGTCCTCGATGCCGGCATAGACCGTCTCCGGATCGGTGAGCGAGGGCTCGAGGTGCCAGACGCGCTTGAACTCCCAGGGGTGCGGCGTGCCGTCGTACCACTGGTGCGTGCCGGGGACGCCGTCGTATTTGAATTCGCTGCCGACCGTCTCCCAGGTTTTCCGGCCGTCATTCGAGCGGTGCATCACCTGGCGGAACCAGGCCCTCGATTGTGAGGCGTAGAGGCGGTTCGGATTGGCCGGCGAGCCCTTGACGTGCTAAATCTCCCAGCCGCCGAAGTGGGGCCCTGAACGTCCCACTTCACCCGGGCGCGCCGTCCGAGGTGAGGACGAAGGCGCCTTTACGCGTGCCGACGAGTACGCGGACTGAGGTCATCTCAAACTCCTTCTTGAGCTTCTAGGTAAGGATCGGGAGCCAAAGGTGCAGACCTCTATTCTTGCCCGAGTCGGGGGAACCTTCAAGGGGGAAACGGTTGGATGGGTAAATGCGGGACTGTTGGCGATTCTTGGTCGGCCAGGAGAATCGCCTCCTTTGAGTCTGGATGCTGCGCAGAACTGGCTCAACTAGCCTTGAATTCATAGAAGCCGAATCCGCCACCGCCGAGCCAGCTGACGTCGGGGGATATGCCGCCTTTTTCTCCGGAGACGACGCGTCTTAGTCTCTTGCTGCAGAGTGCTGCCGCACGTGGCCCACGCTCGATTCCTACATAGCGCCTCGACATCTTGTGAGCTACGGCGCAAGTTGTTCCTGACCCAAGATAGGCGTCTAACACTAGATCCCCGGGCCGTGTCGCGACCATCAAGATTCTGCGAATGAGGCGTTCCGGCTTCGGCGTCTCGAAGACAGGGCTGGTAGGGAAAAGTGCAAGGAACTCTTTCTTGGCCTGCTGCGTAGTCCCAACTTCCGAAGCTGCCCACAAAGTAGGGGGCGTGACCCGCAGCTGACGACCAAGAATGTGCTTCTTCAGACGAGGTACACCATTTCCATCCTTACCGAACCATACGTTGTGGCTGGCGACCTCGCGCTTCATCCTCTCCTTGGAGTAGAGCCAGCAGCGGCCTCGCGGGGGGGAATGCCGCCGGCCATTTGGCGCGGAGAGAACGTAGAACTGCGCGCTAGTGCTATGGCCAGCTTGGGCGGTGGCGGTCACAGATTGCCAGGGACCTCGCGGGTCCTTGTCCGGGTTCTTGTATCGCGCTAAAGCATCCCCACTTGCTGGCAGTCCTTGGCGGAACGCCTTGAATTCAGGAGGGTCGCTAGCGTAAACAAGAATATACTCATGGTTATGGGAGAAAATGTTGCGGTTCTCTCTCGAGGTGCGGTGTTCCCAGACTACAGTTGCGACGAACCGGTCCCTCCCAAGGACTTGATCCGCCGCGACTTTGAGGTAGTGGAGTTCAGTGTCGTCAATTGAAATCCATAGGCTCCCGTTCTTGGCCATGAGAGGCTCGAGCAACTTCAGTCGGATAGTGATATCTGCAAGCCATTCCTCGTGGTCGAGCTTGTCGGTGTAGTGAAGGTACTCTTCTTGGTTGTTGTAAGGCGGGTCAATGTAGATGCATCTGACACGGCCTCGTAGCTGTGGTTCAAGGGCAGCAAGCACATGGAGGTTGTCTCCGTGAATGACCGCGTTCCCAGTACCGTTCTGCCCTGCGGATAGCCGGGGAACGCGAGTGAATCGACCAGTTTTGTTGCCTCCCAGCCTGAGAACAGTATCACTTTGGGCTGTTGCCGGCCGTTGCAGGAGCATCAGCTAATGGCTCCGAATGAACAGTTGGCTTTTGATTTTCATAGCACGCGCGGGGGTCAGAGTGGGTCCCCCGAGGGGGTGATTCTTGGAGAGCGGCTTGCGCGAGTGCAGGCGGGGGGCGGGATTGAGGCAGGGGAAGCGACTAAGGGATTGTGGAGGCCTATCCATTATTTGGGCAGCAAGCTTCGGCTAGTTGACGAAATTTGTCAAGTGGTGGACGAGGCGGACCCTTCCATTGGGCCAGTCTGTGATCTCTTTTCTGGGAGCGGTATTGTGGCAATGGCGCTTAGCAAGAGGAGAGAAGTGGTTGCTGTCGATGTTCAAGAGTACTCGAGAGTACTGTGTTCAGCTCTCCTCTCGCCAGCTAATGTCGACCTAGCGGCTGTTGATGAATTAGTGGACGCAGTGCTGTCGGGAGAGCTAGTCCGGATGTTGCAATGGGCTGCCGAGCCAATGGTTCATGCCGAGATGGAAGCTCTGCGGCTCGCGGCGCAAGGTAAGCCAGAGAAGCTGTGCGACTTTCTAGAGGGTTGTTCGGTTATTGGTCATCGGCTTGGGGGATCAGCGCGAGCGAATGCCTGGCTCTTACGCGCCCTGACGGAGACCGCTTCACGAATGGACAAGTTAGATCCGGCAGGCAATGGCCCTGGGATTCTCACAAGGTACTACGGTGGCGTCTACTTCTCGTTCTCGCAGGCTGTCCAGATCGATGGATTATTGTCATTCGTGCGAACTATGGCCCCAGGAGAGAGGGACACCTACCTGGCAGCCCTGTTGAGCGCGGCCAGCGAGGCCGTGAACACAGTTGGTAAACAGTTTGCCCAGCCGATAAGGCCGCGAGGAAGGGACGGCCGTCCCAAAGGAAATCTGGTGAAGAAGGTGAGTGATGACAGGAGTATCGACATCGTCGCCTCGTACAAGAAATGGTTGGCCAGGTACGGTGCCCTTCCCCGGGGCAGTCTCAAGTCCAAAGCACTAAAGGCCGATTTCAAGACAGCACTCGCCACTTTGGATGGCCACGTGTCTATTGTCTACGCAGATCCCCCCTACACGCGAGACCACTATAGCCGGTTTTACCATGTGCTAGAGACGATGTGTCTGGGGGACGCGCCAACGATAGCTACCATGAGGCTCAATGGCGAGTTGCGAGCCACGAGAGGACTATACCGAAGTGGACGGCATCAATCCCCGTTTTGCATCAAGTCGAAGGCCGCGGGAGCTTTTGGTGACCTCTTCGGTGGAGTGAGGTCCCTTGGAGTCCCTCTGGTGCTGTCGTATTCACCATACCAGGCCAGGTCGAAGGACCGGCCGAGGGTAGTGACTCTTGATGGCCTTTTTTCCATGGCGAGTGACTTCTTCAATCGTGTGGAGATTCACACTCCAGCGCGATTGTCCCACAGCAAGCTCGGGAGGAGCGAAAGTTCCGCGGGAAAGCGTAAGGACGCTGAAGTGCTGTTCGTTTGCTTGCCGTAATTTAGAGCGGCTCTACTCATCGGGCTCCGGGCCAGGCTGCCACAGGGGCGTGGCGGGGCATGCACGCTGAAGGACCTCAAATTCTGCAAGGACCCTCCGCATTTGTCGGGGTGGCCCGTTCCATGTGTCGTCTAGATAGCCGGAAAAACACAAGTAGTCCGAGTCATGGGGAAAAGCGAGACGGTAAGTGAAGTCCCGGGCACCCGTCCGAACAAACACACCGATCGGACGACCCCCAGCCGGATAGGCGACCCCAGTACCAGCGGCGAGCTCAAAGCGGTAGTTGTGGCTGGCAACTGAGACAGCTGGCCTGTTCTCAATGTCTCCGAGCGAGCCGTCGGGATTGACATGTTGTAGAACGACGCGATGTTCGTGGCCCGGTTCGGCGCCGAAAAACTGCCGGAATGTTTCAAGACTGAAATTGCCTTGACTCCAGCGGGGGCCTCCGCGAGGGATTTCAGCAATCAGGACAGCCGCGTTCACCCCTAGGTTGAGAGTCGCGTCGCCTTGGGCTCCTCGACTTCGCGGCTGTCGGGGCCGCGCAGCGTTCATCTGGGCCTGAGCGCGGACGCGAGGGTCGTTGATCGGTAGAAGAAACCGAGAATTAGAGAATTGCCAAGATGCCCATTGTTCCCGAACATGACGCAGGGCGACTGGGCCCAGGCGTGTCTCATTGAACGCTTCCCAATTCTTACGTAGCCCGCGTGCTGTCAGGTTGCCAGACCCTACTATTAGGATCCCTGTTGTCCGTGTTGCAAACCAGCAGAACTTCGGATGGAATAGGGTGTTGGGGACTTGATGGTAAAAGGCGCGCACCTCGAAGCCGCGTCTTAGGCGCTGGAGGGTCTCTAAGGTGTCGAGGGCATTCGTGTCGGTGATATCGTCGACGCCTACTACCAACCGAAATGAGCCCCTCGTGAGGAGCCGCCGGAACGCAGGGTCCCCCAATAGCATCTGTATTCCGTCCCTTGTGGCGTAGGAGAATGCCGCGCCGCCTGAAGATGATCCTCTGGCCGCTTCGAGGACGCGCTCATGAAGGGTTTGGGCGGCAGTGTCTAGGGGGTCCTGCATGTGAAGTGGCATCGCTTCCCTCCAGTGCAGATACGCAAGATAGCTACAGAACTCTCATGTGTTTGGTTCGCAGAGTCTACCGGCAGTCGCGAACGCATCCTTGTCGGCTTCATCGGGGTGCGAGCTGGGACATTCACGGACGTCTGCCGGAAACGATGGCGGCGAGATTGACAACAGCGGCCGTGGCCTCCGCGCAGAGTGCTCCCATTCGATAGTCTGCTGTCCTCTTGTGCTGAAGAGCATTTGCGAGCCCGAGGGCAGCCCTGGCGTGGGCTCTGGCTTCTTCGTTTGCCGCACCTTGGAGATCGATTGCGAAGAACGCCTCGAGCATGCGTTTTGCGTCAGTCGGGGAGGGCGTCACTCCGTCAAGGGAAGGGTGCCGCTCAGGGCGGTAGACGGCCTCAGCAGTTGAGATCATGACCTCTCTGGAAAGGAAACCAATCTCCTGAAACTGCTCTTCGGTCGTCGCCTCGTGTAGGCGGAGCCTTAGTTCCTGGATCTGACGATCAACCTTCTCCCAACCGGTTGGCTCAGCAAAGATAATTGCCCGTTGGCCGAGCTTGCGTGCCCCAAAGACTGGTCGGCCGGATAGTTCCGCCGCCTCGTAGAGTTCCCAGCCGTCTCCGAGGAGGTGCTTGTTGTACTCGGCGGCAAGCGCTCTGGACTCGTCGGGGTTGGGCCTGACGATTGGGTGCAGGGTTTCGCAGAGGAACCTGAGGAAATCGCTGTCCGACGTCCACAGGAGTGCGAACCGGCTGTCAGTGAAGACCCAATCATCTTCCCAGTCGTGAAAGCTAATCCTGTGCTGGTAGATGTCTCCTGAAGCCGTCGAGAGTCGGGAATCAAATGACGGGAGTTTGGAGAGGTCGTAAAGACGGGCGAGGAAGTCGGGCTCGGGGAGGCGGCCAGCCCAATGGTTGGCTGACAATGTAAGGTAATCCTTTATGTTGCGGCGTGTAGCCTCCAGGATCGTGTTCTCCGCCATAGCAAGGAGACTGGCCCGGGCCGCTTTGGGCCTCGAGGTGCACCGTCCTCCAAATCTCGAAACACCTTAGGGGCGCCCGGAGTGGGAGCCAACACGTAGTCTTTGCCTGCTCATGGGATCGGCTCCGGCCAGTTGCTTAGGGAGCCATCTTCAATTCTGCTTGAGAAAAGGAGCGATTAGGATGGCGACCTTGGCAACCTTCTCGGCGAGGCCAACGACTGTGTCGAACTTCTTCAGCCCCTCCCAAGCGCCCTTGATCACCTCGGATCTGGGATTGTCTCTCGCGAGCTGACTCTGGATGCTATCTATGTCGGCAACTGCGTCCATCTTCTCCGATTCGGAGACGGTGTCCCGGTCCACGATGCCGTGTTTCAGATCGACAAGCGCGGCCGCAGCCTCTTGGTAGCGGGCGTTCACCTGGTTCCCATCGCCGACAGTGATGACGTTCTGGCCTGCCGCTTCAATCCTGATCCCTCTGAACTTGTCCATAGTGAATTCCCCTGGGCCCTCGATCTTGTCAGTGCCTGCAGCGGAAATCTTGTAGTAGGAGGTGGCTTGGGGAATGACCGTCCCTGATGGAAGCGGGAAACTTTTATGCACTTGCTCTTCTTGAATCCATCCCTGGCTCATAAGGTAGTTGATGCTTCTAACGACCTCTTCGCGGGAGAGTCCATGGTTTGCCTTCAAGTCCTTTCGAATGTCGCTAATCCTTACGGCAAACCCTTGCTTGCCTCTGGCGCTTGTGGCCGTCATATGCCTTCCGTGAAAGTATTCAAGTACGACGTGACGCAGCTCATTCTCTGAGCGCGTTAGGGGTGGTTGCTTACGTCTCCCTTTAGTGGCCATGGCGGGCGTGCCCTCCGCTCTTGGTAGGGATCGTCCTCAAGGCCGTGGTGGATGGGTAACGCTGGTTGGACGTCGGTGAAAGCAATTCTTACACAACTCCTGGACGGGCTCCTATGGCCGACGGCTTCGTCGGGTCGACGTAGTTCCCGCTCGCTGAGAGCCCGCGCACTCTCGCAGATTAGAACAAAGCCACCGCCCCGGGAATAGGCAATTCGGGCGGCCGACTATTCGTGAGAATTCTCACAAACGCCCAGGACCGAGCGTCCGAGGGCCCGAGAGGCAATGCGGTCGCTGGGCCGATAGATCAACCTCTCTGCAGAGGCCCCTAACCCGGGCCTCGCGGCCCGGTCTGTTGTGCCCGCAAGTAAAGCTGCCCATTGCCCTCGCCGTACGAAACATCCATTGTGACCACGATCTCCGCGAAGTGATAGCTCATCGTGTCAAAATTGTACGGCGCGTCCCTGGGCTGAGCGGGGCGGGGGCCTTTTCGTACGTCGTGATCGGCTGGCACGCTCCATCCACGACGTCCAAGATGTCGAACCCCGCGCCGCTCGGCTGGGTGGCGAACTTGAGCCCCCCGACGATGGCGCCATCGCGGCTGAATTCGATCACCATCAGGGCGTCGGTCGGCTGGCCGGAACCAAACCCGAGGTCCGTGCGCCGGCCGCGTTCGATGGGCGCACGTTCGATCGGCCTCGAGATGAGCCGCCCCGATAGACCTGGCGACTTACCTAGCCAATAGGGCCTGCGAAGGGCCGAACACGTGACACTCTTCGCCAGCTGGAAGGGTCGCGGTCTTCGCGGGTGGGCACCTGCGGCCGGCTCCAGCGAGATGATAGGCAGGACGGATCCCACTAGTCAGCAACCTCTTCGAAGTCCTCGACAACCCCATCGGACATGCGCTCGAGATGCTTCAGGGAGGCAATTTCCTCAAGACTGTCGTAGGAGATGAAGGTGCACAGTTCCGAGAGGGCGCCCCTTTCCAGGAGAGAGAAGACGGGGCGTTGAAGCTCCTGGAAGACCTTTTCCCTCCTGCTGGCAGGAGCAACGATGTGAAGCTTGATGTCCATGTTGGGCTGAAGGGCGAGAAGGTCCGCCATTCGAAGTATGCCAGAGTAGACCGCGGTGGTGTGTTCCACCTCGAACGCCCTCACAATGGCTCGCTTTCTGAGCCACAGTACATCGATTTGTTCGATCGTGCGCAGGGTGACCTCGTCGTAACTAAGAGGGAGGGCGTCGAGAAGAGTTCCCTCCTCCGATGCCCAAGCTCGCGTGACTCTCGCCCGGTCGTTCCTTGGTAGCCATACCGAGAAGCCCAGTCTGTCTCCGATCTGCGCCAGGAGAGCTTGGATTCGAGTGGACTCCCGGACGGCCTCTTTTTCGTCTGGCTTCTCCTCCTCGTGATCGGTATCGACTGGGACAGTGACAGTTACAACGCCGTTGGGGCGTCGGACCTTCTGAGGGAGAAACCGCTTGAACTCGGCCTCATCGATAGGGAATGGCTTCGGATTGCGCTCCTGTTCGGTTATGACCCTCTCCAGGAACTCGCCATCCGTCTCGTCAAATAGGCCCAGGCTGGACCTAAACTTACCCGTCCACTTGGACGAGGCTTTGTCGTGGGCCCGAGTGAATGAGAGAGCGTTCCATATGTAGTCTTCGCGAATGGGCAGAGTGGAGTCCCGTTCGAACCAGGTTATCGGGCGGACGTTAAAGCGAACGACGAACGGGTCGCCTTCGGAATAGAACAACGGAGTGTGGGCGACGAAGCACTCTGAAGTGACCTCCAAGATGCCTATCCATCTGGAGAACTTGGTAAGGTAGCAGACAAACCTGTCCCCAGTGTGGATCCTCTGGGCCAGCTTCAGCTGACGAATCCGAAAGCCGGAGACGGTCCTATCGGATGCGGAGAACGTTTCGTATGTTTCTGGGGAGAACATGTCAAGGTAGTACGCCATCTTCATCTCCCACGACCGTGCTGCCTAACGGCCTTGAGCACCCGTCAGTACCGAGTGTAAACTGAGCCCCGCCGGCCACACCCCATGATCAAGCACATCATCATCGCGGGATGCTCCGCTCGCCCCGGCTCGCTCCGCTACCGCCCGGACCCGCTCGGCTCACCCTTCCACACTCTACCGCGACATCAATGCGAATTCGAGTCACCATATTCGCCCGCGGGAGGGGTCCCGGACTTTGGGCGCCGGCAGTTAGGGCGCTGACTCCAGCGAGTTGTTAGGCGGCCACCTGTGTGTCGTTGCTTCGAGGGGCTGAAGGTGTGTACTCGAGAAGAGTCAAGGAGTCGATGAGGAAGAAGGCTCGGAGCGAGTTCTCGGGGCTCGAGTACGCCCGCTGGATACCGTGGAGGATGGCATGGCGGTTGAGGATCTGCGTAGACTCTAGTCCATGATCGGAGAGCCACTTTGAGTATCTGTCGGGGTGGAAGTACACCGGGTCAACGCGGCCATATGTGCCATGGCCAGTGATGTATTGAAGGATGGCGTCTATTGTCGCTTCACGCATAGCATCCCCATAGGCTGCCCGCAGTGCGGTGCTCGCCATCCCGGAAGTGCCCCCTTCGCGGGCAGAGAAGCGACGGCCCAAGTAGGTTATTAGACTGCCCTCGACGAGTGGGAGGAGCGCAGGGATGGACAAAGTGAACTCGCTACGAAGGTGGGCATCGGCCGCCTTGGCAATGACAAGAGCGCTACCGGTGAAGAGGGGATGAGCGGATGACGATGTGACAATGGATCTGAGGAAACGAAAGTCGTCGGCGTGATAGGTTCCCACAATAAGGCGCCGTGTGAGCTCGGGGGTAGCCTCTCCTCGAGACGCGAGTACTCGGAGTTCCCTGACCATGGTCATTGGTGCGGAGGGCGGAATCCAGAAGCCCGCGGACGTTAGGGCCGGACCAACTTCCTGGGAGGCTTTCCTTATCTCTTGAGTGGCCCTGTCAAGAGATTCGGCAAGGGGAGCGAGCGTATCCAGAAGGGATGATTGGAGGGTGTCGAGGTATGGCTGCAGAGATTGCCGAGCGATGGAAGCCTGCTCGTCGATTATCGGTTTCATGCTGCGGTTGATGGAGTCGAGGATTTCTTCGAGGGAGAAAGAGGAGGGGCGCGGTCTATCGCTACGTGGGGCGTCACTCATGGGTGGAGTGTAACCGAAAAGGATGCCGGGGGCCGCCTAACGGCCTCGAGCTGAGCCCCGCCGGCCACACCCCGGGATGAAGTTGATCATGATCGCGGGATGCTGCGCTCGCCTCCGGCTCGCTCCGCGTCGCCGCCCGATTGCGGCGTCCTGCGGAACCGCCCGACCGCACTCGGCTCACGCTTCCCCACTCTGCCGCGACATCAATGCGCATTCGAGGCGCCATTTTCGTGCGCGGGAGGGGTCGCGGGCTTCGCGGGCCGGTTCTTAGGAGCGGCTCCAGCGAGTTGCTAGGCCGCACTAAAGCTCCATGGACCATGGGTCGGTGACCGTGGGAGCTAAGGAAGAGATCACTGGATCCCTTGCCAGGCGAAATGATATCTGGCGCATGTCGTCCGCAAGATCGAGGACGAGCTGCCAAGATGCGAAGTTGACGCGTTGCTCAGGCTCGAAGTCATATGAAGTGCCCTTAAAGCTGAACGTGACGGATTTAGCGTCCGGCGGGTGGAAGACGCCGTTGCTGTGAAGCGTATTGCGGAGCGTGCGAAGGAAATCAACGGACTCGAATTCCGACTTGTGAGGACGTGAGAGTTTCTCCAGAAGTAAGAGGTGGATGAGCTCGCGGGTGCGCAAGCGATACTTTGAGTACGAGGCGGGGTCGATGTGATTGAGAAAGACGCGCAGGCTACTTTCCACAGCCGTGAATAGCGCGGCAATGAAGCCAGTCTTGGTCACGAGTTCGAACACGAGAAGATACGGACGGCGGTCGGTGTTCTCGCCCGATGGAAGGAATAGTGCTGACCATTCCTCGTCGGTTGCGACTTGCAGCCTGCGAAGGGAACTTAGGCTAAGCTGGAGAGCTACCAGGATGCGGATGAGCTTGCCGATCGTGGTGATCCTGGCGTCAGTCTTCTGGTCCCAGTGGTAGGTCTGCATAAGGACCGATGCATCGTAGAAGGCCTTGTCGCGCGCTTCTTTTGCCTGCTGTTCAATCGACGCGATCATAGGAGCTTCACCGGAAGAGGGCAGCGAGTGCGGCCTAACGGCCTTGAGCTGAGTCCCGCCGGCCACACCCCATGATGACGTTCATCGATCGCGGGATGCCTTCGGCTTCGCTCAGGCCAAGGCTCCGCTCGCCCTTCGACAGGCTCAGGGCTCGCTCCGCTACCGCCCGGACGCATTCGGCTCACTCCGCCGCACTCTACAGCAACTTCAATGGGAGACCAAGTCCCCATTTTCGCCAGCAGTCCGGGTCGCGGTCTTTGCGTGCCGGCACTAAACGGCCGGCTCCAGCGAGTTGTTAGGCGGCTGAGCATTGGGTTCATGTGGTTTACGACTGGCGGGCCTTGGTGCTCTTGCGGGCCCTTCTCTTCGCGGGAAGTATCTTGTGTGCGAGCAGGTCTGCTCTGTAATCGAGGTCGTAAACTATGTTCATGATATCTTCCAGTACGGTCAAGGTTAGGTCGAGGTCATCTCGATCGGGAACCGCGAGCTCGTGTAGAGCGTTATTGCCGAGGAAGCGAATGGGGTGGAGATTAGCAACGATACCTTCGGGCACCACCCGAGTTAGGCCGTTGATCATGCCCTCGAGGGTATCTCTAACCTGGCCGCTGGAGGTCATGCCTCTGTCAATCCCCTTACCCTTGCAGATGGCCTCGATCAGCGCGCGCAGGCCGGCTGCGCAGAGAAGAGGCATCTGGCGGTTTAGCGCTTCGATTGTCTCCATGTAGATGGATCTGACATTGGCGGGAATCTTCTGGTACTGTCTGGGCTTGCGCTGCCAACTGAGTCGTTCGGGGTGGAACGTGAAGTACATTATGCCTTCGTCCACGTCCTCCCGGCCGACCCTCACAGTGATGGAGTCGCACGCGAGGCACTGAAATAGCTCCCACCTTTCCTCGAGCTCTCCAACCTTCGTCCTACTGATCTCGTCGGGGCCGGTCTCTTCAACCTCGATTACGGGAATCATGAGTGAGTGGGTGGCAAGAAGGCGATGCCAAGTCTCGCCAGCGCAGCTGTTGCATTCGATCGCTTGCCGTTCCGGGGTTAGGTCCTCAGCGGGCATTGAAGTGTCATTCCCGTGACGGATGGGGTTTCAGCCGCCTAACGGCCTCGAGCTGAGCCCCGCCGGCCACACCCCGTGATGAAGTTGATCATGATCGCGGGATGCTCCGCTCGTCCTTCGACAGGCTCAGGGCTCGCTCCGCTACCGCCCGTCCGCACTCGGCTCGCCCTCACCCACTGTACGGCGGACTCAAAGGTGGGTCTAGCCACTATCCTTCCGAGCCCCAACGCCTCAAGAGCCCTTCGGCCTCCTCGACCAGCTCTCGCACAATCTCCGCCACGGGTTGGAGACGCTTGACCCCGCCCACCGACTCGCCCGCCCAGAGGGACATGGCCCGAATCGTTCCGCTGGTTTGTTGGGTCGGGCCCCCGATCCCGAAACGCGGAATGTCGGAGCGTTCGCCGGTGTATTGGTTGACCCTCTCCCCAACGACATCTCCCTGGAAAGCCTCCGCAGCTTCGAGACAAGAGCGCAGCACGCGGTGAGGCGCGTTCGGCCACCCAACCGAAAACCTGTCCGTGTAAATGGTGTCCCCCGCTTCGGCAGCAATGAGGGCTTCGACGTAGGCCGGATGCGCCCCGGCCTCGACCGAAGCCACGAAGCGCGTGCCCACGCGCACCCCGGACGCTCCGGCCGCCAACACGGCCGCCAAGGCCCGCCCCGTCCCGATCCCCCCGGCCGCGAGCACCGGCACGTCGACGGCTCCAAGGACTTCGTTCAGGAGCGCCAGCAAGCCGATCTTTCCGCGGACATGCCCGCCGGCCTCGATGCCCTGCGCCACGATCAGGTCACAGCCGGCGTCGGCGGCGGCGACAGCCTCTTCCTTCGATCCCACCTGCCAACACGCCAGGCCTCCGTGATCGTGAACGATCCTGATCAAATCGGCGTCAGGGTCGCCGTAGAAGAAGTCCACGACCCTCGCCCGCTCCGCCGCAACCGCTACGATGTCGCGGGCATACTGGCGGTCCTTCACAAACGGCATCACGAGGTTGACGCCGAAGACGCCGGAGGTCTGACGCTGAAGTTCGTCGAGAATGTCGGTCGTCAGCGCCGGCGCAAGCCCCGTCACGGAGAGCATTCCCTGCCCGCCTGCATCCGCCACGGCTTTGGCCAGGCGCGGGTTCGTCAGCGATCCCATCCCTGCCTGCTGAATGGGAACCGCACATCCGACCAGCTCGGTGAACCTCGTTCGAAGCATGAGTTCTCCTATCCGTGGGGCCATGAGGTCATCATGGCCGGTTTGGCAGCTGCGGAGCCGTTCACCTCGTCCGTGGCACCTTCCAAGGATTGAACGCCCCTACAGCCTCACCCCTCGCGAGACATCCTTCCGATTCATTTTCCTCTCAAGGCACATACACCGGCATTTCCATCACCAGGTACTCTCCCCCGACAACGCGCACCGTGTAGGGGAAGCGCCACACGGGCGGCATTTCCGCCTCGGTCGCACCGCAGCAGGGCCCGAGCACGAAGAGCTCGCCGTCGTCGGTGACGAACTCGACCAAGAAACTGTATTCGCTCGACGAGACTCGCTCCGGCTCGACGATATCCCCAGCCAGCAGCTGGCACCCGTACAGGTCAGCAGGTGCTCAGGCGGGATCGAGGGGCGTCCCAGCCGGGAATACAGTTGGCCCAGGCGCGGCGACAGTCGCTCCAGGATTTCGTCCACCATCCGTCGGATCGGCCGCAGCGGATGATCGGCCGGAACCCGTCTCTCCGCCGAAATGTACGACCACATCCCGTCAGGCTCATCATGCTCGCCGCGCATCGCCCTGGCCCTCCCGCTTCCTTCACCCCCTCTAACCCCAGGCGAGGATCAAGGATTCGAATTGCGATCACCCAAAACTGTCCTTTTTCCGCAACCTGCTAGTCACATTTTTCCGCGCGCGGTCAGGGTCGGCTCCAGCGAGTTGTTAGGCAGCATCCTTGGCTTTGACGGCATACTTAATGCGAAGTTCCCGAGCGATTAGTTCGATCCCTCTCGGGCCCGCGTAGCGACTGAGGTCCACCCCCTTCAAGCGCACCTTACCCCAGTCGCTCTGTTTCGCGCGTCTCTCGAGCACTAGATCCCTTGGGAGAACGAATAGCTCCGGGTCCAGATTCCCGGCGCGAAGGGGATGCTTCTTCGCCATGCGGGAGAAGTAACCGATATTGAGATAGACCACAATGAGGAAGTCGAACGCGTCAAGGGTCGAAGGCCTCACGAGAATGCTTCTGTCGCTGTCTGTCGCAAGGCGACTCTTCACTTGAACGCGAACCTGCCTGGTGACTCTTCGCGGATCGGGATGGATACATATGATGTCGTACCCTTCGTTATTCGGCGGCGCCTTGTAGGCCAGGATGTTCCGCCTCATTAGATATCCCATTGCCAAGTACTCCGCACCGAGATTAATCACAGGGTAACGCGTGAAGACGGGCATGTGACGGAGTCTCCTTCCGAGCGAGGGATGCTGCCTAACGGCCTCGAGCTGAGCCGCCCGACCGTACTCGGCTCACCCTCATCCACTCTACCGCGACATCAATGCTCATCCGAGTCGCCATTTTCGGCAGCGGGAAGGGTCGGCTCCAGCGAGTTGTTAGGCATCGGCGAGATCCTGGACGTTCACAAATGCATTCAGCACGAATGGCGAAAGTGGTCCCTCATGTAATTCCAGTGCCTGATGCGCCAATTCGATCGCCGGTTCCCACTCGGACTCTGAGGTGGGGCCAGCCACCTCGGAGGCTCCCACAAAGTAGAGAAACACGAGGTAGGCGTCGACAGCATTCTCTGCGCGCAGAAAGTGCAGCCAAGCCAGGCGATTCGCGTATTGATAGTAAACACGCATCCACTCGGCGGTCGCGGGCGCGCCGAAGGAGGGCTTTGCCCGCGCCAGGCTTCTCCGGATGACCGAGGCAGATTGTTCCCGGGCTTGGCTGGAAGGCGACTCCAACTCGGGAAGATTCGCCTTCGCTTCCACCATCAAGACGGCACCAGAGGAAGTCAGAGCCAATCCATCCCATACCGGACCCCCCTTTGGCCAAAAAGATTCGAGCGGGAGCCGCACCAGCTTGGCACCAACGCGATCGAGGAATGCCTGATCGCTGTACTCAGCGAAGTCATCGCTTTGAATAGGGGAGAGCCATCGTACTGCTCCGAGCGACGGCCGCTCAAGGGCATGCTCAAGAATGTCGTCAGAATGGTTCGCGAGAACCTGCAGCCAATGCTGGCTTCCTCGGGGCTTCGGTCCCTGGACTTTTCTCATCAAGTCAATGCCCAGACGATGCCTAACAAGGGTTAGGCGTCACAGGCAAGTTTTGGGCTGCCGCTTGTGGCGCCGACCATGGGAAAACCTTTACCCTTGGGCCCAACCAGGATCCCGATCCCTCTGATGGAAGCACAGGGCAAGCGCCGGATCGGGGAAATAGGTATTCCGAACGTGCTCGATGCTTGTGAAAGCTGTCACAAGTACGCCGACCTGTTTCCTGATTCCTCATTACAGAGTCCCAGTCTCATCAACCAAGGATACAACGACCTTCCCCTTGGCTCGTCCATCGGCCACATAGCGCATCGCCTCCGGGACCTCGCTCAAAGAATACTGTTTATCTATGACGGGGCGTATCTTTCCACTCTCGCAAAGCTCGGTGATCAAGAGCAAGTCCTTTCGATTCTGGGGTACCGACAAGATACGGACGTTCCTGCCGGACGTCCTCCTGATCCATGGTCCAAACAGAAGTATCTGGAACAGCACACCCATAGAACCGCCGACGAAGAAGTAGGTTCCATTCGCCTTTAGGGCCCGCCGACAGGCGAAGACCGAGCGATGGGCCATCAGATCCAGGATCAAATGGTACTGTACGCCGCTCCGCGTGAAGTCTTCTCGGGCGTAGTCCACGACGTGGTCGGCGCCCAGCGAGCGGATGAAGTCCAACTTGCCGGCGTTGTCCACCCCGGTCACTTCCGCCCCATGCAGTTTGGCGAGCTGGATGGCGAATGAGCCGGCGCTGCCGCCGGCGCCGTTGATCAAGACGGCCTGCCCAGGCTGGACGTGACCCTTCTCTCGGATTCCGTTCAGTGCGATCACGCCGCCCTGGGGGATGGCCGCGGCACGCTCGAACGTCAACCCGGCGGGTTTCCGCGCCAGGGTTCTTCCGTGTGTGCAGGCATACTCGGCGAAGCCGCCTCGATAGCCCGGGAGTTCACCAAACACGTCGTCTCCCGGCTGAAACTCGGTGTTGTTTACGCCGGCGAACTCCACACGCCCGGCGATATCGGACCCGAGGATCGGGTACTTCGGTCTCCGCAGACCACCGAACCGGGCGTACAGCGGTCTGCCGGTCAAGCCTTCCCGGTCCGATCCGTTGATGGACACGGCGTGAATTCGGATGAGGAGTTGCTCATCCGTGGGGGTCGGCTTCTCGATGTCCACGAGCTTGAGGACATCCGGGGAGCCGTAGCGGTGATAGACGATGGCTTTCATGAGGGTCATAGGGTCAAGGGGTCGAGGGGTCTATTTGTAGTGGTGCTAGGAATCAGGAATCGGGCCTCGGGAATCTGGTCGCCAATCGGCAATGCCCTGCCTGAGTCCCGATCACCGATTCCTGGGCACTGTTCCGGGCGCTGATTCTCGCGCCAAAGTCCTTGCCGGCCTTCAATCTTTGGGTTGGAAGAACGTGAATAGGTTGCCGTCCGGGTCGAGGATGGCAAAGTCCCGATCGCCCCACGGCTGGTCGCTCAGCGGGGCGTTGTCATGGACGATCCCGAGAGGTCGCAGGGCCCGATAGAGCTCCTCGACGTCATCGACTCGGATTCGGCAGCTGGCCGATCCGGCAAGGAACGACTCCGCCCCGGAGACGATCGGCCGGTCGCCCTTCCGACCTCGCCAACTCTCGTCATTGGCCAGCCAGAGATGCACCTCGAGGGCGTCGCGGCTCAGGATAGCGAATCCCTGCTCTTGATGGCGCGGCGGAAGGCCGACCTTGTCGCGGTAGAACTCGACGCTGCGGGGTATGTCGCCGACGGGCATGTTCGGGTAGGCCTGAAGCATCCTCATCGACATACCCCTCCGCGAGTAGTTCGGCTATGCAACGGTAAGTCACATTCCGGATCCAATGGCCCGCTTGTATCTCGCCACAGATCGCTCCAGGGAACCTTTGGCGTCCGCCTCGATTTCCAAGTGGTGGAAAGCGCTGTAGATGCGATCGAATTTCAACGGCATGACCCTGTTCACGATTCTGTCCACCGCGGCGGCTGGGAGAGGAATGTAGTTGGGATAGCTGTACATGAACGAGACGTGGCGACGGTCCCTTGCGACGTGGATGGTGTCGCTGCTCAGGAGCGCGCCGCGACCCTGTGCACCCTCTGGCCACAGCAGGACGGTCGAGCCCTGGAAGTGGCCGCCACATCGGTAGAGCTGCAGTCCTCCGTCCAGATCGCGGCTTTCCCCCTCCCAAAAGTCAATCACGGGATCGGGCCGCTGGACCCAGCGCCGCAAGTCCGCGTGCAGATGGACCGGTGCGTCGTCGAAGGCGTGGCTCCACTCGACCATGCACCCAAACATGTGGGGATGGGACATGGCCAGGCTGGAGATCCCTCCCAGCGCGCCGATGGCACCGATGGTTCCATCGTCGACGACGCCGAGACAATCCCAGAGCACGTTTCCCTTGGGAGTCTGCACGAGGAGCGCCCGTTGACCGATCCCAAACGCTGGGTCGGTCACAATTTCTGTCAGTCCAGGCTCCAATGACTGCAGGATGTTGTGGTGTTCCCGCAATAACGCGGCGTGCGTAGTCCAGGATTGACCCGCGGGGTTGACATACTGCCTCTCGTCCTCACATATGGGGCAGTTGGGTGGGGGCTCTTCGGTGGCCGCGAATTGGTTCCCGCACGTGACACAAATGTAGTTCTGCATCCGAAGGTCCCTCGGATTGCCGGGCCAGCTTGGGGGCTGGAGACCATAGTCGAGCGTGCCGAGCACAAAAAGCAGCTAGCCTAACCAGCCGAGATACGGAGTACACGCGCTCCGGTCGAGGAGGCCTTCCCTTTGAGGTCCATCTGTCGGACCTCCAGATCCCCAAGATCGAACCCGGAGGCGGTGTACGCCGCCTCGCTGATGAGCACTTCGCCTGGGTTGGCGGCAGAAGCCAGGCGGGCGGTGATGTTCACGCTGTCGCCGAGGGCGGTGAAATCCTGCGGCGTGCCGCCCTCGCCTCCCACGATCCCCACGAACGCCCGGCCCGTATGGATGCCCACGCCCACGGGCAGCCAGGGTCCTCCCGGGGCGGCATGCCCGGTGGCGTCCAGGAGTTCGCGCGCGGCCCCGATGGCCCGACTCGGATGCCTGGGGCCGGCGAAGCCCGGAACGAACCAGGATATCGCTGGCCACGACATAGAAACGATTGATGAGACGGCCGAACTCGCTCGGGCCCATCGACTCGGCCAGGGCGGTCGAACCGCGCACATCGGCGAACAACATCGTCAGCACGACCTCGGCTCCGCCGGGATGCTCGAACGTCCCACACTGGGCGCAGAAGCGGGGGTTGTAACGCGATTGTTCGCGGCCCATCATGCGCATGAGGGCTCCGCCCAATCCCCGGAACGGCGCCAGGCAGAGTTTGCAGCGCGGACTCGAGGGAAGGGCCGCGTGGAAGCGACGTCCGATGCCTCCGGGCTGCTCTCCCTCATTCAGGATGCGGGACCATTCCTCTTCAGGCGGCGGTGCTGCAGACATCGGCCCTCGTTTCGAGTTTCCAGTTTCCAGTTCTTGTGGAGTCCACCAAGACTAAAGCGCCTCGCGCCTCGGCCTATCCACCATCCACTATCCACTATTTGTAGAGTTTCAGGACATCGGTAACAGTCGGAAGAATCGCT